>JBJXHF010000091.1:0-6641 GCA_046160805.1 Pyrinomonadaceae bacterium
TTTCCGTCAGATTCCTCTGCATCTGAGTTGCGTCCCAGACTCTTCTTTCCTGCAACCAGTAAGCGTCCTTACCAATTGCAATGCATTTAACTGTTAAAATACAAGTTGCGTCATATTCGGAAAGTTAGTATTTCAGACCAACCGGTGATGAGCTAGCATATGCGTGCATTGCTGCAATTTGCAGGGATTTTGTTTTTTGACAACCGATATCAGGATTACCAACGAAGTGTCAACTTTTTTCAGGACGACACGAGAAAAAAACTAGCTGGGACAGTAGGACAGTAGGATTTAAGCCTATTCTTATTAATGATATAGCCTGTCCCGAGGCATTTTGGGACTTGGGACAAAAAAAAGACTGGGACAGTGGGACAGCAAGACCTAAGCCTATGTTGTTCAATAGTTTAACCTGTCCTACTTCATTTGGGACACTTTGGGACAGGCGAGACAATGAAAAAGAGTTCAGTATGGTGGCTAAGGTCGAAAAATTAGCCTTCTTCGATCGTCGGCTGTTGAACGGTTCGCGGAAAAACCACGGCTTTCATCGTGCGGAAAATAATATTGACGTCCGTTTTCCATGTGCGGTTTCTGACAAAATCGAGATAGCCGCGAAGTTTGTAGGGCTGGAGAGTGTTTCTATAAAACTCTTCGCGGTCGCTCGCCTGAGCCAAAAGCTGTTCTTCATTTCGGAGCTTCAAAGTAACAGGATCGGTCAGGCCGGGATTGACGGTGAGAATTTCGGTCCACTGAAGATCGCCGAGATCGACAAGTTCGGGAACTTCGGGTCGCGGGCCGACGATGCTCATTTCGCCGCGAACGATATTCCAAAGCTCGGGCAGCTCGTCGATCTTTGTGCGGCGGATGATGCGGCCGATTTTAGTAATGCGGTCGTCGCCCGCGGCGGTAACGAGCGAGCCTTTGTCGGACACCCGCATCGATCTGAATTTGAGAAGCGTAAAAGGCTTTCCGCCGCGTCCCATTCTGAGTTGGCGAAAAAGAACCGGGCCGTTTGATTCAAGCTTTATGAGAACAGCAGCCAAAATCCAGAGCGGTGCCGTTAAAGCCAAGCCAAAAACTGCAAGCCCGGCCTCAACGCTTCTCGGCAGCCCGCGATTTGTGTTAGGAATGCTCGGCACAGATTTGATTGACCGTATCGACGACCCTCGCAGCGTCTTCCATCGTCATCGACGACGAGATCGGCAAGCTGATCAAACGCGGCCACAATTCGGTCGCAACCGGAAGATCGGTTTCCTTCCACCCGAGTTTTTCATAAAGCGGATGAAGATGCAGCGGACGCCAGTGAACCGAACAGCCGATGCCTCTGCTCTTGAGTTCGACCATAAATTGATCGCGGTCGATGGTGAGCGATTCGAGTTTGAGGCGGATCGGGAAAAGATGCCACGAGTGAATACGGTCATCGCTGACCGGAGGCAATTCAATCGGGCCGCCCAAAAACGAGTCGAGAAAAAACGCAGCGATTCGTTCGCGCTTGGTTTGCATTTCCTCAGCCCTCGCAAGCTGGCCTCGCCCGAGCGCCGAGGCGATGTCAGTCAGATTATATTTATAACCCGGCGCGACGATCTTGTAATCCCACTTGCCGTTGCCCGAGTATCTTCCCCACGCATCATGCGACAAACCGTGAAGCGACATCAAACGCATCCGGTCGGCAAGCGTGGCGTCGTTGGTAACGGCCATTCCGCCTTCGCCGGTCGTCATCGTCTTGTTTGCGTAAAAGGAGTAACACGTTACGTCAGCAGTTTGCTCTCCGCAGAGCTGCCATTCGCTGTCGGCATCGCGGCGCCACGCGGCAGGAAAAGCATGAGCGGCGTCTTCGACGATCCACAGCTTATGCCGCTCCGCAAAATCTTTAACCCTGTCGATGTCGAGGAGAAAGCCGCCAACATGAACCGGAATGATGCCCACAACTTCTGTCTCTTTGTCGTAATGAAGCTCGCCGTTCTTCAATTTGGCAACTTTAGCTTCGGCGTCATCGAAATCCATGTTGCCGGTCACAGGATCGCAATCGACAAGGATCGGGATCGCATTTTTGTAAAGCACGATCTCCGCCGTCGCGGCAAAAGTCATTGTCGGCACAAGCACAGCCTGGCCATCGCTCAAGCCCAGGGCCTCGACCGCGAGATGCAAGGCGGCCGTGCACGAATTCAACGCGATGGCAAATTCTGCTTTGACCGCCGCCGCAAATTCAAGCTCGAATTCTTTCGTCTGCGGCCCTGTGGTCAGCCAGCCCGAGCGAAGCGTCTCAACGACGGCGCTGATCTCCTCTTCGCTGACGTGCGGTTTGAAGAAAGGGATGTCGGCGTCTGCACTTTTTTCCGCGACCGCTGCGTCCGTTTTGGTTTCAGTTGCCATAAATTCCTAGGCTTAATCGCAAGCTGTATGAAACTCGCAATGTGGAACAAACTCCAACGGTTCTCTCGACGATGTCGCCGTCAAAGACTTTTGCCTGCTCGCGAGTATAGTTTACTAAATTTTAGAATTATTGATTGTTACAGACGGGCGAATGATGTGAAATCATGCGAACAAATAGTTTTGCATGGCATTAATATACAACTAGGGTTGTTAAAAATTCTGACCCGATTGACTCGGCGGTCACTGCCAAAGATACAGTTGGAACTAATGTTTTATGCCATCGGAATAGCATATTTATCAAGTCGTGTAACATTTGTGCTATTACACAAGACGCCAGTAAAAACTGTCGTAAATCCTGATGTATTATAGATGCGTAGAAAATTACAATAACAGAGTACCTTTAGTGATATTCGCAATTCCCCTGGATTGCTTTTGTGTCCTGTCGGAGATGGCTGACACTCTTCGTGTCAACTGTATCACCGCCAAAGGATACGTTATCTGTGGGGCGAAGTGGCAAACAATGTTACTGGTCGATACTTTTAAATCCGCACGCTTTAAAGACCTGCGAATACGCCGGCAGCATACGATGTTCCGCGTGTTTCAGGCTCTGGTTGAAACGAGCTGCCTCATGGGTGCCTTCGTTCTGGCTTACCTTTTACGCTTCGATTTTGTCATTCCCGACACCGAGGACGCTAAGCTGCTGATTCAGCTTCCGCTGGTTGTTCTGCCTCAAATTATCGCTCTTCGGCTATTCGGCGCCCACAGATTTATTTGGCGCTATACGAGCGCCCGCGACGCCATCATGATCGCCAAAACGCTCGCCGGCGTTCTGTTGTTTCTGCTGGCAACGCGCTCGCTTCACAATGTGCTGCCGCCCGAGCTGATCGTTCCTATCTCGATCTCGATTCTCGATTTCTTCTTGGCGTTTCTCGCGATCTCGGGCGTTCGAATGATGCGGCGCGAAATGTACGAGCGAGCCAATCGTATGACCGCCGACCGGTCATTGAAAAAACCTGTCATTCTAGTCGGAGCGGGCCAAGCCGGTGTGCTCACGCTTGCCGAAATAAACCGGCGCGGCGACATAGATGTCGATGTGAAGGCATTCGTTGATGACGACCTCGCCAAGCGCGGCGCAGTCATCAACGGGATTAAAGTTATAGGCGGAATTAACGACCTGCCGGACTTGGTTAAAAAATTCGACGTCGATCACGTCATCATCACGATCGCGCAGGCGAGCCGCGACGAGTTTCAAAAGATATTAAAGGTTTGCCAGGAAATTCCGATAAAGGTGCGCACGATTCCAGGGCTGTATGAGCTTCTTCAGGGAAACGTCACGGTCAGCCGCATTCGCGACATCGAGGTCGAAGATCTGCTCGGCCGAGTGCCGATCGAGCTAGACCATAAGAGCATCAACAGATTTCTCCGGAATAGAGTTGCAATGGTCACAGGAGCCGGCGGTTCTATCGGCGCGGAATTAGTTCGCCAGCTCGTCAATAGCCGCATCAACAAGCTTGTCCTCGTCGAACGCTCTGAATACGCGCTGTTCCAGATTCAACAAGAGATCGCCGAGAAAATGCCCGACGCCGAGGTTTGCGCAGTGATTGCCGACATTTGCGATCAGGAGCGAATGGAAAATGTATTTTTCCGTTACAAACCGGCGGTCGTTTTCCATGCGGCAGCGCACAAGCACGTGCCGTTGATGGAAGACAATTCATCCGAAGCTTTGAAAAATAACGTACTGGGCACAAAGATCGTTGCTGAACTTGCCGGCCAGTATGATGCCGATGCGTTTGTATTGATCTCGACCGATAAGGCCGTGTCACCGACCTCAGTCATGGGGGCGACGAAACGCCTCGCCGAACTCGTTATACAAGATCTAGATCAGGAATACGACACGCGTTTTATGGCCGTTCGCTTTGGCAACGTGATCGGTTCAAACGGTTCGGTGATACCGACTTTCCGCGAACAGATAAAACGCGGCGGCCCCGTGACCGTAACGCACCCGGAAATGACGCGTTATTTTATGACGATTCCCGAAGCCACGCAGTTGGTTCTGCAGGCCGGTGCGATCGGCAAAGGCGCCGAAATTCTTATTCTCGACATGGGCGAGCCTGTCAAGATACTTGAGCTCGCGCGCCAGACGATCAAGCTTTCCGGTCTGAGGCCGAATGTCGATATCCAGATCAAATTCACCGGAATGCGACCGGGCGAAAAACTTTCAGAGGAGCTTGAGTCGAATGCCGAAAGGATGGAAAAAACTGTTCATCCAAAGATCTTCGTCGGCAAGATTGCACCTTACACAAGCGCCCGGATGAACAAGATCACAAACACGATACCCGACCTTTGCCGCTCGGAAGACGAACTAAAGATCAGGAAATTCCTGGCCGACTCTTTGCCCGAAGCTCAGATCACCATCAAGTCGGTTCCGCAGCCAAAACTCACCGTCGTTCAAGGCCGTGCCGATACGATTCAGGCAAAAGTTGCCGCACTTTAACTTGTGCTTGTTTCCGTTCAAATCACCTGATTTTCTTCCAGCTTCAGACGTCCTTACTCATTACTGCAATCCAACATGCTATCAAACGCTGCATCTTTCACGTTTGGGGCTCTGGCCAATGTGTTACGATTGACTCCTTCCCGCTTTTTCCAATTCTTTTGTAACGTCAAGCGCCAATCCGCCTGACAAGCCTTCCCGATTATTCATTAACTTTTATTGATTTAACACGCCGTTTTAGCACGGGCCGGATAAATCTGCTTGAGAAGTGCCAGATTGTTGTATAATAATAGTTCGCGAATGGCCTTACGGTCATTCACCGTCAAAAACGGTTTTCTTCAAACCGCTCTCACCCAACTCAAATACACATAATTTTTCCGAAAGAGAATTAGGATTATGAAACACCCTGGCTTGTTTTTATCTATTTTACTCAAGAGATGTGCACGAAAAGTTAGAACTTCATTATTTAACACTGTTCTATTAACGGCTTTTATTTCAATAGTTAGTTTCATATCTGAGGTTAAGTCTTCATCTACATCATTCGATTTCGACGGGGATCAGAGAGCCGATATCTCAGTGTTCCGCCCGTCGTTCGGTGTCTGGTATTTTTCTTATGGTCTCACCCAATTTAGCGCCATACAGTTTGGCATAGACAGCGACGAGCCGGTTGCTGCCGACTACGACGGCGACGGAAAAGCCGACATATCGATATTTAGAAACGGTCTGTGGTGCCGTATGCTGAGCGCCACCGGCACGATCGACTATGTTAATTTTGGAAGTGAAGGCGATATGCCGGTTCCGGCTCTGTTCGATAACGATTCCCTGGCAGATGTAGCGGTTTATCGCCCTTCACAAGGCACCTGGTATTGGATGAGAAGCACTGACGGCATCATGTCGGCGATTCAGTTTGGACTCGGCAGCGATGTGCCGCTTCCGGCTGATTACGACGGCGACGGCAGAGCGGATATAAACGTATTCCGCCCGTCGTCCGGTATGTGGTATCGTCTCGATAGCTCGACATTTCAATTTCACGCAAGACAGTTCGGCCTTCCGGATGATCTACCCTTAGTCGCGGATTTCGACGGCGACGACAAGACCGATATTGCGGTTTGGAGGCCGTCAACAGGCACTTGGTATTTAATTCAAAGCTCCGATTCGAATTTTAGATACTCAGTTTTTGGTTTAACTGACGATATTCCCGTGCCCGCCGATTACGATGGCGACGGAAAAGCGGACATCGCCGTTTTTCGAAGTGTGGGTGGCGTCTGGCATCGTCTGAATAGCAGCAACGGAGCTTATATTGCAAACCAGTTCGGTATTAGCTCCGACATACCTATTCCGGCGGCGCAATTAGCATTTAGACATTGCCTGCAGCAGCGTTGCGGCTGGCCGGTAGAAACACAAACAGCCACGCCTACTTCGACACCAACCAGAACACCGACTTCAACTTCGACAGCGACAAATACCCCAACGAGCACACCGACTGGAGCACCAACGCCGCCAACATCGTTTACATGCGATTATTATGCATCGCCGACGGGTTTGGCTTCAGGAAGCGGGACGCTTTTGAGTCCGTGGAGCCTGCAGACTGCGTTGAACAAGACAGGCCAGATCGTAACCGGCAAGACGCTTTGCCTGCAGGGCGGCATTTATCGCGGCAAGTTCAAATCGACGCTGAACGGCGGCGGGACGGTTCGCGGGCTTGACGGAGCGGTGATCGACGGTTATGTCACCACGACGCTGGTGAATGCGATGGATGCGACGCAGACGACATTCACTGTCG
>JBJXHF010000092.1:0-120768 GCA_046160805.1 Pyrinomonadaceae bacterium
AGCGTGCGGAGCATGCGGCATATGCCGCGTGTTTCACACGCTCGAATATTTTGTTCGCCGATACCCCACGTTTCGCTATCGCTTCACGTGGGGCTACAAATATGGCATCGGCTCCGCCGATTTCAAAGGGAGGGCATGGCTTTCCGCGTCGCACGTCGAACGCGACCCACAGAAAAAAGCCGCATCGCCGCCAACACCAGACAATTGATCACGACCACAAACAAAAAAGGACGACCCATGCCGTCCTTTCTCTTCCGCAATTAAAATCGCGGAATTGCAGGCCTGACACCGATCATTTCACTTTTGCCAACTCTTCCCGGATAACCTTTGCATCGGGCGATTTTATAGCTTCCAAAATAACTAAGGCTTCTCTCCATAATTTACATGCTTTTTCTTTTTCCCCTAACTCGCTGTAAACATTCCCCAGATTTCCCAAATTTGTGCCTTCTCCCGAACGGCTGCCAATCTCACGGTTGATTTTCAAGGCTTGGTCATAATATTCAACCGCTTTTTTATATTCGCCTAAATTGTAGGAAACACGTCCCATAAGATTGAGGAACAACCTTCTGTGCGGCTTAGTACCAATGTTACGAGTTAATTCATCGAGAATCTCTGCCTTATCTTTCGCAACCATCATATTGCCTAGATCTATTTGCAGAGTCCCGATATAGTACAGCATTTGAGCTCTTAGGTGTTTATCGAAGACTTTTGCTGTTAGGTTCTCGGCTTTCTCAAAAACTTCGAGAACTTCTAAATGCGGGTAGACATCTAACATTATCTTTCCGGCATTCAATAAAAACTCGGCGATTTGACGACACTGGAATTTGTCCATATTGGCGATGTCACTGTTCAATAAGGCTAAAGCGTATTCGCGCATCGTTTCACGGCGCATCGAGTAATCGCCGATGGTTTGATAATGTTTGGCGTTTGTTTTGTCGCCTATGATTTTACAGAGCCGCGTTAACGAACGTGCCGCCAACCTCTCGTCATTTTCGTAGGCTATTCGCAATGCCTGTATCATTTCACGACTGTTTTTGTGCTTTTCCTCTTCGGTAAAAGCAAAACGGTCCAAAACTTGCCAGTGCCAATCGGAGAGAAAGGCGTAGCGAAAGACTTTTCGAAATAAGGCAGGCGCGATTTCGACATCAACGAATCCGACTTCGCTCAGGATGCCGTCGGGCCTTTGATCCGTTTGGACAAAATAATCGTCGAGATAATCTACGATGTCATCCGTTTTGCGGTTCAAGGCCAATGACAAAGCTTCCGCTGTGAAAATTCGGCCCTCGAGCGCGGCAAAACCAAGAATCTCTTTGGCTTCGGCACGTGGACGTGGCTCATTGGTTTCCAGGAGCACTTTCAGAAGGTCTTCTAAAACGCTTTTGAAGAGATTCAGGGTGGGGGTTTTTTCGGCCGACCAGTCCCAGCGGTTTGTTTTTTCTTCGTAATAGACCGCACCACTTACTCGCCATTCCCGCCAGAGGGTTTGAACCCAACGCGGATGCCCACCCGTAACGCCATGAAGTTGCCCGATGATGCCGAATCCACATTTTCTGGGAATCCAAGCCGCGATTTCATCCGGTGTTAGTGGCTCGAGATGCCACCATTCAGCAAAGCCGCGATTTACCAATTCGCGTGTGACGAATTCTAGGTTCGTTTCATTGTCCTGATGTTCTCCTACTTCGGCTTTGCCTGTTACCGAAACGATAAAGAGTACGGGCGAAGAGACTGTGATCTCTTCTGCGAAACTGAGCAGAAAATTGTTCCAACCGAAACCTTCTTGGGTTTCGTCAAAGTCGTCAATTATGCAAACAAGTGGCCTTTTCTTTGCTGATTCGCGGATTAGCTCGAGCAACCAATATGGCGTTTCGGGCATTTTGGTTGGCCGCGTCGAATGGTCTTTTACAAACTGAATATGAGAAGCACCTGTTTGCAAAAGTTGTCCCGCAAAGTCTGCAAAAGCAGCAAAACGCGGCCAAATTCCCGATCGTCCCAATGCCTTGAATTACATTAACATTCACCTCGGCAATAAACGGTTGATAATTACCGTGATAGAAACTTCCTGCGATTACATGTGGTCCAGGCTTAAGTTCGGAAAAAGATTTATCCAACGAACGCATCACTGAAGATTTCCCGCTAGCAAGTTCTCCCACGACAAAAATAACCTTGCCGCGTTTACCTTGATAACCTCATCGTAGATGGCAAGCGCTTTTTCGATCAAAGGTTGAGGATCCGGAATCGGCGGCTCCAGCTCAGAAATATGAGTTGAAAAATTCATTTGCCTTATTCATTCGCGAAAAATTTAGTTTATGAAATCTTAAACTAAATCTTGCCTACTTAGAAACTTTTTTTTAGTTTAATAAAAAGCCCGAGCGGGTCGTCATGGGAACGTTTTTTCGAATAGAAGGTTCTTTTTGTTTTCTCAATGATAAAAGGCTTCGCCTATAGCTAGACGAAGCCTTTCTGTTTACATGCGAACTTAACCACAGTTCGTAGCAAGCGGGAGTGGTTGCTATGAGAAACTACATTCCCATGCCGCCCATGCCGCCCATGCCGCCGTCGGACTTGTCGTCCGGGGCGTCTGCGATCATGGCCTCGGTGGTGAGCATTAGACCCGCGAGGCGCCAAAACCGGACTCCTAACTTATCGAAAAAATTGGTGATCCGAGCAGGACTCGAACCTGCGACCCAGTGGTTAAAAGCCACTTGCTCTACCGACTGAGCTATCGGACCACTAGCGGCTGGCAAAGCCAGCCGAATTGAAAATTCTACAATGGAAAATGGAGAATGCCAAACCTTTCTAATGGAAAGCACACATTACTTCTTAAATTTTCCATTCTCAATTCTCGATTTTCCATTAGTTGAACCATCCTTCCATGACAGAATTTTTGAGAATGATCGTCTGGTCGCGTTCGGGGCCGGTCGAGATCAGTCCGATTTCGACGCCGATGCGTGAAGAAAGAAACTCGACGTATGCTCGAGCTTTTTCGGGCAGCTTGTCGAATTCTGTTGTGCCCACGGTATCGCTCATCCAGCCGGGTAAAGTTTCGTAGATCGGTTTGATAAGCCGAAGTTCACTGGAAACTGCCGGGAAGGTTTCGATACGTTCGCCGTTGATCTCATAACCGATGCAGATTTTTATTTCTTCCAGAGCATCGAGCACGTCAAGTTTTGTAAGAGCTACCGAATCAAAGCCATTCAACTCAGCCGCGTAACGTGTCGCCACAGCATCGAACCATCCGCAGCGACGCGGGCGTTTTGTTACCGAGCCGTATTCGTTGCCGCGTTGGCGGATTAAATCTGCAGTGGCTTCTTCAGCATCGATCATCTCGGTCGGAAAAGGGCCTTCGCCGACACGCGTCGCATATGTGCGAACGATGCCGAGAACGCCGGTGATATGGTGCGGCGGAATGCCTGCACCAACCGATGCGCCGCCGGCTGTCGGATTCGAAGATGTCACATAAGGATATGTGCCGTGATCGACATCGAGCAACGTGGCCTGCGCTCCTTCCAGCAGAATTTTTTTCTTTGACTTTCGGGCTTCGGCAAGAAAATGTGATGTTTCGCAAACGTATGGCCGCAGACGCTCGACAAGGGGTGAAATTTCTTCGAGTATTTCATCTGCACGTAGCGGCTGCTGGCCGAAGAGAACAATGATGCGATTCGCTTCTTCAAGATTGCGTTCGATGCGAAGCTTGAGCAGCTCCGGCGACATTGCATCTGCAACTCGAATTCCCCGACGGCCGGCTTTGTCCTCGTACGCAGGACCGATACCGCGCAATGTCGTGCCGATCTTTTCATTGCCCAACCGCTCTTCCGACGTATGATCGAGCGCACGGTGATATGGCATTATCAAATGAGCGCGGCTCGAAACTTTGAGACGTTCCGGCGTAACCGAAATTCCCTTTTCCTGTATCTGATCGACCTCTTCAAAGAAAGCTTTCGGGTCGATAACCATTCCATTGCCGAGTACGCAGGTTTTGTCTTCGTGAATGATACCCGACGGCAAAAGCCTCAAAACGAAGGCTTTATCACCTACATAAACACTATGCCCTGCATTATGCCCGCCTTGATAACGCGACACAATATCAAACCGATCCGCAAGCAGATCGACAACTTTACCTTTTCCCTCATCGCCCCATTGAGCGCCGATTATTACTATGATCATAGCTCGCGAATAATTGATAATTGACAATTGATAATGGACAGTTGTTGGAAGGTCATTGTTTTCTTGATGTTTTTATTGCGGACGTCAGTATCCTGATGATTTCCCTGCAATCAGACAACAAGGACTGTGTTTGTAACTCGCTTAAATACTCAGAATCTTTGAGCAGATTCAACCAGTACTCGGTTTCTACTGCTTCCTTTAGCGCGATTGAGAGTTTGCTGATAAAATCTGGACGAGACTGGGCTTGATTTGCTTCTGCAATGTTTGCGCCAATTGACGTGCCTGATCGAAGTAGCTGCTTTGATAAAACATATTCCTTCTTTTCAGAGACGACGTGCTTATAAGCGTTTACTATTCGTAAGGCAAATTGATAGGACTTGTCCTTAAGCGGATTTTCTTTTGATTGTCCATTATCCATTGTCAATTCTCAATTATTGAGTGTCCATCTGTAAAGCTCGACATAGTTTCTCGCTGCATTTTCCCAGGAATTATCAACTGACATTCCGTTTCGTTGGATCTTTGTCCATGTCTCTTTGTCTTCGTAAGCAAATCGCGCTTCGTAGATTTTTTCGAGCAGCTTGTCCGCACGATATGGGCCGAATTTGAAACCGTTTCCAGTGCCGCTCACTGCGTCAAAATTCTGTACAGTGTCGTCCAAACCGCCGACCGCGCGAACGATCGGCACGGTGCCATATCTTAACGAATACATTTGGTTAAGACCGCATGGCTCGAACTTCGACGGCATGAGGAACATGTCCGCACCGGCTTCGATCAAGTGTGCCAAGCTTTCATTGTAACCGATATAGACACCGACACGCGATGGGGCGTAATTACGTAAGGCTTGGAGAAACTGTTCCGAATCGCTCTCGCCCGAGCCTAGCGCGATAAAAAATGCACCGGCAGCCAGAATATCGCCAGCGCCTTGTCGTATCAACTCAACGCCTTTTTGAGCCGTGAGACGAGTTACGCTGGCAAAGATTGGACGATCAAGCTCAACCGGCAACTGAAACTGTTCGAGCAAAGCGCGCTTGCACTCTTGTTTGCCTGCGAGATCGTTTATCGAAAAATGCGCGGGCAGCTCTGGATCGGTTTCCGGATTCCAAACTTCGTAATCGACGCCATTTGTGATGCCTATCAGGCGATTCGCTCGTTGACGAGTTAACCAGTCTAAAGCATACCCGTTTTCAGGCGTTTGAATCTCGTATGAATAACGTTTCGAGACAGCCGAAAGCGTATCAGAAGCTTCAAGTCCAGCCTTCATTGCTGAGGCGTAACCATTGAAACTAAAGGCATTTTTAGCGTAACTTGAAGTAAAACCTAAAGTCGGTAATTCGCCCAGTCCGAATCCACCTTGATAGGCCATGTTGTGGATCGAGAACACGGTTCGAGTTCGGTGCCAATATGGTTCGCGACGCCGTCGAGATGCGAGTTCGACCGCAGCAAAACCGCAATGCCAATCGTTTAAATGAACGATGTCGGGTGCCCTTCCGATTCGCTGTAACAACGCGAGAGCGGCGTGATTAAAAAAAGCGAACCGCTCGTAATCTTCCGTATATCCGTAAATCGAATCCCGATGGAACAACGAAGGCGCGTCTATCAAAAAAGTCGGCGAGCCATTCGCCTCGCTATAAAAAGCTCGCGCGTGATAGGGCCGACCGCGCCAGTTAAGCCATAGATCGTCAATCGCCGTTTGCCAGAGATATTCGCCTTTCGTTTGCCAGTAGCACGGAGTAATGAGCAGCGAATCAATGCCGATCTGCTTCAACGCCTTCGGCAGAGCGCCGGCAACGTCGCCCAGCCCGCCTGTCTTTGAGTATGGAACTGCCTCGGCAGAAATTACGGCAACGCGCATAATAAATGTGAATCGTAAATAGTAAATCGTGAATAGCAGAAAACATCAAACGGCTTTCCACTATTCACGATTTACGATTCACGATTTACTAAATCTAAGTTTGCATCGACGCCAAAAATTCGGCATTCGTCTTGGTCTTGGACAGGCGTTCGAGGACGACTTCCATTTGCTCGACGGGCGACAGCGGATTTAGAACGCGGCGCATGACCCAGAT
This sequence comes from Pyrinomonadaceae bacterium, assembly GCA_046160805.1. Lineage (GTDB taxonomy): Bacteria > Acidobacteriota > Blastocatellia > Pyrinomonadales > Pyrinomonadaceae > OLB17. The sequence continues at coordinate 6,231 of JBJXHF010000092.1, forward strand.
GCGATTGAGGTTTTCCTTATCAATAAGTAATTCCTCTTTTCGGGTGCCGGAACGCTGCAGGTCGATCGCCGGGAACAGACGCTTGTCGGACAGCTTGCGGTCGAGGTGAATTTCCGAGTTACCTGTTCCTTTGAACTCTTCGAAAATAACATCGTCCATTCGCGAGCCGGTGTCGATCAAAGCAGTAGCGATGATCGTCAGCGAGCCGCCTTCTTCAATGTTGCGGGCTGCGCCAAAGAATCGTTTCGGACGCTGCAAGGCGTTGGAATCGATACCTCCCGAAAGGATCTTGCCCGACGGCGGCACAACGGCATTGTGCGCGCGTGCAAGACGCGTGATCGAATCGAGCAGGATAACGACGTCGCGTTTGTGCTCGACCAGCCGTTTTGCTTTTTCGATCACCATATCCGCGACTTGGACGTGACGTGTGGGCGGCTCGTCAAAGGTCGAACTGATGACTTCGCCTCTGACCGAACGCTGCATGTCGGTGACCTCTTCCGGGCGTTCGTCGATAAGCAAAACGATGAGCGTAACTTCCGGATGATTTTCCGTCACGGAATTTGCGATCGTTTGCAAAAGCATCGTCTTACCGGTTCGCGGCGGAGCGACGATCAAAGCGCGCTGGCCTTTACCGATCGGCGTAACGAGATCGATGACGCGGGCCGAGATCTTTTCCGGGTCGGTATCGATCTCCATGCTCAACTGTTCGTCAGGATAGAGGGGCGTCAGGTTGTCGAAAAATATTTTCTCACGCGATTGCTCGGGCGCCTCAAAGTTGATCGCTTCGACTTTAATAAGAGCGAAATAGCGCTCGCCTTCCTTCGGCGGACGAATTTGCCCCGAAACGGTGTCGCCCGTGCGCAGGTCGAATTTGCGTATCTGCGAAGGGCTTACATAAATATCGTCGGGCCCCGGCAGATAGTTGTATTCGGGTGCACGCAGGAAGCCAAATCCGTCGGGCAGAGTTTCGAGAACGCCTTCGGAAAAGATGAGGCCGCTTTTTTCGGTCTGAGCGGCGAGCAGCTTAAAGATAAGCTCCTGCTTCCTGAGCCCGGTCGCTCCCTCGATTCCCATTTCTTTGCCGATATGTGTTAGCTCGCTGATCGACATATCCTTGAGGCCGGCAAGATTGAGGCTTGTATCGTCGCCTCTGCCGTCGACAGGCGCGGCTTTTTTCTCGGGCGCTTCAGGCATCTCGCCGTTTGACGATTCCGAATCGGTAAGTTCTGCCATAGATTCTTCCGCCTCGTCCGCGTCTTTCACATCTCGCGACTTGCGGGTTTGTGTAGTTTTTGTGGTTGCCATTTTAGTTAAATAAAACCAAAGCTCGAAAAGCTATGTGTTCAATGTTCGTGATTGTTACTAGATTTTCTCGCGCTTCGGTGCAAAACTAACGAGAATAAAACTTAAGGGGCGGAGAAAATCGTATGGAATTAATGTAGTATGCCAGTGAATTAAGCCGCAAAAAGCTCTTCGCAAAACCCTGATTTAACGGGAAAATTAATTATTACAATATCGGATAGCAAAAAGCAAGCAGAAATCAAGAATTTTTTATCGCCGCATTTATCTCCGCCAAAAGCTCTTCGCGGCCGCGGCCGGATTGGGCGGAATAGGCCAGAACTTTTGTGCCAGTTAGCTGCTTTTCGACCGAGGCCATCGATTTCCGAAGCTCGTTATTCGAAAGCTTGTCGGATTTGGTTGCGACGATCAGATGCGGCTTGCCGTGATGTTCAAGCCATTCGTTGAGTTGCACATCCAGCGGCGTGGCTCCGTGTCGGGCGTCGATCAATTGGATGCAGAGTTTTAATTCATCGCGGTCAGCTAAATATTCCTCAGCCATTTTCCGCCAATCGAGCCGCATTTCCTTTGAAACCCGCGCGTAGCCGTAACCAGGCAAATCAGCAAAATAAAACTGTTCGTTTATTAAAAAAAAGTTGATGCTCTGCGTGCGGCCCGGTGTGTTTGAGGTTCTTGCCAAACTCTTCCTTAGTAATAAAGAGTTAATAAGCGACGATTTCCCTACATTCGAGCGCCCCAAAAAAGCGATCTCGGCAAGGCCGTCGGTCGGCCAATGAAGCTTGTTAAACGAGCTTTTAATAAATTCAGCAGAAATGATTTTCATTTGCGCTTGACAAAATCCTGGTTATTGATTAGACTACCACTGCATTATATTGTAATACCCTCAGTTTTATTGATCGGAGAGATGTTCCTTTTGGAACATCCAGCAGTAAATTTGAAAGTCGCGGTTTCCGAACATTCGCCGCATTGCCTTTCTAGTTTTACCTTGCGGAAAGATCGCGGCAAAAGACGGTTTCACTTTTGTCCCAGGCGGCGTGTGCCCGATGGAACACGGACGCCCGGCATTGCTTGGTTTTTGCAGCTAAATTTTCACAACACCTTTAGGAGAATACAACTATATGCTTTCGCACAATAAATCTCGACACGCTTTCCGGCTCATTACGCTCGGAAAATTGGCGTTTATCACGCTTCTCGTTGTCTTTCTATTCAACATCGGGAACGCATTTAGTTCCACCGTCCCGACAACGAGCACTGTCGTTGCGCCCGTCCCCGGGGCGACTCCGCCTCCTAAGGGAGGGAACAGGGGCAGGACGTCTCCCAGTCCGAGCCCTAACAGGACTCCGTCCGATGAGAACGTTGAGCCGGTTGAGTAATTAACAGCCTCGTCGTGTTTTTTTTGCAAAGCGAATTTAACTTTGCGATTGGATAATACTGCGTTTTCTGCCGCGGTGCGGCATTTTATCTTTGACGAACTTTTAGGAGGATCTCACATGCTTTTCGAACACGAATTACATTCTTCACGATATTTCCTTGGAATAAACCGCATTGCCCGATTGATGCGCCTGACTGCCGCAATCGTCTTTGTGCTTGCGGCCTCGGCCTCTTACGGCCCCGGGCTGCTTGCTCAGGGAAACACGAGCGGCAGATTTGAAGGAGTCGTCAGAGACAGCAGCACCGGACTTCCCATTTCTGGTGCCACCATTGTTTTGCGCAGCCTTAGCTTTGACACGAAAAGTACTTTGATAACGATGGAAGACGGAACTTTTGGAAAAGGTTCTCTTAATACAGGCGACTACGATATCGAGGTCTCAGCTTCAGGCTATACGACGGTTAAAAAGACGCAAACGTTGTATTCGATGGGCAGCTATCGTGTCGAGCCTGTTCCGTTTTATCTCGAACCGATAAAAACGGCAACTGTTCCGTTGCCTGTTGTTTCGGGCGACCCTTCTCCGATGCCCGCTCCAACCGTAGCAGTTTTGCCCGACAGGCAAGACAGAGAAAGGGCAAACTTTGACTTAAACCCACGACGCGGCGGCATATTCGACCGTCGTTCAGTGAATAGTCTGCCGCTTGGCAGCACAACGCTGACGAGGACATTTGACGAACTGGCATTTCTAATCCCTGGTGTGAATCCTCCTCCACAATCCGTTGGGAATACCTCAGGGCCAGGCCAGGGCCCAGGCGTGGGAACATCCGGCCAGTTTGCAGTCAACGGCCTGCGGTCACGCGCAAACAATTTTACGGTTGACGGCTCAGATAACAACGACGAAGACATCGGCGTCCGCCGACAAGGCTTCTTCTCGCTCGTTCCGCAGCCTATTGAATCGATACAGGAATACCAAATCATAACTCTTCTCGCCCCCGCCGAATTCGGCCGTAACCTCGGCGCACAGGTTAATGCCCTATCCAGATCAGGCGGTAACGGCTTACACGGAACTATTTATGGCCTGTACAATTCGGATAAATTAAATTCCAGCAACTTTTTTGACAACGACAGAGGCAACACGACTTTCGATCTGAACGGACAAAGGGCCAGCGGCGCGCTCGTTCCGGTTTTTATTGACGATGTTCGAGCACGAGTCACAAATTTTGCGGGCTCCGAGGATAAGTTAGATCTTCTCCAAGGTGGCTTTGCCTTTGGCGGCAGGCTTGTTAAAGAAAAAGTTTTCTTCTTTTTATCAGGCGAATATCAACGACTAGAGGGCACTCAAGAACGGCATTTTGCAGTTCCTACTGTTGAACAAAGAGGATTTGTCCGCAGCGGAGCTTCCGGTTTGCAGCAGTGTTTTTCCGGCAGTGATTGTATTCCGGGTTTTCCTACCAGCATATCAGGCGATGCAGTGTTTAGTTTGTTTCCGTTTCCAAACGATCCGAACGGAATATACGGCCGAAATACATATACACAGGAATCATCCACCGACGCACTGGGACGTATATTTTCAGGCAAGATTGACTGGAATCTTTTCAACATCAACGGCAACCAGCAGGTTCTGACTGCGAGATACAATTATACAAACGACAGTCGTGACCTGACTGACGTGGGAGGAGCTCTTTTTTCTGCTATCCGGCCTGTCGTTAGAACGGATAATTTTTCTGCTTATCTTACGGGTGGAATTAATGGCAGTACTTCTAATGAACTTCGTGTCTCGTGGGGCCGAACACGTCTGAGATTTGACGAATTGAGAGATCAGACATTTCTCGACCCAATAAGTAGAAGTTTTTCAAATCCTTCGGATGGTATGTTTCTATTGAATGCGCCAACCCTTCTAAATTCCACACTTCCCTTTGGCTGTACGCCGGCGAATTGTAGTGCTCCACCGCGTGTTGATTATGTGACCGATCAGACTACGGAAGACACTGTGTTGGGACTAATAGGTCAGTTAAACGTAGCTGGTTTTAGCCCTGTCGGTGTTGATGTATTTAATTTTCCTCAACGCCGTACTAATAACACTTATCAGATCGCTGATAACCTGCGTCGGCAAAGCGGAAATCATGGACTTACGTTTGGAGCGGACCTACGCCGCGTTTTTTTGGCTAGCAATCTGCCGCGAAATTCGCGTCCGTTAGTTACATTTAATGGATCACCTGACGGATTTGATCTTTGTGACGGCACGTCTGGAATAAATTGCAATAGCAATCCAACTCTTTTCACGCCGCAGAATTCATGCGGAGCGGGTAGATTTTGCTCTCCAACGGACTTGGCGTCCGTCGGAGGAGCTAGCGGTTTCTTTCAGTCACTGATTTTGCCCGGAAATAATGCATCGATCGACCTGAGTTATAATCAGCTCAACTTTTTCGCACAGGATGAATGGCGTATTTCCCGAAAAGTACTGCTTTCCTTCGGGCTACGGTATGAATTAAATACAACACCTAAAGAAAAAAACAGCAAAATTGAGAGCACATTTTCTCAGGCGCTTCCATCTTCGGTCTCACAGTTGAGCACTTTCATCGAGGGGCGAAGGAAGATCTACGAAGAAGATCGAAATAATTTTGCTCCTCGCGTGGGAATTGCGGCAGAGATAACGCCCTCTTTGGTTCTCCGTGGCGGGTTTGGAATCTTCTACGACCAGATAGTAGGGGCCGTTGTCGGCCAATCCCGAAATGTATTCCCTACATTCACAACACTCAATCTTGGCGGTGGATTGGTAACATGTTTTGATGCTAACTTTATTGCAGTTTCGTGCGGTAGTCCAAACGCGGTAATTCGTCAAAATGAACTCTTAAATCCGGTAAACGGATCCTTAGGCGGCAATCCTATCGTGCAGCAAAATACGCTTAACGCGCTGAACGTTAATCAAATAGCGTTGCTCAATGCTCTGAGTGCATTTCCTGGATTTCCAAACTTCAATTTCAATTGTTCCAGTGGTACCTGCGTGCGTGTTGCGGGATCTCCGATCGGAGCTACACTCCCAAGAAGAAATCTGGATATCCCGTTTTCCAGCCAGTACTCGGTCGAACTCGAAGGACTGCTTTTCAAGGATAATTTTCTTAAGGTAGCTTTTGTCGGCACTCAAGGAGTTGACCTGCTAAGATTTTCAAATCCTAACTTGGGCAGCAATTACCTTACGGTCGTCAGGCGCACTGATCTAAACCCAATTAATAATATTCCATTCACTAGTGTCTTGACTCTTGATCCAACGAGTAATCCCGGCAGCAATTTGTTTGCCGGCAGGCCTTCCCCGTTGATTGGCTCCATTAACCGGTTCGAAACGACCGGCAAATCGAGATACGATTCTCTGCAGGCGGGATTACGGGGGCGGCTTTTGAACAGCCAATTGCAGTATCAAGTGAATTACGTCTACGGCAAGGCGATTGATGATGTTTCGGATGTTTTCGACCTTGCAGGTGCGTCGGCGTTGCCCCAAAACAGTGCGTTCCAATCGGGCGAATTTGCTCCTGCCAACTACGACATTCGGCATCGCGTAACATACAGTTTCCTTTACGATTTGCCGCTGCTAAAGAATTACAACAGCGTAGCTCGGGCTTTGTTTGGGGGATGGCAGATGTCCAGTCAGGGCAAGATTCGCGGCGGACAGCCTTTCACGGTGAATTCAGTCTATGACGTAAATCTCGACGGAAACCTTACCGACCGACTCAATAACACGCAGTTCATAACAGTAAATAACGGTAATCCTCGTGAGCGCCTCACATTGACTTGCAACAGAGTTCAATGTGAATCAATGTTGGCTGCGTTCGGTCAGGACGGAGCGGTTCAGCGGAATAGTTTTCGCGCGGGTCGGGTGATCGAACTGGATGCGTCGTTTAGCAAACTGTTTGGTATCGGCGAAGATCGGAGTGTGCAGTTTCGCATGGATGTTTTTAACTTTATCAACCGTGCAAACTTTGGCGTTCCGGTCCGGTTCTTGGAGTCGCCAAGCTTTGGACAGGCGACTGACACCCTAACGCCGGCCAGACGGTTTCAGTTCGGCTTGAAGTTGAATTTCTAGCCGCATTTGAAATAGACTTAACCCCAAGTTCCGCAGAGGCCGTGCATTATCGGTCTTTGCGGAACTTAATTTTTTTCGGTCGTTTTTTACTTGAATCGATAAGTGCAAAATAATATATTTGTGTTCGGATGACGTTTTCCAAATTAGGTTCACGAGGCAGAGATATATGATTAGGTTGTGCAAAATTCTTTTCACGGCGGCAATTGGCACTGCTGCCCTGGTTTCTGCGATGGACGCGTACTCACAGGACAAACGCAATTTGCTCGTCCCTGTGAAGACGGCTCGTCCGGCGGGGCCGCGTCCGGTCGTCCGCCGGGCGCCGGCAGCAAAGCCGATCGTTGTCGAGAAAAAGGTGAAGGTGTCTTATCTCAGTGTGACTACAGAGTTGGGAGCAACAGTTGTGCTAAAGTCCGCACCAAGTGCCCGAAAGTTATACACCAAGACAATTTCCGCGACCGATGGCGTCGCTCTTTTCGGGGACCTTGCAAGCGGCGACTACTTGTTGGGAGCTTCTAAGGACGGCTTTGAGTTTGCTAAAGACGAGAAAATTAAGATCCTTCCTCAGCAGGGACTAGCGAGATTCCTGGCTCCTAAAGCCTATAAGGTCAAAATCGCGACAGGTATTAAGGGCGGAGGCGAGATTCAATTCGCTCCGGCGATCTTTCGCGGGTTCGATCCACAGGGAAATATTCTCTCAGAGCAGCTCGGCCAATATTGCGTGGCTAAAATCCAGGAGAATGGCGACGCCGAGATCTCCAATCTGCAAAAAAAATACTACGATATCGACATTAGGCCGGACGATGCGGAATACAATAAAACTCTTCGCGGCATCGATCTCACCAAAATGACTGATGATGATGACGACGACTCGGAGGTTCTGGCCTATAATCTTACAGTTGAGAAGAAAGTAAGCGTCGAGGAATTTTCGACCAACTGGATTGCCTCTGACTGGAACATGCCTTCGACGTGGCGTCTTGAGGATCGGAGAATGAAGGTCAAGAATCTCGACGGCATCGCCATTCCTCGGGACTCGCGGTTTTTGAGCTATACCAATTTTGAGATGGTGGCAAATGTCAAGCTAAAAGACAATGCAACGGTTGGATTCGTGCTTCGATATGAGGATCCACAGAACTATTACCTGCTTCAGATTTCAGGCGAGCGTGGCGAAACTCCCAACAATGCAGTGGGTTATGTAGTCGAGAACGGCCAACGCCGTGCTCTTCCCCCAGCTTTGACTGATGGTTTCGCAAAAACTCTCTCCTCGGACGACGGATTCGAAGTTCGCATAAAAAGTGAAGAAAAAGGGGGGTTCGCCGCCTGGATCGAGGATGTCAACACGGCCAAGGTATATCCGCTCGGGCGGTTCCCCGACGATCGTAAGACGTTTAAGAAGGGTGCCGTTGGCATCGCCGGTTCCCCGAAGTCCAATTTCGAGGTCAAAAGTTTTCGGGTCTGCACGCCTGCGTGTCCGAAATAAAAATTTGAATCACAATATTTTACGCGCTAAACTTGAGGTCTTGTGTGCGAGGCAACGCCTGTGTAAAACAGCATCCAAACTACGTTGCTACTCGAATATAGATTCTGGTTTTTGCCGTAGTGTATAGACCAAGGCCATGAAGGAATGTCCGAAATGCCGGCATTGTTACGACGACAACGTCGAACTGTGCCCGAATGACAACAGTAAGCCCGTACCGACGATCGAGGGCGGCACTACGATCAGCGGACGATATATTCTCGAAAGTCGGCTCGGCCAGGGCGGAATGGGCATCGTTTTCCGCGCAAAGCATAAATTTCTCAAATCGTTTCACGCGGTAAAGATCATTCTCCCCAGCCTCGTCACCAATGACGCAAATCTGCTCGTCCGTTTCAACCAGGAAGCCGTGCTCGCGGCGTCGATCGACCATCCTAATGTCATACGTGTTACCGATTTCGGCATCGAGAACGACGACATGCCGTTTCTGGTAATGGAATTTATCGACGGCAATCCGCTTTCCGCATATCTGAAAGCAGACAAGCCGATCGATCTAAAAAATGCGCTCGAGATATTTATCCCAATCGCACAGGCCGTCGCCGAAGCCCATCGCAAAGGCATCGTGCATCGCGACCTCAAGCCGGAAAATGTAATGGTTCAAAAGAACCTGCCGCTTGTAAAGGCGATCAAGGTTTTGGATTTTGGCCTCGCAAAAATTAAATCGGGAACGTCGTATCCGTCGCTCGTTCAGGCAAAGACGATGAACATAGTCGGCTCGCCGCCTTATATGTCGCCTGAGCAGTGGACCGGCGACGGCGTAGATCATAGGACCGACATTTACGCGCTCTCCGCAATGCTTTTCCAGATGTTGACCGGACGGCTGCCTTTTCAGGCAGATTCGATGCCGGCAATGATGTACCAGCATTTGTCCGGCGCTCTGCCGACGGCCGCTTCTCTTGGCATCAACATTTCTCCGCCGGTCGAAGCAATATTGCAAAAAGGGATGCAAAAGGATCCGGCGCATCGTTTCGAGTCGATGGAACAACTGCTGGCTGCGTTGGGCAGTGCAGTTGGCCAACCAGGAAAGAAGCCTTTGCCGGGTGAGGTAACAGACCGCATGCCGGGATCGGCACCTATTCCTAAACCATCAGAGGATATTCCGGCGCTTTCCGATTCCGAGAAAGAAAGATTTTATTCCTTTTTCGATTCCAAACAGAAACCCGAAAGCATAGGCGACCCAAAACTGGCTCAGGATTTTCTGGAAGCTCAGGACCGGATCGAGACTGCGAAAACCGAGGCGATCAACGCCGACCTGCTGGTACAAGAGCTTGCCGAAGCACAACGACTGGCCGAAGAAGCCCAAAACAAGGCACTTCAGGCAAAACAGCAGATCGAAGCCGACGTGCGTCGCCAGGTAGAGGCCGAGATGCAGCGGCTGGCCGCAAAAGACCAGACTAAGCAGGAAGCGGAGGCCGAAAGGCTCGCCAAAGAAGTCAAGGCCCGGCGCGACGCCGAGGAACGGGCAAATCATCTTGCGAAGGCGGCGCTTGAGTCCCAGCAGTTGGCCGAGCTCGAGCGAAAGCAGCGGCAGGAAGAAGCTCAAAAAAGAGAGCTCCACGAAGGTGTTAGGCGCGAGGCCGAGGTTGAAGCCCAGCGTCTGGCCAAACAGGTCGCAGAATCAAGAAAGCAATATGAAGACGCAAAGAACGAGGCCGCACGCGAAGCACAGTTTCGCGCCGACGCCGAGGCAAAGCAAAAAAAGATCGAAAGCGAACTGCAGGCCGTCGCCGCGAGCGAGGCCGAGCGTCGCAAAATGGTCGAGGCCAGTGCCAAGAAATTTATAGAAGAACAATCCGGGAAATTTGAAAAGGAAGCGTCCGCAGCCAAGCAACGGCTTGACGAAGCAAAACTGCTGATCGAACAAGAGGCGAAAAAGCGAGAAAGTGCCGAGGCCGCCCGCGTCCATGCCGAAGAAGAAGCCCAGCGCTTGTCTCAGGAGATCATTAAAGTGCAGCAGCAGATGCACGAGATGCAGCAGCACATTACTACCGGAAGTCACGGCCCGCTACCTTCCGGAAGTCAAGGACCTCTGCCTTCGACAACCGGCCAATCTTCGATAAGCCTCAACCCGCTAAACCCCGACGCAACATCAAGGCAAATGCCGTCGATGTTGGTAAAAACAGGCCAGTTCTCAAATCGTAAAGTGATCGGTGCCGTTGCTGCCGGCATTGTTGCAATAGTTGTTTTAGCCGGAGCAGGAATTGGAACTTACCTGTACCTCCGCCCGTCACGTGTTGCGACAAATCAGGCCGTCGTCAACACTAATACAGAAAAACCGCCACCAGCCGGGCCGCAGATCGAGCGTATCCGCATCGAAGGCGGAACATTTAAGATGGGACGTGACGATGTTCCCGACCGCAAGTCGACTTCAGCTTGGTTCGATCAGTTTCCGGCAAATTCTGTTGAAGTCAAATCTTTTCGTATCGATAAGTATGAAACTACTAACGCGCAGTATGCCGAATTTTTAAAGGAAAACAAGGATCGCAAGCCGCCCGGAGGTTGGGACGGCCAAAATCCGCCTGCTGGAAAAGAGAGTCATCCGGTGACGAACGTCACGTACGATGATGCGGTGACCTATGCTTTCTGGATCACGTTTAACGAAAAAAAGACGTGCAGGCTGCCGACTGAAGCGGAATGGGAGTATGCGGCCCGGAACGGCGCGCAGGCCACGTCTTATCCCTGGGGAACAGATTGGCGGCGCGATGCAGCAATCCTTGGCGGAAGTGCCGCCCCTGTTGGAACTTCGAACGATGAAACGCTGTCGGGAGTAAAGGATATGCTGGGAAATGTAACCGAATGGACTTCGGACGTGTATGGAACATATAAAGACTCGCCCTTTAAGCTCCAAAGCGAGGCAGAGACTCTCGTAATCAGGGGGCTTAATTTCAAGGCGCAGACCACACATGAGAAGGATCTATTCAAAAAACCCGAATTCATGCTCACCTACCGGAATAACATGAAAAAAACGGACGCTAAAGATTACCTCGGCTTCCGTTTGGTTTGCAGCCTTTAATTAGAATCTTCGCATCGCTTATTCTATCGTCGCGGAAATATCAGTTGTCAGTGGTTCGGATCCCCAAATCTGCGGAGCTTCAATATTCTCTGCAGTGATCTTGGTTTCGAGCGCAAAATTGAGCACCTCGTCAATTGTATCGACAAGATGGATCGTGAGATCGTCGCGCACTTCGTCGGGAATATCGACGAGGTCTTTTTCGTTTTCTTTTGAGAGAATTAAAGTTCTCAAACCAAAGCGGTGAGCGGCCAATAGTTTTTCTTTGACGCCGCCGATCGGAAGAATCTTGCCACGAAGCGTTATCTCGCCGGTCATCGCCACGTCGTGCCGAGCGGCTTTGCCAACCATTGCGGAAACCATCGCCGTTGCCATCGTGATCCCGGCGCTTGGGCCGTCTTTTGGAATCGCGCCTTCGGGGACATGGATGTGGAGGTCTTTCTCTTTAAAGATCGCTTGATCGATGCCTAATTCTTCAGCCCGCGTGCGAACACAAGTTAACGCGGCTTTTGCCGATTCCTGCATCACCTCGCCGAGTTTTCCGGTCAATGTGACTTCGCCTTTGCCTTTTACCAGCGTCGCTTCGACTTGTAATACATCGCCGCCGACTTCGGTCCAAGCTAGTCCGTTGACAAGGCCGATCTCGCTCTTGCGGGCGATGTCCTGCTTGCGGAAACGGATTGTGCCAAGCAATTCCTGAACTTTTTCGGCGTCTATGACAACGCGAAAATCGGTCTTATCTTCTGTGCCGACAAATTTTCTTGCAATCTTGCGCAAACAAGAGCCGATTTCGCGCTCAAGGTTTCTCACTCCGGCCTCGCGTGTGTAATGCCTGATAATTTCGAGAATGCCTTCGTCGGTGAACACGACGCTCGCAGCATCAATGCCGCTGTTTTCGCACTGCTTGTCGATGAGATGCTGCTTGGCGATCTCGGTCTTTTCGCGCTCGGTGTAGCCCGACAGATTTAGTATCTCCAGCCTGTCCTGAAGCGCAGGCGGAATCGTGTGCAGAACATTCGCGGTCGCGATAAAGAAAACGTGCGACAGATCGTAATCGACATCGAGATAATGGTCGCGAAATGTATTGTTTTGCTCGGGATCAAGTACTTCCAGCAGAGCCGCGCTTGGATCGCCTCGATAATCGCGTCCTAGCTTATCGACCTCATCAAGCAGCATCACAGGGTTCGTCGTCCCGGCGCGTTTCATTAACTGTATGATCTGCCCCGGCATCGAGCCGATGTATGTTCGCCTATGGCCGCGAATTTCGGCCTCATCGTGGACACCGCCAAGCGCGAGCCTGACGAATTTTCTACCAGTAGCCCTCGCGATCGACTTACCTAGCGAAGTCTTGCCAACTCCCGGCGCTCCGGCAAAACAAAGAATTGTGCCTTTCGGATTTTTAACAAGCTGACGCACCGCCAAAAATTCCAGTATGCGTTCTTTTATTTTTTCCAAACCGTAGTGGTCTTCGTTGAGCGCCTTTTCTGCTTCGCCGAGGTCTTCGATCTCCTCTGACCTCGCTTGCCACGGCACATTTATCAGCCAGTCGAGATATGTGCGGGCGACGGTTCCTTCGGCGGACATCGGCGGCATCGATTCGAGGCGGGCAAATTCCTGCATTGCCTTGTCTGTGGCTTCTTCGGTCATCCCGGCTTCGGCGATTTTCTTCTTCAGCTCTTCAAGCTCGGCTTTTTCGTCCTTGCGTCCCAGCTCTTTATGGATGGCCTTAATCTGCTCGTTGAGATAATACTCACGCTGATGCTTATCCATCTGTTTCTTAGTTCGCGATTGGACGTTGCGGTCGAGTTGGCGTTTTTCGATCTCGGACTCGAGAATGTCAACAAGTTTCTGAAGTCGCTCTGCGACTGAGATAGTTTCAAGTAATGCTTGTTTCTCCTGAACTTCGATCCGCAGGTGCGACGACATCGAATCGGCGATCTGCGCAGCCGAAACGCCGCGCAAACTCGCGTGCAAAGCATCAGTGTAAGCATCCGGCGAAACGCGCAGGAATTGCTCAACCTGCTGGTGAATCTTTTGTAGAAAACCGTCAGTGCGATAACCCGACTCGTCAGTCGAAGCCACACGTCTGACGTGGGCGTAAAACATTCCATCGGTATCCTGTTCGACACGCACCATGCGGCCGCGTTCGCGCCCCTCGACAACGACTTTTATCTGGCCGTTGTCCTGGCGCTGCGCCTGCAAAATTCGTCCCAGCGTTCCGATGACGTAAATCTGGTCAGGCGTCGGCTCGTCGATGGTCGCGTCGTGCTGAGTCGCCAGAAAGATCTGCCGCCCGCCGTTCATCGCCTGCTCAAGCGCAGCAACCGACGATGGCCGCCCGATCTTGAACGCAACCTTCGTAAAAGGAAAGATAACCACGTCGCGAATCGGAACCATCGGAAACCGCTCTATGTCAGAGGGCATTTGGTCTGTAAATTCCTGCATAGTGAAAGAAAACCTCTATTAAAAACCAAGCCGGTGTGTGCTAAGGATTAATTCTATTTACGCAAAATCAAATAACAAAAGCAATAATAATTTTGAGTTCCGTAACTTTTCGTATTGTTCTAGGCGTATAAAGACCGATTAGGACGTTGATTTTACTTTTGCAGCTAAATTCGGGATTAAAAATAAACGATAGAATCTTGAGACCGAACCGCCGGTTCGCGCGTCTGATAGTTGTAGAAAAAGAACACTCCGCAAACTGCACTGTAATTCAATCGTTGGCGGATTGTATTTTTTACGATTTTGGGATATGTTTATTATCCCACTACTACTTCGGCATTTGATGGAGAAGTTTTACTACGCGCAAGTTGTACAAGGCCGATTGTATATCCGAACGCTTGCTTTAAATTAAATTCAGGAGAAAAAATAGATGTCTCAGATTAATTCTGTAAGCAAGAAGGGCGGAGCGCCGCGCTTTCTTTTATTGATGTGTGCAGCAATAGCTTTTTGGGCTGCATTGCCTTTTGTTTTCGAACTTGCGTCAACACCTGTTGAGGCACACGGTCCCAGACCTACGCTCGTGGCATCCCTTACGGGTGAGCCGATCGGCGAAGCAACGCCGCGCGGTTCTGCCAGCTACTACGTGGCAGCGACAGGAACGCCCGAACCCACGAGGAAGCTCAATGTGTCTGTTTCGAATGTGAATTTGCCGAACGGAACGCAGCTTTTGGTGTCGCTTAATGATTCGCCTATCGGAACGATCACGCTTCGCACAAACGGCCCCGGTAATCACGGCGGAAACGGAACTCTTATGTTATCGACGGCAAACGGCGGCACGGTGCCTACGGTTGCAGCCGGTGACGTTTTGACAATCGGGTCGGCGCCCACCGCGGGCGTTATTACCTATCTGACTGGCACGTTTGCCCCGCCGCCGTCGCCCTCGCCTACTTCGACGCACACGCCGTGGCCTTCGCCATCAGGCACGCCTTTACCGGCCCGCGCATTCGCCGCCCGCCTGAACGGTGCCAACGAAGTTCCGCCAGTGACGACAAACGGTATGGGTTACGGATTTGTTTCGGTGAATTCCGCGGAAACTCAAATACGTGTCTGCCTCGGAGCCAGAAATCTTTCGTCCGATGCAACAGCCATAACCATCAATGGCCCGGCAACGACCAGCGAGAACGGCCCGGTTATTTTCACGCTGACGCTTCCGACAAACCCAAACAGCTTTTCCACGCAGACATTCGATGTGACCGCCGACCAAGTAGCCCAGCTTAGAGCCCGCTCTTGGTATTTCCAAGTTGCGACTACTAACAATCCTGACGGCGAAATCCGAGGTCAGCTCAATCCTATTACGCCACGCCATGGCGGCGGCGGCCATCACGGCGGAGGAAGTGGTGGCGGTGGCAACCGACTGCCAATACAGATTTCCGACGACACAGAATCGGACACTCGGACTTATGTCCCTGTCCCATTCGACTTTGATGGTGACGGTATAACGGACATTGCAGTCTTCCACGAATTAGACGGCATTTGGAATATCACCCAAAGCTCGGACGGCAAGACCGTTACCTATCAAACTGAGTAAATAAAAGTAAGCGAATTTACCGAAACTAAAATTCGCCGACTTTGTTTCTTAATAAAAAGCACAAGCGAGAAAATTTGCTTGTGCTTTTTTGTATTTAGTGGCCGTTTTGTGCCTGCCGGATTAGCGTTACCGACATCACAAATTTAGGAATTTCTTAACGTAATTTTCCACAAAATCCCCATTGAGTAAACAACAAAGTCTGATATAATTTTCTCACTGAAGTTAGAATATTAGTATCTGGTAAATACTTTAAGGCATAGCGATGCGCTGTGCCCTGTTTTGCATGGCGTTTTGCTCCGCACCCTGTTGCGTTCGTAAGTGCTGCTCTTTTGAGCAGCAAACATAACTAAATTAAGGAGAACAGACAAATGAGGAAGTTAAGAAGTAATATTATAACAAACGAGGGCAACATCAGACGGAGCTTTGTAGTTCTGGCCTTACTGACATTTGCGCTTATTTCGTTCTGGGTGCCGTCAGCGTCGGCGCAGCAGCCGGCGATCCTGGGAGCTGCCGGAACGAGCAATCGGGCCGTAGTTTTCCCCGACGGAAATACGCCTGGAATCCAAAATCTCGTGCCAGGCCTGCCCGCGAATGCGTCTCCGCACGCGGTCGCCTATTTTGGCAGCGATAGCGCTCTGATCTCCGATTTTAACAATGGCCGTGTCCATGTAGTTCAAATATCGACCGCATCGTTGGTTTCAACCATTAATACATTGCCAAGTTACAGCGGCATGGGATCAATTGCCGTTGCTCCGAATCTAACGGCTGCACTGGCCATGGCCAACACCACAACATTGAGTGTCATTCAGTCTCCTTTCGTTGCGGGCGCTACAATTACGACAGTAACCTTACCGGGCATTATCGGCACCTATCAGACACAAGCGATTGTATTTAATAATGCCGGAAGGGCCTTTGTATATCACAGCACCGGCATCTCGGTGCTTGACGCTCCCTACACTTCCATAGCTTTCACAATTCCGGTTGCCGGGAACGCTTCAACCGGTGCGCTCGCAATTTCACCTGACGGCAACACACTGCTGTCCACACTTTTATCAGGCAACACTGTCCGAATCTTTCAGGGACCATTCAGCGCCGCAACCACGTCAACAAGCCTTACCATACCAAGCGGAAACGGAATGGACGGCATCATGATCGCTCCGGATGGCACGAGGGCTATTGTCGTGAGCGCTTTTGTTCGTCATGCCGCCGCAATTCTGGCGCCGTTTAGCCCCGCGTCCACGGTTCAAACCCTACCACTTCCAGCAGGTGGCGGAACTTCCGGATTCGAGGATGTCGGCATCAGCGCCGACAGCCAGATTGCGATCCTAACCGGTAATGGCCTCTCTGCCGGTGATCTTGCAGTGTTTGTCCAGGCACCTTTTGGTTCGACTTCCACGACATCTCTCGTGCCGATTAACGGAGTTGCGAACCCGGACCGAGGCGCAGGAGCCGTTCGCTTTTTGCCGCCCGGTCTTGCTCCGGGTTTAACTATTTCCAAAAGCGCTCCTTCAACCGTCGCGTCGGGAGCAAATCTGACTTATACGATCAATTACGCCAATACCGGCACCGCAAACGCGACGAATGTCGTGATCCGCGATCCGCTGCCTGCGGGAACTACATTCGTTTCGGCTTCGAATGGCGGAACGCTCGTATCGGGCAGTGTAGTTTTTAACATCGGAACTCTGGTTGCCAATTCGGGCACGCAATCCGTGTCCTTTACGGTCACGGTCAACACAGCGCAGGGCGGTACTGTCAATAACAACAATTACACGATCGAAGGCGACGGGATTACGCCGGTACCAGGGCCGCCCGTAACGACATCGGTTTCCGGAGCGACGGCAACGGCAACCTCTACACCGACAGCGACGTTTACGCCGACCAATACCGCGACTGATACGCCCACTAACACAGCAACAGACACGCCTACCAACACGGCAACAGATACGCCGACGGCGACCTCTACGGCGACCTTCACACCGACGGCGGCGGGAACTCCGAGTTGTGGTCTTTCGGGCAGCCGTGAAGAGTCTGATGAGGAAAATAAGATCAACCTGTCCACGGAAGGAACAGCCGACTGGGCGCATTGGGGACTGGACTCGCCTACGAGTTTCAATCACAAGAACGGTGTCACGCAGCAGATCAGTGATTACACTGCTTTGGGGACGGGTGAGGTCTTGCAGTTTAAGAACTCGGTCTCATACTTCTGGAATGACGGGACGCCGACTGCAACGGCTAATACGGACAGAGGTGTTTATGTCATCGGACTGGGCAACGGATTCCAGGTAACGGCACCTGCCGACACGACTCCACGAACCTTGAAAATATATCTCGGTTTGTACAGAGCGGGCGGAAGATTAGAGGCAAGTTTGAGTGACAACAGCTCTCCTGCCTTTGTCGATACATCTCGTGTTAACCCGACCTCAGCAAGCAACGACGTCTACACCATAAACTACTGTGCAGCGTCGTCCGGACAAACGCTGACGATCAAGTGGACCGTCGACACGAGCTTCGATCAATTTGCCAACGTCACGCTGCAGGCGGCGACACTTGTCGATGGTGCCGCTACGCCGACGGCGACAGCGACGGAAACTTTCACACCGACCGCGACAGCGACGGCTACGGCTACGTCAACTCCCGGCGGAGGATCGCTTTCAGGAAGCCAGGGAGTGACCCCGGCGAATGTGAACCTTTCGGCAGAAGGAACGGCCGACTGGGCTCATTGGGGATTGAATACACCTGCGAGTTTCAATCATAAGAACGGAGTCACCCAGCAGATCAGCAATTTCAGCGTTTTGGGCATGGGTCCGATCCTGCGGTTTAAGAACACGATCTTCTACAACTGGAGTGGAGGAACGCCGACTGCTTCGGCTAACACAAGGAACGGTGTTTACGTCATAGGACTTAACAATGGATTCCAGATAACGGCACCTGCCGACACGACTGCACGCACTCTAAAAGTATATGTCGGAGTGTATGCAGCGGGCGGAAGATTCGAAGCAAGCTTGAGTGACGGCAGCGCTCCGGACTATGTCGATACTTCGCTCGTGAATACCACCTCGACAAGCAACGGAGTTTACACGCTAAACTACAGTGCGGCGTCAGCCGGACAAACGCTGACGATCAGGTGGATCGCCAATGAGACCTTCAATCAATTTGGCAATGTCACTCTACAGGCAGCGACACTTACGCCGTAATTTGTCGTTTCGGCGTTCCTTAATTGTGAACAAGAAAAAGCACGAGCGGAGAATTTCCGTTCGTGCTTTCTTTTTCTCATGAAATACCATTTGTGGGTTTATCAATTGCCCGCGTCGTCAATGGGAATAACGTGAACGGCTGCGTCTTTTACTTCTCGGAGGAAACGATTGATGACAGAGCCTTTCAAAATGATCTGCCATCGCGAGCGTGCCGATTGGCCGAAAATGACGTGGGTGATGCCGTTCTCGCGGGCATATTTTAAGAGAGCGTCGGCTACGTTGTTCGATTTTAGCTTGACGACCTTTGCTCCAAGCGTTTCAGCGAACGTGATGTTCTCCTGCAATGCGGCATGAGCCTCGGGGGTGATCCGTCCCGGCTCTTCATCAGATGTTTCGACATAAACCGCCGTCCAATCTTCAGTGGCAAACCGGCCGGCAATTCTTGCTCCGGTTCGGAGTATTTTTTTTGCGCTGCCGCGCGAAGCCATGCAAACCATTATCTTTTCCGGTATGACCGCCTGTTCCAGACCTTCGCGCTCGCGGTATTCGTGGTCTTTGTTGGCCTGCTGCTGCGCGACTTGCCTGAGAGCCAGTTCCCGCAAGGTTGCCAGATTACCCTTTCGGAAGAAGTTGGTCAGTGCCTGCTCGATCTTTTCGATCGAGTAGATCTTACCCTGTCGCAAACGCGTGCGAAGCGTGTCGATCGACACATCTACATCTATCACTTCGTCCGCACGCGAGAAGAAGTTGTCGGGCACGGTTTCTCGCACATTCACGCCCGTTGTACGCATGATCACGTCGTTTAGCGATTCGACGTGCTGAATGTTGACGGCGGTGATTACCGAGATTCCGTTCTCTAACAATTCGAGCACATCTTCATAGCGTTTTTTATTTTTTACGCCCTCGATATTCGTGTGGGCAAGCTCGTCAACGAGAGCAACGCCGGGCCGGCGTTCGATAATGGCTTGCAAGTCCATCTCTTCGAACGTGTTGCCGCGATATTCGATCTGGCGCATCGGCACGGCTTCAAGGTGTTTTATCTGTTCAAAAGTCTCGACGCGGCCATGCGTTTCGATGACGCCGATAACTACGTCAATCCCCTGCTCCTTTAGCTGGTGTGCGTCTTCCAGCATCTGATATGTTTTGCCCACACCCGCAGCGGCACCGACATAAACCCGCAGCTTGGCGCGCGTATTCTCCTGAACCATCCTGAGCAGTGATTCCGGCGAAGGACGAATGTCCTTCCGGTTCGGAGCTTCGCTTGGCTGTGTGTCAACAAACATATAAGAGTGGTCAGTTGTTAGTTGTTAGTTTGTTAGTTGTCATCTTATCCAATTCCAGATTCAAAAGCAGCACGTTGACACGCGGCTCGCCCAGAAAGCCTAGTTGTCGGCTCTCCATAAATCGCGCAACTATCTCTTTTAATTCTTCCACGCTCATATTTCGCTCCTTTGCGACGCGAGGGACTTGAAACTCCGCAGCGGCCGGAGAGATATGCGGATCAAGTCCCGAACCGCTCGTCGTGACGAGATCTGCCGGGACCTTTGCATTCGGACTTTCGGCTTGAAGCGTTTCGGCATCCGTCGTTATTCGGTCGATCAACTTCGCGCTCGTCGGGCCGAGGTTGGAACCGCTCGAGGCGGCGGCGTCATAGCCGTTGCCCGCCGCTGAGGGTCGCGAGTGAAAGTAGCCGAGCGATGTGAATGTCTGTCCGATCAGTTCGGAGCCGATCAGCTTGCCGTCCTTTTCTATCAGCGATCCATTGGCCTGATGCGGAAAGATAACCTGTGCAACGCCCCACACCGCCAGCGGGTACAAGATGCCGAGGACAACGGTCATAACCAAGATCATTAATATCGATGTCATTAGATCTTTCATATTTTTCTACGCTAATCCCAGTGCCGTAATAACCACGTCTATCAATTTTATGCCTATGAACGGAGCGATAAGACCGCCTAAGCCATAGATCAAAAGATTTCGCTGCAGCAAGCTCGATGCCGACATCGGCCGATATTTCACACCGCGAAGCGCCAGCGGTATCAACGCAATAATGACCAGAGCATTGAATATCACCGCCGAGAGGATGGCTGATTGAGGTGTTTGCAGTCCCATAATGTTCAAGGCGTTCAAAACCGGAAATGTCGCCGCGAACATCGCAGGGATGATCGCAAAATACTTTGCTACGTCGTTCGCTATCGAAAAGGTCGTTAACGCTCCGCGCGTCATCAAAAGCTGTTTGCCGATCTCAACGACTTCGATCAACTTTGTCGGGTCGCTGTCGAGATCGACCATATTGCCGGCTTCTTTCGCGGCTTGTGTGCCAGTATTCATTGCAACGCCGACATCGGCTTGCGCCAGTGCGGGTGCGTCGTTTGTGCCGTCGCCTGTCATCGCGACGAGCTTGCCCTCGGCCTGCTCGCTTTTGATCAGGGCCATTTTATCTTCGGGCGTGGCTTCGGCAAGGAAATCGTCCACGCCCGCTTCGTTGGCAATAGATGCGGCGGTCAAAGGGTTGTCTCCGGTTATCATTACCGTCTTGATGCCCATCTGACGAAGCTGGTTAAACCGCTCGCTCATACCGCCTTTGACGATGTCTTTTAGATAGATCACGCCGACCGGTTTGTGATTGTCGGCCACAACCAGCGGCGTTCCGCCCGCCCTTGAAATTCTATCGACAACCTCACGCAGTTCGGCAGGCGATTGGTGTCCGCCGCTCGCAACATATTTCTCGATGGCATCAACGGCACCCTTGCGTATTTCGCGGCCATCGAGATTGATACCCGACATTCGCGTCTGAGCCGTAAACGGAACAAATTGCGCCTGGCTGGTGGAGAGCGTCTGCACGTCGCGGCCGCGCAAGCCATATTTCTGCTTTGCAAAGACGACTATCGAACGGCCTTCGGGTGTTTCGTCCGCCAGCGATGAAAGCTGCGCGGCATCCGCGAAAGCTTCATCAGAAACGCCACCGAGAGGAATAAATTCGCTCGCCTGGCGATTTCCAAGCGTGATCGTTCCGGTCTTGTCGAGAAGAAGAGTGTTCACATCGCCTGCCGCTTCGACCGCTCGGCCAGACATTGCGAGAACGTTGTGCTGAATGAGCCTGTCCATTCCGGCAATTCCAATGGCTGAAAGTAGTCCGCCGATCGTCGTTGGAATAAGACACACAAGGAGCGAGATAAGTACGAAAATTGTTTGCTCTGCATTTGAATAGATTGCAAATGGCTGCAGCGTGACGACGGCCAGTAAGAAGATTATCGTCAAACCGGCAAGCAAGATATTCAACGCGATCTCATTCGGAGTTTTCTGTCTCGACGCACCTTCAACCAACGCGATCATGCGGTCGATAAATGTCTCGCCAGGATTCGACGTGATCTTCACTTTTATCCAATCTGACAACACACGAGTGCCGCCCGTCACCGCAGAACGGTCGCCGCCCGATTCGCGAATGACCGGGGCAGATTCACCAGTGATCGCTGATTCATCAACCGATGCGACGCCATCGACGACCTCTCCGTCGCCGGGAATAAATTCGCCCGCTTCGACATAAACGATGTCGCCGATGCGAAGCCGCGTTGCCGCGACGCTTTCGGTAGAGCCGTCTTTCTTTACTAAATTTGCATTGGTTTCCGTCTTAGCTTTGCGAAGCGTATCGGCCTGCGCTTTACCGCGCCCTTCGGCCATCGCCTCGGCGAAGTTCGCAAAAAGAACCGTAAACCAAAGCCACAGCGTGATCTGTAGCTCAAAGCCGGTCACAACCGACGGCATAAACATATTGGCCATCATCCGGAGCGTCAAAAACACTGCTCCGACCTCGACGACGAACATCACCGGGTTTTTCAGCATGTGACGCGGATTTAGTTTTGTCACGGAATCCACAAGAGCTTGCGTGATGATATTCTTATCCCAAATTGAAATTGCGTTTTTCATAAACTTAGAAAGTCTCTCCGGCGTTCATCTGAAAATGCTCCAGAATTGGCGACAGGCTCAACGCAGGGAAAAATGTAAGCGCCCCGACGATGATCACGATACTCACAAGCAGAATGGTGAATAGAGGTGTGTGAACGGGAAACGTTCCGAGGGTTGGAGGGACATATTTCTTGCCCGCCAAATTTCCTGCGATCGCCAGCATCGGTATTATCATAAAGAACCGGCCGACCAGCATCGCTGTCCCAAGCGTTGTGTTGTACCAAAGCGTGTTTGCGTTCAACCCGCCAAACGCAGAGCCGTTGTTCCCGGTGCCCGATGTAAACGCGTAGATGATCTCGGAGAGTCCGTGCGCGCCTTGATCATTGAGCGAGGTCAGGCCGAATTCGGTTGCTACCGATGAGATGGCCGCAAACCCTAGAATTATCAATGGAAATATAAGAATGTAAAGCATCCCCATCTGCACGTCGTAAGCCTGAATCTTATTGCCGAGATACTCCGGCGTTCGCCCCACCATCAACCCGGCGATGAAGACCGTGAGAATGATCATTATGAGGATGCCGTACATTCCTGCCCCAACTCCGCCAAAGATGACCTCGCCGAGCATGATGTTGACCATCGGCACAAGGCCGCCGAGAGGCGTGAAGCTGTCGTGCATCGAGTTGACTGCACCGCACGAAGCGTCGGTCGTGACAGTCGCAAATAACGCAGAGTTGGCGACACCGAACCTGACCTCCTTACCTTCAAAATTTCCGCCGACAACAGTCTGGTTTACAGAAACGGGGTAAAGCGGATTGCCGCGCGATTCGGCCCAATAGGCCGTAAACGTGCCTGCAAGAAACAGAAAGGTCATCGCACCGAAAACCGCCCATCCGTGCCCCTGCGACTTTACCATCCGCCCAAGCGTATAGGTAAAACCCGCCGGAATCAGAAAGATCAGCAGCATCTGGATCAGGTTTGAAAACGGTGTCGGGTTTTCGAACGGGTGAGCCGAATTTGCGTTAAAAAAGCCGCCACCGTTTGTGCCGAACATCTTTATCGCAAGCTGTGAGGCAACCGGTCCCTGAGCTATCGACTGCGTGTCAATCGTTTTGTCTTCTTTTACATTTTCGCCCGCATCATCGGTAACAACATTTCCGTTATCGTCTTTCACATCGACTTGGACGACAAAGGATTCCGTCAACTGTGCCGTATCGTAGGGCCGGAAATTTTGGACTACGCCTTGCGATACAAAAAAGACGGCCGCGAGAAACGAGATCGGCAGCAGCACATACAGAGTTCCCCGCACAAGATCGACCCAAAAATTGCCGAGCCTGTCCGTTTCAAATCGTGAGATGCCGCGAATGAAAACTATCGCGAGTGCCATGCCGACAGCGGCCGACAGAAAATTCTGAAGCGCAAGGCCGGCCATCTGCGTGAAGTAACTCATGGTCGCTTCGCCGCCGTATGACTGCCAATTGGTATTGGTAACGAAAGAGACTGCCGTATTAAACGACAAATGCTCTGACGGGGCCGCAAACTCCTGCGGATTCAGCGGTAGGAAGCCCTGGAAACGCTGCACCGCATAAAGAAAAAGCGCCGAAGCCAAGCTGAACAGTATCATCGCGACACCGTATTGTTTCCAGTTCATCTCCTGAGCCGGATCGACACGCGTGATCCGGTATAAAAGACGCTCGATTGGCCCGAAGATAGCACTGAGTAAGGTCCTGTCGCCGTTATATACCTTGAGCAGGTATATGCCCATCGGCTTGGTGAGCAGGGCCACCAAGGCAATAAACAATAAAATCTGTAAGACACCGTTAGTAGTCATCTCGTTAAAATTTCTCCGGCTTGAGAAGCGCGTAAACCAAATAGATCAGTAATAAAACCGCACACAGCGCGGCTAAAGTAGATTCCCAGCTCATTCGCTTTTATCTCCTTTTCGCAGCTTCTCACAGCCTGCAATATATGCCAGTGCCAGTAAAAAGAATGCGATCATGATCGCCAAATAAAGTAGATCAACCATTAGTTTTCTCCTACCAGGCGCCCTTCTTACGCCCAAACCACCAAACCATGCCGAGCGTGGCCGTGTTTTGCTCCTTCTTCAAAATGTCGAGGCTGTTTGTCAGAAAGTAATGACGGTTTGACCAGTCGCGACGGTATTCGCTCCGAAGCAAAAATCCTTCGGCAAATTTGTAATCAGCCGTTAGGGTGATTTCCTTCAGAGCCTGCGTAACGCCCGTGAAGAGTCCGCCTCTGTCGGACAGGTATTCGGTGCGTCCGGCGAGAGCGAACTTCGGCGTCCATTGATATTTCAGATAGGCTACTCCGCCGGTCACACGCGATGGCGGATCGTTTGTGTTAACACGATTGACGACATAATCTGCCTCAAGCGCCAGTGTCCATTTGTCCGTGAGAAGGAACGTCGCGTACGCATCGAACACGTGAAACCTTCCCTTCGGAACAAGCCTCTCATTGCCGGTCGGGGCTGGGACGATCTGTTGGTCTCGCTGTTCCCGACCTGCATAATAGTTACCCTGCAAAATTACTTTCTGGGTCGGTTTATACGTCAAGAGCACCGCCTGCGACTTAAAGCCGTTAAAATCCTCGCTCTGCTGTGCACCGTTAACAAGCCAGTAAAGTAGCTGTCAGTTTATCGGTCACCGGATAGGCGGCTCGAACGCCGAAATGGTAGTACGGTAGATAGTTAAAGAAATAAGAACGCGAGTAATTAAAATTGTCCTTGGTGTAGTTCGTCTCGTATCCGAGCGAGCTTGCGAACTTTCCGAAATCAACCGTCAAACCCTTTCCAACCGGCGCGACATAGGTGCCGTAACCCTGCCAAACAGGACGATAAGTATTTGGCCGCAGTTCGTTGTTCGGACTGCCCTGAAGTGTTTCAGTCGCCTGCCCGTACTGCAGGTCGAGCCGAAAACCGAACCGGCGCCCTTTCTCGACATTCGGCGCGTTCTCTATCACCACCGAAGCCTGATTCAGGCTAAAACTGTTGCTCGAAACATCGTACGCCCTGAGCAAATTCAAACGGTTGTAAGGCCGGTTGAAGTTGTAAGTGTAATAACCGTCCACCGCGAAATTGATCGTCGTATCGCGGTAAAAATCCAGTACGCCGCGGTCGTCTTCAGTGATTTGCACTGGTTCAGTCGTCTTCACAGGCTGTACGGGTGCTTCGACCGGTGGAACAGCCGTTTGCTCAGAAACGTTCTTGTCGCCGCGAGACTCAACTTCCGTTAGTCTCTTTTCCAATTTTTCTATCCGCTCAAGGAGCATCTTTTCGCGATCAGTCAGTTTTGGTTCATCCGAAATTACTTCTTTAGAAATAGAAGTCTCCGGTTTGGGCATCACATTAAGAGCCGTCTGCTGCGCGCGTAAACAAATTGCCGATCCAAAAATGACCGCCAACATAAGTAACCCCATTTTCAACTCTTGAAAACCCTTCATTTCTTTAAAACTCTTTTTCATCTCTTTATTTGTATCTCATCCAAAAAAATCGAACCCACGAGGATCATTGGGATAGCAACGATCAAAAGGATCGTTCCGACTCTGTCCCATATTCTGTCGGCCGGAAAAATACCGTGGATCACGACTGCAAACAGGCCGACGACAAGCGCGGAAATTCCGCCGAAAATACCGAGCGACGCCAAGATGGAACACACCAACGGTGTCAACAAGGCCTGTCGCAATCGTGATCTCGGTTTGGCGGTTGGCGATTCGATTTTAGTAACCGTTTTGAGCTCATTCTCGCTTTTCATCGATCCAAGTCATCAGCCTACGTCGGCCTTAGATAATTTGACGATAGCGGGAATTTAATAAGTACGTAGTAATAGACTTATAAATTTTTCGTAAATATTTCCGGGAAGAATTTACTGGTCAGCCTGATTATGAAAACGGTAGCCGATACACGGTTCGGATGTAGCGCGATTTAACCTGGACAGATGCCGTAGCGATTCTCAATATTTACGAACTTTTTATTATGTGATTAGCAAATATTTATTGGCATGAACGTAATATCTAACTGTTGGCAACTTGTTTCGCAGATGTGGAACGAGAAACGCTTAAAGCAGATTGTTGACGACACGGCGAGTTTATTTGCCGGTTTTTTTACTTAATTAATAATAGGAGAAATATGACCTGGAAAGAGATTAAAGCCGCAGTAGAAAACGCGGGTATAACTGAGAGAGACAACCTTGTCTCTATAGAATGCGAGAGACGTGACGGTGACAAAAAGCTGCACGTCGCGCGATCAGGCGCGATGTTTCAGTTGCGTGAGCACCTGGATGTAGCGAAGGCTGATGCTCACGGATGCGCTACATAAATTTCACCTTGATGCTCTGAAAAAGCCTCGTCGAATGACGGGGCTTTTTTATTAATGTCTAAGATGTTATGTCTTATTCCTCGGCTGGAAGCGATAGCCGACCCACGGCTCGGTGTGAATGTATCGAGGCTGTGCGGGGTCGGCCTCGATTTTTTTACGAAGCTGGCCAACGAAGACGCGCAGGTATTCGGTTTGTTCCGTAAAGTTGCCGCCCCAAATCGCGGCTAGAATGGCGCGGTGGGTCATAACGCGGTCGCGGTTGCGGAAAAGAAAAGTGAGCAGGTCGAATTCCTTTGGCGTGAGATGCACCGGCTTGCCCCGCACGGCGATCTCATGTTTTGCAAGGTCGATCTCAAAATCGCCGTCCGACATCACGGCTGTTTCCTCTTCGTGATCCGCCGGCAAGCGCCTTAAAGTTGCTCTTACTCGTGCCATCAGCTCGTCGATGCCAAAGGGTTTTGTGACGTAGTCGTCTGCACCCGCATCGAGCGCCTTGACCTTTGTCCGCTCGTCGCCGCGAACCGAAAGGATAATGATCGGCACCTGCGAAACTTTCCTTAATTCGTGGCAGAGTTTCAGGCCGTCCATCTCGGGCATTTGCAGATCGGTGATAACAAGGTCGGGATGCCAGTCGCGAAACGTGTCGAGTGCCGAAACGCCGTCGGCCGCGGTGCGAACGTCAAACCGGTGCGCGATCAAACTTTGGCGCAGAGCGCGCGTTATCTGCGGCTCGTCATCTACGACCAAAACTTTTTTTGATTCGCTCATCTTTTTCCATCGGCAACTTGACGACGACTTTAGTGCCGGTGTCGCTCTCGCCGTGCCTGATCTCGATAGTACAGTTTTGCGCCTCGGCAATGCCGCGTGCAATTGCGAGCCCGAGTCCGAGGCCGTCGGAATGCCCTTTGTCCAGCCGCACGAACTTTTCAAAAACCTTCTCACGCATGTCGTCCGGAATTCCGCGTCCTTCATCCATCACGGAAACCGAAACAGCATTTACTCGTGATGCAGCGGTGATCGTGATCGTCGTGCCGGGAGGTGAATATTTTGCCGCATTTTCAACAAGAATAAAAACGACCTCGGCTATCGCTCGCGCATCGACGCGAACAAGCGGCATCTCCCTTTCGAGATTTAGAACGAGGTGATGTTTCTCAAGCAATTTTTCAGCACGGTTGAGAGCGCTTGCGACTATCTCATCGACGCTCGACATTGTTCCGTTTGTATTGACGCTTCCCGCTTCGACGCGAGCCAATTGAACCATGCCTTCGATAAAGCCGTTTAGGCGGTCGGTTTCTTCGTTGATGATGTCCAGGAATTCGGTGCGGCCTTCGCCGTCAAGTTCAATGGTGCGATGACCGCCTTCGCTTTCAAGCAGAGTTGTGACCGACGCTTTGATGGAGGTCAGCGGCGTTCGCAAATCGTGTGTAACGGCATCAAGAATTGCGGATTTTAGCTTTTCGCTCTGTTTCAAAGCTTCTGCCTCCGTCGCAGCTTTAAAAGCCGTCTGTAGTTCTCCATAAAGCCGCTCGGCCTCGCGTGCCCTGCGATTGGCATAGGCTGACAGCTCGCCTGCAACAAGAGCGGTGGTCGTAAACGCCGCCCACGCGACCAGATTCTGCGGATCGGAAATCGTCCAAGTATATATCGGTGGCAGAAAGAAATAGTTAAAGCAAAGCATCGCCACAAACGACGCAAGCAATGCCGGATTTCGCCCCGAAAAAGTCGCCGTCAACAGTACGATCAGCAAAAAGCTGAGCGAAACGGTTATCGAATTTACATGATCCCTAAGCGCAGCCAATAAACCCGCCGCCGCCAATACCGCAGCAACCGACAGGCCGAAACGCATTAGTTTGGATTGGAAAACAGGTTTTGGACTCATCTTTATCTATCATCTCTCATCTGTTATCTATCATCTATTTCGGAATAGATTATAGATGATAGATTAGAGATTTTAGATAATCAGGCTGCTTCTTCGCTTCTGGGGATGACTTCGAAGACCGGGGCTTTTCGCTCGATCATTTCGCGAGTGATGACGATCTCTTTAACTTTTTTCTCGGTCGGCAGGTGATACATCGATTCGAGTAGAAGTTCTTCAAGGATCATCATAAGGCCGCGGGCACCGACCTTGCGTTTGTGAGCCTCGTGAGCAACCGCCGCGATCGCGCCTTCGGTGAATTTGAGCGAAATGTTATCGAACTCAAACTTTTTCTGATATTGCTTGATGAGCGCATTTTTCGGCTCGGTAAGAATTGTGATAAGAGCAGATTCGTCAAGCTCGCGAAGTACCCCAATTACCGGCAGACGGCCGACAAACTCGGGAATGAGGCCGTAATGTATCAGATCTTCAGGCTCTAACCTGTCGATCGAATCCTGATGCCGCTGCCTGTTGGTCTTGACCTCGGCCTGAAAACCGAGCGATTTATTGCGAAAGCGTTTTTCGACAACTTTTTCGAGGCCGATAAACGCTCCGCCGCAAATAAACAAAATATTCGTCGTATCGAGCTGCTGAAAATCCTGCTGCGGATGCTTGCGGCCGCCGCCTGTTGGAATATTTGCGACGGTGCCTTCGAGTATCTTTAGCAAAGCCTGCTGGACGCCTTCGCCCGACACGTCACGCGTGATCGAAGGGTTGTCGTCCTTGCGGCAAATTTTGTCTATCTCGTCGATGTAGATTATGCCTGTTTGGGCTTTCTCGATTTCGCCGCCTGCCGCCTGCAATAAACGAAAGAGTATGTTTTCGACATCTTCGCCAACGTAGCCGGCTTCGGTAAGACTCGTCGCATCGACAATGCAAAATGGAACGCTCAAATGACGCGCAAGCGTCTGCGCGAGCAGCGTCTTGCCGGTTCCAGTCGGGCCTATGAGCAAGATATTCGATTTTTGCAGTTCGATGTCGCTGTGGCGTTTCGCAAGCTCCAGCCTTTTGTAATGCTGATAAACCGCCACCGAAAGCCGCTTCTTAGACTCATCCTGGCCGATCACGTACTCGTCGAGGAAACCTTTAATTTCGTGCGGTTTCGGAAGGTTTGCACGCGACGGAGCCGTCGTCTGCTCGTCATCGTTTATGATCTCGTTGCAGATATCGATGCACTCGTTGCAAACATATACGCCCGGCCCGGCGATTAGTTTGCGCACGTCGTTCTGCGACTTGCCGCAAAAGGAACAGGTGAGTAATTCTTCGGGTCGTCTGAATTGGGACATATTGGTTTTCCGTTCTGAGTGCAAGATTCAGCTTGTAGATTCTCGCAAAGACAAGCTAAAGCTTGCACTCAGAACTTATTTCTCTCGATGTTCGATAACCTCGTCAATCAATCCGTATTCCTTCGCCTGCATTGGAGTAAGAATGCGGTCGCGCTCGACGTCTTTTTCAACCTGCTCGAATGACTGTCCGGTGTGTCTTGCAATTATCGTCGAGGTCAGCGTTCTCATGCGAATAATTTCTTCCGCCATCAAGCGAACATCTGTCGCCTGTCCTGAAGCTCCGCCAGAAGGCTGATGAATCAAAACGCGCGCGTTCGGCAGAGCGAAACGCTTTTTCGGAGCGCCAGCGCAAAGAAGTAACGCTCCCATCGAAGCGCACTGCCCTACGCAGATAGTCGTGACATCGTTTTTGATAAACTGCATCGTGTCATAGATCGCCATTCCGGCCGTTATCGAGCCGCCCGGACTGTTGATATAGAGATTGATGTCGCGTTCCGGATCTTCGGCTTCGAGAAAAAGCAACTGGGCAACAATAAGATTCGCGATCTGATCGTCGATCGGTGTGCCGATAAAAATAATGCTGTCCTTTAGCAGACGCGAGTAAATGTCAAAGGCACGCTCACCCCGCGACGTTTGCTCGACAACCATTGGTACTAATGCCATATAAATTCTCTCAAAAATAAGAACTGCCTAAAGATGCTTGAATTGTATAACGAAAACTTGTTGGGAAGATGGCGATTTTGCCATTCGCGGAGTTGATTTTACAACTTTTCGCTTAAAAATCAAGCACAAATTCGGTTGTCAGTTGTCAGTTGTCGGTAGTCGGCAAATAAATTCTTCGTTTTTTTACTGACAACCGGCCACTGACAACTGACAACTAGCTCTTCGAGGCCTTTTTTGCAGACTCTTTTTTCTTCGCTTTCTTTGGCTTTTCGGTCTCGTCCTGTTTAGCAAGTGACTCGTCGATCCATTCGCCGTCTGTTATTTTCGCCTTCGCGACTATTGCTTCGATCGCTTTTCGCGTTTTGAGATCACCGCGAATGTTATCGACGCCGCCTCCCTGTTTTTCGAGCGACTCGCGTATTTCATCTGCCGACGAGCGATAATACGCCGCCATTTTGCCAATTTCTTCGTCAACTTCCCCATCGCTAACATCAACCTTTTCCAGCTCGGCAACTTTATCCAAAAGCATCGCACCTTGAACGTCACGCTCGGCCTGCTGACGCATGTTGCCGTATGCCATTTCGATAAACTGCGGCTCGACCTGATTAAGATCGACGCCGCGCTGCTGCATATCTTGCGCAAAATTATTGAGAAGATTGCGGGCCTGATTTTCAATTAACACGCCCGGCACTTCAAATGAGTTATCTTCTATGAGTTTTGCAATTGCATTATTACTAACACGCGCGTCGGCGTCAGCTTCGGATACCTTTTCCAGATCAGCCTTGAGACGTTTTCTCAAATCGGCAAGTGATTCGTAGCCTTCATCAAGGCTCATAGCCCACTCGTCATCGAGTTTCGGTACCTCCATTTTGCCAACCGATTTTATCTTTGCCTTGTAATGAACCGTCTTTCCGGCAAGTGCTTCAGATGAGAATTCCTTCGGGTATTGGACCGTGAATTCCTTTTCCTCATCTTCCTTCACTCCGACCAGATTTTCCGTAAATGATTTTTCAATATGCTCGCCACCAAGTTCGACTTCGAGATCCTCCGCTCTAATCGGGTCGCCGTCAGGTGAATCGGCAAATCGGCCTTCGAGATCCGCTATTACCGTGTCGCCGATCTTCGATTTGCGGCCTTCAACCGGCATCAGAGCGGCTTCTCTTTGCAGACGTTCGGCGATCAGGTCTTCAATCTCGCCGTCCGCAACCGGCTTTACGCGACGCGTGACTTCGATGCCGTCGTACTTCGGTTCCGGCAACTCAGGCATTACTTGCAGATGAACATGCAGCAACAAAGGCACCGAGCCGTTGACCTTTACAGTTTCTTGATCATCAAGATGCAGATGCGGCTCGGCCAGCGGATGAAGTTTGTGTTCCTGAATCGCGGCAGTCACGGCCGACGGAACAACGTCCTGGAGCACTTCGCTCTTAATCTCTTCCTTAAACCGCAGCCTGACAACGTCAAGCGGAGCGTAACCGCGACGAAAGCCCGGTACGCTCGCTTTCGAAGCATACTTCTTGCTGACCTTGCCGTAAGATTCCTTAACGGTGTCGGCGTTGATCTCCAAAATTATTTCTTTCTCTGTAGGCGAAATTTCCTTTAATTCACTTTTCATCTACAAAAAAGGATAACGGAGCGTGAAATAAAAGTCGAATAATGCCAACCTCAGCCTTCGTATTCGGCCACGAGCTGGCCGTTTACAAAGGCACGATATTTACTCGGACGAAACCCAGCCAAAAAGAGCGGGCGAGTCTTTTCGATAATAACTTCGGAATCGTAAACGCGACAGGTGTTGGATTTTCGAAGGCGTAGAGAAAAGTGAGTCAATGGATTCAGAACGTTATCAAGCGGAATTTGGCCGTCAGGTGTGAGAATCTTCGATTCTCCCGTCAGTCCTTCTCTGCGATAAGCGACCGGTCGGCCGTCAACAACAAATTCAAACTGGGTATCGTTCATTTTGAATTGGTGCCGAGGGCGAGACTCGAACTCGCACGTCTTTCGACGCTAGATCCTAAGTCTAGTGCGTCTGCCAATTTCGCCACCTCGGCGTCAGAACCACCTGCGGTAGCGGGTGGTTGAAGACTACACTTGAGATTATTATTTGTTGCTCGTGTCCGTCAAACTGTGATGCGGTGTATGAAAGTTAAACCACCCGCTACCGCAGGTGGTTCTGACTATTTGTGTAGGTATTTCTTGTCGTATTCATCCCAAGACATTTTGATGTCACCGGTGCCGAGTCCGTCGTGCGTGTCGGCGCCGAGAGCTTTTCGTTCCATCTTTAGAAAAAGCCTGTAGCCGCCATAGCCTATCAATCCGATAAGTCCAAGCCAGAATGCCCACCAAAGAAGCGTTCCCGCCCAGCCTAAAAGCGACAAAAGAATTATTCCGATAAATACCAAACCTAATGTGGCGAGGATCAATTTAATGATGTTCATAACAATTACCTCCGACTCAGGTAGATACGAAAACGCGGCGCCGATGTTCGCACGAATTTTGGGGTTATCGTATAATTCACGTTCGGACTAAAGAATAACATTTTGGACCAGCAAAAACTTACAATCCAAGCGGTCGCAAAGCGACTGAACGCTCAATTATCCGGCGAGGCTAGCGCTGTTGTGACAGACGTAGCTCACGACTCTCGCCAAGCCCGCGAAGGCACGTTATTTGTAGCGATCAAGGGCGCGACCGTTGACGGGCATCGCTTTGTTGACGACGTTATACGCCGCGGTGCAGCCGGCATTATTTCCGAGTATGATCCGCCTACTGGTTTCAGTGGGGCATGGTTGAAGGTCAAAGATGCGCGTGTTGCTTTGGCTCAGTCGGCTGCGTTTGTCAGTGGCGATCCCTCGCACCAGCTTGATCTCGTCGGCGTTACCGGAACGAATGGCAAAACGACAACGACATATCTTATTTTTGCATTAGCCGAAGCCGCCGGACGAAAACCCGCAATGCTCACGACTGTTGAATACCGAATCGACGACAAAAGCGAACCTGCCGTTCGCACAACACCCGAAGCATCTGACACAAACGGTTTCCTGCGTTCCGCCGTCGATGACGGCTGCAAAATGGCCGTGATGGAAACTTCGTCTCAGGCAATCGACCTGCACCGCTGTGATTCGCTGCGGTTCAAGGTGGCCGTCTTTACGAATCTGACGCGCGACCATCTCGATTATCATGTGACGATGCAAAATTACTTCGACGCGAAGAAGAAATTATTTGACGGTCGTTTAGGAGAAAAACCGAACGCATCCGTAATAAACATCGACGACGAATGGGGAGTGAGATTAGCAGATGTGTTGGAATCAGCCGGCGAAAAGGTCGTGACATTTTCGCAACCGGGCGGAAACGCGAGTGTGAACGAGCGTGCCGATGGCGAAGAGCAGCGCTCCGCCGACCGCACGCTCCTTAACAGTCGCGTTTCCGCCCGTAAAGCGGACTTGACGGCTTCCGATATCAACGTGTCGCTCATTCGTGGCACTTCTTTCACTTTAAAAACGCCAAAAGGCGAGAGACAAATTACGTCACCGCTCGTTGGCCGCCCTCATGTTTACAATATGCTCGCAGCAACCGCGACTGCTCTTGAGTTAGGTTATGATCTTGATTCGATTGCGAAAGGGCTTTCAACTTGTGTCGGAGCGCCGGGCAGATTTGAGCGCGTGTCGCACGACGGCGATTTTGCCGTTGTCGTGGATTACGCACATACCGATGACGCATTGCTGAACACGCTCAGAACCGCACGCGATCTCACGACGGGACGCATCATCTCGGTTTTCGGCTGTGGCGGCGACCGCGATCAGACGAAAAGGAAACCAATGGGCGAGATTGCGGGCGAATTCAGCGATGTTGTGATAATCACCTCTGATAATCCGCGCAATGAAGAACCTCTAAAGATAATTGCGGAGATAGAAACCGGCGTTAAGGAAAAGAATGCGAGCTATGAAATAATCCCCGACCGGCGTGAGGCTATTAATCGAGCTATTTCAAGCGCAAAAACCAATGACGTTGTGATCATCGCCGGAAAGGGACACGAAACTTATCAGATCATCGGCGGCGACAAGTTTCACTTCGACGACCGCGAAGTTGCCGCAGAGGCGCTCGCCAGGCTCAAGGAAGAAATTTAACCCTTTTCAGATTCGCGGACGATCTTTATCAAAACATCACGCTGCGCTGCCGTTAGCTGTTCGAATCGTACGCCGAATCCGATTTCATAAACGTGATTGGCAACTTTGCCGTCAAACTGAACCTTCATCCCGTCCGCCAGCGGCACAAATAGCTTGACGTCGTCGCCGTCATTTATTTCGCCTGCACTCAGAATAAAACAGCCGTCGATGCTGACATCGCTGATGGTTCCCGGCAGCCGCCCGGCTGAGCCTTCCCATTCCATATCAATCTCAATTGAATAGCGGTTCGATTGCCGCCGTTCCGTGCCGCTGCGTCTGTCTCTGATTGTCATCTATTTTTCCTCGCGGGCATTCGATGAAGCCCCTTTATTATTTAAGTAGTAATAAACCGGGATTCCCAGCAAGATCAGGCCGATGCCGATAAACGATTGCTTCGGGCTGCTGAGCACCGTGGTAATCAGCAGCCAGCCCGCCACTAGTAAAAAGACCGCCGGAACAATTGGGTAACCCCACGCCCGGTAGGGACGTTCGGCATCGGGATATTTCCTTCTGAATACAAAGATCGACGACGTGACCATCGCATAAAATATCCACGAGCCGAACACAACATAATCAGTCAAAGTATCGAACGATCCCGAAAGAGCAAGAATGCTTGCCCACACTCCCTGAAAAAGTATCGAGTTGACCGGAACCGCGTTGACCGAAAGGTTTGCAAATGGCGAGAACATCATCCCGTCCTTGGCCATCGCATACGGAACACGCCCGCCGCCGAGTATCGACGTGTGAAGAGTTCCTAAACTCGAAAGCATCAGGCCGACAGTGAAGATCGCGACCGCCACACCGGTCGCGAGACTGGCAATATCGCCGCCAAAGAATTTGCTCACGACGACGTTTGCCACCGACGAATCCTCTGAAACGGATGCGATCGCCGTCGGATCGAGCACGTAGAAATACGCGACGTGAACTCCGACATAAAGAACGATCACCAGCAGCACGCTGCCTATGATCGCGATCGGTATGTTTCGACTCGGGTCTTTGACTTCGCCGGCAACCCAACTCAGATTGTCCCAGCCGTCGTAGCCCCACAAAGCAGCGAGCATCGCCGCCGCAAAGCCCGCCATAAACGTGTATTCCGCCGAGCCAAAATTCACTGTCGCCGAAACGCTTTCGCACGTGCCGCCGCTATTCATCAACGAGAAATTGCCAAACCCGCCGCCTGCGACAAACAGGAACGCACCCAATCCGACAAACAACACGAGCGAGATTTTGATAAACGTCAACGAAGTCGCAATCTGTCCGTTCATTACGACCGAAAGACAATTCAGCGTCGTAAAAATCATGATCACGACGACGGCGATCAATTGAAGCGACGTTAACTCATAAGGAGCACCCAAGATCGTGGTCTCGAACAATGTTTGCTTAAGACCGCCGCCAAGATAATCGTTCATCGCAATGGCGAATACGACCGCCACCGACGCCTGGGCTCCGGTCTTGGCAACTACGATCTGCATCCAGCCCATCAAAAAGCTCCACAACCGCCCGTAGGCGTCTCGCAGGAATACATACGGCCCTGCCGCCTCCGGCTTCATCGCGGTCAACTCTGCATAGGTCAACGCACCGGCGAGAGCCAACAGTCCGGCAGCGATCCACGCGACAATCACCCAAGTCGGATCACCGACATTGCAAGTCATCACGCGCGCTTTTAAGAAAACCCCCGTGCCGATCACATTGCCGATAATTACAGATACAGCCGCAATCAAGCCGAGGCCGCGTATGAGCGTTTGTTTTTCGCCGTCTTCGAAGGCCATATTTCTTTTTTTTATGCTATTTCGATTGTTAATTGAAAATTTCCTAATTTGAAGAAAGTATTCCTACTCCCAATTTACAATTCTCCAATTGACAATCCCGTCCGCAACATATTACGCGAAAATGCTCGTCAAGTGAAATTCGCACCTTGTGATAAAATCTTCCCCGATGCAGCAGATCGACATATCGGCGGACGAACTAGTTTCGGCACTTTTGAAAATTGCCGCGAGCGAGACCGTCTGCATTCTCGACAGTTGCGGAGTAAATCATCTCGGCTCGCATCTCCTTATCGTAGGTATCGAACCGGTTTCTGTGAGCGAAATATCGGGAAAAGACCGCGAAAAAACTTTAACGTTTCTCGACGAGGCTTTCACATCTACTGATAGTGCATCTATGTTCACGATCTCCTACGACTTTGGCAGAAAACTTCTCAATATTGCGCCGGATAAACAAAATAATTCAGAGCCGGACATTTTCCTCGCTCAGTTCGATACGTTGATAATCCACGATTACGACACGGGCGAAACACATATTACCGGCAACGCGGAAAAGAGCAATGCAATTGAGTCAAAACTTCTCTACAATATTGCCGATCCAAAATCTGAAATTTCAAATTTCAAATCTGAGATTACAGTCGAATGCGGAGACGTGCAATCAAATTTTACGCTAGCCGAGTACCTTTCAGCCATCGAGACAATTAAGGAACGCATTCGCGACGGCGACACATACCAGACAAATTTAACTCAGCAACTATCGGCGAAGTTGCCCAATGGCCTCACGCCTGAACTAATATTTCACCGTTTGCGGCGCGATCATCCCGCACCGTTTGCCGCCTTTATAAAAAGGCTCGATTCGACCGTCGTCTCAATCTCGCCCGAGCGTTTCTTCCGTGTCAGTAGCCCGCACGTAAGTAAGGGCTCAACCCGCAACATCGAGACCTCACCGATCAAAGGAACACGCCCGCGTGGGAGTAACTCAGTAAAAGACATCGTTCTCAGAAACGAACTTCTTACAAGTGAGAAAGATCGTGCCGAGAATACGATGATCGTCGATCTTCTCAGAAACGATCTTGGCCGCATCTGCGAATACGGCAGCATCCGCGTCGAAAAACTGTGCGAACTTGAAGAACATCCAACGCTATTTCATCTTGTCTCGACTATAAGCGGCGATCCGAGAAAGGACAT
Organism: Pyrinomonadaceae bacterium; assembly: GCA_046160805.1. GTDB lineage: Bacteria > Acidobacteriota > Blastocatellia > Pyrinomonadales > Pyrinomonadaceae > OLB17. Next base: position 43,953 of record JBJXHF010000092.1, read on the forward strand.
CGCATTTTCCGACATTTTGAAAGCAATGTTTCCATGCGGCTCGATCACAGGCGCACCGAAGATCAGCACGATGAAGATAATCGAGGAGATGGAAACCGTGAACCGCGGCCTTTCAATGGGAGCGATTGGGTATTATGTTCCAGGTTCAAATTTCCACGTTCAAAGTTCGATTTTTGATATGAGCGTTGCGATCAGGACGATGGTCATAAAAGATCAAGTTGCGACCTTTAACGTCGGCGGCGGAATCGTTATCGACAGCGATCCTGAAAGCGAGTACAAAGAAACGCTCACAAAAGCAAAGGCTTTGCTTGATGCGATCGGCGTTGTTTCCGAGTTCAAGATTTAGAAGTGCACTGTCCCCGCTGTCCCAACTGTCCCATCTGTCCTAACCGTCCTGATGTGTCCCAAACTTGAGTGTGTCGTTGTCAACTTTTGTTTCACGGCGTTTTGACAAATTTGGCGGTCAGGAATGGAAAGTAGAGAATTTCTGTGGAATTTTGCATTTTCCATTTCATCGTTCCAAACGTTCCAACCGTCCCACCCGTTTCATTTGTTCCACAGCGTTCCAAACTTGAGTGCGTTATTATCAACTTTGCGTATGATTTTCAAAGATCAAAGACCGTTATATTTCAACGATCCCGCATCATGCTGGCACAATTGCGGAACAAATTAAATACCAACTTTCCGAATATGACGTAACTTTCCGAATATGACGCAACTTTCCGAATATGACGTCGTTTTCCGAGCGGGAACAAATCTGCTTCATCGGTGTCTAAATCTCCAGAGATAAATAAGGAGAATACCGATGAACACGCCTCATATAAATGTCACGCCGCTGATAGATGTCCTGCTTGTGCTGCTGATTATTTTCATGGTCGTTACACCGTTAAAGCCCAGCAGCTTTAAGGCACGCATTCCGTCCGAACTACAAATTGATGGCCCAATTACGTCACATCCTGACACACTCATCGTGTCCATCGGTGCCGACTCCTCGCTGAAAATAAATACTGAAGCGGAAATGGGCACGGTTGCTAACCCCTCAAATCTTATCAATCGCCTCAAGACTATCTTTGATAAGCGCATCGCAAACGGAAGCGTGTCGCTATCCTACGCCGATGACCCGAACCGCCCGACAAACGACCGCATAGAACGCACAGTCTTCATTAAAGCCCCGCAAAAGCTTGATTACGGCAGTGTCGCCCGCGTTGTTGACGCCGTTAAATTGGCCGGTGCGTATCCTATCAGCCTCCAGATCGACGATCTCAATTAGGCGCTGCCTATGGTATAATTTGCTTGTTTGAAGAGTCTTATCAGACTCTCAGAAAACTCTCACCCACATCCGCTTCGATGGTGAATTACTACGACATCCTGAAAGTGTCACCAAAGGCTTCGAAGGCCGAGCTAAAATCGGCTTATCGCCGTCTCGCCCGAAAACTGCATCCTGACAAAAATAACGGCTCCGAAGAAACCGCTTTGAAGTTTGCGGCAATCGCGGAAGCCTACGAAATACTTGGTAATTCGCGAGAGCGGGCCGCCTACGACCGTCGCATTCTGGAGCAACAATTTAACGGGAACGGAAATGCCGATTCTGTTTTTGCATCATCCAACCGCCACGCGCAACGCTGGCGCCAAATGGTCTATGAAAAGCGCTACAACGACATCATTGACCGCATGATCGAGGAAGAACGCCTCGAGACGTCGGCGTTTCAAAAAGTAATCTATCCGCTTGTTGCCCTGTTTGTCTCAGCGATAATCGCGACTGCTTTCCGTCCGCAAATATTTGAAAAATCAGGCGTGATCGGAAAGATCGCGATCGTTTCGCTGTTCGCTATCGGCGTAATTCATCTCGTCGGCCGCATACGAGAAGGTTTTGAACGATACACGGAGTATGACGATAACATCCACGATTCCATTTTGGACTATGATACGCAAAAAGACTTTCGATATTCGCAGTATGCGGTCGGTGCCGGACTACTTATTGGATTTCTGGCCTGTCTAGGCATCGGTTTTCTTATTGGAACACAGGTAAACATCGCCGCCAACGCTTTGCCTTCAATGTTCGCAGCGGACTTCAAACCCGAATTCATCTTTTATCCGCCGATAATCACGCTGTTTGTCGATCTGATGCACTCTTTTGCATCTCGATTCGAACCTGACGCACAAGCCCGCACGTAAGTAAGGGCGGTACACTTAACGCGAGCGTGTACCGCCCTTACTCACGTGCGGGCTTGCGCATTGTTGACAAAACCTAGCCCAAACTATAGAATTTGGAGTTTGTCTTATAGGACTAGAATAAAATGGCGAATCATAAATCAGCAGAAAAACGCGTCAGGCAAAATGCTAAACGCAAAGAAATCAACCGCAGCAACCGCAGCAGACTTCGAACGCAGATCAAATCCTTGCGCGCTGCTATCTCAGAGAACGATAAAACAGAGAGCACTGAACTACTCAACCCGACCGTTTCGCTGATCGATAAAGCAGTCAATAAAGGCATTCTTCACAAGAATACGGCGGCGAGATACAAGTCGCGTCTTACAAGACACGTCAGCGAACTCGCCTAAGCACATTTTTTACCACATACAAACATAGGGCACATAGAAAACATTTCCATGTGCCCTATGTTTCTATGTGGTTAATTCTTTCACACCGGACATCTGAAGATTCTTAATAACTTCTTTTTTGCTACAATCCACTTCAGTGGCCGCATCCAGACAATATCGCTATTTCGACCTCATAATGGCGGCGTTCGTCGCGGTTTTGCTGTGCTCGAATCTTATCGGCGTGCACAAGGTTTCATCCGTGAACTTGCCGGTAATCGGCGAATATATCTACGGCACCGGCGTTCTTTTTTTCCCGCTCAGCTATCTTTTTGGCGATATTTTGACCGAGGTTTACGGCTATGCCCGGTCGCGTAAAGTAATCTGGGCCGGCTTTGGCGCATTGATATTTGCATCTCTCATGTCGTATATCGTAACGAGCCTGCCCGCTGCGAGAGTAATGTCTTCTGAACAGCAGGCTGCCGTTGAACTGATATTCGGCCAAACGTGGAGGATCGTCCTGGCTTCCCTTTTGGGATTTTGGGCGGGCGAATTTGTCAACTCATTCGTTCTGGCAAAAATGAAGATTCTAACCGCCGGAAAATATCTGTGGACGCGCACCATCGGCTCGACCTTTGCGGGCGAGGCTGTTGACAGCCTGATCTTTTACCCAATTGCATTTATTGGCACGTGGTCAAACGAGCAGGTTATTAGCGTGATGATCGGCAATTACTTCATCAAGGTTTTGTGGGAAATTCTGGCGACTCCGTTTACATACAAAATTGTCGGTTTTCTAAAACGAGCCGAGCACGTAGATTTCTACGACCGCAACACCAATTTCAACCCGTTTATTCTCGGCGTGCAGAGTGAAACAAAATAGAAACGGACAGCTAAACATCTCAACGCCGGTTGTCGAGATTCCAGGCTCGCTGCTTGCTAATCTTTCTCCGGCGATGCCGCGAAAACTGGCAATTGCCGTCGCCGGTTTTGTCGGTAAAACCGATCCGTCCGAAGCGATAATCGAAGACCTGCTGAACTATTTTCCAACGCGTTACGAGGACCGATCGAATTTTATCCGCATCGATGAACTTTCCGACGGCATCGAAGCTGCGGTTGAAATTTATGTGAAAACGTCGGGAGCAATTCGCGTAGGCAAAAATCGCGGGCCGCGCCAGCCGCCGCTTCTACTATTTGAGATCAGCGGAGCGGATGAGCAGCGAACTCAAAAACCGGTCGTTGTGAAATGGTTTGTTTCCGGCAAGGCGGCCGAGCGTATCGCCGGTTATTATCAGGATAGATTTACACGCGGGACACGTTTCGTCGCCTACGGCAAATGGGAATTGGACGGCCGTCGAAATACATTTTCCTTGATGGTGAACAAGCCCGACGAACTCGAAATATTGCCGGGTGCCGATAACGAATTATTTGCCGTTGATGAGACTGACGAGTTAAACGATGACATAAGCAGCCCCGAATTCGCTCCTGTTCATACTGCTCGCCGCGTTCCCGTTTATCGAAAACTTGGTGAGTTTCAAACAAAACGCCTTCGCGAAATTATCCATAGTGTTTTGCAGAATCTCGACCGCTCGTCAATCGCAGAAAAACTTCCCGCCGATCTTCTCAAACGTCAAAATTTACTAACGCGGGCAGAGGCATTGATTGAGATTCACTTCCCACCCGACGATTCGTCTTTAGCCGAATATGAAATGTTTCGCAGCGCCGCGCACAAGCGTTTGATCTTCGACGAATTTTTCTGGCTGTCTTTCGCGATGCAGTTGCTGCGCGGCGAGCGGCAAAAAGAACCGAAAGGCGCCGTGATCGAAGTTTCAGATGCGACGAAGCAAAGATTAAAACACATCCTGCCGTTTACGCTGACAGGCGCTCAAAAGAAGGTAATAGGCGAGATATTTGCCGACCTCAAATCAGACTCACCGATGAACCGCCTTATCCAGGGTGACGTAGGCAGCGGCAAGACCATCGTTGCTTTTCTCGCGATATTTGCGGCGATGGAAAACGGCTATCAAGCGGCGTTAATGGCACCGACCGAAATTCTAGCCGAGCAGCATCTGCGCAACGCGAAGAAAATATTTGACACCACAGGCTATCGCGTAGAAATGCTGATCGGAAGCACAAAAGCCACCGAAAAACGCAAGATTCGCGCCGGGCTGGCCAGCGGTGAGATCAATCTGATAATTGGCACTCACGCGATTATTCAGGAAGGCGTCACGTTCGACAGGCTCGGGCTTGCGGTTATCGACGAGCAGCATCGCTTCGGTGTGCTTCAGCGTGCTCAGCTTCGCGCTCACGGCCTAAATCCCGACGTGCTTGTGATGACAGCGACGCCGATTCCGCGTTCGCTGGCGATGACGGTTTACGGCGATCTCGATGTTTCAATCCTTGATGAAATGCCGCCGGGCCGCACGCCGATCAAAACCGTCGTCCTCGGCGAAGACCAGCGTCACGGAGTCTATCGCGGCATCGAACGCGAGATCAAACTTGGCCGCCAAATATATGTTGTCTATCCGCTGATCGAGGAATCCGCAAAGATAGATCTCAAAGCCGCGACAATAATGTACGAAGACCTGCGCAACCGAATTTTTCCTCAATACACCGTCGGTCTGCTTCACGGGAAGATGAAAACTTCGGAAAAAGAAGCGATCATGGCAGAGTTTGTGAGCGGAAAACTCGATATTCTAGTCTCGACGACCGTCATCGAGGTCGGCGTTGATGTGCCTAACGCTTCGCTGATGGTCATCGAGCACGCCGAGCGATTTGGCCTCTCCCAGCTTCACCAACTGCGCGGGCGCGTCGGTCGTGGAACCGACCAAAGCTACTGCGTGCTGCTGACCGATTTCAAGAAAACTACGGTTGCGAAAGAGCGTCTTGGAATAATGGAAGCGACTTCGGACGGTTTCAAGATCGCCGAAAAAGACTTGGAGCTGCGCGGTCAGGGCGAAATACTCGGCACGAGGCAATCCGGCATCCAAAATTTCCGCATCGGGAACATTGTTCGCGACCTCGACATTCTTCTCGCCGCCCGCAGCGAAGCCGAAGACTATCTCACAAAACGCCGAATGTCGCCCGAAACCTCCGCAATGGTTAAGGTTGCCCGCTCCGACAAACGCATGCTTCTCGGCGGGATAGGTTGAGCCACTTTGCCCACTGCAGGTCGATTCCCTAAACTGTTGAAAAGAGATTTAACGCAAAGTCGCAAAAATGCATAAGACGCAAAGATTTTTTTGAAAGCTAAATAATATATAAATAATTTTTCTTCCCTTGCGTCTCTGCGTCTTTGCGTTAAAAAATTCTTCTTTTATGCGAGTGATCTCAGGACTTTATCGCGGCCGCGTGCTCAAGAGCCCGCCCGACCATAAAACGCGGCCGACCTCTGACCGCTTGCGTGAAACTTTATTTAACGTCCTTGCCCCGCGAATCAATGACGAGACGCGCTTCCTGGACCTATGTGCCGGAACAGCCGCTATCGGCATCGAAGCATTATCTCGGGGCGCCGCTTTTGTTACGTTTGTTGATAAATCAAAAAAATCTTGTGCCTTGATCGAGGAAAATCTTGACAAACTCGATATTCCCGAATCAAACACCGACATCCTCGCACTCGATGCCGAAAACTTCACCGGGCGCGAGCATGAAAGCGGCTGGGACATCGCATTTTTTGATCCGCCGTACGAAGCAGATTATTCGATAGTCCTGCATGAGTTCGGCTACAACAACACCCTGCTAAACGACGAAGGACTATTGGTTGTTGAGCATCATTCAAAAAAACAAATGCCCGATGAAATCGGGCACATCCGCCGTTGGCGTATTCTCAAACAAGGCGAAACGTCGCTCAGCTTTTATGAAAGTTCTTAAATTAACAATTTTCAGATCATGAAGATACTTGTTTGGCTTATTTTATGTCTGATCTGGGGCACGACCTGGATATTTATCAAGGTCGGGCTTTACGATCTGCCGCCGATTGGGTTTGCGGCGACGCGGTTTATTCTTGCGGTCGCAATTCTTTTCGTCGTTATCCGCGTGCAGAAAATACCTTTGCCAAAGACGGCGAAGGAATGGCGTTTGATCGCGCTAACTGGTGTGCTGCAATTTTCAATAAATTACAGCATGGTGTTTTGGAGCGAGCAATACATCACGTCGGGCCTCGCGGCTGTTTTGCAGGCGATGATAACGGTTTTTGGTTTGATCTTGGCATGGATTTTTTTGCCGAATGAGCGAATTACTAAGCTGAAAATCTTCGCTGTTTTTCTCGGCATTGTCGGCGTCGCGGTTATCTTTTACGATCAGTTACAGGTGCAAAGTTTGATGGCTTTTCTCGGTTGTGTCGGCATCGTGATAGGTTCGTACACCGCCGCGCAGGCGTCAATTCTTATCAAAGCGAAAGGCGGCGGTTTTCATCCTGCGGCACTTGTTTTTGGACAGATGATTTGCGGGCTTCCGCTGATCGTGATTTACAGCCTCGCGGTCGAAGGCAATCCGCTCACGTATAACTGGACGTGGCGAGCGGTGATCTGCATTCTCTATCTGACAATCCTGGGCACAATTGCGGCGTTTTGGATTTATTATTGGCTTTTGAGTAGAATCGAATCGACTAAAGCGATGATGATCTCGCTCGTCACGCCGCTTATCGCAGTCGTGATCGGAGCAGTAACAATCGGCGAACAAATGCCGCCGCAGACAGGCCTCGGCGGCTTGCTCATCATCGCAAGCATCGGCTTGATCGTGTTTCGCAGGAAAATTCACCACAAAGGCACGAAGGACACAAAGAAAAATGTTTAGTTTTTCTTCCTTTGTGCTCTCTGTGCCTTTGTGGTGAAAATCATCTTATGTTTTTCAAATTTACAACTGCAGGCGAGTCGCACGGCAAGGCTCTTGTGGCAATCGTCGAAGGCGTTCCTGCCGGTTTGGCTATAGACATTGCCGCGATCAACCACGAACTTTGGCGTCGCCAGCAAGGCTACGGCCGCGGCGGACGAATGAAGATCGAGACTGACACAATCGAAATTCTCTCAGGCGTCCGTCACGGCAAAACGCTCGGCTCGCCCATCGCTCTTTCCATCGAAAATAAGGACTTCATTCATTGGCAGGATGTAATGTCCGTTGAGGCTCCCGCATCGCAGAAGCCCGCACGAAGTAAGGGCACCGACGCTGACAATCGACGCGTTGTCACACGCCCGCGTTCCGGCCACGCCGATCTCGCAGGCGGACAGAAATACCAGACTCGCGACCTACGCGACATTCTCGAACGTGCCTCAGCGCGCGAAACTGCCGCTCGTGTCGCCTGTGGTGCAATCGCCAAACAGCTTCTCGCAGCATTCGATATCGAAATAAAAAGCCACGTCATCAAACTAGGCCATGTTCAAGTCGGCCCGCTTTGGAGAACGTGGGAAGAGATCGCGGCAATTCCTGCCGATTCGCCGCTCAACTGCGCGGATGAGCTAAGCCAAAAAGATATGATCAAGCTCATCGACCAAACAAAAGCAGATGGCGACACGCTCGGCGGCATTTTCGAAGTCGTCGCAAAAGGCGTCTTGGTCGGCCTCGGCTCGCACACTTCGTGGAATGAAAAATTAGATGGCCGAATTGCCCAGGCGATTATGTCCATCCACGCCGTCAAAGCCATCGAAATCGGCACCGGCGTAGCAAATGCGGGCAAGCTCGGCTCGGAAGTGCACGATGAAATCTTGTCAGAACCGCCTGCGTCAGCGGGGGGCAAGAACTTGAGCACACATTCAACGTCCGAAGTTGATCCGAACGTTGATTTAACCGTCGCGGTTGTGCCACTTGCTCACGCAGGCGGTTCTGACTTTTACCGCGAAACAAACCGCGCCGGCGGTCTCGAAGGCGGAATAACAAACGGCGAAGAGCTTCGCGTGCGAGGCTACATGAAGCCGCTCTCGACACTTCGCAAGCCACTTCGCTCCGTCGATATAGAAACAAAAGAAGCGAGCGAGGCCGCTTTCGAACGCTCGGACATTACTTCAGTCCCTGCCGCCGGAGTTATCGGTGAAACCATGCTCGCCATCGTCCTGGCAAACTCAATGCGGGAAAAATTCGGAGGCGATTCAATGGACGAAATGCAGCGTAATTACCAGTCATATCATCAGAAATTACAGGCGTACTAACCGAATGAAACTTTTGTTGCTAATCTTTGTTGCGGGTATGTTGGCCAGCGTCGCTTCGAGTCAATGCGTGCGGACGGTAAAGCTAAAGGTGCCAGCGATTCGTGGAGAGGTCTGGTTGATCGATGAGGCAGGAGAAAAGAATATTATTGCGGCGGGAGCAAAGGTAAGCTTGAGGAAACAAAACGAATGGGATAAGCCATTTTTCAATTTGAAAACTGATTCCAATGGTAGGTTCGCAATCGAAGGTGTCCCTTCAGGCAATTACGTTATGTCCGTTGATACTGATGCACCGGTTTTTGACAACATGACTTTTTGGGTCCACATTGTAAAAAAAACTAAGTCAAACTCGCAGGATCAGATTACAGTTGGGCTTGGCGCAACGAATCTTAAATCTACTGATTCTTGTGAGGGTTTTGCCCGCGTTGAAAAGCAGTCTTTCTAAGTTAATCTATTGACCTATATCCCGCCGATACTGCATACCACTAAAACTGATTTTACCGACAGCTGCGTAGGCTGTGTTTAATGCATTAGCGAGGTCGTCACCCACCGCTGTTACGCTGAAGACGCGGCCGCCGGATGTAAGAAAACTTTTGTTCGGTGTTAAACCACCCGCTACCGCAGGTGGTTCTGACAAGGTGCTCGCGTGGAATACTTCGACTTCCGGCGTAGCATTTATTTCTTCGAGACCATTAATTATGTAGCCTGTTTGCGGTTTACCGGGATAACCTCTTGACGCAAGAACGATGCAGGCGGAACTGCCTGGTCGCCACTTGATTTCAAGATCGTTTAAGTCTCCATCAAGCATCGATTCGCAGATATCGACGAGATCGGTTTTGAGTCGCACAAGGACGGCCTGTGTTTCAGGGTCGCCGAATCGGACGTTGTATTCGAGCAGTTTCGGTATGGTGGATGCACGCTCGTTCACACTCGCGTTTCCGTCCGTTTCGACCATCATTAGGCCAAGAAAAAGTATGCCGCGAAATGGGAAGCCTTCGCGAATGCAGCCGTGGAGTGTCGGGCGGATGATCGTTTCGGTGATCTCATTTAATTGATCGTCGGTTAACAGTGAGGCGTCGGTGAATGTTCCCATGCCGCCGGTGTTGGGGCCGGTGTCGCCCTCGCCGATGCGTTTGTGATCTCGGACGGGCGGCATCAGGGCGAAATCCTCGCCGTTGGCGAACATCAGTAAGGAGACCTCTTTACCGACGAGACATTCTTCGAGGACGATCTTTTCTGCTGCGTTGGCGCCTACTAGATTTTCGAGATCTTTTATCGCCGCAATGGCCTCGGCTCGGTTTGCCGCAACGACGACGCCTTTGCCTGCCGCGAGGCCGTCGGCTTTTATGACAACCGGCGTCGATTCGTCGCCAAAATCGCCGCTCTCAAGCTCGCTTATTGCAAAATGCGGCGAATGAGCGACGGTGTATTTAGCGGTCGGCACGCCGTGACGAGCCATAAAATCTTTTGCAAATGACTTGCTGGCTTCAAGCTGCGCAGCTTGCTTGTTCGGCCCGATTATTTTCAGTCCGCGTTTTTCAAATTCGTCAACAACTCCAAGCGCAAGCGGCGTCTCGCCGCCGACAAATGTGAGGTCGATTGAGTTCTGCAATGCAAACTCGACAAGGCCGTTAATGTTTTCCGGCTTGATAGGCAAACACTCGGCAATTTCGGCAATTCCGGCATTGCCGTTTGCGCAGAAAAGCTTTTTTACCTTCGGGCTTTTGCTAAACGAATAGCATATCGCGTGTTCGCGTCCGCCCGATCCGATCACAAGAACATTCATAATAATCAACCATCGGCAACCTCAAATCTTCTCTGCGGCCTCTGCGTCTTTGCGGGAAAAAGATTTATGCCCGCAAAGACGCAGAGACCGCAGAGAATCGCCAAAATATCCAACCAGCACAACGCCTTGACACTCAATTTCGATAAGAGTAATGTCGAATTATTCAGTCCTTGAATAAATCGCGTGATTTTGTAGTTGGCCGACAACTGTAAAATTTACTACACAAATTCTATTTGTCGAAACGGCGAAATAGAACGGGAGCAAATGGCGATGGCAGACAGCGATTTTGAGGGAATTCCGACCGCCTCAATTGGGCAGGCCGTGCGAGATGTTCAGTTCACAAGTAAGTCCATCAACTGCATGGACTGTCGCCAGATCTTTATTTGGACGGCCGGCGAGCAACGCTTTTACCAAGACAAACACCTCTCAAATCCACCGAAACGCTGCAAGGAATGCAAGACAGCCAAAAACCGACGGCTTGCCGCTGTAGCAAGAGGCCGTGTCACGGGCAAACGGCAGCGAATAGACGTTCACGCCGAGTGCGCAAAATGCGAAGCGGTTACGACAGTTCCGTTTTATCCTTCACAAGGACGACCTGTTTATTGCCGCGCCTGCTTTCTCGAAATGAACACAAAATCCAACGGCGCAAAAGGCTGATTAACCGCCGACGTGAACGTTCGGCCGCATTTCGGGATCTTCCTCAGCCTGTCTCAAAATCTCACGTGTGACCGGTGCCGTGTCGCCTTCGCCAAACAAGATATATCTCGCCAGGTACATTATCGGATTGCCCTCGCTCCAGCCAAAATAGACGTGCGGTATCTTCCCTGTTTTGTCACGTAGGTAAAGCAGGAACGCGGCAATTGCATTCGGCACTGCCGGAGCCTGCGTTCGAAGTATCTTGTAACCCTCGACATCGATGCCGCGAATAAAAAGCTTGCCCTTAAACTCGGAAGAATCACCCGGTTCGACCTCGTAGAAAATGACCGGGTCGGACGACGGGATATGATTGTCGACGCGCTTCTCGTGCTCTTTAAAACGATACTCCGTCATATCGCCCGTCTCGCGGCGATTGGTGACAATACGAAGCTCGCCCTCGTCGTTAAGTTCGTTAATAAATGCCTTGGCCGCATCGTCCAGTTCGATTTTATCGATGCGAATTTCGGTCGAACGCATCGCCCGCGAAATAAATGAAGCGGCGATGATCGTGACTATAAAAAACGAAGCTATCTTAATGCCGTCCGGACGCTCGATAATATTCACGATTGTCGTGTAAGCAAAAACCGCAGAGATCAGCCAGTAGGCAAGCGTCCATTTGCTCTTTCGACGCCGCGCCGAAAGCGATACTGCAATCGCCGCCGAAGACATCAGCACCAAAACGCCCGTCGCATAAGCTCCGCCCTGCGCATCGACATTTGCGTCGAATAGCCATGTTACGGCAAAGCAGATCACCGTAAAAACAAGCACAAGCGGACGCGTGGCGCGCGCCCATTCGGGCGCCATACCGTATCGCGGCAGATATCGCGGCACGATGTTCAGCAATCCAGCCATCGCCGAAGCTCCAGCGAACCAAAGGATCAAAATTGTGCTGAGATCATAGATCGTTCCAAACAAATCTCCAAGATATTTATGAGCGATGAAGGCAAGCGCACGCCCGTTTGCTTTACCCGGTTCCTTCGTGCTGCCGGAAGCCGTTTGCTCCGTTGAGCAGGCGCAGTATTCCGGGATGGCGTGAGTTTGCTCTGCAAGGCTGCAATCAATACGCGGGCAAAACTCTTCTTTTTGTATCAGCAAACTCGTAACGACGCTGCTCGCAATGAGCAGGAAACTCATTATCAAGGCCGCCGACGCCAGCAGTTTGCGTGTATTTTCTATGCGGTTTGGGCTCTTGACCAGCGGCATTACCGCCACGCCCGTTTCAAAACCTGAAAGGCCGAGCGCGAGCTTTGGAAAACTAATGATGGAGAGGAGAATGATCCCCATCAGCCCGACAATGTTATAGCTGCCGAAAGATACCTTGGTCGTAAACAGTGCTTCACGCCAATTAGACAGGAGCTGCGGATGAGTTGCGACTTCATAGAGTCCAACGCCGATAACTATTAAGTTCAATAGAATGTAAGCAGCAACGAGGAAAACGGCGATCCCTATTGCTTCTCCAAACCCTTTGAGAAAAACGACACCGAGAAACGCAATTAATACAAATGTCACGAGAACGGGATGATCGAGAAACGGCAGGTGATCGTGTACGAAAGGATTTTCAAGTACGTGAGCCGTGGCATCGGCAGCGGAAAGAGTGATGGTGATGACAAAATCTGTAGCAACGAACCCGAGCAGGACAAGCACGAATAACTTTCCCTTCCACCGCGAAAGCAAAGCTTCGAGCATTGCAATTGAGCCTTCACCATGCGGACTCTCTTTAGCCACTCGCCTGTAAATCGGCAGCGCTCCAAAAAGGGTGAGGAGTACCAAAATGAATGTCGCAATTGGAGAAAGAACACCGGCGGCAAGGAATGCGATTCCGGGCTGATAACCAAGGGTGGAAAAGTAATCAACGCCGGTGAGGCACATCACCTTCCACCAGGGATGGCTGTGATGCTTACCTTCCGGCTCTGCCGGGCCTTCCATCTCGGCAACGCTGCCGCTGTAAAGCCATTTTTTGAACCAGCCGCGCTCGGTGGTTTTCATAAACCCTTAAAAATCAAAAGACCGCCGAGCGACAACGACTCGCGGCTTCTCGATACCTACAAAATTCTCTCGCAAATGACAAAACCGGAAACGCTTGCGTATCCGGCCAAACAAATAAATTCTACTCTGATTTAACTGAAGGTCAAGTCAATTCCGAGGCATATTTTTGGGGGCGCCGTCTCCCACACCGTCGCCCCCATGTCGAGATCCTTTCGGATAACGACAAATGTTCACCGGGAGGTGAACACAATAGATTATCCACAACAAGTGCGAAAACGCAAATGATTTTACTTATAATTTTGTAAAGATAATTAGAGGCCGGAAAGAGGAAAATGGTCAGTCGATGCCCAACGCCCCGATCAGACACGAAACAGGGCCGTCCTTGCCGTTTATAAAGACGCTGTAATTGCCCGGCTCAATGTCGGTATCTACTGTAATAACAAAGCTTACGCCGGAAACGCCCTCGCTGAATTCTTGGGCAGAGATCGGGAATTGCGACAGCTTAATTAGCGGACTGCTAAACGTAATTCTGGCCGACGGATCATCCAGGTTTTTGCCGCCCAAATTTATCATGAATGACCGGCCTGCACTCAAAGGAATTCCGTAATCCGCCAACTGGCCGTTTCGGCCAAGATACTGTAAGGCAATGTCGCTCTGACGTAGAATAACCTTTTCGTTGATTATTTTGGTTTCTTTGGCCTCCAGACTCACAACATCCAGTTTTCCCATTGCAGACGTTGATGAAGCGTCGTTTGTCTTCCAGTAAAGCGAATAGTCACCGCCTGGCAAACCACCGATCCGAAAAGTGCCGTCAACGCTCGTCTCTACCTGCGCAACAACACGGCCTGACTGAGATTCTTCAGCCCAAACTTCGAGATTTTTGGCGGGACGACTGGCGCCGGTAACAAGTTTTCCACTTATCACGGCACAACAATCTTCAGCCTCACTCGGCGCACCGTAGAGGTCGCGGATGGCCGTTATATCGCTGCCTGATAACGTTCGCGGACCGAAATCGGCAAAACCCATCGTTCCGTTCCGGGCAAAGCTGTCCGCCATCGTCGAGCCTAAAACGCCCAGATGATGAAGGCCGAGAAGGTGCCCAATCTCGTGTGTCAAAGTCGATTCCAAATCGAACGTTCCGAAAGTACCGTCAGTCGAAAACTGCTGAAATGGATTCAAAACGATGTCGGCCTCAGTGATAAAGCCTCTGCGATTAAAGAAAATCCGCGTTTTTGCCGAGGCCGAATCGGAGTCTTTCGAAAAAAACAGCACATTATCAGGCGACTGGGCAATTGTAATAAGGCTTATGCCGTCGCCCGCAGGGCCGTTCGGGCTGACGCTTTGGCGGTCGGAAAACTCGAGCTGCAGGTCAATGTCCGCAGCATTCGTCCATGCCTGAAAGCTTCGGCGAATCCCTCCGAGGACATCGCTGTCGGTCTTGATATTCGGGCTAAAACGTGTAAGCGAATTGGAAATTGCAATCTTGACGGTTTTACCTTTCCAACGAAGCCGCTGCGATTCGATCTTGCCGGGAACCGGTGCTGCGGCCGTTACAGCATTGCCAAGCGCGCTCGTTACCGAGCCCGCAAAGACAATCAGTGCAATAATTACGTTCCGCACCTTCATAAGTATATTTAACTCCGCAAATCGGACTGTTCATCGCGGCGCACGGCGGCTTCCAAATTGGAAAAGCCAACGATCAAAAGAAGCACGACAAGTGCCAGCGTGGCCAAAACATACAAAACGGGAATCTGTTCAAGATAGATCAGCGTCCCGATAACGACACCGACGACGAGCAGCCATAAAAGGACTGTCATCCGTCGGCTTAATGATTTCTTTTTATTTGCCATTGAATTCATCAAAAAGGCGTTACTCAATTATTCTCAGCGGCAGATCAGTCGAATTTCGGCTGCCATAACTGCCCGCGGCGATCACCGGCGGGTATTTTCTCTGAGCACGGCCTTTGAATGTGACCTCTATTATATCAAAAGCTTTCAATTCGACATCATCTATTTCACCGGTTTTTATTTTTTTAAGATCGATGTGCATTATCGTCGTAGCTGCGCCTTCGCGGCGAAATATCGTAACTTTTTGTTCAACAGCACCTTTTGCAAGGCCTCCGGCGGTCGCTATCGCCCTCGTGACCGACATTCCCGACCGCGCATAAATCGGCCTCGGATTGTTCACCGCTCCGATAACATAGATCGGAACCGCCTTTTGAACAGTGACCAGATCACCGCTCAATATAACAGGGTTTGCTGCTTCCTTGCCTGACAAAAGCTCGCTTACTGAGATGTTCAACGTTTTAATGCCGTTGCCAGATGGCGATTTTTCCGTGCAATTCAAATCGTTCGGCCGCACGATGACGATCTCGCCGCTCGCGTCATCGGTAAAACCGCCGGCAGCCACGATCAACTCTCCCAACTTCGCTGACCTTTGAAATCGAAACCGCATCGGTATCTTAACCGCACCGTCGAGCTGGGCAACGGCTCTGTTCGACCGATCGATAATCCTTACCGTGACTTTTGGGTCTCGGAGGGTTTTCGAGTAGGCATTCGCTATATCAGCAGCAACGTCGGTTTCAGAACGGCATAATGCGGAAATCGGCGAGTATTGATCGAGCCCTTCAAGCATGCCGTCCTGCTTCAATGACCCTCGCCAGTCGTGTTCCGAAGTTCCGGCAAAATCCACGTCTATCAGATCGCCAAAATGAATAAGATCGGCTTCATTTTTTATTTCAGGTGTTGGCGAAGAAACCGGAGCTTGTGAAATGACGGAAAACGGCTCGACGAGCAGACAGAAAAGTCCCAGAAAAACAAATAATTTTCCTTTCACGTTAATGTGTTGCTTATAAAGAGAAGCGGGCAACAATCCGATCAGCCGGCATGTTTTTGATCGGTTTTTACAGGTCTTTTCTTTCGCCAGTCAGGCCGCGCATGAACGGTGCCGGGAACGGCGAAGCCCTTGAACTCCCAATTACACCTGTCGCAAAGCAAATTGTAGCGAAAGAGCGCCTTCGAAAAGACAGAGGTCGGCCTGTAACCGCGTCTGATACGGCTGCTTCCACACTTTGGACATCGTTGTGAGATCATCTCTTTATAGACGGGCAATTTAATGAATAACTAAGTTTCCACTATTCTCCGATTTCCAGCAAACGCATACGGTCAATTTCGGCATTGATATGGTCAGCGGCCTGCTGGCGTTGTTCGCTGTTTACATTATCGCGGCCCAGATAAAACAACGCATCGCGATACAAACCGACCGCTTCCCTGTAATCGCCCTTGAATGCCGCCCGCTCGGCCTTTTCCACCCAATCTGAAACCTTGATAGAGACTATCATCTCACGCAGCAGCTCACGCGATTCAACCAGATTCTGTTCGGCAGGATAAGTTCCGAGTGCAAAATCGATCACTCCCAAAGCGTCTTTCGCCGCTTTTACCTTCTCCTCAAGATTGGTTTGGCTGTTGGCTTCGCCGGTCAACGCTCTCGCTTCGATCTCGGCCCACTGCAGCATGTGATACCGATGAAAATTCGACGCCGACTTTCGCCCTTTTAACAACGCGGTAAACCGCGGCGAGCCGGCTGCTATATTTTTAAGTTCGCTTTCTGTTCGATTAATATACTCGCTGCAAAGCTCAAAAACTTCCCGATGGCCGGCCGAAAATTTCCCCAGCACGTTGGCCGCGTCGGATTTTTTCTTTATCTCGCCAAGTATCGCCGCGTTTCGCTCTAAAGTAAACTTGTTCCCGCTGCTTCGGCCTCGGACTTGTCGGGCCGCACCCGAATATTTTTGAGCCAGCCCGGGTTCGATTCGGGTGTATCTTTCCCGCATTTTGCGCAGCAAGACAAACCGCACCACAACCGCTCCGCCCAGAATAATGCTTGCACCGATGCCGGCAGTGATCCAAGGAGTATCTTCGCCCTGATCGTGCCCAATTCCCCAAGCCAAAAAGAAAAATGCCGCCGAAACCGCCGCCGCCAGCACATAATAATTAGAAGCCGGCAGCCAAAACGGACGCCGGATGATAATCGGCGTCCCGCGCCGGTTATGATGTGAATGCGAATGTTGTCCGCCGATCATTTAATGCAAAAATAGCACAGTTTTTGTCAATTAACACTGATTTTTTTGTTATAATCCGGCAATGAAACAGCGGCGAAAAAAGAAAACTGAAGATCGTCCGGTTTTTGATTCGATCAGAAAGCCGACCGCTCCGCCGTCACAGAAATTCGGAGGCTCACGTCCCGAGGAAAAACTTCGTCCTTCGCAGCGAAAGGCCAAATATAAGAAAGAGCCTGATACTGATCAATAATTTTTATGAGTATCGTCAGTAAATTTGGTTTCGGCCGCAAAGTGCCGGGGGTTTGGGCACGTCCTGAAATGAACGTCACATTTATCGCCGAGATCATGCCCGGAATTTCGCGCGAAGACAGGACTTTCCGGATTGCAAGTGTTCTAAGAAATGGCCGCGTCAAGCTTCACAATTTTCCGGGCGAATTCCGCGAAGCCGCGTTTGAGCCGCTGGATTTTAACAGCACCAAAAAATAAACGCTTTAGAATTCGTAAACCTTTCCGACTTCAAGTATTTTTAATCGTTTTGTTTTCAATTGCGCAATTTGCTTGAGTATCGTATCGCGATACATCGGCTTAATGTTTATCACATAAACGTCGCATTCCTCGTTATCGAATTTTTCCAATTCTCGTTCCAGCTTGTGAGGCGTGAGGTGATCGGAAACGGTCGCCAGATCGCTCATTTCATTGGGAAAAGCGCATTCGATGAGCAGAGCATTTAGCTTGGGAAGTGCATTTAGTGTTGACCAAACGTCGTGCGTTTCCGCGGTGTCGCCGGTTATTCCAATTGCCGCGTTGCCGTCAAAAACCACGTAGCCGCAGGCGGCGACTTTATGATTTACGGCGACGCTTTTAATGGTCAGATGCTGTGCCTCAAACTGGCTTCCCTGCTTAAACAGGCGATATTCAATTACGCGGCCATGCTTGTTCATCAGCTCGGAAAACCGCGGATATACGGCCCAGTTAAAAACATCGCGTTCGAGAATTTCGACGACTTCTTTCGTCGCGTGAATGCGGATCGGCTCGGTAAGCGTGGCAAAAAGGTCGTCGATAAACATCGGCAGGCCGGCGATGTGGTCAAGATGAGTGTGGGTCAAAACGATGTCGCGCACTCGTCGGCGTTGAAGATCGCTGCACGAAAACGCAAGGCTGCCGGCGTCGATAGCAACCCGGTCGTCAATGATGATCGACATGAGATGCTGTCTCGCCGAAGCCCTTCCGTCTTCGTCGATCGTGCTCGGAAGCAATTGGACTCTCATCTTAAAATAAAGAAAAAATTAATTGCAGCTACCGCGCGCAAGTTTGTGCACGCCCGCCGTCGATCTCGTACGTCGCACCCGTTATCCACGAAGCCCTGTCCGACGCGAGATAGTATATCAATTCCGCAACTTCCTCAGCCGTTCCGACACGACCGAGCGGATGCGTCTGCTTAGAACGCTCCAAAAAAGCTTCATAAGAAGCCTCGTCCATTCCACCGCGTTTGTGAATATTCGTCACAACCACGCCTGGATTTACCGCATTAACTCTAATTCCCTTTGAAGCAAGTTCGATGGCCGCACACCGAGTCAATTGATCGGTGGCGGCTTTCGAAACACAATACCCCAAAACGCCCGGAAACGCACGTGTCCCGGCAACGCTCGATACGTTTACAACGTTTCCTTTGGTTCGTTCAAGATACGGAACACACTTTTGCATTAAAAGAAATACCGACCGCAGGTTGATATTCATCAACTCGTCCCAATCATCAATAGTAGTATCTTCAATCGTTCCGTTCTTGATAATTCCCGCCGCATTGAGAACCACATCGATCTGCCCAAAAGTCTCGACCGCATCAGCGACGATGCCTTCGAGCTGTTTCATTTCAGTCACGTCGGCAATATGAGATTTGATCGCACTTCCGCTGTCTGCCAGCGTGGTCAACTCCTTTTCATTGCGCCCAACGGCAAGAATCTTCATGCCATTCTGCGCAAAAAGCGAAGCGGTTGCACGCCCGATGCCGCTGCTCGCGCCAGTTACGACTGCGACTTTTCCCTGCATATCAAAAGTTAATAAAGTCGGATTTCGGAGATAAGGATACCAACGATTCCTAACGATGCGCAAGCCCGCACGTAAGTAAGGGCGGTACACTCATCGTTGAATGTACCGCCCTTACTTACGTGCGGGCTTGCGCAATATTGTTACGATTCGTTCGGGCGGGGATTTGACGCAGAGAAAATATCGAACGCGGCTTTGGTTTCCGCGCTTTTTCGCGTTTTGAAATCGGCTACCCAATCCGAAACGGTCGTAACCATTTCACGGGCAGCGTCGCGAGGAATGTCTCTCTTACGCTTTCTCACCTTGAGCGTAGAAATTTCGCCTTTTTTTACTATTTTGATCTTCGATCTTTCGTTCATGATTGCACTCTACTTGTCGGATGTTTCAGCAAAGTTAAATTTTGCAAGGTTTTGGGATAACAACTTTTGAATAGCCGACTATTAAGATTACGACAAAAGATAAATGGTTGTTCCGAAAAATGTTTCCCTAACAACCCGTTAAAAGATTTCTGCGTTATAATTTAGTTAAAGTGTTAATAAATCTGATTATCATCTACTTCGCGTGTGGCTCGCCGATTGGCATTTACCGTATCACAAGAATTACACATTCGAGAACGCCCGGCCTCACAGCGATTGGTGCATACTTCATTCTCTGGCCGATCTTTGTGCCCGCAATTTTGCGGCGATCAATATCCGACAAAGACGCATTCACCGAAGCTAAATTAGAGCGACAGATAGAAAATATTCGCTCCGAAATGGAAACAATCGCGTTTACCGGCTTTTCTGCACACAAGGTATATGAATTTCGCGAAGTCTTCGATTGCTACACCGGCCTGACGATGTCATCAAATGGCAACCGGTCAGTCAATTCGTTCGACGCACTTTTTAGAATCGCTAAGCACGAAAACAGAACATTGGCGACAGCTTGTCTTGATCGCCGTAACCGTCAGCGGCTTTCGTTTCACCAAACTCGTGCACGAAAGGATTTTATTGATTTGCTGGGGACTGTACCCCGCTTGCAGCCAAATAGTAACGAGATTATTAACCTCTGTCTTCACCTTGCCGATTTATTAAATGATAAAATACTGTTCGACTTTTTAACTCAAATTAACCACTTTGGGGGAAATAATGACCGATCAGAATTTAGGCGCGGCGGCTAGACAGGAAATGCCGCCCGAAGGAAAAGTAATGCAGCTTATCATGGGCGGCTTTGTTTCTCAGGCCGTCTATGTTGCCGCTAAACTCGGCATCGCCGATCTTTTGGCTGTCGGCGAAAAGACAACTGCCGATCTCGCTGCCGCGAGTGGAGCGGACGAGCGCTCGCTTTACCGACTGCTGCGGACCTTGGCGAGTCTTGGCGTATTTACGGAAACATCTGACCGTACATTTGCAAATACTTCGATGAGCGACACGATGCTCGCTGACTCGCCGACCAGCTTGCGCGCAATGCTGCTCATGATCGGCGACCCAGAGCATGGGCGAGTGATCAACGACATGGAGTATAGCGTCCGCACTGGCAAACCTGCTTGGGAACACGTCCACGGCGATCCGGTCTTCAAGTATTGCTTCGAGACGAACAAGAACTTCGGCGACCTCTTTAATCACGCGATGACGAGCCTTTCGCATTCCGAGATCGCCGCCGTGCTTTCGGTATATGATTTCTCCGGCATCAACACGATGGCCGACATCGCAGGCGGCTACGGGCATTTGCTCGGAGCGATATTGCAAAAACATCCTTCGATGAATGGCGTTTTATTTGATCTCGAAACCGTGCTTGAAGGCGCACCCGCAATGCTTGAATCGTACGGGGTTTCCGACCGCGTAAGGTTAGTCGAAGGCGATTTTTTCACCGATATTCCGGTCGCCGCTGACGCCTACATAATGAAGCACATTATCCACGATTGGTACGACGACAACTGTGAGAAAATATTCGGCTGTATCCGCCGCTCGATGCCCGACGACGCCCGTGTGTTGATCGTCGATGCCGTCATCCCGCCGGGCAACGATCCACATCCCGGCAAACTGCTCGATCTCGAAATGCTCATCTCGCCCGGCGGCGTCGAGCGCACTGCGGCGGAGTTCGAGACGCTGCTGACAAATTCCGGCTTCCGGCTAAATCGCATTATCCCAACGCCTTCGCCTGTCAGTATCGTCGAAGCTTTGAAGGCATAAGACGACTGTAATCATACGGGCGGAAACGCGAGTGTGAACGAGCGTGCGGATTTGCCATCGGCACGCTCGTTCACACTCGCGTTTCCGCCCGACTGGCTGTTATTCTCAACTGCAAGGGGGGAAATTTATGCTTAACGGCCATGCGCCGCGGCGTGTTGCAATAACCGGAATGGGCTGCGTAACGCCGATAGGCATCGGCCGGGAATCGTTCTGGCATTCGCTTGAATCCGGCGCGAGCGGCGTGCGGCGAATTGAAGATTTTGACGTCACTAAATCGCCGGTTAAGATTGCCGCTTATGTGCCCGATTTCGACTGGCAGGCAGAACTAAATCCCAAAGATCGCAAACACGTCGCCCGCACCGTGCCGCTCGCACTCGCGGCAGCACGCGAAGCTCTGGCGGACGCAAACATAAAACCAGAAGATCTTTCGCTCGAAGAAAAACGCGCATTCGGCGTAGAGATCGGCACCGGCGGCGGCGGCCTCGCGTTTACCGAGAAGCAATACTCATACTGGTACATCGGCCCCGAAACGCAGGCCAGTGTTTATGTGATTCCTTCATCGACGCACGGCGGCTTGTCGAGCGAACTTTCGATGGCGTTCGGTCTGCGCGGCCTTTCTCACGTCGTTTCGACAGGCTGCACAAGCTCAACTGACGCCATCTTTTACGCCGCGCAGCACATTGCTGTCGGCCGGCAAGATTTTATGATCGCCGGCGGCGTGGATGCACCGCTCGCCCCGGGAATTCTCGCGGGCTTCAACGTGATGACCGTTCTGACTGGCAAGTGGAATGACGAGCCGCATCGTGCTTCGCGTCCGTTTTCAACAGATCGTTCCGGCATGGTGCTCGGCGAAGGCTCTTGGATGTATATTCTCGAAGACCTCGAAAACGCAATAAAACGCGGTGCAAACATCTATGCCGAAATAACAGGTTATGCTTCGACGTGCGATGCGTATCATCGTGTAAGACTTGAGGACACTGGCATAGAGCCCGCTCGTGCTATGTCACTCGCTCTCAAAGATGCCGGACGAAAACCCAACGAAGTTGACTACGTAAATCTTCACGGTACATCGACCGTACTCAATGACAAGATCGAAACAAACGCGGTCAAAATCGCTCTCGGCGAACACGCTTACAAAATTCCGATGTCTGCCACAAAATCGCAAGTCGGCCACCCGCAGGGCGCGAGCGGCGCGGCGGGCATCGGGTCGGCACTCTTTACACTCTCGACCGGCATTGTCGCTCCAACAATAAATCTCGACGAGCCTGATCCCGAATGCGATCTCGACTACGTTCCAAACCACTCAAGGGTCGCAGATGTTAATGTGGCCTTATGCAACTGCATCGGCTTCGGCTCAAAAAACAGCGCGTTAGTTCTGGAAAAGGTGAGCAACTGAAATGTTCCAAAGGTTCGCGAAACGCAGTCATCAGCTCGAACGCCTGGACACCGGCGAATATACTGATGCCGAATACGCAAAGTGGCAGTCGGAAATGAAATTGATAAACCGTTTGCTTGGCGATTCGCGTGCTCTCAGACTTGAATTAAAGAAAGAGTTGAGTAAAGGTTCCCAAATCTCGATCCTTGATGTTGGCGCAGGCTCAGGCGAACTTTTAAAAACTGCAGGAGAAATGTTCGGCAATAAAATTATGTTTCTCGTTGGTGCAGAAATAAATGCCAAAGCCACAAAATCGATAAAGGCACAATGCGCGAATTTCGGCCTTCACGCCGTGCAGTGTGACGCATTATTGCTGCCTTTTGCAGATAACAGTTTTGATTTTGTCGTCAGTTCCCTATTTCTTCATCATCTCAACGATGAGCAAGCCGTTATGCTTGTAAACGAAATGAACCGTGTAGCGCGGAAACAATTCCTCATCCTTGATTTGCATCGTCACGCGGCTGCCTATCATCTTTATAGAATATTTGGCCGGCTGCTATTGCAGCGTTTTACTTTGGAAGACGGCGCGCTTTCTATCTTGAGAAGTTTTCGCCCTGCGGAATTAAAACAATTAGCAAACAAAGCCGGAATCCACAATGCAGTGGTGAAAAGGCGCGTGGCGTTTCGGTTGGTTTTGTCAGGAAGCAAGGATAATGACAGGAGCTGAACGAACAAACTATGACGTTGCAATCGTAGGAGCCGGCCCGGCGGGTTCGAGCGCTGCTATTCGTTTGGCTCAGGGCGGTTTGAAAGTTTTATTGGTCGAACAGAAAAAGTTTCCCCGCGCAAAATTATGCGGCGAGTTCATCTCACCTGAATGCCTTACGCATTTTGCCGAGTTAAATGTGTTGAGCGAAGTCTCCGCCGCCGGCGCCTTTGCTCTTGACCGCACTGTTTTCTATGCCCGAAATGGCCGCTCAGTCACCTTTCCGAGCGAATGGTTCAAATCCAATTCAACCGCGTTGGGTCTTAGCCGAGCGGAAATGGATCAGCAGCTTTTGGTCAGGGCCCGCGAGGCGGGTGCAGACGTTCTCGAAGAAACGCAAACAGCAAATCTATTGTTCGAAAATGAAAAAGTTTGCGGTGTCCGCCTAAGGAACAAAGATCGAACAGTGTTCGATGCGAAATCTGAATTAACGATCGACGCAACAGGCCGAGCAAGAATACTCGCACGGCAAATCGAAAAAGAGAACGACGGAAATCGACGACGCCGCGCTGATTTTGTCGCGTTCAAAACCCACCTCGCAGGCGCAAAAGTTCCCGACGGCGATTGCGAGATTTACGCCTATCGAGGCGGCTACGGCGGATCAACTCGCGTCGAAGATGGTTTGCACAACCTGTGTTTCATTGTCTCATCAAAAATCGCTAAAAACTTTAACGGCGACGCAAACCGACTATTAAAGGAAATAGTCTGCGAAAACAAAAGCGCTTTTCAGTCGCTTAACGGAGCGCGAATTGTCGAGGACTGGCTCGCCGTCCCAATCGAAAACTATGGCCGCGCCGGATTGTTGCCTGCTCGGGGACTGTTGACAATCGGCGATGCAGCGGCCTTTATCGACCCCTTCACCGGCAGTGGCATTTTGCTCGCCCTCGAAAGCGCAAAGATCGCCGCCGAGGTGATAACCGACGAATTAACGCGACCTGATAACACTCACTCGTTCGAGGTAATCGCGCAAAAATATCGAAAGCAGTACTCACTCGCTTTTGACCGCAGACTTCGCATCAGCTCGCTCGTGCGTCATGCAGCGTTCCTACCCTTCCTTGCGGAAACAGTAATAAAGGTCCTTTCATTAAACGAATCATTGACTCGCTGCCTTGCAAGAGCGACGCGATTAACTAAAAGAACCGCTTAAGAAAGTTTCATATCTCCGCGTCCACTGCGACATCTGCGTTAAATTTCCTAGTGTTTCGTATTGCCCGAGATTTGATCGAGAGCATGCCTGAGCACCGGCCTTATGACCTCAAAACACTCCTCAACTCCTTTAGGCGAACCGGGCAGATTTATAATCAGGGTGTTGCCGCGAATTCCGCAAACACCGCGTGACAGCATTGCCATCGGAGTTTTAGCAGCCGTTTCGCGCCGCATCGCCTCGGCCAGTCCCGGCGCTTCGCGTTCGATAACGGCAAGCGTAGCCTCAGGCGTATTGTCGCGCGGCCCTAGACCTGTTCCGCCAGTGGTGATGATTAAATTTATGTCTTCCCTTTCCGTCAGGGTATAAAGCGTTTCGCGTAAATGTAGGAGATCATCTGTAACACTTCGACGAATTGTTATCGCGGCCCCCGAAGATTCGAGCAATTCAACTAATTTGTTTCCAGAAAGGTCGTCATCAATACCACGCGTATCACTCACCGTAATTACCGCTGCATTAATGACTGATTGCATTGCCTTAGATTCTTTGTGCCCTTTGTGCCTTTGTGCCTTTGTGGTAAAAATATCTACCCCGCCATCGCCTCGACCCGTTCGATCTGCTGCCGTCTGCGGCCATAGAGAACACTCATCAAAACGCCCAGGACGACAAGCATCATTCCCGCCAACGATATTAACGATTGCTCCTCGCCAAAGACAAGCCAACCAATGGACAAAGCGTAGATCAATCCCGTGTAATTAATGATCGCGACACCGGCAATGCGTTCTCGCTGGAGAGCATTTGTCAGAAATATCTGACCGAGCTGTGAGAAAACTCCGACGAGAAAAAGATACAGCCAATCCATTCCCTGCGGAGTTTTCCATTCGAAGAACAAACTGATAAATCCAACGATTGCACCGACAAGCTGAAAATGCAAAACGACCGTCAGCGGATGTTCCTTGCCGCGAAGGCTGCGAACGAGATTATACGCCACGCCCGAACAAAACGCCGACAGAATGCCGATAGCGAGATAAAACGGCGAGATGCGATTGTCGAAACGCTCGATCAGCAGTACGCCGCTAAAAGCTATCGCATAAAAAGCCCCTTGCGGGAGACGAACGCTCTCCTTCAAAACAAATATCGCAATCGTTGCCGTAAAGATCGGCGAGAGGTATTGAATTGTCTGCGCCGAAGCTAGTGGCATCTGCTGCAAGGTTAGAAAAAAACAAAACAGTGCCGTCGTCCCAAAAATGCCTCGCAGCAGCAAGATCGTATGATTCTCGCCAATGATGCTGCCCTTTTCACGCCGCAGTCCGTAAAAGCAAAACGCGCCCGCCACTAAGCAGCGAAAAAAAACCGTCTCCATCGCCGGAATATGCGCGACCTGCTTGACAAAAACATTCGCCAAAAAAAATGCGAGCGTCGATAAAAACATCGAACGCACGCCGGCGGTAAGGAATTTTGTATCTCCGCTCAAAGCGTCAAATCAATTCAAAGAGTTTATCTAAAGTCCGCACAGCCTGCCTTGTCAATTTTTTTCACGTATTCGAGGCCGAAGAGATACCCGATTCTCACACTGCCGATAACAACGTTCTCCATTTTGTCCTTCGACGAATGCATGAACTCGGGCCATTTATTTGATAAAGCGCTCAGCGTAATTGCCGGTATGTCCTTGTCGATAAAAGAGGCTGAGTCCGAACTCGCTACACCCGCCAGGTTTAGCCCGGTAATTGGAGCCTTCAACTCGCCGGCCAGATCCTTAGCTGCCTTTATCATCTTGCTGTTCGAAACGTTTTCTAAAATTACCGAATATCCCAATCCAAAAGCATCCAAATTTACCATTGCGCAATATGAGGAACGCTTTTCTTTCGGGATCGCTTTAGCCATCGCGGCGGAGCCCAGCTTACCCACTTCCTCCTTGTCAAAAGCAACGAACACGTATGTCTTTTGAGTCTCCATCTTGCTGAGCGTTTTGTAGAGGTGAGCAAGAATCACTACGCCGGACCAATTATCAATGATGCCGCAGCCATCGCTCACTTTGTCATAATGCGCCCCGATAATAACAGTCTCGTCGCTCTTTCCTTTTTTCGTTACAACGACGTTTTGAATGTCTTTGATTTTCTCAGCCTTAATTTCTTCATCGGAAGCTCCCATTTTTTTGAAAAGAGCTTTTACGGCTTCGACGCGCTCATTGTTCTTACATGGGCCCGAACTAAGATCCGCCTTCAACTGATCTTCAAGTGCGGCAGCCGTCGAGGGAGTTTGCGCGAACGTCGCAGGCAGCAAAACGAACGTTATCAAAATCGTAAATAATAGTAAGTGTTTCACCCTAAAACTGTCGCCATTCATTTTTCCATATCTCCTGCAAATAAAATTGTTATCTACATTAATTATCCACGTTGATCGGCAAAATGCGCAATCGTATCGGAGAAGGCCCAACTAAAATCCGAGTGCCTTTCCGCCCTGATAAGTTATCAAAGCAGCCACATACGCCAACGCCGTCATATAAGCCACCATAAATATTGGCCAGAGCCAGGAATTCGTCTCGCGGCGTACCACTGCGACGGTTGACATGCACTGCATCGCAAGCACGAAGAAAACCATCAGTGTCAGAGCAGTCAGCGGCGTCCAAGCGGGCCGGCCGTCGTCGGTTTTTGCGTCGCGAACGGCGGAGATGAGCGTTTCGGATTCCTCGTTCTCATCTTTGCCGACGTTGTAAATAATGCTTAACGTCGAAACCAAAACCTCTCGCGCCGCAAAGCTCGCGATCAACGCAACGCCGATTTTCCAGTCGAAACCAAGAGGCTGGATGACAGGCTCGATCAAATGCCCAAGCTTGCCGGCGAAGCTTTGTTTTAGCTGTTCGCCTTCTGGTAGAGGTTCGTTATTTGCCGTTAGTTGTTCGTTTGAAAGTGCACGCTCGTTCACACTCGCGTTTCCGCCCGTAGTAACAACTGGGCTTCTGGGAAAATACATCAGAGCCCAGAGTATGATCGAGATTGCCAAAATCACCGTGCCGGCACGCTTTAAAAACAGAAACGCCCGAATGAGCATGTTTTGAAAAACAGTTTGCAGGTTTGGAAGACGATATGGCGGCAGTTCCATCAGAAACGGCGGCGGCGGAGCTTTTAAGATCGTTCGTTTCAACACAAAAGCAGCCGCGATTGCAACAATAGTGCCGAGAGCATACATCGCCAGCATCAGCACGGCTCCGAGCGAGATAAATCCAAAAACCGTCTGTCCGGCAAAAAACGCGGCGATCATCAGCGTGTAAACCGGCAGCCGCGCTGAGCAGCTCATAAACGGCGCGATCATAATCGTTGCAAACCGGTCGCGTCGGCTCTCGATGGTGCGCGTCGCCATAATGCCCGGAATCGCACATGCAAAGCTCGAGATCAAAGGCAAAAATGCCTTGCCGTGCAGTCCGACGCGGCTCATCAGCTTGTCTAGCAAAAACGCGGCGCGCGACATGTAACCGCTGTCTTCGAGCAGCGAAATAAAAAGAAACAGCAGCAAAATCTGCGGCAGAAAAACAACCACGCCGCCGACGCCCGCGATAATTCCGTCAGTCAAAAGATCGGTGAGAATTCCGACCGGTAGTTCAGCACGAACGAGATCAGCCAGCGAGCCAAAACCTTTTTCAAGCAAGTCCATCGGCAAACTCGCCCACGAAAATATCGTCTGAAAAACTACCAATAATATCGCGACTAAAATAACAAGGCCGAAGAATTTGTGCGTCAACACACGGTCGATTTTTTCCGAAATTCGATGCTGCTTCTGGTCACTGTGCCAAACCGACTCCTGAACAACGCCCGAAATAAAATTGTAACGTGCGAATATCTTGCCATGTGGCCCGGCTTCGTCTTCAGCTTCGTCCAAAACATACGGCACGGACGGCGTCGTATGTAAAACTTCGCTTATTTTTTCCGCCAATTCCTGCTTCCCGCGACCGCTTTTTGCG
The DNA here is from genome assembly GCA_046160805.1 of Pyrinomonadaceae bacterium. GTDB lineage: Bacteria > Acidobacteriota > Blastocatellia > Pyrinomonadales > Pyrinomonadaceae > OLB17. The sequence goes on from JBJXHF010000092.1 coordinate 72,609, forward strand.
TTGATCGCCACGACCGGTGTTTTCAATAACGCCGTAAGCATCTCGACGTCGATCTCATGCTTTTGCTTTTCAAAAACATCGATCATTGTGAGAGCTATGACGACCGGAACCCCGAACTCGAACAACTGCATAACGAGATACAAATTGCGTTCAAGATTCGTCGCATCGACAACCGCAACGATAACGTCAGGCTTCACTGTTCCTGCCTGCTCGCCGGTAATTACATCGCGCGCAATTTGCTCGTCGAGCGAAGTTGCATCAAGACTGTAAAGGCCTGGCAGATCGATTAAATTCGCTGCCTTGCCGTTAAGCCGCCACGCGCCTTCCTTGCGTTCGACCGTCACGCCGGGATAATTTGCTACTTTTTGTTTGAGGCCTGTTAGGGAGTTAAAAAGTGTCGTCTTGCCCGCATTCGGATTGCCGGCAAGAGCTATTGTGATCTGAGTGTTACTTTGGCTGTCGTTCATTCATGCGGCGGAGTTTGAAGAATAGCTGTCAGCTAATAGCTGACAGCTAACAGCTTTTTGTTAAAAATGACTTTACGGATTCACTTCAATCGAGTCCGCTTCGTTTTTTCGCATTGCTAAACTGTAACCGCGTACGCGTACCTCCATCGGATCCCCAAAAGGCGCTGTCTTGACAACATGAATCGCAACGCCCGGAACGACGCCCATTTCCATCAAACGCCGAGTGACGCGTCCTGTTCCTGTTATCGACGTAACGCGGGCATCATGCCCTATAGGCAAATCCTTCAAAGTCATAAGTTTAATTTTTCTTTTCTTCTTTTTTGGGTTTCGTTTCCCAGAGAACGTTGACGATCAGCCATTTGCCGTTTATCTTGCCGACGTGGAGATAATCTATCCAATCGCGCATTTCAAGTTTGACGATTGCCGCGCCGCCAAAAACATCAAAGATCGCAACGTCCTTTTGCTGTTCCTCTTTCGGCGTGCTTTTACCGTAACCCTGTCGAGTAGCCTGCACGAGAGTCATTGCCGTCATTTGGTCAACTCTGCTTTGACCTTTCTCGTTGGTGCGGACTATCCTTTTTGCAAGATCGGGGCTCAAGGCGCTCTCCATCTTCTCGGCGTTGCCTTCATACCAGCCTTCGGCGTAATTGAGCGCCGCCCTCTTAATCCCCTCGCGGTCGGCATCAATTTGGCCAAAAGCTGAAATCGAAAATGCCGCCACAAACAACAAAATAAATAACAGATTTCTTTTCATGCTAAACTCCTCCCCACTATTGTATTCTAATTGAAATCCATTTTCAATTTCAATTAGCAAAAAATGAAAACCCCTTTGCGATCTTAGCGTCTTCGCGTGAAATGTCTCACGGTGTTACGAACGCAAAAAGGTTATTTAGGCAGGTTTTTCGATGGAGAAACGAGATCGGCCTGATAGCTGCCGAATGAAAACCGCACAGGAACTCGGCTGTCCGCTGTGAGCCAGATTTTCAAACCCTGTTTATCAAGCACGTCATTGCCAGTGGTAACGGCGATCAATTGAGCCTGAATCTTTTCGCCGCTTACAGTAATTTCTTCCGGATTAGAAGGCCGCAGCGTGAAGACATACGGCTGCGCTTCCCAAAAAACAGCGACGCGCGTGTCGTTTACGGGATTTTTCGAGTCCTTGCTCGGCTTCAGATTAAATGAACGCATTGCATACAGCAGCGAAAGAATAGTATGCGTCCCAATAGGAGCGTCAATATTGTTTGCCCCGCCAAAAGCGATATTGCCGCTTTTTGGATCGAACGTAACCGTCTGATTGAGATTTTTCAATTCGCCCGCAAAGCGCTTCTCAATCGAAAACGGCGCGAGCGTTTCGGGATCGACATGAGCATGAACGGAATCGCCGAAAACAAACGTGTTGTTGTTGAATTGCTCTATGCCCGTTACGACTGCCGACAGAAGCAGGCTGTCCACGCCTTTGATCAATTTGCGTTCTTTTGCCGACAACGAAATTGTCGCAACCGGTCTTCCTTCGTCCGTAACTTTATAATCCAGCGATTCGCCAAGCGCAAATCCCAGCTCGGGCGACAACGGCTGATTTTCAATATAAGGTGCCGGTGTCGTCGGGGGCTTTGGAGTAGAAGGCGCGGCCGGCGTAGGCGTTAGGGCGAGAGTCTTTTCGGCAGCCGGTTTCGGAAGCTGAACAGCGGCAAGCGACGCTGTAAAAACACCTTTAACCGTCTTAAGACGGATGAGAACCGGAAGATGACCTGCGACCGTTGCAAAGTTAATTTTGGCGTCGGTGATTCCCTTTTCGGTCAGATATTCGCTCTGCACAACAGACGCGACCGTGTCGAATTCGCCAGCTTCGGTTTTTATTTTTTCTGGTTTCCCAGGTTGAAAAGTTACTGTATAAAGCCGTTCGTTCTCAAAAAGCGGAAACGCACCTGCGCCATTCACTTCACGTGCTTTATACACAAGCGACAACAGATCGAAATATAAGGTCGGCTCTTTCAAATAATTCCCGACTGTCTCTTTCGGCAGGACGCCGAAATTTAGAATTTTGCTTACGTAAAGCGGCAGACCTGTTTCGGGCGCCGCATAAACAGTTCGGTCTTCGTCAAACTGAAAAAACGCGGCGCTCACAAGCTCAAGCATCTTCAATCGCGAAGTAAGCTCAACGACTTCCTTGCCATCAAGTTTTCCGGTCGAAACCACAGACATCTCGGCATAAGCTGCATTCGAAAATTTGCCGAAAGAGACGTTGTATGTAAGCTTTTCACCGACGCGGAAACGAGACGAAGAGACCACTACCGACTCATCTGCGCCTTGTGCGTAGATCGACGTGACAAAACAAAAAGCTGCGAAGATCACAGAGATCATCGAACGCTTGCAAAAATAAGGGCCGTTTCCTGTCTTCATTTATTGGTCGTTTCGATCTCTCCGATGATCTCCTTCACTGCTTCCGACCGGTCTTTTGCCTCAATGATCGGCCGTCCGATCACCACAAAATCCGAGCCGCTTTCAATTGCTTGAGCAAAGGTTTTTACACGCTTCTGATCGTCTTTGGTTGCGCTTCGCGAACGAATTCCTGGCGTTACGATCAAAAATTCAGGCTTGTTGACCGCTTTTCTGACCGCTTGTACTTCGTGCGGTGAGGCAACGACGCCGTCAAGGCCGCAATCTGCAGTAAGGCGCGCGAGCCTTGCAACTTCCGCCTCAACTTCAACATTAATCCCGACTTCGTAAAGCGTTGCAGCCGTGGAGCTTGTCAATATCGTTACACCAATTATTAGCGGCCTTGCGATGTTCTCTTTTTCACAGGCGGACTGCACATCCTCGACGGTTCGTTTCATCATCTCGCTGCCGCCGAGCGTGTGAACATTCAGCATCCAAACTCCGAGTCTGGCCGCTTCGACCGCGGCGTTCGCGACGGTGTTTGGAATGTCGTGAAACTTGAGATCGAGAAATATCTTCACGCGGGCCTCAGTGAACTCTCTGACGAGAGCCGGACCAGCCGACGTAAAAAGCTGAGACCCGATTTTAAAGGCTCCGACGGCGTCACGCAACTCGGCGACGATCTCGCGAGCTTCTTCAGCCGTCGCTACGTCGAGAGCCGCAATTATCCTTTCCTTTGCTCGCTGCTCAGGGTATTGTGAGGCAAAAGGCTTCGTCATTCTTAATCGAGGTCAAGGGGATTTCTGAAAGGCTTGTCAGAATCTGTATCCGCCCGTTTCAGGGCTTCTTTGAATTTTTCCTCCAATAATCGCTCGCGGTCCTTTATCGAGGACATTTCCTGCGCAAATATCTGCTCGCGATGTTCCTTTTGCTTATTCAACTCGCCCTTCAAATCTTCAAACGAGCCGTGAACCTTCTTTTTCTCCTCGTGTGCCAGCAAAGCTCCCGTATGAGCGTCCACAGTAAGAGCGGCTTCGCAGCAAGGACAAACAACTGTGTATTTTTCCATACCCGAGTCAGATTATACAACAGCAAACGTGAAAAAGGGGAAAAGGTTAAAAGGGAAAAAGTGGCAAAATCATCACGCCACTCTAACCCTTTTAACCTTTTCCCCTTTTAACCTTTTAAACTTTAGATGTCGTAATACATCGCAAACTCAAGTGGGTGCGGACGTAAACGCATGGGCGTTATCTCATTCTCGCGTTTGTAGGTTATCCAACGCTCGATCATGTCCTTTGTAAACACGTCGCCCTTTAGCAAAAACTCATGATCGTCCTCAAGCGCATTCAAAGCCTCATCCAAACTGCCCGGCAGCGAAGGCACCTTTGCAAGTTCCTTGGCAGGCAGATCGTAGATGTCCTTGTCGAGCGGCTCGCCCGGATCGATTCGGTTTTGGACACCGTCAAGCCCGGCCATCAGCAACGCTGCAAACGTCAAGTAAGGATTGCACGACGGGTCGGGCGGACGAAATTCGAGCCGTCTGGCATTAGGCGACTTGGAGAACATCGGAATGCGGATCGCAGCCGAACGGTTGCGTGCCGAGTAAGCCAGATTCACCGGCGCTTCAAAACCCGGAACGAGCCGCTTATAAGAATTCGTCGTCGGAGCCGCAAATCCAACCAACGCCGGAGCGTGCTTCAGCAAACCGCCAATGTAAAACTTTGCCATCTCCGAAAGGCCCGCATACTCCTTGCCGGCAAACAACGGCTTGCCGCCCTTCCACAGCGACTGGTGGCAATGCATGCCCGAACCGTTGTCGCCAAACACCGGCTTCGGCATAAACGTGGCCGTCTTGCCGTTCGCATGAGCCGTGTTTTTAACGACGTATTTGAACAGCATCACGTTATCGGCGCAATTCAGCAAATTCGAAAATTTAAAGTCGATCTCGCACTGCCCCGCGGTTGCAACCTCGTGATGATGACACTCAACCGTGATACCGACCTGCCCAAGTATCGTCGAGATCGCATTGCGAATGTCGATCAAAGTGTCCATCGGTGCGACCGGCACGTAACCTTCTTTCGGTCGAATGTGATAGCCGTTATTGATCATCAGATCGTTGCTGTCACGCCCGGAGTTCCAGTGTCCTTCATCGGAGTTCACGTGGTAGCCTGCCGAGTGCTGCTCGTTGTGAAACCGTGCCTCATCGAAGATAAAAAACTCAGCCTCAGGCCCGACGTTTATCGTGTCCGCAATACCGGTTGATGTCAGATAATCCTCAGCCCGCTGCGCCACCGACCGCGGATCTAGCCAATAGCCTTCCCTGCTGATTGGATCGACCGCATTGGCAAACAGACACAGCGTCGTCTCTTCCGTAAAAGGATCGATAAAAAATCTCGATGGGTCCGGCACCAACAGCATGTCGGATTCATGTATCGCCGCCCAGCCGCGAAGACTCGAAGCGTCAAATCCAAATCCGTCCTCAAAGCTGTCCTCCGACAACTGATCGATCGGAAACGTAAGGTGATGCCACGAGCCGATAAGGTCGGTAAACCGAACAGAGACAAATCTCGCTTCCTGATCGGCAGCGAAGGTCAAAACATTCTTAGGGGTCATTTTTTCTCCTGAAACTTCGGGCAGAAACTTGAGTGTGAACGAGCGTGCGGTTTCATCAGCGCGTGCACGCTCCTTAACAGTCGCGTTTCCGCCCGCATCGCCAGATTTTTCAAACCAATGATTCTATAATACTGTCCTCAAACTTCAAAGCGCTTGCGCGAAAAAGTTTGAAGAGACAATAAATGTTGAATAATCGTGAATTTTTAGATGTTTTTCGAGCACTCTAGTGGCGGCGTTGCCGCTCGATGTGGGGAAAAGCTACACTTTCCGGGAAATGCTCTTAACTTAATGCGGCTGCGCCGCCGTTAACCGGAGGCAAAGGGCTGTGTGACGACACAAACTCCGCCCATGAAAGCGGAGTTTCTCTGTAATATCCCTGAGTGATGAAAATTATGACAAAGCTCGATGCTGGGGTTGAGTTTGGTTCTCGTCCTCAAATGTCGATCTCACCGTCCTCATCATCATTATCTTCGAAGTCTTGACCTTCCTCAATGCTCTCGAGATCGGCATCGGTTGGTCCGTTTCCAGGCTGCTCGTCCGGGCCGCCGGCCGGCGTCCATGGTTTTTCAGTCTTTTCTGTGCTCGGCGTTCCTTCCCCTGGATTCAACCCCGGATTATTTGTTTCTTTCGTAGCCTGTCCCATCTTTTCTCTCCGTTACTTACTATCTGTCACAAATAAATTAATCCCCTTCTTACGACTATCTCGTTTATACTCCTGAACCGTGACCCATTTCGCTTGGGTAAGGTGCGGGATAGTACCAATGTGCTATCGGGTCGTATTTATATTCGCCCCTGTAATCCTCGCCTTCACCTTGGCTGTCATCTGCGTTTTCTCCATCTCGATCGATGGCGTTTTTGAAAGTTTCTTTTGATATCTGTTCTTTGTCCATAAACCAATTAAATCAGATGTGATATTCGATTGATGTCATGTAGAACACTTAAACACAAAAATAAAATAATATTGCGGCTTTTATCGCTCTTGCAAAGCATTTATCCCGACGAGAACCGGTAGATTTTATTGTTGTGGTTTTCCGATGAAACGAAGCCATAAGAAGCCAACAATGCCCGCGCTAAGAGAGGCCAAAAGGACAGCGATCTTCGATGGGTTAACATATTGTTCGTCTCCTGTGAAAGCGAGATTTGTGATAAAAATCGACATTGTAAAGCCAATGCCGCCTAGCATCGCAGCGCCGGTTATGTGTTTCCAATTGAGGTCGGCCGGCAGTTTACATAGGCCGAACATAACGGCGGATAAACATGCCAGCGTAATTCCTAACGGTTTACCGATTATCAGTCCGGCTATAATTCCAACGCTGTTGGCGCTAACGAGGCTGTCGGCCCAATTCGGCATTATTACGACAGCCGTATTTACGAGTGCGAAGATCGGCAGGATGAAAAACGATACTGGTATATGCAGCGCGTTCTCGATCCGGTGCGAAGGCGACTGTTCGTCATCCTGCTTTGCCGAGAACGGGATCGCAAAAGCGAGAAGTATGCCCGCAAAAGTTGCGTGGACTCCCGACTTGAGCATTAGAAACCACATCACCGCGCCGCCGATCAGGAAAGGAAGAAGCAATGTGATTTTAAACAAACGATTTAAGGCAAAAAGCAAAACCCACACAGACAACGCGGCGGCAAGATACTCAGCGGAGAGCTGCGTCGTGTAGAAAACGGCAATTACGACGATTGCAAACAGGTCGTCCATTACGGCGAACGCAACAAGAAAAACCTTCAACGACGACGGCACTCGCGGGCCGACCAGAGCAAGAACGCCAAGCGAAAAAGCGATGTCGGTCGCCATTGGAATTCCGACACCTGCCTGTGTCGCGGTTCCGGCGTTCATCGCGTAATGGATGGCGGCGGGCAGTGTAACGCCCCCGAAAGCGGCGACTGCGGGCAGCAGCGCGGTCTTAAAATTCGACAACTCACCGTTATAAAGCTCGCGTTCGAGCTCGAGGCCTATCAGCAGAAAAAACACAGCCATCAGCCCATCGTTGATCCAGTGCTCAACGGTCAACCCTGCGATTTCAGTATGCCAAAACGTTGAATAGTCTTGTCCCACAACCGAATTGGCCGCCGTAATCGACACAACCGTGCAAAAAATAAGCACCAAGCCGCCCGACCTCTCCGAATCGACAAACCGCTTGAATGTTTTGGACGATTTATTTCCTGCGACCTTCATTTCCTGCAAATAGAGTATCATCACCGACACTGCCGCCCTTTCTGCGGCGCGGCGACGGCGGAAACCCTCGTGATACAAAAATATCCGCGAAGTTTATTATGGAACTAAGCCGCAACCGGGCGATATAATGAAAGAGCGATGAACTTCGAGAAATTTTTCCGACTTGTTTCCTATCTGGGTGTTTTTTGCGGCTTTTTGTCGCTGTGGGTTTCGGGGACGTTTGGGATTGTCAGCACGGCTTTGTTTTTCGCAGTGATGATTGCCGCGTGGCGGCTTGAAGGGTCGCGTTGGCAGATTTCGGAAAAGCTCGGGACGGCGTTGATCGTGCTCGCGCTGCCGGCATTTGCTCTGGCGTGGAAGTTTCACCTCATCACTTTTACCAGCGGTGAAACGGCCGTCGCGGGTGTGCTCGCGCGAATGATCTTGAGTTTGGCGGCAGTAAAGCTGCTGCAAAAAAAGAGCGACCGCGACTGGATATTTCTCTACCTAATGTCGTTTTTTGAAGTGCTGCTCGCGGCGGGCCTGAGTATCAGCCCGTTGTATCTCGGCGTGTTTATTACATATCTGCTCGTCATGGTCTGTGCCGTGATTGCGTTTGAGATCAGAAAGACTTCGCGAGCTGTCGAGATGAAGATCAGCGGCGAGATGCAACACGAAAAAGACCCAAGCTCGGAATCGAAAACCGCTTTGCCGGTTCGCAGGCTGCCCTCGGCGGCTGTGGCGTTGATCGTTTTTATCATTGCTATTGCGCTGCCGCTGTTCTTTATCCTGCCGCGCGTCGGCGGTGCGGGTTTTGGCGGCAGCCAGCTCGGGCGTTCGACTTCGTCTGGTTTTTCCGACACCGTTAAGCTCGGCGGCTTTGGCCGAATAAATCAAAATGACGAGGTCGTAATGCGCGTCAAACTCGAAGGCGATTCCGACGACGATGCCGGTTTATATTTTCGCGGCGTCGCGCTCGACACTTTCGACAACAAATCGTGGAGTAAATCAAAAAATGGCGCGAAGATCCCTTTTGAAAAAAACGACGGCGAGCTCATTCAGGTTGATTTTACGGTAAGCATGGAAAAGCGTCTGATGCAGACCATCTATCTCGAACCGCTCGACACGCCTGTCTTATTCGCTATGCCGCGCGCAGTTGCCGTTCAAGGCAATTTCCCGCGTATTTACAAAGACGCTTATGGTGCACTTAGCTTCGAGCGTAAGTATGAACGCATCAGCTACAAGGTTCTTTCCGACCGCGGATTACCGTCCGCCGAGGATTTACGCGCCGACGATCAGCCTTACAATGCAGACCTCAGAAATTACCGCGAGCTGCCTCCGAACCTTGATCCGCGCACAGCCGATCTCACTCAAACGATCGCAGCGAGCGCAAAAAATCGGTATGACAAAGCGGTCGCGGTCGAGTCTTATTTGCAAAACAATTTCGGCTACACTCTCGAACAAAAGGCAAGCGGCAGCGAGCCGCTTGCCGATTTCCTGTTCAACGTCCGCGAAGGCCACTGTGAATATTTCGCGACCGCGATGGCCGTCATGCTCCGCACGCAAGGCATCGCGACTCGCATCGTCAACGGCTTTCAGGGCGGCGACTATAACGATGCGGCCGGCATGACGATCATCCGCCAGCGAAACGCGCACGCATGGGTCGAGGTGTATTTCCCGAGTGAAAATACGTGGATGAAATTCGACCCGACGCCCGTCGCGGGTCAACCCTCTTCATCGCCGACAACGGGGGTTGCAGCCACGTTCAACAAATATCTCGAAGCTCTCGAAACTTTTTGGATCCAGCATTTTGTCGCCTACGACGACCAGGAACAGCGTTCGCTCGCTCGGTCGGTTCGTGACGGCTTTGTCGGTTACCAAGCAAAGCTTTCGTCTTACCTAAACACCGCGCAAAATAGCGTTCTCGCATGGTGGTCAGACGTTCGCGGCGACCACGGCCTGCGTAACAGCGTCGCCGCGATCGGCTACGGCGTCGCTTACATCGCCGCAGCACTCGTGGGAATTTCGCTGATATTTTGGCTATATCGAAAAATAGTCCGTCTCGAAATCTGGCAAAAGCTGTGGAATCGATTCTTCAAAAAACGTCATGCTTCAGCCGTTGAATTTTACAGCCGTATGCAGCGTCTTTTGGCTGAACGAGGCCTCAAGCGCGAATCGCATCAGACACCGCTCGAGTTTGCATTCGCTTCAGGAATGCCGGAAGTTGTCAGCATTACCGAAAGATATAATCGCGTTCGCTTTGGGGAGAAAGATCTCTCCTCCGACGAAGCGATCGAGATCGAAAGTTGGCTGCAAAGACTCAAAGGTGAATAATCCGGGCGGAACCTGTTATCATTAGAGTTTTGCTTTATGAAGAAGGTCGGTTTTGTCAGTCTCGGTTGCCCAAAAAATCTCGTTGACAGCGAGGTGATGATGGGCCAGCTCGCCGAGGCCGGTTACGAAATTACTAACAACGCTGACGAAGCCGACACTGTCGTGGTCAACACCTGCGGCTTTATCGAATCGGCCAAGCAGGAATCAATCGACGCCATTCTCGAAGCGACTCAATGGAAATCCAAGGGCAATGCGAGTCGCGTGATTGTGGCCGGATGTTTAGTAGAACGTTACCGCGACGATCTGATGAAAGAGCTGCCCGAAGTCGATGCATTTATCGGCACTTCACAGGTAAACGATATTCTTAAGGCGGCAGATGTAACCTTTGATTCTACGCAGCTTACTATCACGCCGATCGGCAACAAATCCGCGACCTATCTTTACGACGAATACACGCCAAGAATGCGAGCGACACAGTCGCACACGGCCTTTATAAAGATCGCTGAAGGCTGCGACAGGCCTTGCGCGTTTTGCTCGATACCGTCGATGCGAGGCTCGTTTCGGTCGCGGCGTTTTGGCTCGATCATCGAAGAGGCTCGCATGCTCGCGAAACAAGGCGTTAAAGAACTCGTCCTCATCGCGCAAGACTCGTCGCGCTACGGCGAAGACCTCGGCGAGGTCGATGCTCTTGCCGCTTTGATACGTGCGTTAGGCGAGATCGAAGAAATTGAATGGGTCCGCGTGATGTATGCCTACCCGACGCATATTTCCGACTCATTTCTCGCAGCCATCGCCGAGACGCCAAAGGCCGTAAAATATCTCGACATGCCGCTACAGCACGCTTCGCGAAATGTGCTCAAGCTTATGAAACGCGGCGGCACACGAGCTTCTCTCGAAAAACTTATCGCCCGCGTCCGCGAAAAAGTTCCCGGGATAGCAATTCGCACGACATTCATCACTGGCTTTCCCGGCGAGACTGACGAGGATTTCGAAGAGCTTATAAAATTTGTCCAGAACTGCCGCTTCGACAATCTGGGCGTGTTTACTTATTCCGATGAAGAAGGCACTGCCGCATTCGATCTGCCCAATAAGGTCGATGTAAAAACTGCAATCAAACGCCGCAACCGATTGATGAAGGAACAGGCAAAAATTAGCAAGCAGATCAATCAATCAAAGATCGGCAACACCTACAAAGTACTTTTCGAAGGCCTTTCGCAGGAATCCGACTTGCTGTTTCAAGGCCGCATGACAAGCCAGACACAGGAGATCGACGGCTACATCCTCATCAACGACATGCCCGACGACCTAGAGCCACGAATCGGTGCGATCTACGACGTCAAAATCACCGAAGCCCACGAATACGACCTCATCGGTGCTATCGTTTGATTTCCAGCGGATACAGTCGCGTTTCCGCCCGTAGTAATACCTCACCTTTGAATCTCGACGCGTCCATCCTTCAAGGCTACAGACGGCTCACCCTCGTTGAACATTATCCTCTCAAACACCAGCGGCGAAACGGAACCGCCCGCGCCAACGGCTGTAAATCTCAAATTAAAAAGCACTCCGTCGCTATCAATTGGAAACGCTCCATAAACTACCACCCTTAAAAGTCCCGGTTCTACTGCATTCGTCACAAACGAAAGCCCGCGGCTGACTGTTCCTGCGACATCAATCGGTTCAACAAGCGGCTGAATCACCGACGGATCATACCTGAGATCAAACTCGTAAGAAATGATCTCTTTATCGGCCACTCTCTGGACGTTGACAGGAACAATGATCTCCTTATTGACAGTGCCTAGAACCGATGGCAGATCAATTGCGATGTCTCTCTCTGGCCCTTGTATTTCCGGGCTTTGCCCGCCGATGAGCGGAAAGGCTTCGTCTTTTCGAGATGCATCCAAATCAGACTCCGCGGCTCCGGCGCCGTCCGGCCTCGCCGCACTTGGTATCCAATTGCCGGTAACTTCTCCAATCAGCAGGCCGACATAGTCGTCTCCGACAATGTTGCTTGTGACGGATGAGTATGTCCGGCTTGTCGGTGATGAGCCGACCGGGAATGTCGGGCCCGGAGGAAGGAAGAATCTCCATTGTCCTGTCAATCCAATCGGCGGCCCGAGCGACGCTACAAACCTTGCGATTTGCGCGGCATCGGTTGACGAGATGCTGCCGTTGTTGGTGACATCTGCCGTAACTCTCTGATTATCAGTTGTTAAAAGGAGCGTGCCGGCAACATGCTGTGCGATCCTCGCCGCATCGTTCGAGGTGATGGAGTTAACCCCAGTTGTTTTCGTAAGCGAAACCGTGTAAGAACCCGAACCGAAGCCTGTCAAAGTGTATTGCCCCGCCGTGCCGCCCGGAGCCGCAGTTGTAGTAAAAACATTTGGCGAACCGGTTCCGTTGACCGTCGCGTTCGAAATATACTTCGGCGGTGCCGCCGCATTTCCGTAAGTAACAGTTCCGCTGATCGAAGGCGTATCCGTTGGTGTCGGTGTCGGCGTGGATGTGTTTGTCGCCGTAGGCGTACTAACCGCCGAAGTGAAGCACAACGAGAACTCCGACGTGTTGCCTCCCGCATCGGTCGCCGTCGCCGTTATGATCTGACCGGCGGCGATGGCCGGCACCGTAACGGTGAAACTGGCATTTCCTGTTGTACCGTCGGTTATGACATTTGTCGCTGTGCCGAGATAAGTCCGCCCCTCGCCGTGACCGGACGGATCGCAGGCGGTGTTTGAATAGACATCTATCGAAAACGACTGGCCCGGCGTACTGTTGAGAGTACCGCCAACCGTGGTGCTGCCGATTGCGGCATTGGTCACAACCGGATAATTTTGCAGATTGTTTGGACCAGTGTCGGGATCTTTATCGTCATTAGCGGTGACGTTATCGGAGCCCAGATCGATGCCAAGGTTACTGTTCGAGTAGATGCTATTGCCGCGGATCGAAATCCCGCTTCCTACAACCTGCAATCCGAGGCCGCCGGAATAGGCGATCACGTTGCCTGCTCCGGTGCTAATTCCGCCTACCGTCGTATTATTGGCTTGCAGGTAAAGGCTAGCGCCTGCGTTGCCAAGCGCCGACGTTCCGTTGGTCGCTACCCCGATATAGTTTCCCTGTATTGTAACTGTCGAGCCTTCCATCTGGATCCCGCCCCCGTTACCGCTGATAACGTTTCGGGCCGACGCGGTAGTCCCGCCTATCAGATGGCCGGTTCCGGCCGATAGAAAACTGAAGCGGATGCCAGTATTGCTGCCGGTGATAGCGGCAGTACCTGTCGCGTTAGTTCCTATAAAATTGCCCTGTATGACAGTATTTGATCCCGATCCGTTACTTTCGATGCCCTCATTTGTGCCTGAGATCAGATTACACGCTCCAGTGCAGGCGCCGCCCGGTGTTGTGCCGGTTGTGCCGCCGATCGTATTATTACTTCCGCTCGCGTTAGCAAGAAACACGCCCCTGCCGGTATTTCCCAATCGGGCCGTGCCATCTTTATTCGTGCCGATATAGTTGCCTTGTACGATACTGCCGGAGCCGTTGATCTCGATAGCGTGTGACGAGAAAAAGTTGCTGCCGGCGACAATTACGTTTCGCGCTGCAGCGGTAGTCCCGCCAAACTGATTACTTCCCGAATTAGCAACAATGCCGGACAGAACTCCAGATCCGAGCGTTGCCCATGCGGTTCCTGATGGGTCTGTGCCGATAAAATTGCCGGCTATCGTGTTGCCGCCAACACTATCTAATTGGATCTGCGTGCCAAAGCGGTTTATGACCAACCCTCGAACCGTGGAACCTCCACTTGTAATGTGTAAGCCCAGAGAGTTCGAAATGGTCGTGCCATTCAATTCGATAAGCAGGTTGGCGTTGTTACCGGCAGCCAGCGTATTAACGCTCGCACCAGGCTGCGTGTAGCCGTCAATAATTACAGGATCGGTAATCGTCGGCAGCACGGTGGCCGGCGTTATCGTGTGCGCCCCCGCGCCGGGAATGCTGAAGCTGATCGTATCAACCCCACCAGTCGTATTCGCGCAGGTGATCGCATTACGCAGACTGCCGGAGCCGCTGTCGTTCGTATTCGTAACCACAGTGCATGAGGCGGGAGTCGGCGTTGAGGTTGGCGTATTTGTCGGTGTAAATGTAGGAGTAAATGTCGGCGTTGCCGTATTGGTCGGAGTATCAGTCGGCGTGTTCGTGGATGTATTGGTCGGCGTAAGTGTCGGAGTGTTAGTCAGTGTAGCCGTCGCCGTGTTAGTCGGCGTACTTGTCGCCGTCGCAGTCGGCCCCGCAATCAAAAACGCATTCCGCACCGATTCCGTGATGCTTTCTGAGCCATTGTAATAGCCGCTGCGATAATAACCGCGGGCGCGGACGTAAATGTTCTGTCCGGTTGTAAGATTTAACCCGGTAAGAGTCCAGATGCTTCCATCGAAAGTGACAGTGACAGTGCCATTGCCCAAAGGAGTGTAGTTCACATTGTCGGTTGAAGACTCAAAGGTAGTGCGCGTAAATTGCGGGCTTGAGCCGCCACGTGTCCATGTAACCGCTGTTTGCGTGACGGCCAGGTTTTGCAGCGCGGCGGTGGCATTGCTCAAACGAGCAAAATCATTACGCGTCTGCCCGCCGATGAATGCAAAAGGGCCGCCCGCCAAGACCTTGCCGTCGGGCTGAACTGCGATTGAATAGACACTGCTGTTCGCGCCAGGGTCGAAAGTATCGGCAAAGCCGCCAGCACTGAGCCGGTGACGGCATCGAGTCTCGCAATGTGGTTGCGGCTCTGCCCGCCAATGCTGTTAAAAATGCCGCCGGCTAAGATTTTGCCGTCCGCTTGCAGAGCAATAGCTGAAACACCAAAAAAGCCGGCGCTCGCGTCCGGGGCGAATGAATCCGCCAGGCCGGTCGTCGGATCGAGTCGGGCAATGTGGCTGCGCGGTTGTCCGCCGATGCTGCCGAACGTTCCGCCAACCAGAATTTTGCCGTCTGCCTGAAGCACGATCACAACCACCTGTAAACCGCCGAAGGATGGATTGAACGAATCCACCGTGCCGTTCGGATTCAATCGGGCTATGCGGTTGCGCGCTTGTGCCCCGATGTTGCCGAAATCTCCGCCTACCAAAATCTGGCCGTCTGCCTGTACCGCGATTGAGTGGACAAAACCGTCGGCGTTCGGGTTAAAGGAATCGGCCTGACCGGTAACGGCGTCCAAACGAGCGATGCGATTGCGAGTCTGCCCGCCGATGCTGTTCACTCCGTTGAAACCGCCGCCGGCTAAAATCTTGCCGTCCGATTGTAAAGCGATGGCACTCACAAACCCTGAAGAGTCCGGGTCAAAGAGCGAGTCCAGCGTGCCGTCCGGATTCAACCTTGCAATGCGGTTCCGTGATATGCCTTTGACGACGGTAAAATCACCGCCAATAAGAATCTTTCCGTCAGGTTGGACGACCACGACTTCAACTATGCCATTGGCATTGGGATCAAAACCGTCAAGCGCCGACTGCGCGCGAGCAGCCAACGCGAAGTTCAGCATCAAAATTATAATTCCAGTGACGACGTAAAATTTCTTGTTCATGGTTTTTCCCTTTAGTTGTTTATTGCGGCAAGAGCTGCCAAAATCTCGATTTGTCCGCCGAGTGTAGTTACTCTCGACTCGCCTTCGTTGAACATTATCCGCTCCCAGGTCAGCGGCGAAACCGTGTCCGGTGCTCCGACTGCGCTGAATCTAAGGTTCATGAGCAAGCCGTCTTCATCGATCGGCATCGCACCATAAACCACGACTCTCAGTAGTCCAGGCTCAAGAGCATTCGTCACAACCGACAACCCGCGGCTGACGGTTCCTGCAACATCAACCGGCTCAGCCAGCGGTTGAATCACCGACGGATCATATTTAAGATCGAACTCATAAGAAATGACTTCCTTATCAGCCACTCGTTGGACGTTGACAGGAACAGTGATCTCCTTATCCGCCGATGTCGCCAGAGTCGGTATATCGACCGCGATTTCTGCCGCTTCCAACTGCCTACTGTCAACCGGTCTTGCGTGTGTCGCGGGATTCCAGTTGCCACTGGCTTCGCCAATCAAAATCGCGACGTAATCCTCGCCCTCCAGGCTGCTTGTGACCGAAGCATAAGTCCGGCTGTCGTTATACGTCTGTGGCGGAGTCGGCAAAGGTGACGGCGCGCCTGTGACAAAGAATCTCCACTGCCCTGACAAATTCGGCGGCGAGAACGGCAAGCCGGCTGCGAACTGCGCGAGCTTTGCCGCATCCTGCGACGAGATCACACCGTTGCCCGTCACATCGGCCGCGAACCTCTGGTTCTGGCTTACGAACTGCAATGCGCCTGTTACGCCTTGTGAAACCCTTGCGGCGTCGTTTGAGGTTATCGCACCATTCGCACCGCCCGGCTTGGTCGGCTTGATCGTGTACGATCCCGAACCAAACCCGGTCAAAGAGTATGTTCCCGGCGTCCCCGTTAGCACAGGCCCGACCGCAGGCGAGCCTGCTGTGCTCGCAACCGAAACATTCTTTACAAACCTCGGCGGTGCCGGATTCCCGATCGCATTGCCATAGGTTATAGTCCCGCTGATCGTGGCACCGGGCACAAGATACGCATTCCGCACAGATTCCGTGCTGCTTTCCGAACCGTTATTGTAGCCGCTGCGATAATAGCCGCGGGCGCGGATGTGTAGATTCTGTGCCGTTGGCAGATTTAATCCGGTTAGTATCCAGTTGCTCCCGGAAGCCGTGCCGCTGCCAACCGCAGTATAGTTCACACTGTCGGTTGAAGACTCAAAAGTAACCCGCGTGAATTGAGGGCCTGACCCGCCGCGTGTCCAGGTAATAGTATTTTGGGTGACGGCGAGGTTTTGCAGTGCGGCGGTGTCATTTGTCAAACGAGCGAAAAGGCCGCGCGTCTGTCCGCCGATACTGGTGAAATAGCCGCCAGCTAAAATCTTGCCGTCCGCCTGTGCCGTAATGGACGTGACGAACTCATTCGCGTTCGGGTCGAACGAATCAGCTAGGCCGGTCACAGCATCGACGCGTGCGATGCGGTTGCGCATCGCTCCGCCGATGCTGTCAAAAGAGCCGCCCGCTAAGATCTTGCCATCCGACTGCACCCCGATCGAATGGACGGATGTAAACGTAGTGCCAGTCGCGTTCGGGTTAAACGAATCAGGCACTCCGGTCGTAGCATCGAGCCGGGCAATATTTTGGCGCGTCTGTCCGCCGATATTTGAGAAAACGCCGCCCACTAAGATCTTGCCGTCGCCCTGCACGGCGATCGGCCTGACAACATCGTTCGGGTTAGTGCCCGCGTTGGGGTTGAACGAATCAGCCAAGCCGGTGACAGCATCGAGCCGGGCGATGCGGGTGCGCGCCGCTACGCCGATACTCGTGAACTGCCCACCCGCTAAGATCTTGCCGTCGGCCTGGACCGCGATTGAAAGGACATTAAGGTTCGCGTTTGGATTGAACGAATCAGCCAGGCCGGTCCCGGCATCGAGCCGGGCAATGTCGCTGCGAGTCTGTCCGCCTATGTTGCTGAAACTGCCGCCCGCAACGATCTTGCCGTCCGCCTGGACCGCGAGCGCATTGATCGAACCGTTTGAGTTTGGGTTCCACGAATCAGCCGCTCCGGTCGTGGCATCGAGCCGGGCGATGCCGTTGCGCGTTTGTCCCCCGATTGTGTTCCCTCCGGGAGAGAAAGCGACGCCGACCAAGATCTTGCCGTCTGTCTGGATAGCGATAGCACGAACGACAGAATTAGAGTTCGGGTCGAAAGCGGTGTCGAGTGTACCGTCCACGTTCAGTCGTGCGATGTTGTTGCGCGTCGCTCCCAGGACGCTGGTAAACTGGCCGCCGATAAGGATCTTTCCGTCCGGCTGAACGGCGGTGGCGGAAACATTGTTGTCGGTGCCGAGGCCGAGATTGAGATTGAGCGTCCGGTCGAGCAGGCCGTTGGCTTCCAAACGGGCGATGCGGTTACGCGTCACGGACGCTCCGCCGCTGGGTGCAAGCGCAGTGAAAATACCGCCCGCCAAAACCTTACCGTCCGGCTGTTGCGCGATGGCAAAGACAGTCAGGGAATTGACATTAGGGTCAAACGAATCCACCGCTCCGGTGAGAGGATCTAGCCGCGCGATGTTATTGCGCACTACTCCGCCGATGCTGTTCGCTCCCTTGAAATCGCCGCACACTAAAATACGTCCGTCCGCCTGGATCACGACCTTATAGACAAAATTGTTCGCGTTCGGGTTGAACGAATCAGCCAGTCCGGTGACCGGATCAAGCCGGGCGATGCGGTTGCGCGTCTGTCCGCCAATTGTGGGCGTTCCGAAGCCGGCCTGGAAAAAGCCGCCCGCTAAGATCATTCCGTTTGGCTGCACCGCGATGGAAATAACTCTGCTGTTGGCATTGGGGTTCCACGAATCGGCCACGCCGGTCACGGGATCCAGCCTGGCAATACGACTGCGCGCCGCTCCGCCGATGTTCATGAATTGGCCGCCCGTTAAAATTTTACCGTCCGCCTGCACCGCGATTGTAACGACCTGATTGTCCGCGTTCGGATCAAATGAATCCGCCAGGCCGGTCGCAGCGTCAAGCCGGACTATGTTATTGCGCGCCTGCCCGCCTATGTTCGCAAACAAGCCGCCCGCTAAGATCTTGCCATCCGCCTGCACCACAAGTTCGTTGATCTGAGGGTTGACGGGCCCGCTCCCGTTCGGGTCGAACGAATCAGCCAGGCCGGTCACGGCATCGAGCCGGGCGAGGAGGTTGCGCGGCTGTCCCCCAATTGTTGTGAAAGAACCTCCCACCAAGATCTTGCCGTCCGTCTGCACTGCTATGGCACCGACAAACCCGTTCGCATTCGGGTTGAACACGGTGTCGAGCGAGCCGTCTGGGTTCAAGCGGGCGATGCGGTTGCGGGTAACTGGCGCTCCGCCATTTGGCGAAAAGGTGAAAAAACTGCCGCCGACTAAGATCTTGCCATCGGGTTGCAAGACGATTACGCTTACTCCGCCGTCGGTGTTCGGGTCGAAACCGTCGACTGCCGACTGCGCCCGAACAGCTAACCCTAAGTTTAATATCAAGAACATAATTCCAATGACGACGTAAAATTGCTTGTTCATAGTTTCTTCCTGTTGATTATCTATGGCTCCAATCTGGTCAAAACCGCCCGCAGAGTGATGGTTCGCGGCAAAACATTAGTACCCATGCCCCCGGCCGCGCTATCGTCTCCAAGTCGCTTGTGAGACAGTTTTTTAATCAGTACAGATCTCCGTCTGCGGATTCGCCACGCAAACGATTTTTTTCAGCGCATTTACTTGCTGCTGCAGCTTTTGAATACTTTGCTGTTGGGCATCGATTTGCGATTGCTGTTCTTTTATGGCGTTGATAAAAAGCAAATTCAGACTGTGTCCTTTGAGCTCCTCGACTTCGCCCTTGGCGTTGCGCGTGACGAGATCAGGCGCGGCCTCAGCTGCATCTTCGGCGTTCAAACCTATGCCGCTTTTTCCGTCCGATTTCCAATTAAAGGTGATCGGCTTCAGACGTTTGATAACATCAAGCCCGCCCGAAAAAGGTTTGACATCGGTTTTGACCTTCTCCGACGATAAGAATGATATGCAGTTCGTGATTATGTTTGCGGCAACTCCATCAGCCGCAGCCTTCCAGCAAAGAGGGATTCCCGAAGGTCCCTGGGGAAACGATGGTAGATAGAATTGAGGAGCAACCACACCTCCGCCCGCCGCACTAATTACAACCCTAAACCTGAAATTTCCTCCTCCCGTATCGCTGACGTTCAACAGGCCGGGAATTCGAGTGTTTTCCGCCGTCGTGCCGAGAACGATAGTGTTGCTGGTCGAAACCGCCGCATTAACGCCGATGGCCGTGGAATCATTTACCTGTGTCGATGTATTCGGATTTCCCGCTCCGGACCCGATGAAGGTATTGCTGTCACCCGTCGTATTTTGGCTGCCGGCTACACGTCCAATAAATGTGTTGTAGTCGCCTACGGTGTTGCTCACGCCTGCCTGTTCTCCGTAGAATGAATTGAAATTTCCTCCGGTGTTTGCGAAACCCGCCCGATCGCCGAACAAGGAGTTGTTGGTTCCGGTGTTGAAAGAGCCGGAATCACGTCCAAAAAAAGAGTTGCCGGTCGTGGTCGTGGTACTAAGCCCGGCCCCCGAGCCAAAAAACGAATTCGCGCTGCCCGTTGTGTTATTCTGTCCGGCCCGTTCTCCGAAGAACGAATTAAAATTTCCTGACTGATTGATCTTCCCGGCTTCCGAACCAAAAAAAAATTTCTGAGTCCAGTCGTATTGAAGGCTCCGGCGAGATACCCGAAGAAGGAATCATTTGAGCCTGTCGTCATGCTTCCGCCGGCAGACTGTCCGACAAAGAGATTGTTAAAGCCCGGCGCTCCGATGCCAAGAATGCGTTGATTATTGAGGTTAAATTGAATTCCTGCATTTAGTATGCTCGCAGTACCAGTTCCTTCGACATTGAAACTCACGCCCAACTGTGGCATCGTCGTGTTGACGATAAACTGGTTTGCGGCAACACCGCCTAGCTGTAGCGAGTTTGTTGCAGTGTCGGCAGTCGTTGAATTCAAACTTCGGATCGCATACGGTCCCGAGGTGATCGCCTGCCGTGGACTTAGTGTCGTATACTCACCGCCTCCCGCAGGCCTGACGAGGACCTGCAAAAAGCGTTCTGAGCCGTTAAACTGATTTCCGAGTCCAAAATTCAGCCGGACCGTGAACATACCGTTTGTCACCGCAACGCCGTTAAGAAACTGCGTCGGCGGCAGCTGGGTGCCATTGGCTACCGAATCCCACAAGCTAAACGCAAAATCATAATTCGCCGTCGCGGGCAGGTTGCTATCCTGCAGCCGCCCCTGATAAGTAAATTCCGTCGTTTGCGCCCGCACAGCCGACGCGACATTCAGCATAAAAAATATTATTCCCGCAACAACATATAATTTCCGGTTCATATTTTTTTCCTCTTAATCCCCTATTCGTCAAAGGCCCAATCTTCCACGTCGTCTGTTGTCACTCGGCCTAGAAACCTACCAATGGATTTCCGTAATACGCCTCGGTCTTTGGCGTTGCGGCGTTCCATTTATCGACCGTTCCCATAACCTTGACGGGGACTGCGATCCTAAAATTTGTTAAGTACATCTGGTCTGACCAGGCGTTTCTGGCGATCCAGCCCTTTTTGTCTATGGTGAATCTCATTTCGCGCACTTGTGTGCCGCGGTGAAATATCTTTGCTGTGTATTCGCCCGGCCTGTCACGGCTAAAGATCGCCTTCGGATATCGTTCCCGCTGCGACCTTTCGTTCTCGATCATGAATTTGTCCCAGTTGAAAAGCCATAGATTGTAGCTGCAGACCTCAGGCTTTTCGTAGCAGCCTTCGCCGCGCTTTATCAGCGGAATGATCGATCCGCCCTCGTCGGTCGAGGCTATTTCCTCGTTCCCGAAAAAAAGGCGGGCTTCCATGTCCTTGCCGTCGAGATTTCCTTTGAACCATGTGTAGATGTTTGGCTTAAGCTGCGATTCGAAGCTGTCGTTGTATTGAAAACCGACATAGCCCGTTGGCAGCAGCCAATCGTTATCGACGTAGAAGAGAAAGGCGTTCTTATGCCTGGGGTCGCCGGCAAAAAGCTGCATCTTGGCAACCTTGAATTTTCCCTGAAAGATCGTTTCGTTGTTCTTTGTATTTACGATCTTGAGGCCGTAAGTCCCCGTGGCTGCGGTTGACACCTTGTCGAATTCCTGCGAGAACGCGCTCGATATCCGTACCGTCCGATCGGATCCACTTGTGCCGAACCTCAGCGGTTCCGTAAACCATGGTGATCCGTCAACATTGGTCCACTCGGCGTTGTAACGCAAATTCACGCTGTTGTCGAAGAACACGTCGAAACTTATGGTCGGGATCCAGCTATGGTAATGATCTTGCTTCGGAAATTTCCAGTACCTGCTCTCGTTTCTGACGGTGATCTCCACCGAATCGCGTAAGAATCTCGGGGTTGAATCGGCTTTCGGCGGCGATAGCACCTCAAAATCGGTGGAACCGGTATTTCCGCCTTGACCGGTTTCAGCGGACTTGTCCACTTGTTCCGTCTTTGGTTTTTCGACCTTGACCTTTGGGATCTTGATCGGAAACTGTGAGCAAACAGCGGCCGTAAAAACTACTAGAACGGCTGCAAAAAGGCTCGATATTGTGATGAAATTTCGCTTCATGATTCTCCTCTTTTAAGACATATGTTCATCCGCGGAAAACTAAATTGTTTCCTGCCAGCTGGATTCATGGTAAAATCGCAGCAAATGTGCCAAATTCATTGCGAGTTTAGATTTATCATCCGTCAGAGTCCTTTGATTTCGATGAGATAGTTATTAGAAAGTTATTAGAGGCCGTATGTCGTTGGAAACACACAACTTTGTGTTTGGAGCATTTCTTCTCAACAGAAAGGAAAATGTTTTATTGAAAGATGGAAAACCGCAGCCGGTTACGCCGAAGGCTTTTCATTTGCTCTCGATACTCGTCGAAAATCACGGCCATTTAGTTGAAAAAAGTGAGTTGATAAGCCAGGTGTGGCACGACAGCTTTGTTGAAGAGGGCAATCTTACATTTACCATCGGACTTCTGCGAAAGGTTCTTGGCGATAACTCACAAAAACCGAGCTTTATCGAAACCGTCCCTCGCCGCGGCTATCGTTTCATAGCCGAGGTCAGCACTGCACCGGATAAAGTAGCAGCGGATGAAATAGCCGCAAATGCAACCGCTTCTAGCCGTTTCCTGCCGTGGTACAGGCATTATGCGGTGTTCGCCGCGTTTTGCATTTTGTTACTTTGCACATTGGCGGTCGGGACGTGGGTGGCTAAGACTAAAGTATTCGGATCGGCTTCTGCGCCGACGATTTTGGAAACTGATTTCCGTTCCGAAAAGCTTTCGAGTTCGGGCAAAACGAAGCACGCCGCCATTTCGCCGGACGGCAGCCTCGCGGCATACATCGACGAAACAGGCGGTAAATGGAGCGTTTGGCTAAGAAAATTGGAAAGTTCGGAAAATACCCTGCTTGTTCCGCCGAGCGACGAATTTTACTTTGGGCTTGCTTTCGCTCACGACGGACAAACGGTTTATTTTGTCCGAAAACCGCCGGGCGGAAAAGAACGTGAGGAATCGAGTATTTATCGAATATCGATCCTCGGAGGCGTGCCCGAGAAGATAGTGGGCTTTACCGAAGGCTGGATAAGCCTCTCGCCCGATGACCGCCAAATTTCCTTTGTCCGGTGCCGATACAAGAATGAGGAATTTTGTTCGCTGATGATCGTTGACGCCAACGGCCAAAACGAGCGCAAGATTCTCAGTCGCTCCGGTCGTGTTCGGATCAGCGATAACCAGTTCTCGCCCGACGGCAAATCCATCGCGTTCGCTAGCGGAAGATCCGAAAACGGCGGAAATGATTTTCATCTCGCCAAGGTCGATCTGGAAAGCGGGGTCGAAATTGCGATCTCAACACCTGCCTTTTTCAATATTCACAACTTGAAATGGCTGCCCGACGGCGAAACTTTACTCGTGTCTGCAATGGAAAGTCTTGACGGACAGTCAAAACTCTGGGAAGTTTCGACAATTACCGGCGAATCCCGACCACTCGCAAAGGATTCCGCGAGTTTCAGGAGCATTAGTTTAAATAAAGATGCCAGCCGTATGATCTCAACACAAGTCGGCGACGATTTTCAACTATATCTTTCGTCTCAAGGCGTACCGAAAGGTTTGACGCGCGCGCGCGAGGCGGTTTTCGCCCCTGATGGAAACATTATCTACTACACTCAGGACGGCGACATCTGGACGATCAACCGCGACGGTGGCGAACAACGCCAATTAACCAACAGCCCACACAAAGATTTTTCTCCGTGCATTTCGCCCGACGGCCGTGTAATTTATTTCACTTCAACGCGCACCGGCGAAGTTCACGTTTGGCGGATGAATTCGGATGGAAGCAATCAAACTGCCGTGACCAAAACTGAAGGCGGCCTTCCGGTATTTGTTTCGCCGGACGGACGTTGGGTCTATTACGAAGCGAGCAGGCCGCATACTCTGTGGAAAGTCTCGACGGAAACAGGCGAAGAGATCCAGGTGTCTGACCACAAGATCTATCATCCGGCGCTTTCACCTGACGGCAGCTTCGCCGCATTTTTTAGCGGCAGTAACGATAAAGAAAAAAGTTGGAGCATCGCCGTCATGCGCCTCGCCGATAAAAATATCGTCAAGGTTCTGGACTTTGCCGACCCGCAATCGCTTCCCGTAAGGATCGCCTGGTCCGGCGATAATCGCACATTAAGTTATGTGACCTGGAGCGAACAAGGCAATAAATTATGGGAGCAATCGCTCGACGAAACCCAACCTCGCCATCTCGCCGATCTCGGCAACAACGAAGTCGAATACTATTCGCTCGCTCCCGACAGTGACTCATACATCTTCACCCGCGGCGAATGGCTGCACAATGCCGTAATGATCGACGGCCTCAGATAATACTACAGAACCGGGCGGAAACGCGAGTGTGAACGAGCGTGCGGCTTAATAAGCGCATGCACGCTCCTTAACAGTTGCGTTTCCGCCCGTAATTACTTGCTTCTCGCCAAAACCTCGACCCGCCCATCCGTCATCAAAACGCCCGGATCACCTTCATTGAACATTATGCGCTCCCAAGTAAGAGGCGAAACAGAACCAGTCGCTCCAACCCTCGCGAATTTCAGATTCAAAAGCACGCCGTCACTATCAATCGGAAACGCTCCATAAACGACTACTCTCAAAAGCCCCGGCTCGTTTCCATTCGTCACCACTGACAGTCCGCGGCTGACCGTTGCAACGACATCGACCGGTAAACCAAGCGGCTGAATCACCGATGGATCATAACTGAGATCAAACTCGTACGAAATGATCCCCTTATCCGCCACGCCCCGAATCGAAACCGGAACAACGATCTCCTTCTCCGATGAAACAGACATGTGCGGCAAATCAACGACCACTGTTCCCGCCGGGCTCTGCCCGCCGATGAGCGGAAAGGCTTCGCCTTTCCGACTGGCAGCCAAACCAGATTGCGCGGCTCCGCCGCCAGTCGGCCTCGCTCCGGTATTCGTCCAATTTCCCGAAACCTCGCCCATCAACAACGCCGAATAATCCTCGCCCTGGATGTTCGAGGTGACTGATCCATATGATCTGTTCACGGGAGTAAATCTCCACGTCGCGGTTGACCCTATGCCGGGTGGAGTAAACGGTGCTCCGGCGACATACTTTGCGATCATTCCCGCATCGAACGAAGAGACAGTGCCGTTTCCGCTCACGTCGGCGACGATCAACTGCGTCGCATTGAGTTGTGGATTGGGCTCTCCGGCGACATGCTGCGAAATTCTTGCCGCGTCAAAAGAAGTAATGTTGTTCGCACCGCCCGACTTCGTTGGCGTTACGGTGTAAGAACCCGCTCCAAAACCGGTGAGAGAATAGGTTCCATCCGGGAAGCCCGTGGTATTTGAGACATTTGGCGAGCCTACACCGCTTATTAGTACATTTGAGACAAAACGCGTTGCCGCCGGGATCGCATTGCCGTATGTAACGGTTCCGCTGATCGACGGCGTTCCCGCAGGCGTCGGAGTGTTTGTCGGTGTACTGGTAGGTGTCGCCGTAGGCGTAAGGGTTGCCGTAGAGGAACTCGTTGGGGTTGGGGTTGACGTCGGCCCACCGACCGGAACAAAACGCACGAGACTGTTGCGAGTTGTATTGTTATATGTCTTAAACGTTCCGCCTATGACCAGTTTGCCGTCGGGGAGAAAGAGCGCCTTCGCAACGGCAGATCGGGCATCAGTTACATCAATTCCGGAAGTAAATGAGCTTTCGATCATGCCGTTGGCTTCGATCCTTACCAATCTACTGGAAGCCGCGCCGTTGTAGGAAGTAAAAGTGCCGCCCAGCACCGCCCTCCCGTCATTTTCCAGGGCAACGGTCAGAATAGTTCCGTTGGCACCAGTTCCGGGATCAAAGCTCGTGTCAAGCGATCCGTTTGAATTTATCCGGGCAATTCTGTTGCGGGCAATTCCATCGTATGAAGTAAATGAACCGACAATCAGCATCTGACCGTTAGCGGCCAGCGCGATACTAAATACAATTCCGTTGTTCACACCGGTTGCAGGACTAAATGTTGTATCAACGACCCCGTCATCGTTGACACGAACGATCCTTCTGCGCTGTTGACCTCCATAGGAAGCAAAACTGCCAACGGCTATGATTTTTCCATCGGATTGACGAACTATTTCGTAAATCCTGCTTGAGGTCCCTGTCTGGAAAGACACGTCATTAGAACCGTCCACGTTCAGCCGGAAAAGGCTTTTGCTAAAGCCCTCGACAACGACTCCGGCTGCCATGATCTTGTTATCAGGTAAAGCCAATATATGTCGGAATTCCACCAATGGAGCGATAAGGGGATCATTAAATCCCGCGTTAAAGGATGTGTCCGGCGAACCGTCCGAATTCAGCCGTGCGATCCCCCGCCTGATAAGTCCATTGTAGCCTCCAAACCGGCCTCCGATGAGGATTTTACCGTCTGACTGGATCGCAACAGTGTAAATGATATTCGCGCCGTCCGATGGATCGGGAAACGTGCCGGAGCCGGGTATGAAAGTCGCATCAATCGAGCCGTCCGGATTAAAGCGTGCAATGCGCACCCGCCCAGCCCCATTGGCAACGCGAAAATTACCGACAACGACTAGTTTGCCGTCCTGCTGCGCTGCGGCGGAAAAGATCTGTCCGTATGTACTTAAGGCAGCGTTGAAGGTATTATCGACCGAGCCAGTAGAATTGAGACGAACAATATTGCGCCTTGACGAGCCATTTACTGTGTTGAACCAGCCTGTCAACATGATATTTCCCGGATTATCGCGGGTCACATGATAGCCTGTCCCGTCACCGTAAACCAGCGTAAAGGTATTGTCGATACTGCCGTTCGAATTTAGCCGAATAAGCGCAATATTATTACCGGAGAAGTCCTGAACTCCGCCGGAAGCAAGAATTTTTCCGTCTGGTAGAACGTCAATGTATTCGATCCCTGTTCCACTCGCCGTGGGAGGAACGAATGTTGCGTCCAGGGTGCCGTCTGCATTCAGTCGCGCCCAATGCGAACGCGGCACGCCATTATAAGAGTTAAAAGCTCCTCCAATGAGTATCTTGTTATCACTCTGCACACGCATCGCCCAAACACCGTTGCCGTCGGTCCCGACGCCGGCAGGATTGAACGTAAGATCCGGAGTTCCGTCAGAATTCAGCCGCATCACATCGTTTCGATTGTTGAGCGGAAACGAGCCGCAGATGAGAATTTTTCCGCCGGAGAGAACCTGCACCTCTTCGACAAAAACCGAAAACGTGAACGGCGAAGTAAAACTTGTATCTAAACTGCCGTCACTGTTGAGCCTTGCCACCACAATCCTTGGCATACTGTTGTAAGCGCTAAAAAACCCCGAAATCAATATCTTTCCGTCGGGCTGAACGCTGATAGTGTTAACTCCACCGCTAACTCCGCTCCCGGCGAAATTAAACGTCTCGTCAAGCGCCCCGTTAGCATTAATTCTGACAATTCCTCTCCTTGCGATCCCGTTATAGGTCGTAAAAGATCCTCCAATAAGAATGTCGCTGCTCGGAAGCACAACGATATCCAAAACCGACCCATTCGGCCCTGAACCTCCTGGATTGAAACTGCTATCAAGACTTCCGTCATTGTTCAGCCTCGTCAGCCAGTTCTTCTCAATGCCATTTACCTGAGAGAAAGTCCCCCCGACGAGTATCTTGCCATCCGATAAAGGCCTCGACACATACGATTGAGCATCGCCATCCGTCACTCCTGCCGCGAAACCTGCATCAACCATTAAGTTTATCGCGGTCGCTGTCGCCGTCGGGGTCGTTGTCGCTTGGTGTCACGATCGGAGGGGGCAAGCTGAGACAGCATCTTCGCTCTTAGATAGTGACATCGAAGAGTTATCATGAAAAAGTATCAGCAGCTTACCCTAAGACAAAGGTATCAAATATGGACGTGCATGAGAGCAGGAATGAAACAAAAAGAGATGGCAGAAGAAGTTGGAGTGCATAGATCGAGTATTTCGCGCGAGATAAAGCGGAACGCATCAGAGCGAGGATATCGTCCCCAAGCTGCTGATCGCAAAGCGAATGAGCGGAGGAAGGAAAAGAGCAAGAGGCGAATAGGAGAAGAAGTTTGGACGGAAGTGGATGAAAAGCTGAGAGAGGACTGGTCACCGGAGCAGATCTCTGGACGGCGGCGAGTTGACGGACAATATCCAGTCAGTCACGAATGGATATATCAGCACATTTATTTGGATAAGATGGCCGGCGGAGAACTTCACAAACACTTACGACGGTAGGGTGCAGCGAGGCTTGGGGAGCGTAACTCTACGATGCGTTTCACCAATCATGCCGTCGCTGAAGGTGATGAACAAGAGCTTAGTGACGGATATTGTTGCTCCCTTTCAGGGAGCCGACGATGGGAATGGTTCTAACCGAGGGTTTCGCCGAAGCGGCCTCACCCTCGGCTATATTATCGGTCACCTTCGGCGACATTTCCCAAATTGACGGGTCAAGATTTCAAACGTCATAAGCTGACGGTAAGTGAAAAAAAACACTGGGACAGTGGGACAGCGGGACATTTTACAGCAAGGCGTTTCAGCGGAGATAACTTAAGTATTACGTGAATGAACCGCTGTAACTATGCTATTGATTGGTGTTATGGATTTTGTAATACAATGTGGCGCTTTTTTTCCAAAAATCGTGGAACGCAGGGCGAAAAACGGCATAACTCCAATAAAAATGGTAAGTTGTGTGTCCCAGGAGACGCTTGGAACGGCGTGATGAATGGAGAATGGAGAATTGAGAATTGAGAATGGAGAATTGAGAATGCAAAAATTGGAAATTCAGGGAAGTATTTTTTATTCTCCATTCTCGATTCTCAATTTTCAATTGTCTTGACCGACGTGCGCGGGTCGGGAAATTTGGTATCATAATTTGACATGAATTCGGGCGGGAAAAGCGAGAAAGAGTTTGTTTCGGTGGTGATGCCGGTTTACCGCGAGGCGGCGCATATTGGCGAGGTTTTGCGGGATGTTCACGACGCGCTGGTCGAGGCGGATGTTCGCTTTGAGTTGGTGTTGGTTGAAGATGGCTCGCCGGATAACTCTTGGACAACGCTGGTTGAGCAGTCGAAAATTTATCCGATGTTGCGCGCCGCTCGCTTGAGCCGAAATTTTGGCAAGGAGCATGCGCTTTGCGCCGGTCTTGAGATGGCACGCGGCGATGCGGTTATAGTAATGGATGCCGACGGCCAACATCCGCCTTCGCTCCTGCCGAAGATAATCGCCAGATGGCGCGAGACCGACGCCGACATAATAGAATGCACAAAGATCGATCGAGGCGAAGAGACGCTGTTCAGCAAAGTAGCAGCCGGAATTTTCTATTGGCTTTGGAACAAGCTTTCGGGCTTTGAAATGCGCGGGGCTTCGGATTACAAACTGCTCAGTCGGCCTGCGATCAACGCCTACCTGGAAATGGACGAGCGAAACGTTTTCTTTCGCGGAATGACGGCATGGCTCGGATTCAAACGCGAGCAAATTCCGTTTGAGGTCGCTATGCGCGCCGGTGGAAATTCAAGCTGGTCAATCCTGCATCGCGTGAAACTTGCGTTGACAGGAATTTCTGGATTCTCGTCTCTGCCGCTGCAGTTTGTCACTTTTACGGGGCTGGTGTTTCTGCTGTTTTCAGTGCTCTTCGGTATTTACACTTTGGCCCTGCAGTTGACCGGCCACTCAACGACAGGATTTGCAACCGTCATCCTGCTGCTGCTCGTCATCGGCAGCTTGTTGATGATAAGCCTCGGCATTATCGGTATCTATCTCGCCCGCATTTACGACGAGATAAAAGGCAGGCCAAGATATGTCATCGCCCAACAAATCGAGCCGAAGACTGTGCCGGCATTGCAAAGACGCAGAACTGATAACTTGACGCAACCGCTTTTCGAAATGACTGACAACTGATCACTGACTATTGACAACTGTTTTTATGTTTGAGAATTTCCCCAAAACACGCTCGGTTCTGCCGCCGGAATTTCAAGCGATCTACGCCGACCAATACAAAGAGAACCGCGACGGCGGCTCAAAGGCCAGCGGCCTGGCTCAAAAACTCGAAAGCTGGATGCACAAGAACGTGGCAGCAGATGTCGCTTCACTGCCCGATAAATCAACCCTCGAGATCGGCGCCGGAACATTAAATCAACTGCAATACGAAAAGCACGCAAAGCCTTACGACATCATCGAGCCTTTTCATTCGCTATTTGAGGGCTCGCCGCTGTTTGACCGTATCAGGAACGTTTACGATGACATCTCCGAGATACCGGCAGACACAAAATACGACCGAATCACTTCAATCGCCGCATTCGAACATATTTGTAATCTACCAGAGGTAATTGCCAGGAGCGGACTTCTGCTCAATGACGGCGGACAGCTTCGATGCGGCATACCAAGCGAAGGCACGATCATGTGGAAGCTAGGTTATACTTTTTCAACCGGTTTGGAATTCAAACGCAAATATGGTCTTGATTACGAAGTTCTAATGCGACACGAGCACGTGAACAAGGCGAGAGAAATCGAAGATGTTCTGAAATATTTTTTTGCGGACGTCAAGAGCAAAGTTTTCGGCTTGGCAAAATCTATTTCGTTTTACCAATTCTACGCCTGCAAACAGCCGCGGCTCGATGCGGCTTCAAAATACCTCGCTGATCTCGCATAGGAATGGCTATTTTTTTACAGGCGTCAGAGGAATTATTGCAACTTTGGAATCCGTTATATCCAACACAAGAAGTGTTTTCGTGTTCCCCTTCTTGGAAAGACTTATGGATGCCGGTTTGTTGAGTTTTATGTTTCCGGACAGGTCAATTTTTTCGATCGGATTTCCATTAACGTCGAACGCGATCACATCGTATGTCTGTTCACTTGTGACGTATAACCGTTTTGCTTCGGCGTCGAATATGCAATCGGGATAGGAATCAATTCCTCCTTCCCAAACGTTAACCGACCATTGCCGAACAAAGTTTCCGTCGAGATCGAACACTTGAACCCGCTTATTTCCGGCATCGGTAACAAAAACCAGTCCGTCGCCAACTGCGATGCCGCTGGGTTCGTTGAACTCGCCGTCGCCGTCGCCGCGCGACCCAAATGAATCAAAGGCCTCCGTCTCAGGGGCGAATTTCACTATGCGGCTTCTTCCCTGATCAACAATATAAACATTTCCGTCAGGATCAATTGCAATATCACGAGGGCCGTAAAATTCCACTTCAGGCTTGGCCCATTCTTTTTGAAATTCGCCTTCGGTTCCGAATCTTATCAATTTATTGTTGGCGGCGTCTGTGACGTAGATGTTTCCGCGTGCATCCATGGCAATACCGTTTGGCAAATCCAGTTGTCCAACTCCTTTGCCGGACTCGCCGAATGACCTTATTAGGTCTCCGTCGGAGTCGAATTTCTGTATACGGTGGTTGCCGGTGTCGGCTACATAGAAATTCCCGCTCGAATCCGCCGCCACGCCTCGCGGCCTGGAAAATTCTCCCGGCTTATTACCTTCAGAGCCGATGATCGCAGCATTGGAAGGATCGGACTCGCTGTCTGCGGCAGAGGTTCTATATAGAAGATAGACGCTTTTCTGCATTATAACTTTACAGTTGGTGCACGTCTGGTCACTGGCTAAGACCAACGAATCGGGAGGTATCGCCTCATCCTTCGCTAAATGATAAAAGTTTGAAAGGTCGATTCCCCTACCCGTGCCATACCAAAGGGCAAGGATATATGCCGGTCCGTAACGGCCGTCCCGCAGATATATCGGACGAGAAGGTTCTTTCAATGCCCTGTCTAAAACCTCCGGATAGGCTTTGTGAAACTCCACTTCGCGTTCCGGCCCTTGCTTTCGAAACTGAAGTTGAAAATAAACGGCTTGAACTCCCGTCATCGTTAATAGAAGTGCCAGAACGATAAGCCTCAACAGCTTTCCTCTAACTGCATTGTCAACCAGAAAAGACAAACCCGGAATCGTTAATATCAGCAAAAAGATGGGCAACGCAATCAATCTTAGATAGTGCTGACGGTGAACGGTAAGTGCACCCGGTAAGATCGAAATCACGAACCCATATAAAATGAATAGCCACCATCTATCACGACGATGGCGCATGAGGACGATAATGAAACCGAATATCGAAAGCAGGAGAGTAACCGCAAATATACCTCCCATTCCCTTTATGTGATGGCGAAGAAGATGATCTCCGTCAAAAAGCAGGAATGTCGGACTAATGTCGCGGAAAAACGCCGAGACAAATTCTGTAGCGATCACCCACCACGACGTGTCGGGAGTTATGTAACCAACCTCTCGAAATCTTGCTGTAATCGCATCGCGGTTCGTAAGATAGCCGATAATAAAAGGAATAAGCAGGACAAAATAAATTGCCCACGTCTTAAATATTTCAAACAGCACGCGCCTGTTAGCCGCAAAAATCAGCAGTCCTAATGCAAACGCCGGCGCGAGTATTCGTCCGGCCGCATAAGAATAAGTGATGTTCGCCAGCGATAACGCAAGGAAAACGCTGTCAACCAGTTTCCAATTCTCGCGGCGTTGAGCGTTGTAGAGGCAAAGGAGAAATAGAGCGATTCCAAGTGATAAAAGTGTGGGCTCGTGGGCTAATCGACTAACCTCAAAAAGCCACGGGGTCAGCATGGCGGTCAAAGCAACAATTATCCCAATTGAATCTCGTCCGGAAATTCGGGCGGCTAAAACTCCGAGAAGAACGACGGCGATAAACATGAACGTCGCCGAAAGAATGTGAGCCGAAAGCTCACTCGGAGCAACAAATAGGTACATTGCCGCGAGCGAATATATATACAGTGGACTCATCCATTGTATAAAGTCTCCCGTGTAGCATTGGAAAAAAAGCGGAAAACTCTTGCCGTTTTGAGCGACGCCGGTTGTTGCGATCAAATAGCCGTTATAGGCTTCACAGGCTTCGTCGTAATAAAAACCACCCGGATTGGTGGACAGGCCGGAAATGAAGAATAGATAAAAAAACAGTCCTCCCGCGAGAATTATGACCCTCGAGCGCGTATTCGAATTTTTTGATAAAAAATCTGATAAAACCGACAGCTTTTGTTGCCTCACTTCTTCTTTTTCGGAGCTTCCGTTTCCTTCTTAGGAGCTGCCAATTCAAATCTCACAACTGTCGCAGTTCCGCCGTTCAAAACATTTAGCCATCTCTTATTGTCAGCCTCGGAAATTACCAACGCACCAGGATGATTCAACTTTTCGGTATCCCGTAATTCTAATTCGGGCATGGGACTTCCGTTAATGTCGAACGCCAAGATCTGGTTCGTTTTAGGGCCTGTTGCGTAGAGGACCTTAGTTTTCTCATCGAAAACCAGATCGGCATTTTCGTCCGCGGCTCTTGTCCAGCTTGGGACAGCCCACTGCCGGACAAATTTGCCTTCAAGATCGAAAACCTGTATCAGGCCGTTGCCCTGATCGGCAGCAAATATAAGATCGCCGCCTACTGTGATGCCGGTTAACCCATGAAACTGGCTCTCTCCGGAACCGGGAGTTCCCCAAACCCGATAGTAGCCCTTGGTGGCAATATCGAAGGCGGCAATGCGCTGACGGCCTTGATCGATGATATAGATCTTGTTGTTAGAGCCGATTGCGAGATCGCGCGGCCCGTAAAATCCGGTACCTTCGCCGTCGAAAGCGCTTTCGAATATTCCTTCCGAGTTAAACTTGAACAATCTATGAGTTCCGACATCAAGTACATAGACATTGCCTTCACTATCAACGGCAACTCCGTTCGGATCTTGAAGTTGCGTTTCGGGCGGGCCGCTGTTGCCAAACTCGATAAGGAATCTGCCGTTAGGGTCGAATTTCTGAATCCGCCCATTCCCGCTGTCGGCAACATACAAATTCCCTTTTGCATCTGTCGCAAGTCCTCTTGGACGAGACAACTGTCCCAACTCACTGCCGGGACCGGATGAAAAAACAGAAGGCGCGGCCTTTGAATCGGCAGGAACCGGAATCGGAAGCCCGGAAAGATCTACTTTCTGATTTCGATAAAGCAAGAATTTATCCTGGAATATCACCTCACAGTCTGTACATGTAACTTTGGAGCTGAGTACCAAAGCACCCTGCGGTGGCTCTTGACGATCGAGAAGATGGACAAAATTCGAGCTATCGTACCCCCAGGTTGCTGCGTGCCACAGAGCAAGCATGTAAGTAGGTTCTCCGTAATCGTGCAGGTAGATCGGCCTGCTTTCTTGCTCGAGGGCCTTGGCTAAAACTCTGGGATATGATTCGTGAAACACTGCTTTTCGAGTCTCGCTCACGCCTTTTTCTCGAAATAGAATTTGAAAATGTACCGCCTGAACGGCTGTCATCAAGAGTAATCCGGTAAGCAGTCCATATCGCAGATAGCGCTCCGTTGATGAAGAATTGGAGATACCCGAACCGTTTCCACCAGAGGTTTTTGTTTCATCAGTTCTGCTATGGTAGAGTCCCATCAGCCACGAGAGTGCCGGCACCATCAAAATAAGAAAAAAGATCGGAAATGCGATATCCCGCAAGGAATGATTGCGCTCAATAGTTATAGCTCCCGGAACCATTGAGGCAAATGCCCCATACAATATATATCTCCACCAAAGGCTTGAACGATGCCGGATCAAAACGATCAATATTCCGAAAAGACCGAGCGCGAAAGTTGCGACGAGGAATTCACCCGTGCCCGTCTCCGGAACATGATGACGCGGCAGTCGATCGCCTTCAAAGATGAAAAAGTTTAGGCTGACGTCCTGGTAAAGCGCCGAAAGGAAAGCTCCAAAATTTTCCAAAAAAGAATTCTCCTTGGACATATTCGTAGCCCTCAGAAAGCGCCCTGAAACCCTTAACGGATCCTGGTAATACATTACGATATACGGAATCAGTGTAAGAGCATATATTACGCCGACGGCGATTACGTTGAGCAAAGCACGCAGATTCACTGCAAAAATGAGCAGGCCGAGCCCAAAAAGCGGCCCGATTACCCGGCCTGTTGCATAGCAATATGTGATCATCGAGAGAGAGATTGCTATTAAAAAGACGTCCGTGGGCTTCCACTTTTCGCGCAACTGAGCGTTGTGTAGGATGAACAGAAACAGGGTGATAGTAAACAGTAGGAAGTATTGCTCCATCACAAACCGACCGTACTCGAAAAGCCACGGCGTCACCGCTCCGGTGGCAACAACTATGGCCGCGATTGAAATTTTTCTGGAAATTCGCCAGGCCAGAAGGCCGACCAACAAAATCGTGACAAACACCCAAGTTGCGGCGTGTACTCTTGCAGAAATTACGCTTGGCGAAATGATCGTGTACAAGGCAGCCTGCAGATACATCGACTCGGCGTTCACCCACTGCGTCCAGCCCTGCGTGTAGCATCGGTAAAGGATAGGTAGAAATTGCCCGGATTCGCTGTAGCCGGTTTGCGAGATCAAATAAGCGTTATAGGAGATGCACGCTTCGTCAACATAAAAACCAGGCGGGTTCGTCGAGATGCCGTTGATAAAAAAGGCGTAAAGAGAGACGACGAAAATTACACCTAACACTGTGTTGCGAACTTTTGGGGTAAAAAAGTTTCCGGACATAGTTGTTATTAATTTTTGGTTTTTATTTCGGCCTTAACTTGCTGCATCGAGAGGTTTCTCCAGCACAAACAACAGATTTTTGCCGAGCGGCGGACTGACCATACTCTCCGAAAGTTTTACAAGCGGCACGGCGTAGGTGTCGTAAAGTTTTACCACGCTGCTTTCAAGATCGGCGGAACCGAAGATCCTGTATTTTACGAACCACGGAAAAATTCCCGCAAAATCGAAAAACTTTTGAACGCGAATCTTAAATCCGGCCTCGAGCGATTTCTCGATAAGCTCTTTTTTCACGTATCTGCGAAAGTGCCCGACGGCTTTGTCGAACGCGCCATAAAGGATCGGCAGCGCGGGAACGAAGATCAGAGCGTGCCCGCCGGGAACTAGAGTTTCAAAGATATGGCGAAGCTCCTTCCGGTCGTCTTCGATGTGCTCAAGGACATTGATGTATATGATCGTGTCCGGCCGCTGCTCCGCGACGATTTTCTCACACACATTCGAAAACACATTGTTATAAAATTTGATCGCAATGCTCGGAGACGAGATGTTATTTTCAAGCTGCTTGAACATTTCCGAGGGCTCTACGAGTGAAAGGCTCGTCAGATTTTCCCCAAGCAGTAAACCGGAGAAGAGACCGGTTCCCGCTCCAACCTCTACGATATGCTTTCCCACGTAAGGGCGAAATTCGGCAAGTATCCAACGGTGATAATTCGCCGCAAATGCCATTGCTTCGAGGTCTTTCCCGACATAGACGACATCATTTGTGCTTTCTGCTACGGACATTTTTGGAATTCCTATTTTTTTTGTTTCTCACCCTTGTCAGTTTTCTCGGTTTTCTCTGTTTTCTCTTTTTCGGTCTTATCCGTTTTCACTGTATCGGCTAAAGCAAATTTGGAAACTCGGTTGCTTCCCGAATTTACGACCAGCAGCCATCGTTTCTTATTGGCTGTCAAAATGGCCATCGACGACGGATTTTCTAATTTCTCTTCTCCCTGAGAATTAAAACCCTGCAAAGGCGCTCCGTTGATGTCGAACGCAAGCACTTCGTTGGTTTTGGGGACGCTGACGTAAACGGTTTTTGTCTCGTCATCAAAGGCGACGTCAGGATATTCGCTCGATGTCTTTTCCCATGTCGGAATTGCCCATTGACGGACAAATTTGCCATCAAGATCAAACACCTGAATTCTGCCGTTGCCCAGGTCGGCGACGAATATCATGCCGTCGCCGGTCGCGATTCCGGTTGGATCTCTAAACTCACCATCGTTTGAGCCGCTGGTTCCCCATGTGAGTGGATAATTTTCACTCGCAGGCTGGAATCTGGCGACACGCGTCCGGCCCTGATCGACGATGTAAACCAGATTGTTAGGCCCGACAACAAGATCGCGCGGACCATAAAAGCCTGTATCAGGACCCATGAACTCCTTCGCAAATGTGCCATCGGGCTTGTATTCCAATATCTTATGATTTGAAGAGTCGGTTACATAAAGATCGCCCTCAGCATCGATAGCGACGCCGTTCGGTTCCTTTATTTTCCCTTCTCGCTCGCCGGGATCGCCTATGACCGCAATAAATTTTCCTGTGGAGTCGAATTTTTGTATTCGGTTATTGCCGGTGTCTGCCACATAAAAATTGCCACTACTATCGGTCGCTATTCCGCGCGGTTTTACAAACTTCCCGGGAGCGGTTCCTTCGCCGCCAGTGAATGCGGGCACGGCTTCGTTGGGGTTGATGGATATACGCGGTTCCTCCGGCGGAAGCTCAACTTCAGGCTTGGGATCGCCAAGTTCATCCGGCACTTTGTATATGATCAGCTTACCGTATTTGTTTTGTGTGTCTTCGAAAACAATATCAAAATACGCTTCGTAAATCGACTCGTTCGGTTTCTTTATCTCGGTCCCTTTGCGAATACCATTGTCGATCGCTACGTAATCAATACCGTTTTGCTTAAGCAGATCAAAAACCTCTCCAGGGTTTGTGGACTCGAACATTCTGAGATAAACCTGATCGCGTTTATAAGTGTCGTAGCCCGCTCCCCAGGCATAATACGGATGGCCGTAAAACAGACGACGTCCGGCCAACAATATGCCGTGGCTCGTATATCTGGCTGAGAGGAAAACGGATTTCGGAGGAGTATTTTCATCAACCCACTTGACGAGGGCGTCTTCGCCATAAGCAACCTCGCCCCAGCCGGTTGTATGGAATGGATAGAGATCAAGCATGCCGCTCAACGTGATGAGAATAGTCAGAACGATCGCAGCTGCGCGGCTGAGTATTGCCGTGCCTAATATCCTGAAATTCCATATCGAAACGAGTGCCGCTGCCGTGTAAAGATTCGTAAGAACAACCCAGAGATTGAGGAATTTGTGGTTTGTCATAACCTCAATGCTAAACTGAAAACAAAAAGTTAGAATGATCAAACTGCATATGGCTAGGAATAGCCGTCGTTGGAAGGACGTACCGATGATCAAAGCGATCGTGATAAGCAGCCATTTGAAGCCGAATATCCAGCCGATATACTCAACCACCTGCATAACGGTGGCTCTCGGAGTTAACGTATATCCCCAACCGATCAGCGAGTATCCGGGATCCGCCATGCCGCCGGTTTTCAGAAATATTACTTGCGGTAACGCAATTATTGCAGCTGCAATGCCAAGGGCGACCATCTGCCTCCGCTGCGGGAAGAGCAAAAAAAGCAGAGCGAGAATTGCAAATGCTGAAACGAAGATAGCTCCGTTCCACATCGGCATAAGTCCGAGCAATATACCCGCAAAAACAAAGGAGGTAATGCCTTCGGTCCCTTCACGGAGCCACTTGCCGGCTGACTTGCGCGGTTTTTTTATCTCCGGCGGAGTTTCGGGCAGGATGTCTTCTTGGAACGACTCGGCTGCATTGTCAACAGTTTCGTCGGCAGGAAATTCTTCTCTTTTAATCGGCTCGTCTGCGACACCTTCGTCTCCGGCCGGAGCAACATCTGGTAGAGTTTCCGGGCCTTCGGTTTCAGGATCGGCGTCGCTATCGGACACAGTTCCGCGGGCAATGAAGTTTTCGCGGTCACGAAGATCGGTTTTCTTCGAAGCTTCGCTATCGGGCAGCGGTTCGTCTAATTCGAGGATGTCCGAGTCCGAAGTCAGGTCATCAGAATGTTGAGGGTCAGCAAAGACAGGTTTTTCTTGTGCTTCGGCCGCAAACGGATCGTTAGTAGTGGGCGGAAGATTGTCGCCGATAGACTCAGACTGCCAGCTTTCCCAAGTCTCGGGATTTTCGCTCTGCTGTACCATCGCCCGAGTCTCGGCGTCGATCCTGGCTTGTTCAGCAGCTCTTTCAGCCGCGATCCGATCTCGTTCGGCCGCAATTATTGCTTGTTCTGCACGGCGTGCATCCTCAAGTGCCTTTTCGGCGGCCCGGCGCTCGGCGGCTAATGCCTCCGCGCGTCTATATCGAAGGATCAGAAAGGTCAGGACGAGAAGGAACAGACCGATGGAACTGGCGAGATGGCGCTGATTTGCATAATTGACCAGAGACCAAACACCCCATGTTTCGCCGCGATACTGATAACCCGAAGGAATGAAATCCGGGCTCGTGAGAATTTTGTCTATAATTGCGCTCCAATCCCAGTTAAGCTGACTGAAAAACGTATAAAAGGAAAGCGTTCCGAAAAAGAAGAACAGTGCTGCGCCGACGCGGCCGATGACTCTTGAACCAAACACAAGTGCGCCCAGCGTCATCACAAGTATCAGCATCGAGGCCATCGAAAAGATCGCGATCACATTATTCGCAAACGCCGGGCTAAAGCCCAGGTACGAAAGATTGCCTACCTGGAAGTAGAAGAGAAAATGGTATCGTATGCGTTCGCCGGAGAAATGCGTAAACTCGGTCGGGAAATTGTGCCCGCGGGCGAACGACTGTGCTATCGAAACCGTCGATCCATAATCGCTCGACTGGTGAATACCGATGAGCATGTTGCCGTCCTTCATTCCGAAGGTCGTAAACATCAAGTAACACGTCAACAAAAATACAAGCCCGAACGCGATCCAGTCCCATTTCTTAAATTCAGTGTCGGTTCGATCAACGTCGGTCAACAAAACATCATTGGGCGTCCGAGTCCGCAGCCAATAGATAAATGCAATCGCCGTAACAAAAAACAGGAGATTGCCCCACAAGAGCGGCGAAGTGGTCCAATAGAAAAGCAGCCCGCTAAAGTAAGTCCACCAGCTGCTTATAAGCAGCCCGCTGAGAAAGGCCGCAGCCAACCGATGCGGTATCGAAACAAACGTAAAATATCGCCGGCAGATCGAATCACCGAGGATAAACAGTACGATCAGATAAATAAAAGCGAGCATTCTTAAATTTCAGACAAAGCAAAACGGCATTCAATTAACAAACGCCTCCGGCCTAGTCGTCTCCTGAGTTTCTAACTTAAAGTTTTTCCGTAAGTTTTGCCACCGCAGCGCGGCCATAACATAAGCCACAATTCTATCATTCCAAACCAATATTTGTATAAACAATGACAAGGAAAATGTTGCTTTTGGCTTGAATAAAGATACCAATATTTTACGAATAATTGAACCCGTACAACGAAAAGATCAGGTCTGTATGACCAATTCGCATTTCGCATGACCATTTGGACACCTGATATGACCAAACCGACGCAAAGTATGACCGCGTTTCACGCCGTTTTAGAGCCAAACCCGCTTCAACCCGCAACCGCAG
The DNA here is from genome assembly GCA_046160805.1 of Pyrinomonadaceae bacterium. Taxonomy (GTDB): domain Bacteria; phylum Acidobacteriota; class Blastocatellia; order Pyrinomonadales; family Pyrinomonadaceae; genus OLB17. Next base: position 113,007 of record JBJXHF010000092.1, read on the forward strand.
CGTCGCTGAGTTTACCGCATCCACTAACGCCAACCTCATCAACCGAATCGACCGTATTTCCCGAATCGGCTACATCAACGTCGTCAAGCCGCGTCAAGTGTCAGAACCGGGAGCGATAGCGACTGGATTCTTCAGCTCCGCCGTTCGATGAGCGGAAAGGCTGTGCCTTTCCGAAAACCACCCAATCCATCCAAGGCTGCGCCTCCGCTTTTTCGCCGCCATACCGGCAGGATGAATGTAGCCGTGGGTTTGAACCCACGGAACGATGTTGTAAGATTATTCGCGTCGCGTCAGCGACGGTTGAGACAAATCCCCTTATGATTCCCAACGATTTCAACACAGCACATGAAAAGGTTGTAAGACTCGTCAAAACTTTTGCTGATAGCCACGATAAGTATCTCGCGGCCGATTACAACGAATCCGCTGCGCGAAAAGATTTTATCGACAAGTTTTTTATCGCTCTTGGTTGGGATGTAAATCACGACGAGCAAACGAACCCTTACGAGCAGGAAGTTAAGGTTGAAAGAAATGTGGCTGTCGCGGCCCGTGTTAAGAAAGCCGATTACGCCTTTTTCCTGAAGCCTAACTTCGGGCAGGAGCGATTCTTTGTCGAAGCCAAACGTCCGTCAGCGATCCTCGACACGCCCGACAATTGTTTTCAGACGATCCGTTACGCATTCAGCAGTGCAAAAGCCGCGCTCTCGATACTTACAAACTTTAACGAGCTTTATGTCATCGATTGCCGTTTTGAACCAAACATCACGACGGCGGCCAGTCACATTGACAAGAAGTTTCACTTTTCGGATTTCGCCGACAAAGATAAATTTGGCGAGATCTATTATCTGTTTGGCCGCGAAGCGGTCGAGAACGGAGCGATCGAGCGCTACGCCGAATCTTTGCAAAAGCCGAAAGGCAAGGCGGTCAAGCGGCGCTTGTCCGGCGATAATTATCAGCACGTCGATGAACGCTTTCTCGTCCTGCTCGAAGGTTATCGTGAAGATCTCGCCAAAATGTTCAAGCGAAAAAATGCGGAGCTAGACAGCGACAGTCTGACCGAAGCCGTTCAGCGAACCATCGACCGCCTTGTATTTATTCGATTTCTCGAAGACAAGCTCATTGAGCCAAGCACGATACTTGATAAATTCAGCGATGAACCTCATCCGTGGAAAAAGTTCATCGCAAAGAGCCGTGAATTCGACAAAACTTATAACGGAATCATTTTCAAAGAGCATCCCGTGATCGACCGTGAAGATTTTGTTGTCGATAACAAGGTTTTTACGGACATTACCGACAGCCTTGCGGACAAATACTCGCCGTATCATTTCAATTACATACCGATCCATATTCTTGGGAGTATTTACGAACGCTTTCTCGGTTCGGTGATCGTAGCAACGGCAAAACGAGCGACCGTCGAACAAAAGCCCGAAGTGCGAAAAGCGGGCGGTGTTTTCTACACTCCGCAATACATCGTCAAATATATTGTCGAGAACACTATCGGTGAGCTTGTCAAAGGTAAAAAGCCCGATGACGTTGAACGGATGCGTTTCGCGGACATTGCTTGCGGCAGCGGATCGTTCCTGCTCGGAGCTTACGAACACCTGCTTGCGTGGCACACGAAGTATTACAACGAAAAGGCGTCAAAGAAAGAAGCAAAAGAAGCCGGATGCATCACTAACGACGACGGAACGTTTGCACTTTCCTTTGAGCAGAAAAAGGAAATACTCGTTAACAATATTTACGGCGTGGACATCGACCGTCAGGCTTATGAGGTGACGCAGCTTTCGCTCTTTCTCAAACTGCTCGAAGACGAAACCCAGGGTACTAAACAGCAATTCCTTACCGGCCACCGCGAATCGCTGCTCCCAAATCTGTCAAACAATATCGTCTGCGGCAACGCTCTTGTCGATTGGGATATTTCGAGCGGCGATTTATTCGAACGGATCGACAACGACAAACAGATGAAGCTGAACCCAATGAGCTTCCAACAAAAGTTTCCCGAAATAATGCGAAATGGAAGGCTTCGACGCTATCATCGGCAACCCGCCGTACTCGTACATGATCGACGAAGCATCGCAAAAGTACTTTGATAGGAATTACCATCATCAGGACTATCAGCGCGACCTGTATTTATTGTTTATTGAACGGTATCCGTATGTTCTCAAGGACAAGGGCAAGCTTGGAATAATCGTTTCCAACACCTGGCTTCAGTCCATTACCCTCAGAAAAATCCGTAGTTACATCGCGAATACCTACGAGTGGCGCCGTCTTCTTTATCTCCCGACGCGTGTGTTCAATGCAATCGTCGATACTCATGTGTTGATCTTCCGAGTGCGGAAATCTGATTACGAACCTAATGAGACGTTCGATGTGGACGTGCGCAGATCTGATCGTATTCAGCTACTTCACTCACTCCCGAAGGCCAAGATTCCTCGTGATGGATCGCCAATTAATATTGTTGACTCGCTAGAGCGTCAAGAACTGTTCCGCCGTCTCCGCGATTCTAATTCGACGCTTTCAAAAGTCGCTGAGATATACAACGGCGTAAAGCCTTTCGAAAAAGGTAAAGGCACTCCACCGCAAACCGCGGAAATTCTGAAATCCAAACCTTTTGTTGCGGAAGGGGATAGGCCGGGCAGAGAGTGGTCACCGCTCCTACGCGGCGCTCTAATACAGCGTTACTGCAATCTGTGGAATCGGGACTATTGGATTCTCTATGGCCCTTGGTTGGCCGCTCAACGAGATCCGGCGATCTTTGCCGCTCCTGAGAAAATCATGGTGAGGCAAACCGGCGATTCAATTATCGCGACTATTGTAGGCTCAGGCTATGTCGCACGAAATAATCTGCATATAGTGCTTCCGAAGGAAAACGGGCTAAAACTGACTTTTCTCTTAGGCGTTCTCAACTCAAAACTCACAGATTTCTATTATTCGATTCTCAATCCCGAGAAGGGTGAGGCTCTCGCAGAAGTTAAGAAAGAGCATATTTCACAGCTTCCAATTTCTGAGATCAGTGAAAACAATGCCGACCAAAACGCGATGCACGACCTGATTGTTCGGTCGGTTGAGCATATAATGGAGGCGAAGCAGAAACTTGCGGCAGCGGCGTCAGAGCGTGATCGCGATTTCTGGCAGAACAAATGCGACGTTCTCGAAAAAACCATCGACGATGCAGTCTATAAACTCTACGGCCTTACAGATAGCGAGATTCGCCTCGTTGAACGATAAACGACTTCACCTAATAATGTATAACGTATGGCTGAACAACAAGAACTGACCGGGATCGATGTTAAAACAGATTATTTAGCTCTACCGGCTGGGCAGCTATTGGATGCATATGGTGGCGGATCTCACATTCCTGGTTCAGGGAGTGCTGCGGCGTTTTCGGCTTTGATAGGGATCGAAATGATGCGAGGAAATATAAGCAAGTTATCAACTCATTCAATGAATATGGGGATAGATTCAAGTTCGTTGCGAATGACTTGGTTGGAAAGCTTTATTCAGCAGAATTGAATCTGCGGGAGTTAAGAGTTGAAATTGGACTATGAATGCTGAGCCGGGTCAGAAGCGGGTAAGACGGGAAAAGGAAATAGACTGCGTGGACTTGGTGGACTGAATGGACTGAATGGACAGGAAGGATAAAGCTGAGAAACTGATACCGCCGCATGGCGGTTACAGAAAGCTTAAGAGCTTTCAGGTCGCGCAGCTTGCCTATGATGTGACGGTGCGTTTTTGCGACCGATATATCGACAAACGTAGCCGGACGCATGACCAGATGGTGCAGGCGGCGCGCAGTGGTGTCCAGAATATTGCGGAGGGCAGCCAGGCGAGCGGGACTTCGAAAAAATTTGAGCTAAAGCTGACCAGTGTCGCACGGGCCAGCCTTGAAGAACTGAAGCTCGACTACGAGGATTTTCTGAGGCAGCGAGGTTTGACGGAGTGGACGCGCGATGACACGCGGCGGGCATCTCTCATAGATCGCCGTCCGAAGACGGCGGACGATGTGGCGGCGTGGGCGAAAGAGGTAAGAGATGGACGAAGTGGACCGAGTGGACAAGAGTCAAAGTCCATTAAGTCCACAGAGTCCATAATGTCCACATTTCCGGAAATTGCGGCTAACGGTGCTTTGGCTCTCATCGCTGTGGCGTGCAGCCTGCTCGACCGGCAGATCGCGGCTCTCGAAAAAGCCTTTGTGGGCGAGGGCGGATTTACCGAACGGCTGTATCGCGTGCGAACTGCGGCACGGAAAAAGTCATGACTGGCATTAACGATGACTGGCAGATTGCGGCGAGATATTTCTTTTCGATCTCAAAACAGCAAAACCGAATATCAGTAATTTTAAAGATTTCAAACAAACTCTTTTGTTATGGGCAGGAATTGCATTGACCGTAAATCCGAACGTAAAGGTGAATACGCTAATTGCAATTCCTTACAATCCATATGAACCTGAACCTTATCAACGGTGGACAATGAAAGGAATGCTTGATTTGGAACATGAGTTAAAGGTTGCGGAGGAGTTTTGGGATTTCCTCGGTGGACAAGGAGCTTACGGTGACCTTCTCGATTGTTTTGAACGTGCTGGAATTGAGTTAAGACCAGAAGTCGATAAACATTTCGCCAAATTCAAAAACTAACTACCCGTCGCTGACGCGACGCGGAAATTCTAATTCATCCGTAACCGTGGGCTGAAGCACCACGGCTAGATATCATACAATTGCTACGCGATGCGGCGCAGCCGCAAATCATACACTAGATCGAGAGGGAAAGGCATAGCCTTTCCGCACATCGGGCGGCGGAGCCGCAGCGGAGCCTGACCGCACTGCGATGCGGCGGCAGCAAGGTGGCTTTAATATGTTGATTCGTTGCGGCGTTTTACTTCAACGACGAAGACGAACAATTGCTTGTCCTGAACTTGATAAATTATGCGGTAATCGCCGACACGGTAGCGGGAGTATTCAGTGTGGTATTCGAGTTTTTATATCCGTGCGGACGAGGGTTGTCAGCCAGAGAAATGATGGCTTCGAGAACAGCTTGCTTATCACGTTTTGGCAATTTTGAAATTTGACGTTCGGCTTGTTTTGAGACCTCGACGTGATACTTGCTCATAAGCCGTACTTGTTGCGGAGTTCGTCAACTGTGTAACTAATTCCGGTACGGCGATACTCGGCTACAACCCTGTCTGCCGATCTGCCGTCCTTCAGGTCTTCAATCTGTTGAGGGGTATGTTTTGCAGGAGCTTTCTTTACACGGACAGCAGATGAATCAAGCTGCTTGAGCAATGCTTCGGCCGAGGCGGAATCGGCCAACGCATACCGCCTCTTTTTATTTGTCGGAATATCAATAACTATTTGTCCCATATCAGTGTATTCAAAACAGAAATATAGTGGAAAGCATAATTTTAACATAAACTCAAAGACTGTCAGGAAATAGAGCATCGCGATTCTTTCGACATTTCTGAAAGATCTGGCTCATGCGGCAGCGTCGGGAGAGATTTTGTGTGTTTCACACTTGCAATATGAATTGACACATGGTATATTCATTCATGGAGGTTGAGATAGAAAAGATGCGGAAAATTAATTCGGAAGAGGTTAGGCGGTTGTATGAGAGCGGGTGGACTGTGCGGCAGATATCGAGGCATTTGGGATTTACGTACGCGGGGATTCGCAGGAGACTGGTGCGTGACGGTGTGAAAATTCGCGAGAGACGCTCCACAAATTTTGATGTCGGCTTGTTAAGGGAACTTTATTTGGAGAAAAAAATGTCTGCCTCTGAAACGAGGCGGGCGTTGGGCGCCAGCCACTCGACGTTTTACAGGCTCATCAGGCAGTCTGGCATTTCTCTTCGACGCAGGCCGAAAGCTGATCCTGCTGAGATTCGGCGGCTGTATGCCGAACTCGGCTGGACGATGGAGCACATTGGGCGGCACCTCGGCCTTCACGGCCGAACAGTCAAGCATTGTCTGCTGAAGAACGACGTTCCGCTTCGCGGCCGTCATAATTACAAATACGATCCGGTAAGAGTCAGAGAACTGATCGAGACGCAGAAGATGTCAATCACTGAAGTGGCAGCAGTGTTGGGTGCATGCCGTACAACAGTGTGGAGGCGATTGAAACGAACAGGCGAGATATCCTCGACTGTCAGCCGAAACCCAGTCGCTATCGCTCCCGGTTCTGACAGGACTTATGAGAGACAGTTGGCAGATCGTTAGGCAGCGGGCGGAGAAGAGGCGAAAGTTGGCGCGGATTTATGTGTCGCTGAATCGGCGTGGTGAGATTGCGTTTAACGCCGAGGCGTTTGCGCGGATCGGGCGACCGGCGAGCGTGACTCTGCTTTATGAACCCGCCTCGAAGCGGCTCGGCGTAAAGTATCCTGTGGCTCTCGACCGGCATTTCTTTCCGGTGAGGCGATACGGGCGCGGGAAGCGGACTTTGATTGTCAGGGCCGCGCGGCTGCTAAAGCAGTTTGGCATAGAGGTCGAGCGGACTCTTGTTTTTAAAAACATTGCCGTCGAAAATCTTGGCGGTAATCCGATGCTGATTATGAATATGGAGGAAATTAAACATGATCGAGAGATGGACGGAGTTTCGGGGGAGGCCGATTAAGAAGGATCGTAATGAGGCGAGAGTGACTTTGAGTAATCGGAATGTTTTGATGTTGAATGCGTCGGCGTATGAGGCTTTGGGGATGCCGGCGGCGGTGAAGCTGATGTATGAAGAGGACCGAAGGGTGATTGGGCTCAAGCCGGAAGATGAGCGGCACGCAAACGCTTTTCCGGTTAAGAAGAATGGCAAATGGAGCCACCTAAGGATACAGATTCAGCCGTTCTGCAGGCACTTTGGGATTGACATTCGGCGAACCGTGATGTTCAACGACATCGACATCGACCGCGAAGGCATGATGCGGCTTGAACTGAACGGAACGGTCACGATCGGGAAAGCAGAAAGAATTTTAGCCGCAGATAAACGCAGATGACGCAGATAAGAAAGACGAGGACTGATTAGGATATCGGTTTTCAGTTACGCTTGATCTGCGTAATCTGCGCGAATCCGCGGCTAAATCCTTGCAGGCAGGATGCCTGCGTTCGGACAGAAAAAGCCCGCTTCGATTTGAAGCGGGCTTTTTTGAAATAGATCCGGCGACTTCCTACTTTCCCACACCTGAAAGATGCAGTATCATCGGCTCCAGTAGGCTTAACTGCCGTGTTCGGGATGGGAACGGGTGTGACCCTACCGATACAATCACCGGAAAACTGGTGACTCAAATCTGAGATTTCAAATTTGAGATCTAAAATTTCAAAACTTAATATCTGATAACTGAATACATTGTGTGTCCACTACTTGCGTTGCTATTGCATAAAAATTGCTTGTCAACAAATTTTATGGTCAAGCCTTGGGACATTTAGTGCTGGTCAACTAAACACGTTACCGTGCTTACATCTCCAGTCTATCAACGTGGTGGTCTTCCACGAGTCTCACTGGCAATACTAATCTTAGGTCTGGCTTCACGCTTAGATGCATTCAGCGTTTATCCATGCTCCACATAGCTACCGTGCGATACGGCTGGCGCCATAACACGTACACTAGAGGTGGATCCATCCCGGTCCTCTCGTACTAAGGACAGATTCCTTCAATATTGCTCCGCCCACACCAGATAGGGACCGAACTGTCTCGCGACGTTCTGAACCCAGCTCACGTACCATTTTAATCGGCGAACAGCCGAACCCTTGGGACCTTCTTCAGCCCCAGGATATGATGAGCCGACATCG
>JBJXHF010000093.1:0-77945 GCA_046160805.1 Pyrinomonadaceae bacterium
CGGGCGACAACATCCAGATGGAGATCGAGCTTATCGCCCCGATCGCCATGGAAAAAGGCCTCCGTTTCGCCATCCGCGAAGGCGGCAGGACAGTCGGAGCCGGAACGGTTTCGGAGATTGTGGAATAATTAATTATTCCATATTCCAGATTCCACATTAATTTGGAATTTGGAATCTGGAATCTGGAATTAAAAGAATGTTAAACGAAAAGATTCGCATCAAGTTGAAGGCTTACGATCACCGCGTTTTGGACCAGTCCACGACCGAGATTGTGGATACGGCGAAGCGCACGGGAGCGAGGATCGCGGGGCCGATTCCTCTGCCGACCATTAAGAATAAATGGACGGTTTTGAGGTCGCCGCACGTTGATAAAAAATCGCGGGAGCAATTCGAGATCAGGACGCACAAGCGTTTGATGGACATTCTCGATCCGACGGCAGAAACGGTCGATGCGTTGATGAAATTGGATCTTCCGGCGGGGGTTGATGTTGAGATCAAGGCGTTTGGGAAGAATTAGTTGCGAAGTTGCGAGTGTTACGAAGTTACGAAGTTAACTTCGCAACTTTGCAACTTCGGCACTTCGAGAACTTAAGTATGATTACAGGGATCATTGGTAGAAAAGTCGGAATGACGCAGCTTTTTGCTGAGGATGGGACGGTCACGCCGGTGACGGTCATCAAGGCCGGGCCGTGCGTCGTTATTCAGACGAAAAGCGCGGCTGGGCGCGACGGTTATAATGCCGTGCAGCTCGGGCTGGTTGAAGATAAGCCTGTTCGTCTGAAGAATGTGAGCAAGCCGCTGCAAGGGCATTTTGAAAAGACGGGTGCGGGAACGCCTCCGACGCGTGTTTTGAAGGAAATTCGTCAGACGGAAGAACCGGATGTTGCGGTCGGCGATCAGGTCAAGGTTGATCTATTTGCCGACGGGGACAAGATCGACGTTGTCGGCAAGTCGAAAGGACGCGGATTCGCGGGCACGATCAAACGCCACAAGTTCCAGCGCGGCCCTGAGTCGCACGGTTCGATGAATGTGCGTGCACCGGGTTCGATCGGCCAGTCGGCATATCCTTCGCGTGTTATTAAAGGAACGCGATCGTCGGGCCACATGGGCGACGCCCGCGTGACGGCGCAGAATCTGACTGTTGCAAAGGTGGATGTCGATAACAATCTTTTGATGATTCGCGGCGCAGTGCCGGGAGCGAATGGTGGAATTGTAGTAGTGAAAAAGTCTTGAGTCGGGAGTCTTAGGTCTTGAGTAGGAAATCCCGCTTAAGACTTCAGACTAAAGACTCCAGACTATCGAACGGAGTGAGATGAACGTAAAGGTTCGCAATTTGAAGAATAAGGAGGTCGGCGACGTTGAGTTGTCCGATGCTGTTTTCGGCGCGGAGTTGAATGAGTCGCTGATCCATGCGGCGGTGATGAATTACCAGGCCAATGGACGGCAGGGGACTTCGGCGACGAAGACGCGCGGGAATGTTTCGGGATCTGGCCGAAAGCTTTGGAAGCAGAAGGGGACGGGACGCGCGCGTATCGCGTCTTTGCGTTCGCCTTTGTGGAAGGGCGGCGGCAATGTTCACGGGCCTCAGCCGCGCGACTGGTCCTACAATATGCCGAAGAAAATGCGTCGCGGCGCTTTGCGTTCGGCTCTTTCGGAGAGGCTGCGTGAGGGCAATTTGATCGTGATCGAAGGATTTGAATTCAAGAATCCGAAAACGAGCGAGTTTCTTGGAGCGATGGGTGATTTGGGTTTGGTTGACAAGAAAACGCGGACTAAAACGCTTATCATCGATTCGCTCGATAATGCGAATTTGATTTTGTCGTCGCGAAATGTTCAGAAGACAAAAATCACTAACAGCTTTGGGCTGAACATCTACGACATTATCTATCACGAAAAACTTTTGATCTCGAAAGCCGCTGTCGAGGAGTTGAATGCTTTGCTCGATCCGAAAAAAGAATCTTCCGGTTCGGCTGAAGTAGAAGAAACACCGAAAGCTAAGAAGGCGAAAAAAGAAGAGAAGCCAGCTGAAGAGAAGGAAGCCAAACCAAAGAAAGAGGCGAAGCCGAAAGCTGAAAAGGCGGCAAGGGAAGTAGCTGCGGCAGAAGAAGATTCGCTGCTGGAAATTCCTGAGGAGGCGACATAGAAAATGAGTAAGCCAGGAGTTTGGGACATATTAAAGTCGCCGGTTGTGACCGAGAAAAGTGTTCTGTTGAAAGAAGATTCGACCGACGAGAACAGCAATCGAAAGTCCGGCCAAGTGTTGACTTTTCGCGTTGATAAAAAGGCGACGAAGATCGACATCAAGGGCGCGGTCGAGGAGATCTTTAACGTAAAGGTCGCGCGTGTTCACACCCTTCTTTACGAGGGCAAAGTGAAAAAGCGAGGCCGCATTGAAGGACGCAAAGCAGGTTATAAGAAGGCTTACGTGACCTTGAGAAAGGGCGAGCCGATGATTGATTACGCGGAAGCGATATAACGAATGATGAATATCGAATGATGAATGACGAATTTAAGAGATTCATTCATCATTCGACATTCTGAATTCATCATTTAAGAGTATGGGAATCAAGAGATTAAAACCGACATCACCGGCGAGGCGTTATCAAACGTATTTGACGCGCGATGAGTTGACTCCGGGAGCAGTGCCCGAAAAATCACTGCTCGAGCCGAAGAAGAGAATTTCCGGGCGCAACAGCGATGGGCGCATCACGATTCGCCGTCGCGGGGGCGGCCATAAGAGGCATTACCGCGTGATCGACTTTAAACGTGACAAGACCGGCATTCCTGGACGCGTTGCACAGATCGAATATGATCCGAACCGCTCGGCGCACATTGCTTTGATATCGTATCTTGACGGCGAGAAGCGTTACATCATTGCACCGCTTGGAATCAAGGTTGGAACGATGCTGCTCAGCGGCGAGGACGCCGACATTTTGCCGGGAAACGCTTTGCCGATCAAGAATATTCCGCTTGGAACCGAGGTTCATAACATCGAGATGCGTCCGGGCAAAGGAGCACAAATGGTGCGAAGCGCGGGCGGATTTGCTCAGATAGTTGCGAAGGAAGGCGATTACGCGCAGGTGAGAATGCCGTCCGGAGAGGTTCGAAAAGTTCCGGTTGTTTGCTATGCGACGGTGGGTCAGGTCGGCAACACCGAACACGAAAATGTTTCGTTGGGTAAAGCCGGTCGCTCGCGCTGGATGGGCAAACGCCCGAAGGTTCGCGGCGTTGCGATGAACCCGGTCGATCACCCGCACGGCGGCGGCGAGGGCAAAACCTCCGGCGGACGCAATCCGGTCACCCCTTGGGGACAGCCGACACGCGGATACAAAACGCGAAGAAACAAACGCACGACCAATATGATCGTGAAGGACCGCAGGAGAAAGTGATGAATTGTGAATGATGAGTGCTGAGTGAAGAAAAATTCACCATTTACCACTCAGCGTTCACCACTAGAAAGATATGCCACGTTCATTAAAAAAAGGGCCATTTATCGATCTCAGCATTCAGAAAATGCTGCGTCGGCTTTCCGATGGTGCGATGAAGCCGCCGGCGATCAAAACATGGTCGCGACGCTCGACGATTACGCCTGAGATGGTCGGTTTGACGTTTGGAGTTCACAACGGCAAGCGTCATATTCCGGTATTTGTTACAGAAAATATGGTCGGCCACAAGTTGGGCGAATTCTCGCCGACACGGATGTTTAAAGGGCATCCGGGAACGAAAGCGGAGAAGATGGCTAAGAGGAAGTAACTGGTAAATAGTAAATCGTCAATCGTAAATAGAAAGAAATACTATTCACGATTTACGATTTACGATTCACGATTATGGAAGCGATAGCAAAAACAAAATATCTGAAAGGCAGCCCGCGAAAGGCGCGGCTGGTGATCGATCTGATCCGCGGGGTAAATGTGTCGCGTGCTTTGTCGATTTTGAAATTTACGGACAAGCGAGCTGCTCAGCCGATCGCGCAGTGCCTTAATTCGGCGATCGCTAATGCGACTTACAAGGCCGAGCAGGACAACATCGCCATCGACCCAGACGATCTTTGGATCAAGACGTGTTTTGTCGATATTGGGCCGACAAAAGGCCGCAGCAGAATGCGTCCGGCGCCGCAGGGACGAGCATATCGCGAACAGCGTCATTATTGCCACATCACGATTCAGGTGACAAGTGAGGAAAAGGCAAAGTCTGAAGAGCAAATGAGGCTCGAAGCTCTTCGAGACGAGAGGATAGCCGCGAGAAAGGCCGAGAACGCGAAGAAGAAAAAGGCCGCTCCTAAGAAAGAGGCTAAAACTAAGACTAAGAAAGCCAAGGCAGCACCGATTGAAGAATCGTCGGTCGAGGAAACGGTTGAAACGCCGACGGTTGAAAATGTTGAGGCAGAGGCAACGGCTGCTGCCGAAACTCAGGCGGAAGTTGTTGAAGAAAACAAAGCTGAAATTGATGCCGAGATTTCGGCGGCACATGAAACTTCGACTCATACGACTGCCGAAGAAAATGCCAAGAAGCCTGTTGACGACGTTATGGAGAAGACAAACGAGGATTTGGAAAGACAGTAACACGCAGGCAGGCTGCCTGCGTTCCGATAATTATGGGACAGAAAGTTCATCCATACGGCTTTAGGGTCGGTTACAACAAAGATTGGCACTCGCACTGGTTTGCGAAGCACGATTTTGCCAAATTTTTGGCGGAAGACCTGAAGCTGAAGCGCGAATTGAAGAAAAAATTTGCCGGCGGCGGTGTGTCACATATCGATATCGAACGCGCGGCTACGCGGTTGAAGATCATTATTTATACGTCGCGTCCGGGCATCATCATCGGGCGAAAAGGCGCCGAGATCGAGAAACTTCGCGAAGACCTTTCGCGCACCACCGGCCGCGAGGTGCTGATCTCGATACAGGAAATTCGTCATCCGGAATTGAACGCACAGCTTCAGGCCGAGAAGATCGCGCAGCAGCTTGAGAAACGTATTATGTTCCGCCGCGCGATGAAAAAGACTATGGAGGAATCGCAGCGTTTCGGCGCGCAGGGCATCAAGGTGATGATTGCCGGACGTCTGAACGGGGCCGAGATCGCCCGCACCGAATGGTCGCTGCAGGGACGTCTGCCGTTGCACACTTTGCGCTCCGATGTTGATTTTGGATTTGCTGAAGCGTTGACGACGTTCGGCATTATAGGCGTGAAGGTTTGGATCTATCGCGGCGAAATTCTCGATGCGAATGCCTCAATGGCACGCGGAACAACGACTGACCCGATGAACGAAGTAAAGGTCGAACGCGGAGCTAGACGCAACGATCGCGGACCGCGACGGGACGACAGAAGATAGTGAGTAGCGAACAGTGAATAGTGAATAGTGCCGGACTTTCTAACCACTGACCACTGACGACTGACGACTGACCACTGACCACTGGAGATTTGTTATGTTAATGCCAAAAAAGGTCAAGCACCGGCGGGTGATGAAGGGGCGCATGCGCGGGAAAGCCACGCGCGGCGAGAAGCTCAGCTTTGGTGATTTCGGCCTGAAGACATTGGAGGCGGCGTGGATCACGGACCGCCAGATCGAGGCGGCTCGTATTGCGATGACGCGTCACGTGAAGCGTGGCGGCAAGATATGGATACGCATTTTCCCGGACAAGCCGATCACGCGAAAGCCTGCCGAAACGCGTATGGGCAGCGGCAAGGGAGCGCCGGACCATTGGGTTGCGGTCGTTAAACCGGGACGCGTGTTGTATGAGATTCAGGGCGTTGACGAGAGCCTGGCGCGCGAAGCTATGACGCTCGCGGCGCAGAAGCTGCCGATCAAGACGAAATTCGTCACGCGCGCCGACCTCGAAGGAGGCATAGTTTAAGAAATGAAAGTGAAGGAACAGCTCGATCAACTCGGGGAAATGAGCGTTGAGGAATTGACCGATCAGGCAGATGCTCTGAAGGAATCGCTTTTTCGATTGAAGTTTCGCAAGACTTTGGGCGTCGGCGAAGTAGTTAAAGACATTCGTCGGGAAAAGAAAACTCTTGCGAGGGTTTTTACTTTGCTCAATAAGAAAAATACTGAGGCCAAAACGGCGCAAGCAAGCTAAAAGCTTGAAGAGAAGAAAATGGTAAGAAAGAAAAAAGACGAAGTCGAAGAGACGGTAGCCGAGACAGCCGAAGCAACAGTCGAAGAAACTGCCGTTCAGGCGGCACCGGTTGCTGAAGAAAAGCCTAAGAAAGCTGCTAAAGACGCGACGAAGAAAACGGAGGCGTCCAGTGAAACAGAGGCACCCACCGACGGCACGGCGGCGAAGGTAAAAGTTCACAAGCGCGCAGAAAAAATCGGCATTGTCGCTTCGGATAAGATGATGAAAACCGTTACGGTGCGTGTCGATCGGCTTGTCAAGCATCCGGTCTATCGCAAATACGTCAAAAAGCGAAAGAAATTTATGGCCCATGACGAAATGGGAGCGAAGATCGGCGATAAGGTAAAGATCGTGGAAACGCGGCCGCTGTCGGCCAGAAAGCGCTGGCGCGTGGTGGAGATTATTCAGAAGGCCGAGCTTTAATTGTTTTGAGTTCCGCCTTTAGGCGGCCTGCCCGCTTAAGCGGGGACTCATAACAGGAGAAAATTATGATTCAGATGCAGACCTCGTTAGCGGTCGCTGATAATTCGGGAGCAAAGCGAGTCGAGATGATCATGCCGGTCGGCGGTTCGACGGGGAAGATCGCGCGGCTTGGTGACACTATAAAGGTGACGGTCAAGGAAGCTTCGCCCGATGGCACTGCGAAAAAGGGCAAGGTTTACAACGCCGTTATCGTCAGGACGCGAAAGGAAGTCCGTCGGAAGGACGGCACGTATATTCGCTTTGACGAGAACGCCGCCGTGCTTATTAAAGATGACGGAACGCCAGTCGGGACACGTGTTTTTGGGCCGGTGGCACGCGAGCTTCGCGAGAAGAATTTTATGAAGATCGTGAGCCTGGCACCTGAGGTTATATAGGACATATAGGTCTTATTGGACGCATGAGTCCTATAGATGAACAGAGAAAATGAGTAAGACAGCAACAGTCAAAAGCAGGATTAAGCGCGGCGATCAGGTCGTGTTTATTGCGGGCAAGGAATATAACCGCTACGACAGCGCCGGCAAACGTCAGCCGTATCGCGGCAAAGTGCTCGCGGTCGATGCGAGGTTGAGCAAGGTTAAAGTCGAAGGCGCGATGATCGTCAAGCGTCATCGCAAGCCGGTTCCCCAGATGAATCGCGAAGGCGGCATCATCGAGCAGGAAGCGTGGGTCAGCATCTCGAACGTCGCACTGGTCGATCCAGAGACCGGCAAGCCGACAAAGGTCAGGTATGAGGTTCAGGACGGCAAAAAGGTTCGCGTTGCGAAAAGCGGCAAGGTGATCGCTGAAAACGCGACCTATAAACGCGAGGCGAAGAAAAAGATAGAGGATGAGGAAACGACTGCATCGGCAGAAAAAGAATAGTTCCGGGTTTCAGGTTCCGAGTTCCAAGTTAAGAACTCGAAACTTTGAACTCGGAACCCGAAACTGATATATGGCCAGGTTAAGAGAAAAATATAAGAAAGAGATCGCTCCGGCTTTGGCGAAGGAGTTCGATATCAAAAATCCAATGGCGATCCCGAGGCTTGAGAAGATCGTCGTAAATATGGGTTTGGGCGAGGCGTCTGCTAATGCAAAGATACTCGACGTTGCGACGGAAGAGCTGAAATCGATCACCGGGCAAAAGCCCGTGATCACAAAGGCAAAAAAATCTATTGCGGCGTTCAAACTGCGACAGGGAATGGCGATCGGCACGATGGTCACGCTGCGGGGCGAGAGGATGTATGAGTTTCTTGATCGTTTGATCTCGGTTGCTTTGCCGCGTGTTCGCGATTTTCGCGGGATTTCGGGTAAAGCGTTTGACGGACGCGGGAATTACACGGTCGGCATTCGTGAGCAGTTGATATTTCCGGAGATCGATTTTAACAAGGTCGATAAGACACGAGGAATGAATGTTTCGATAGTTACCACGGCGAGAAATGACGATCAGGCACGGTCGCTGTTGAAGGGGTTGGGAATGCCTTTCAGGCAATAATTTGAAATTCCAAATTCCAAATTCCAAATTTTTGAATCTGGAATCTGGAATCTGAAATTCGGAATTTGAATATGGCAAAGATAAGTAAAGTAGTAAAAAACAACAGACGCAAGGACATGGTCGTCCTTTACAAAGTGCGACGCGCGGAGTGGAAGAAGATCGTCAATAACCCCAAATCGACTCCTGAAGAGGTCGATGCGGCGGTGATCAGGCTGCAAAAAATGCCGCGTGATGCTTCGCCCTCAAGGGTGCGCAACCGCTGTTCGCAGTCGGGACGCTCACGCGGATATTTGAGAAAGTTTGGCGTGTCGCGTATAGCTCTGCGGAGTCTTGCTCTTGAGGGGCAAATACCGGGCGTCGTGAAATCTAGTTGGTAGCGGAAATAGGTCATATGTGACCTATAGGACTTATGTGTCCTATTATTTTTGGTAAGGAACGGAGTTTTTAAGAATGACAGATCCAATAGCCGATATGCTGACGCGGATTCGCAATGCGATTGCAGCGAATCATCCGCGCGTCGATATTCCGGGCTCAAAGCTGAAAATGGAGGTGGCACGAATCCTCAAGGAGGAAGGCTACATCAATAATTTTTCGACCAAGGGCGAAGGCGTCAAGTATATGATCCGCGTTTTTCTTCGCTACGATGCGAAGGGCTTGTCGTCGATCACGCACCTTGCTCGCGTATCGCGGCCCGGACGGCGTGTGTATGTCGGCTCCGATGATATCCCGAAGGTTCTCGGCGGCTACGGCGTGAATATCGTTTCGACGTCGAAGGGTTTAATGAGCGGAAAACGTGCCCGTGCAGAACATGTCGGCGGCGAGATTTTGGCGGAAATATATTAGCAGTGGTCAGCGGTCGGTGTTCAGTGGTCAGAAAGGCCTACGGAACACTGACCACTGACCACTGACCACTGAACAGTTATGTCTAGAGTAGGAAAAAAACCGATTACAATCCCGTCCGGCGTGACCGTGACGATTGGTGACGCGGCGCTGGAAGTAAAAGGGCCGAAGGGAACGCTGAATACGCCGATACCGGCTGGCGTGAGCTTTAAGCAAGAAGAAGGTGCATTGACCGCCGAGCGTGCGGGTGACGATAAAGCGGCGTTTCACGGTTTGGCGAGAGCTTTGGCGAATAACGCCGTTGTCGGTGTGACCGAAGGGTTTTCAAAAGACCTCGACATTGTGGGCGTAGGTTACAAGGCGGACGTGCAGGGCAAAAAGATCGTTTTCGCTCTCGGATATTCGCATCCGATCGAATACGCTTTGCCGGCGGGCATCGACGCGAAGGCCGAGCGTGTCAATACAAAGACGTCTATTAATCAATATCAGACGACGATCACACTGAGCGGCATCGATAAACAGTTGCTCGGACAAGTCGCAGCAGAACTAAATCGCCTTCGCAAGCCCGACGCTTACAAGGGCAAGGGCGTGAGATACGCGGACAAGTTTTATAGGTTGAAACCAGGCAAAACTGGGAAATAATGGAGAATGGTTAATGGTGAACGGTGAATGTAAGAAATCATTCATCACTCACCATTCACCATTATTAACTAAAGAGTTATGGGACAGAAAAGCAGATCAGATGTTCGGCAGGGCGTGCATAGCCGGATTCGCAAGAAGGTTCGCGGGTCGGCGGAGCGGCCGAGGCTTGCGGTTTTTCGCAGCCTGAATCACATTTATGCGCAGGTGATCGACGACCGCAGCGGAAAAACTTTGGCGACGGCTTCGACGGCTGAAAAAGCGCTTGCGGGAAAAACCGGCGGTAATGTCGAAGCCGCGAAGACAATCGGCAAAGCGATTGCCGAGCGATCGTTGGCGGCTGGAGTTTCAAGCGTGGTGTTTGATCGCGGCGGCTATCTTTATCATGGCCGCGTAAAGGCTTTGATCGACGCAACACGCGAGGCCGGGCTTAATAAACATGAGGCCGCTAAGGACGGAGCAGGAGAGGAAAAGTCACCTGAGAAGAAAGAAAAGGTGAAGGCGGAAAAGCCGAAGGAAAAAAAGCAGAAAGGTAATGAAGAATAAACAGAAAATTTCTCCGGGCGGGTTGCTGCTCAAGGACCAGCTTATTTCGATCAACCGCGTGACGAAGGTCGTCAAGGGCGGCAAGAATATGTCGTTCGCGGCGTTGGTCGTCGTCGGCGACGAAGCCGGACACGTTGGATTTGGCACCGGAAAAGCTAAAGAAGTCCCGAATGCGATCAAAAAGGCGGTCGAGGCTGCGAAAAACAATCTTATCCGCGTCCCGCTGATTGAGGGCACGCTGCCGCATGAATTGATAGGCAAATACGGAGCTGGCCGCGTTTTGTTAAAGCCGGCTGCCGAAGGAACCGGCGTTATCGCCGGCGGTGCAGTTCGCGCTGTTTTACAGTCGCTTGGAGTTCACAACGTCAGAACAAAAATTTTAGGGTCGAACAACAATCATAATGTCATCCGAGCGACGTTCGACGGCTTGCTGCGGATGAAGGACCCGATCGAGGTTGCGCGACTTCGCGGCAAGCAAGTTGAAGAGTTAGTGTAGTTGCGAAGTTACAAAGTTGCAGAGTTTATTGACTTCGCAACTTTGGTACTTCGCAACTTTGGAACTATAAAAATGGCAAAGAAAGCAGAAAAAAAAGCGAGCGGGCAGATCACGATCCAGTATTACCGGAGCATGATCGGTTACGCGAAAAAACAAAAAGAAATCGTTAAGAGCCTGGGTATTACCAAGCTCAACCAGACGGTCATGCATCCGGATTCGGCGGCGGCACGCGGCATAGTGGCCAAGGTCCCGCATTTGTTGAGAATTGTTGAATAGGTCGCATAGGACCTATGAGACCTATAGGTCTTATTGAGTTATGGCTTTATCATTAAATAATTTACATCCTGCGAAAGGCTCGACGCATAAGAAAAAGCGTCTCGGGCGCGGGCCAGGTTCGGGGCTTGGGAAGACTTCGGGCAAGGGGCATAAAGGGCAGAAATCGCGTTCGGGTTATTCGAGCCGGCCTGGTTTTGAGGGCGGTCAAATGCCTTTGCAGCGTCGCCTGCCGAAGCGCGGGTTTACCAATATTTTTAAGAAACTCTGGATCGAGATCAGTCTTGGCAAGATCGAGGAAAATTTCAATGCAGGTGACGAGATCACGCCGGAAATTCTGCATGAACGCGGCCTGATCAAAAAAGCCAAGCACGATCTTGTGATTCTCGGAACCGGCGAGATTTCGAAATCGTTAAAGATATCGTCGCATCGTTTTACGAAGACCGCGAAGGACAAGATTGAAAAAGCTGGCGGAACGGCGACCGTTATTGCAAAGACTGTAGTGGCAGCAGCCTAGTTTTGAGTACCTGCTTTAGCAGGCCAATATGTTGTGTTGAGGCCGCCTAAAGGCGGGACTCAAAACGAAAAGTATATGGAGAAGTTTTTCAGCGCCGTACAAAACATGTTCAAGATACCCGAGCTGCGCAAGCGCATCTTGTTTACGCTCGGGCTTCTTGCGGTTTACCGTTTAGGTGCACACGTGACGGCGCCCGGCATTAATAAGGCGCAGCTCGAAAGGGTTTGGAACGATGTCGCGGGCACGCTGCTTGGAGTTCTCGATCTGTTTTCAGGCGGCAATTTTCGCACGATCTCGGTTTTTGCGCTGGGCGTGACGCCTTACATTACGGCGTCGATCATCATGCAGCTTCTGCCGGTGCTTTCGCCCGCGATGAAAAAGGTTCAGGAAGAAGGCGAAGTCGGGCGGCAAAAAATGAATCAGTGGACGCGGTACGCTACAGTCGCACTTAGCTGTGTCCAGACGTTTTTCGTCGCGACCTGGCTTTCGCGTAATCAGATCATTCCTGAAACGTGGTGGGCGACGGCGATGGTTGTTATTACGCTCACGACCGGCACGATCTTTGTTATGTGGCTCGGCGAGCAGATTACCGAGCGCGGCGTCGGAAATGGAATTTCACTTCTTATCTTTGCCGGTATTGTAATCGGCCTGCCGAGCGGGCTTTTGCAGATATCCGAGCGCGTCGGCTCCGGCGATCCGATGCAGACGATCGGCGTGGCGTTTCTTTTAGTGGTCATGGTTGCCTTGATCGCATTGATAGTTTATGTCGAATCGGCAAGACGAAATATTGCCATCAGTTACGCCAGCCGGCGTGTCGGTAATCAGACGTTTCGCGGCCAGGAAACAAGCCTGCCGCTCAAGATCAACATGGGCGGCGTTATCCCGGTGATCTTTGCGTCGTCGGTGCTTGCGATGCCACAGACAGTATTTTCGGCTTTCCCGCCAGATCCAAATAATCCGGACGCTGCGTGGTCAAAAGTGTCTGCCTTCTTCCAGCAGTTTTTCGGCGGCGATCCGTATTACGAACTTGTCTTCTTGTCGCTGATCGTTATTTTCACGTTCTTTTACATCACGATCATTTTCAACACCGACGAGGTCGCCGACAACCTTCGCAAGCACGGCGGCTTTATCGCCGGTATTCGCCCGGGAGCGCCGACTGCCGACTATTTGAATGGCATTCTTACACGCCTGACTACTGTGGGAGCGTTGTACCTTGCTTTTGTCGCGTTTGCACCGCAGGTCCTTTTGAGCGGATTTAAGGTCGCACGGCTGCCGTTTATCGGCCCCGACCTTGATAATTTGCTGACCTCGACACCCGGTTTGAGCTGGATACCGACAGGTTTGGGATACCAATTTTACTTCGGCGGCACGTCGCTGCTGATTCTTGTCGGCGTCGCGATGGATACGGTCGCACAAATCGAAGCACAGCTTGTGATGCGTAATTACGAGGGATTTTTGGGAGCGGGCTCGCGCTTGCGCGGTCGTAGGAGTTAAGAAGAATTAGCCACAGAGAACACAGAGATCACAGAGAAAATTGATTTCCTCTCTGTGATCTCTGAATTCTCTGTGGCGAAAAGTTTTTATGGATAAGATAATTGTCCTGATAGGCGCGCCGGGCGCGGGGAAGGGGACGCAGGCGAGGCTTTTGGAGGAACGGCGTTCGATACCCCAGATTTCGACTGGCGACATGTTTCGCGAGATGAAAACGCTCGACACGCAGCTGGCGAAAGAAGTCCAGGCGATCATGGCGTCGGGAAAACTGGTGTCGGACGATGTGACTTATCGAATTGTTCGCGAGCGGACATCGCGTGACGATTGTCGAGGGACTTTTCTTCTTGACGGCTACCCGCGAACTGCCGTTCAGGCTGAGCAGCTTGAAGAACTGGCCAAAGAACAGAACAAGGAAATTCAGGCAATTGAGGTCGATGTCCCGCGAGATGAACTGCTTAAACGGCTTACGGGCCGTCGAAGCTGTCCGGTTTGCGGCGAGATATACAATATCTATTCAAAGCCGCCAAAGGCCGAGGGTTTTTGCGACGAGCATCCTGAGGCGAAACTCGATCATCGAGCGGACGATTCGGAAGAGAAGGTCAAGGTTCGGCTCGAAACCTATGACGAATTGACAAAGCCGCTGCTTGAATATTACGAGCGTTCAGGCCGTCTCAAAAAAGTTGACGGCACGGGCGAGATCGAGAATATTTACATGGAAATTGAAGAGTTAGTTTAAATTAGCCACCGAGGTCACAGAGAACACTGAGAAAAATGACGTTTCTTTCCTCCGTGAACTCTGTGCTCTCTGTGGCGAAAAGTCTTTTTGTTGGAAAAGTGATAATTGCAAAGTCCGCAAAAGATCTTGACAAAATGCGAGCCGTCGGCGAGTTGATCGCCGAGGTTCGCGAAGCTGTGCGGCCGATGGTTGTTCCCGGCATCTCGACGCTGGAACTCAACAATGCCGCCGACAAAATGATTCGCGATGCCGGAGCTTTACCAACGTTCATCGGATATCACGGCTTTCCGTATGCGATCTGCGCGTCTGTTAATCAGGAGATCGTTCACGGATTTTCGAAAAAAGAGCCGATGAAAGAAGGCGACATTGTTTCGCTCGATATGGCGGCGACGTATCAGGGATTTGTCGGCGACACCGCGATGACCGTTCCCGTTGGCGAGATTTCCGACGAATTAAAACAATTAATTCGCGTGACGGAAGAATGCCTTGATCTTGGAATTCAAGCGTCCCGTGTCAACAATCGCGTCGGCGATATTAGCTGGGCTGTGCAGCAGCACGCAGAAAAATTTGGCTATGGCATTGTTCGCGATTACACAGGCCACGGCATCGGTCGAGCTATGCACGAGGCGCCACAGATATCGAATCACGGGCGTGCGGGAACAAAAGAACGCATCCGAGCAGGGTACTGTTTTGCGATCGAGCCGATGCTTAACCTTGGCACGCACGAAACGCGAACTTTGAGCGATAAATGGACGGTCGTAACGCTCGACGGCAAGCCGTCGGCACACGCCGAGCACACTCTCGCTGTCACGCTTGACGGCCCGGAGATATTAACGCTCACAAAACAGCAAAAGCGTGAGCGTGAGATGGCTGCGGCTGCTTAAAATCAGTGGTTGGTGACTTGAAACTGCGGACAAAAACTATTATTATTGATGGTTTGCTTAACTATTCAGCAAGTTGGCCTGTTGTTTATGTCTAAGGAAGAAGCTATTGAGGTCACGGCGACAGTGCTGGAAACATTGCCGAATGCAATGTTCAAAGTCGCAGTTGACGAAAATAAACATGAGGTTTTAGCTCATATTTCGGGGAAAATGAGGAAGAATTTTATACGCATTCTGCCCGGAGACAAGGTTTTGGTTGAGCTATCGCCCTACGATCTAAAACGAGGGCGAATTACATATCGGTACAAGTGAATAGTGAATAACGAACAGTGAATAGTTATGAAAGTCAGGCCGTCGGTTAAAAAAATGTGTGACAAATGCAAGGTGATCCACCGCAGAGGCGTCGTGCGCGTCATCTGCGATAACCCGAAGCATAAGCAGAGACAAGGATAGGAGAATTTGCGATTTGCGATTGTCGATTTGCGATTTGTCCAAATCGAAAATCGCAAATCGGCAATCGAAAATGACGTTATGGCTCGTATATCAGGAGTAGATTTACCGCCCAATAAAAGGGCACAAATCGGGATGACCTATATTTATGGCGTGGGCAAATCGCGCGCGACGGCTGTTCTTGGGCAGGCCGGCGTCGATGTCAATACGAAGATCAAGGACATCAGCGAGGATGATCTTAATAAGATTCGTGCCGTCCTTGACACCGATGTCGAGGTGGAAGGCGATCTGAGAAAGCATGTGCAAATGGACATCAAACGTTTGATGGACATTGGCTGCTATCGCGGCTTGCGTCACCGTCGTGGACTTCCGGTTCGCGGACAGCGGACAAGCACCAACGCACGAACGAGAAAAGGCCCGCGCAAAGCAGCTGTGGCTAAGAAGAAGGCACCGGGTAAGAAATAAGTTACGACTTCAAAGTTTCGAGTTCCGGGTTTATTCGGAATTAACTCGGGACTCGGAACTCGGAACTCGGAACTAAATACAATGGCAAAAGCAGCGACAACAAAAAAGAAGACTTTCAAGAAGAAAGAGAAGAAGAATATCCCGATGGGCATCGTACATATCGCGGCGTCGTTTAATAATACGATGATCTCGATAACCGATACTGAAGGGAATTTAATCGCTCAGTCTTCATCGGGAGCGCGCGGGTTTAGAGGTTCGCGAAAAGGGACGCCGTTCGCGGCGCAGCAGGCTGCTTCGGATGCGGCACGCAAGGCTCTTGACGCCGGAATGCGAGAGGTTGAAGTTCGAGTGAAAGGACCGGGCGGAGGCCGCGAGTCGGCGATTCGGGCCATCAGCCAAGCGGGCATTCGCGTGAATTCGATCCGTGATACGACGCCAATTCCTCACAATGGATGCAGGCCGCCGAAACGGCGGAGGGTTTGAGAATTTCAGATTCCAGATTCCAAATTCCAGATTTTCGGAATATTTGAAATCTGAAATCTGAAATCTGAAATTTGAGATTTGAAATTTAGTTTTATCGAAAGGAAGAAGGGCTGCGGCTCGTAAACTTTTCCGTTAAATATACGGAGGCAGAAATAATTAATGGCTAGATATAGAGATGCGGTGTGCAGGCTTTGCCGCCGCGAGGGTGGAAAGTTATTTTTGAAGGGCGATAGGTGTTATAAGCCCTCTTGCGCTATCGAAAAGCGGGGAACAAACCCGCCGGGACAGCACGGCGGCGCGAGGCGCAAGATGCTTGCCGGTTATGGCGAGCAGCTTCGCGAAAAGCAGAAGGTAAAGCGCATTTACTTCATTCTCGAAAAGCAGTTTCGCAATTATTTTGAAAAAGCGCGTCGGCAGAAAGGTGTTACCGGCGAAAACTTGCTCTTCATGCTTGAGCGTCGTCTCGACAACGTTGTTTACCGCTCAGGTTTCTCAACCTCACGCCGCCAGGCACGCCAGCTCGTCAATCACGGACATGTAACGGTCAATGGCCGCAAGGTTAATATTTCGTCGTTTCAGGTGAAGGCCGGCGACTCGATTGCCGTTAAAGATCGCTCGCAAAAAAATACGCATATCGAAGGCGCGTGGGGAACAGCGGTTGGGCGCGGACGTCCTTCATGGCTGAGTGCCGTGGGCAAGGATTTGCTCGTGACGGTTTCGAGTTTGCCGAGCCGGCAGGACATTGACGCGAATATCAACGAGCAATTGATCGTTGAGCTTTACAGTAAGTAGTAACTCAAAGTTGGCCGAAGTAGCCGGAACGTGAAAGTTCGTTCTTGCTAAGCAAGTTCCGGGGACAAAGCCAACTTTTTTTGACCGACAAGAAGAACAAATATGACACAAAATAATTGGACAGATTTTCAAATGCCTAGCCGGCTGAATGTCGAGACCGACACTTTGACGGAACGGTTTGGTAAATTTTACGCGCAGCCTTTCGAGCGCGGATTTGGCACGACGATCGGTAATTCGATACGTCGCGCGTTGCTTTCATCTATCGAAGGCGCGGCGATCACGGCCGTGAGGATCGAAGGCGTCGAGCACGAATTTTCTTCGATCAAAGGCGTCGTGGAAGACGCAACCGACATTATCCTTAATCTCAAACAGATTCCTTTCAAACTGCACGAAGGCGGCGTAAAGACGCTTTCGATCAGGAAAAAAGGTGCCGGCGTTGTCACAAGCGCAAATATCGAGGCTGACGGCGAAGTCGAAATACTTGACGACGCCGTTCATATCGCTACGATTAGCACGGGCGGGTCATTAAATATTGAGATGCGGCTTAAACAAAGCCGCGGCTATGTTTCCGCCGAGCTTAACAATGACGAAGATCTTTCGGTCGGATACATTCCCATCGATTCGGTTCATACGCCGATCAAGAAGGTGAATTACAGCGTTGAAAAGACACGCATGGGATCGAATACGGAGTACGACAAATTGACGGTCGAGGTTTGGACCGACGGCTCTGTCAAGCCCGAGGATTCCATCGGCCTCGCCGCTAAATTGGTGAAGGATCATATGTCGATCTTCATTAATTTTGAAGAGGAAGAAGAGGAGTATAAATACGAGGACATCGCCCGTCCGCCGCTGATGCGGAACGACCTGCTCGACAAATCGGTTGATGAGCTTGAGCTTTCGGTGCGTTCGTATAATTGTTTGAAGAACGCCGACATACGTTCGATCCGCGACCTGATACGACGCAGCGAAAAGGACATGCTCAATACCAAAAATTTTGGCAAGAAATCGCTCACCGAGATCAAGGACCTGCTTCACGGAATGGGCCTCGATTTTGGAATGGATTTTGACGAGCAGGGAAATCCGATCCCGGGATCGGGCGGCCGCGACTTAGATTAGTCGAAAGTCCAATGTCCAAAGTCCAATGTTAAAGAACGGACTTTGGACTTTGGACATTGGACATTGGACTTAAAAGAAATGCGACACTTAAAAGCACATAGAAAATTAGGCCGGACTACGGAGCATCGCATGTCGATGCTGCGCAATCTGGCGACTTCGTTAATCAACGCGGACAAGGAACATATTGTGACAACCGTTCCGAAAGCGAAAGAGCTGCGACCTTTTGTAGAGAAGGCGATAACTCTGGCTCGAAAGGCGCAGGACACTGATGGCGACCAGCTTCGCGGAGTTCACCTTCGGCGTCAGGCGGCACGTTTTTTCCATGCCGGAAATAGTAATTTTAAATCCCAACAGAGCCGGTTTCGCGGGAAAAACGGCGAAGAGAAAGAGCCGATCGAGCGAACCGCCGGCGTAAAAGCTGTCCAGCGGCTTTTCAATGAGCTTGGGTTGCGCTATAAAGACCGTAACGGCGGTTACACCCGCATCATCAAACTCGGCCGCCGCCAAGGCGACAATGCCGAGATGGCGGTGATCGAATTGGTCGATAATCCGCGTGAAATGGCCGCAAAAGGCTGACGTTCTGAGTCCCGCCTTTAGGCGGCAGAAGCCTGCTAAAGCAGGTACTCAAAACTTGGAGGCTTTCCTATGAGTAATACGGCTTCGGCAAAGGCAAGAGATAATAAAGATATAGTGGTTGAGAAAAAAAGCGGTAACGTTGCCAAGAAACAGCGGCAGACAGTTGATCCGTCCTTTAACATGGACGAGCTGCGTGGTCTTGCCGACCTTGTTATTGAGCACGGCTTTACCGATTTCGAATTTGAGAACGAAAATATTCGAGTGCGCTTGAGCAAGATGTCGGGCGTGGCTGTCCAAGCCGCACCGCTTGCGACTCCGGTTCCAGCCGTCGCACCTTCCACGCCTGCTCCGGCAGCCGTCACGGAAGTAGCCGACCCTGATGCCGGGCTTCACAAAATCACGTCGCCGATTGTCGGAACATTTTATCGTTCGCCCGGCCCGGATAAAGATGCCTATGTCAGCGAAGGAAGCAGCGTCTCGCCCGAATCGACGGTTTGCATCGTCGAAGCGATGAAGCTCATGAACGAGATACAGGCTGAAGTTTCAGGCACGGTCGTAAAGATATACGTTGAGAACGGCCAGCCGGTCGAATACGGCCAGCCTTTGTTTGGTGTGAAAAAATAGCCGCAAAAAGGCGCAAAAGACGCAAAACAGAAATCTTTCATTTTGCGCCTTTTGCGCCTTTTTGCGGCTACTCGTTTTTAGATGGAAACACGCGAAATTAAAAAAGTTTTGATCGCAAACCGAGGCGAGATCGCCTGCCGGATAATCTGGACGTGCAAGGAGATGGGCATCAAAACCGTCGCCGTTCATTCAGAAGCTGATCGCGAGGCTCTGCATGTGCGGTATGCCGACGAAGCTCTCTGCATCGGCCCGCCGCCTTCTGCGGAAAGCTATTTGAACATCCCAGCGATCATCAGCGCGGCTGAGATAACAAATGTCGATGCAATTCATCCCGGGTATGGTTTTCTGGCGGAATCCGCGACATTTGCAAAGGTTTGCGTCGACTGCAATATCAAATTCATCGGCCCGCGTGCCGATGTCATCGCGATGATGGGCGACAAGGTTGAAGCCCGTCGAACAATGAAAGCCGCCGGAGTTCCGATCCTGCCCGGCAGTCCCGATCCGATTGAATCTGCGGACGAGGCGAAAAAGCTCGCTCTCGAAATAGGCTTTCCTCTAATTATTAAAGCCGCTGCCGGCGGCGGCGGACGCGGAATGCGCATTGTTCGAAAAGAAGAGGAACTTGCCAACGCGCTTGAGACGGCACAGACCGAAGCTCTCGCCGCTTTTAAAAACGGCGCGGTCTATATAGAAAGATACATTGAACGCCCGCGTCATATCGAGATTCAGGTTCTGGCCGACGAGCACGGAAATACGATCTTTCTCGGCGAGCGCGAATGCACCATACAACGTCGCCACCAGAAATTGCTCGAAGAAGCTCCGTCACCAGTTATAACGGAAAAACAACGCGATGAAATGGGCAACGTTGCTGTAAATGCATGTAAAAAAATAGGTTATTCGAGCGCAGGCACCTTTGAATTCTTGCTCGACGAGGACGGCAGCTTTTATTTCATGGAAATGAACACCCGTATTCAGGTCGAGCATCCCGTCACCGAAATGGTCACGCTCGCCGACATCGTTCGCAATCAAATACGCATAGCAACTGGCGACAAGATCGCTTACACGCAAGACGAGGTTCAGATAGTCGGCCATGCGATCGAATGCCGCATCAATGCTGAAGACCCCGTTAAATTCACGCCCAGTCCGGGCAAGATAACTGCATTCAATATACCCGGCGGCCCTGGCGTTCGCGTCGATACGGCCGTGTATCCCGGCTACATCGTGCCGCCATATTACGACTCAATGATTGCAAAACTCATCGTCCACGCCCGCACCCGCGACCTCGCCATCGCCCGAATGCAGCGCGCACTCGACATGATGGTCATCGAGGGCATTAAGACAACCATTCCGCTTCATCAAAAAATTATGGCCGATGAAAACTTCCAGAAGGGTAATTTCTCGACGAAATTCATGGAAGAGTTCAAGTATCAAGTTGATAATTGATAATGGATAATGGATAATTAAGAGAAATAATTGTCCATTATCAATTGTCAATTATTCATTATTCTTTGCGGTTACCGCGCAACAGTTGCGGAGTTACTGCGAGCTAAAGGAGAGACCATTTTTAAGCAAGACGTTTTATGTCAACGGTAAAAGAATTAAAAGAAAAGATAGTTGTAGATTACAAGACCCATGATTCAGACACGGGATCATCACAGGTGCAGATTGCGTTGCTTACGCAGCGCATTAACGAACTGACCGAGCATTTCAAGATTCACAAGAAGGACAACAATTCCCGCCGCGGCTTGCTTGTCCTGGTCTCGCGTCGAAGGAAGTTGCTTGATTACCTCAAGCGTCGTGATATTAATGAATATCATGTGATCATTGGTAAACTCGGACTGAGAAGATAGTCTGGAGTCCTAAGTCTGGAGTCTTGAGAATGAAAAGACCAAAGACTTGCGACTCAAGACTCGTTCCGGCCGCTTCGGGCCTGTTAGAAAAAGAGATCTTCGCGAAGAATTTGCCGGCGGCTGCTGAACGTGACAGCACAAACAAGCTCCGAACAAATTGAAGATCAGGAAAAACCAGTAGTTTTATAAAGACGAAAGGGCTTCACGGCACGCCTTTTCGTCTTTGTTTTTATGAGGAAAAATAATGACAAAAAAATATTTGAATGAATCGATCAAACTTGGAACACAAGATCTGATCGTAGAAACAGGCAAGGTTGCCAAACAGGCCGACGGTTCGGTCGTTATACGTTACGGGGACACGATGCTGCTCGTTGCAGCGGTCAGTGCCCACATTGCAAAGGAAGGGCTTGATTTTTTCCCACTCACTGTCGAATACCGTGAGAACTCGTTTGCCGCCGGACGTATCCCGGGAAACTATTTCCGTCGCGAGGGCCGTCCCTCAGAAAAAGAAGTCCTTACCTGCCGAATGATCGACCGTCCGGTGCGGCCGCTCTTTGCCGACGGCTATCGCTTTGAAACACAGATCGTCGCCTCGGTCATCTCATCCGATGCGGAGAACGATCCGGACGTGATCGCTATCACGGGAGCGTCGTGCGCTCTTTATCTTTCGGATATTCCCTTTGAGAATCCGATCGCCGGTGTGCGCATCGGTTTGATCGATGGCAAATACCTGATCAATCCGACCTTTGATGAACGCCGTGAATCTGAACTGGACCTCATTGTCGCCGGTACCGAAGAAGCGATCTGCATGGTCGAATGCGAGGCGAAAGAGGTCAACGAGACCATCATGGTCGAGGCTTTGATGCTTGCTCACCGCGAGATCAAACGTCTCTGTCTGTGGCAAAAAGAGCTTGGTAAAGCTCTCGACATCAAAAAGCGGGTTTTCGAGGTTGCTGATCTCGATGAAAAACTTGTTAAAGAGATCGAGAAAAAATTCGCTGGCAAACTGCGCGAGGCTCTCAATTCTACTGGCCGCGATAAGATTGAGGTTTATGCCGGAATCGACGCTCTCAAAAAGGAAGTGGTTGAAAGCTATCCCGAAGATCAGCCTGAAACGCGCCAAAACGCCGGCAAGGTATTTGGCCACTTAAAGGAAAAGATCTTCCGCGAGGACATGCTTGGCAACAAGCGACGACCGGACGGCCGCAAATTCTCTGAGATCCGTCCGATCAACTGCGAAGTCGGCTGGCTGCCGCGCGTGCATGGCTCGGCACTTTTCACCCGAGGCGAAACGCAGGCGATTGTCACTTCGACGCTTGGGACAAAAATGGACGGGCAATTCATGGACGATCTGGAGAAGGGTACTATCGATCGTCGCTTTATGCTGCACTATAATTTTCCGCCGTATTCGGTTGGTGAAACTGGTCGATTCGGCGGAACTTCGCGTCGCGAAACCGGCCACGGCAATCTCGCACGCCGTGCGATCATGTCGGTCCTGCCGGACGAGGCCGATTTTCCCTACACGATCCGCATTGTTTCGGATATTACTGAATCGAACGGCTCGTCGTCGATGGCGTCGGTATGCGGCGGCATTTTGAGTTTGATGGACGCGGGCGTGCCGATCAAAAAGCCTGTTGCCGGTGTTGCGATGGGTTTGGTGATGGAAGGCAACCGTTACGCGATCCTTTCAGACATTGCCGGTGCGGAAGATCACTACGGCGACATGGATTTCAAAGTCACCGGAACAGCCGACGGCATCACCGCTCTTCAGATGGACATCAAGATCGGCGGCATCAACGCGATGATCCTACAGGAGGCGCTTGAACAGGCAAAGAAAGGCCGGCTTCACATCCTCGGCAAAATGGCCGAGGCCATCGAGACTCCGCGTGAAGACATTTCGCCTTACGCGCCGCGCATCATCACACTCAAGATACATCCCGACAAAATACGCGATGTTATCGGTAAGGGCGGCTCTGTTATTCGCTCAATCACGGAAGAGACCGGTGCGAAGATCGATATTTCGGATGACGGAACGGTGCTCATTGCCACCGCCGACGGTGAAGCCGCTCAGGCCGCCATCGCACGTATCAAAGCGCTGACTGCCGAAGCCGAGATCGGCGAGACGTATCTCGGCACGGTTTCGCGCATTGTTGACTTCGGCGCTTTTGTCGAAATTATGCCGGGACTCGACGGCCTGCTGCATATTTCCGAGATCTCCGACCGCCGCGTCCGCGACGTTCGCGACGAGCTGAAGGAAGGCCAGCAGATCATGGTCAAATGCATCGGCAGGGAAGGCAACAAGATCAAGCTTTCGCGTAAGGCAATTCTCGCCGAAGAGAAATCGAAGGCTGCCACTGAAGACGAATAGGTTGTCTCAATCGATCCGTCGTTAAAAGCGACAAAAATGGAATAGCCGGATGTTAGCGAAGCGAAACGTCCGGCGTTTTTCTTGCCAACGATTTCTGTTAGTGTTACATTCTCGGTGTCAGTAGCCCGCACGTAAGTAAGGGCTTTCTTAGTGCCACGGAGCCCTTACGTGCGGGCTACCGACAGAAGCATTCCGATGAACACTCTCTACTACGGCGATAATCTCAAGATACTGCGCGACTACATCAAGGATGAGTCGGTCGATCTTGTTTATCTTGACCCGCCGTTCAACTCGAACCGCAATTACAACGTGCTCTTTCGCAACGAATCGGGCACCGACAGCGAATCGCAGATCACCGCCTTCGAAGACACGTGGCACTGGAACCTCGCCGCCGAGCAGACCTACAGCGAACTGATAAACGAACCCGATCAGGTCGGCTGAATGATCGAGAGCTTTCGCCCGCTTCTCGGCAACAACCAGATGATGGCCTATCTCGTAATGATGGCCGTCCGCCTGAAAGAACTCCACCGCGTCCTAAAACCGACCGGCTCACTCTACCTCCACTGCGACCCTACCGCGAGCCATTATTTGACGATTTTGTTGGATACGATTTTTGATGGAAGAAGCTTCCGAAATGAGATTACCTGGAAACGCCGTGTAGGCAGCAGTAGTGCTATTCATGAATCGAATAAGTTTGGCATTGTGACTGACACTATTCTTTTTTACGGAAAATCGGAAGATGCAAAATTTGCGCCGCAATATAATTTGGATGATCCTGAATATCAAAAATATATCAAAGAAAGATTCACACAAGTCGATGAGAACGGTAGACGCTTTCAAGCGACAAGCCTAGTAAATCCGGCATATAGACCAAATCTGATCTACGAGTACAAAGGTTACAAACCAACAAAAAACGGTTGGATGATTACTAAAGAAAAGATGGAACAATGGGATCGAGAAGGAAAAATATACTTTCCAAAAGATCCAAATGGCCGCTTGCGAAGAAAAAGCTACGCCGACGAACTAAAGGGAATGCCAGTCCAAAATCTATGGACGGATATACCTGAAATAAATTCTCAAGCCCAAGAACGCCTCGGCTATCCAACCCAAAAGCCGGTAGCGCTTCTCGAACGCATTATTCAGGCATCGTCGAAAGAAGGCGATGTTGTTCTCGATCCTTTCTGCGGCTGCGGAACGACCATCGCGGCGGCGCAAAAGCTGAACCGCCAATGGATCGGCATCGACGTCACCCACCTCGCCGTCGGCCTGATGAAACTGCGGCTAAAGGACTCGTTCGGGATGCTGCCGATAGGCACCAAGTCAGAACCCCCTGCGTTAGCGGGGGGCAAAGGCGCTACTAGTGGGTCAACGCCGGTAGTAACCACGAGCGATCCTACCGCGACGTCAATGCCGCCCGCTTACGCAGGCGGTTCTGACAAAACCTCCGCCAGCTACAAGGTTATCGGTCAGCCCGAGGACATCGACGGGGCAAAGGAACTCGCGCTCAATGACCGCTACGGTTTCCAATGGTGGATTTTGCCTCTAATCGGAGCAAGAGCCTTAGGCGCGGAAAAAGGCCAAAAGGAAGGCAAAAAAGGCTCCGACAAAGGCATCGACGGCATAATGGTATTCACCGACGACAATTCCGGCAAAGCAAAACGCGTCATCGTCTCAGTCAAAAGCGGCGGTGTAAACGTCTCGCACATCCGCGACCTCGGCCACGTCATCGACCGCGAAAACGCATCGCTCGGCGTTTATCTAACCCTCGAACCCCCAACTAAACCAATGTTAACCGAAGCCGCCGAAAAAGGCTTCTACCACTCCCCCGGCTGGAATAAAGACTACCCGCGTTTACAGATTCTAACTGTCGAAGATCTGTTAGCCGGTAAGACCATTGATCTGCCGCCAAATTTGCAAACATTTAAACAGGCGGAACGTATTGGCAGTAAAGACGACAGCCAAACCGCTCTATTCGAATAACGGGAGTCGCTATGGATTCTGATGCTGTAAAGATCGCTATCTCGGCTGCCCTAGGTGGTATTGTCGGTTACTTCTTGAAATGGCTGGAGTTTCGACGCCAACACAACAAAGAAGAAAGGCTGGAACTCCGCAACAGTTTGAAGGAATTACATGTTGGCGTCCTCGAAGCGATGAACCGGTTTGTCGCGTTCGCATTAGACGTAAATCAATTTGTTCACGGCGAAATGCCTGGTGAAGGAGCGATTACAGCGATTGGGCGATTGGGACGACCCTGTAGGGAGATCATGGTGAAGACAACCTCGCTCCAGCGACTCTGTGCTAAGGAGTACATGGATACTTGGGAAGCCGTGATTCGCGAAATGGAAGGATTCTTTCTAATTACCGGAGAAGTTATGACCGGAAGCACGAATATGTCAAAACTCGAGTCGTCCGTTAATAATGTTCGACGCAGTTGTGCCGCATTCTTACTTTGTGTTGAGGAGAAAATCGCAAAATTATAGATTTCGATATTTCGTGTCCTTCCGAGCCTCGTTCACGAGGCTTTTCTTGCATAGCCACGTCCCTTTAGGGCGTGGTACGGTCGAATAAATGATTCTGAGGGCGTTTTTAACGTCCTTTTTTCATTTGGCTTAAGCCTCGAACGGAGTAAGCCCGTTGAAACGGACTGGTGGATTCGGGTTATCCGTAACCACGCCCTAAAGGGACGTGGCTATGCCGCGAAACGCGGAAATGCGCCTCATGCCGCTGGCGAGCAGGCTGCTCGCCGCTCCAGTCGGTCGGAAAGTTGTGTCATATTCGGAAAGTTGCGTCATATTGAGAAAGTTGCGTCATATCGGGAAAGTTGGCGTTTTAATTGGTTTCGCAATATGCTAGCTTGGTGTGCGCGTCGTTGCATTGCTGCGATTTGTTTTTTGAAAATTGAAAATTTTCGAGCCGGAAAAAAACGGTGGGACAGTGCCACAGTTGACTGAAAGTGCTCTCCAAAAAGTTTTTTTTCAAAACTCTCCGGACAAGGCCATTTTGTTGATATAACCCTAATTATTTCAATAAGTTACGTTGTCCACAGGCATGACCGGACAAACACCGGACAAGCGGACAAAAAACCGTTGGGGCAACGGGACATTTGACGGCAGATCGTTCCAGCGAAGAATTGCACGTTTCAAAGGCGCGTGGTTGCGTAACTTCACTGTTAATTAGAGTTATTCGTTTTGTAATACAGTGTGGCGTTTTTTTTCAAAAAAACGTGGAACGACGGAAAAATTTGTCGCAACCCCAATAGTAACAGTAAGTTGCGCGTTCCAGGCCTGTTTGGGACAGAAGTGGGACAACAAAGCAGAAACCGCTACGCTTGGGACTTCGAAAGCAAATGTTTCTTTTCACTTTGAAAATAAAGCGAAAAAAAGCCGAATTTTCTGGAAACGCTCTATCATTGCCCCTTTTTTGCTGTTGAAATTACTAGATGTAGGGATTTTTGGCAGAGCCCAATGGAAAATTTTGTAAAAAAAGTAGTGTATTTCTGATCATTTTTTGTTACATTTTCCGAACTGCCCAAAAATCAAACCGACAGAGAGTGCCAACCGAACCAGTGAAAACGCGAGTCGTTTTTACCGTAGATATCGTTTAGTCAGGGTACAGACATGAGAAACTTTAAATTGCGCTTCTTACTATCGGCCATGTGCGTGGCTTCGATTTTGGCAGGCTTTACAACAACGATCAATGCTGCTCCGATACGTTTTGATCAGGTCGTTCAGGTTTTGAACGCACGGCCTGAGAAGAGCGGAACCGGCTCGTTTACGCAGCTAAGGGTCGCGGGTGACTATTCGTTCATCGTCGGCGACGATGATGAAGAAAAGAAAAAGAGTCCGCAGGACGGCCGCGTGATCACCGAAACAAAAAGCGACATCGTCAATGACGATGTTTGCGATTGCACGGAGCCCGATCACGACCGCCGCCGTTTCCCGAAATGGGCGCTGCTCGGTTTGGCTGCGATTCCGATCGCTTTTATTCTGATCAAAGACGACGACGATAAAACGCCGACGCCGACGCCTTCGACACCGCAAAATTCGCCGACGAAGACGCCGACGCCGATGACGCCGCAGCCGACGAAGACGCCGCACAACACGCCGCCGCCATCGCCTACGCCTCCCGAGCCAGTCCCGGAACCGGTGACGATACTGCTTTTCGGAACAGGTTTGGCGTCGATAGGCCTCGCTGCCCGCCGCAAATACGGCAAAAAGGATAACGGCGACGGTGGAAAAGAAGGGAATTAGAGTTATTATCGAGACGAGCCAAATCGGCACGCTCGGATGAGGAAAATACAATGCGAGTTATCAGATACAATTTTCTATTCGTTCTTGGGTTGGTCCTGACGCTTGGAGTTTCGACCGTGCTGGCACACGCTGACCACGATAAAAAGAAGCAGCCGAAAGACATGGGAACGCTGAGCGTGAAAACCACGCCGGACGCGATGCAGGTCAAGGTTGACGGCCAGGACGTCGGCATGAGCGGCGTTGGCACGGCGGCTGAGTTTTATCTCGCTCCCGGCTTTCATACGGTCGAGGTCATCGCGCCCGATGGAAGAGTTTGGAAGGAAGAGGTCGAGATCCGCCGCAACGGCAAAACTTGTATCTGTTTAAAACTTATTCGCGAAACGATTACCACACCTTGCCCATACCGATTCTCTCTTGAAGGCCCCGACAAGGTAATGGAAGGCGATCTTATAACATTTGCGGCGATCAATTCAGGCACGGCTCCGATTCCGATTCGTTATGACTGGAAGGTTTCAAACGGACGCATCACAAGTGGACTCGGCACGCCGACGATCACCGTCGATACGGCCGGAATGGCCGGACAGATGATCGACGCCGAGCTAGATGTGAACGACGACGTTTACGACAACAAGTGTCGTCAGGTGATCTCGGTTCCGACTGAAGTCGGTAAGCTGCCGCCTGCTCCGACGCCGTTCCGCTGTGACGAATTCGAGCCTGGCAACCGCGACCAGGATAAAGCTCGTCTGGACAACTGCGTGATTCAGGTCCAGAACACGCCAGACTCGCAGATGTATGTCATCATCTATCCCGGAACCGACAAACGCAATCCTTATGACCGCACTGCCAAGTTCTACCTCGACTACATGGTCAAAAACCGAGGCATGGATCCGGCAAGAATCAGAATGGTTCGAGGCGACGCCCGTCGTAAGACAACAGCAGTGATCTGGGTAGTTCCGCCGGGAGCAACACCGCCTACGCCGTAAATTCAGATTGTAACTTTTATATAAAAGGACGAGTTTCGGCTCGTCCTTTTTGTTTGCTGACCGTTCGTTGTAAAATCAAGTCTTTCATTATGCACTGAATTAATATGTCTGCACCAAACATCGAAACTATAGTCTCGCTCGCAAAACGCCGCGGTTTTGTTTTTCCGGCTTCGGATATTTACGGCGGGCTTGGGTCGTCGTGGGATTACGGGCCGCTCGGTGTTGAGCTTGCCAATAATATCAAGAAAAGCTGGTGGAACTGGCTGGTTTACGAGCGCGATGATATCGAAGGACTTGATTCTTCAATCATTCAGAATAGACTTGTTTGGAAGTACTCGGGACACGAAGACACCTTCAGCGATCCGCTCGTAGATTGCCGGGACTGTAACGCGCGTTTGCGGCAGGATAAACTCGACACCGATACTAACGGCAAACACATTTGCTCGAACTGCGGTTCGACCAACTTAACCGAGCCGCGCGATTTTAATTTGATGTTTCGCACGACCGTAGGAGCAGCTTCGGCTGATGACGATCCGACTGCTCTCGCATATCTACGACCGGAAACGGCGCAGGGAATTTTTGTCAATTTTAAAAACGTGCTTGACACTTCACGTCGCAAACTGCCGTTCGGAATCGCGCAGGTCGGCAAGGCGTTTCGCAACGAGGTCACACCCGGTAACTTTATCTTTCGCACGCGCGAATTTGAACAAATGGAGGTCGAGTATTTTGTCCGGCCCGACGAGGCTGCAAACTCGCACCAAGAATGGATTGACGGTTTTGACAAATGGATTCAGTCGCTCGGAATTTCATCTGGCAATCTGAAACATTACGAGCAGACAAAACAGGAACTTGCGCATTATTCCGAACGCACGGTCGATATTCTCTACCGCTTCTTCCCCGAACGCGAAGACGAAACTAAACAGTGGGACGAGCTAATGGGCATTGCTAATCGGACGGATTTCGATCTTCGCGTCCATTCCAAAAAGCCTGAAGACTCCGAAGGCAAACGTATCAACACTGATTCAACCGAAGACCTTTCCTATTTCGACACGGCAACCAACGAGCGTTTTTATCCTTATATCATTGAGCCTTCGATCGGAGTCAACCGCACTTTGCTCGCCGTGATGATGGACGCGTACAGTGAAAAAACCAGCGACAACGGCGAGAAGCGCGTCATACTACGACTTACGCCGGAAATGGCTCCGATCAAGGTTGCGGTTCTTCCGCTTGCTAAAAACAAACCGGAAATTGTTGAGATGGCGCGAAAGATCAAACGCGATCTCCAACCCTCGATGCGAGCCGTTTACGACGACACCGGCGGCATCGGCAAACTCTACGCGCGTCAGGATGAGATCGGCACCCCATTTTGCGTCACGGTCGATCACGAATCCCTCGAAGACAACGCCGTCACTGTGCGCAACCGCGACACATGGGAACAGGAACGCATTGGCACTGACGCTCTAAAAGATTATTTGCAGAAACATTTGAGTTAAAGTAATTTCAAACAGGATGGACAGGATATGCAGGATAGTTCATCCTGAATATCCCTTTCTATCCTGTTATTTATAATGACAATCTTGCCTGAGAAAATATTAAATTTGGCTTCTGCAATTCGTGATAGCGGCGGGCGGGCGATGCTTGTGGGCGGGTGCGTTCGCGATGAGTTGATGGGCATTGCGCCGAAGGATTGGGATGTTGAGGTTTACGGCGTTGAGCCGTCGAAGCTACATGAGATTCTTGATTCGGTCGGTGAAGTAAAGACTGTCGGCGAGAAGTTTGCGGTTTATAAAATTGGTGACGATCTTGATGTTTCCATTCCGCGACGCGAGCGCAAGTCGGCGCGCGGGCATCGCGGATTCGTTGTCGAAGGCGACGCGGATATGTCATTCGAGGACGCATGCTCGCGGCGTGATTTTACTGTTAATGCGATTCTCAAAGATGTTTTGACGGGCGAGATCGTCGATCCTTTCGATGGAAGAGGAGACATCGAACGAAAAATTCTGCGGATGGTTTCGGGTGAAACATTTGCAGAAGACAGCTTGCGTGTTCTGCGAGCCGCTCAGTTTGCGGCGAGGTTTGAGTTTGATATTGACGCCGAAACTGTAGCAGTGTGTAGAGAAATTGATGTCACCGATTTGCCTAAGGAGCGCATTTGGGGTGAGTTGGAGAAGCTGCTTTTGCAGGCACAGAAGCCGTCGATAGGGTTGAAATGGCTTTACGAGCTTGGCGTGGTAAGACAGCTTTTTCCTGAGCTAAAATCGCTTATCGGCGTGCCGCAAGAGCCGGAATGGCATCCGGAAGGCGATGTCGATGTTCACACGCTGATGGTAGTTGATGAAGCTCGAAAGCTCATTGGCGAGCTAGACAGAGCGCGAAAGGTGGCTGTAATGATAGGTGCTTTAGCGCATGATTTCGGCAAGCCGCTGACAACCGAGTTTGTTGACGGCAAAACGCGTTCACGCGGCCACGACGAAGCCGGTGTCGAGCCTGCACTTTCATTTCTAGACACGCTTGGCGTTTTTACCATTGACGGTTTTGATGTGCGCAATCAGGTTGAGCAGCTTGTTCGTTATCATTTGAAACCCGGCGAATATTACAAATCGAAAACGCCGGTCGGCGACGGCGCGTTTCGCCGTCTGGCGCGCAAGGTTGAAGCCGATCTCTTATATCGCGTGGCGAAGGCCGATTCGCTTGGCCGAAATCCAGACTGGCTGCCTGAGGAAAAACGTTTTGGCTCGGAAGCTCAGGAATGGTTCATTGCGAAAGTTCGCGAGCTTCAGATCGAGAAAAGGGCGCCTGAGCCAATTTTGATGGGCAGACATTTAATTAAACTTGGGATGGAGCCGTCGCCTGAATTTAGGCGAATTCTTGATGCCGTTTATGAAATGCAGCTTGATGGCAAGATCGGTAATGTTGAAGATGCACTTGAGGAAGTGCCGCGGCTACGCGCTGCGTCGATGGATACAGAAATCTAGTCTAGTTTACGGCCTTAGAGCTGAACTCGGACGGCTTCAGTTTGACTTGTGCATAAACTTCGGTGAGCGAGAGTTTGCAGTCGATGCAGTCGAGACGGATGACGTCTTCGCGCTCGTTGTAGATGCGGTAGATCCATTGCTTGGCATTTTGGCGGGTGTAATGCTCGATACGCATTTCGTTCTCATTGACGAGCAGGCATTCCTTAATATCCGGCACGGCGAGATAGCCTTCAAGCTTTTTCGCGCGGGTGCCGGCCTTGGCGGTTGGCGAACAAACTTCGATGATGATCGTCGGGTTTTCGAGCAAAATGCTGCTCTCGTCGGCAAACGTGGGCTCGCCGCTCACGACGATGACATCCGGAAAACAAACCGATTCTTTACCGATACGCACCAGCATATCGTTCGCGTAGATCTCGCATGTGCTGCGATGAACGCGGCTGCCGATCGCGGTAACAAAATTTGTCGTGATTATGTTGTGCCAACGGTTTGCCGTCGGCTTCGTGACGACCCGGCCATCAAAGAATTCATTTTTTCCGACGGTTATTTCGGCGACTGCTTGAGAATTTTTCGGTTGTCTGCTGCCCGCTTGGGCAAATGCTGTTTGGCTCATATGCATTAAAAACTAATCCTCTAAAAAACTGCAAATGTTGCCGGGAAGAAAACTACAAAGATCGCGGGCTTTGCGTGGACAGATTTGTTTGCTAAAAATAGTGTGACACATGCGCACGCCGTGTATCAAGGACACTTTTAATGAAACTTGCCAAACTGGCCGAACTTACACATTCAAAAATCGAGCAAGGCTCGCCCGATCTTGAGATCGAATCCACCGCCGGATTGGACATCGCAGGCAGCGGCGACATAACTTTTCTCGCCAATCCGAAATACTTGTCTCAAATAAAAGACACAAAGGCATCGGCCATTTTTTTGAATGACGGCGTTGCGATCAAACGTGACGACATAGCGGTCTTGCGGGCAAAAGATGCGTATCTCGCTTACACGCGGGCGATGCATTTGTTTTTTCCCGAAAGGGAAATTACGCCGTTCATACATCCAACGGCAGTAATTGACGAAACTGCAACGGTCGCCGAGAAAGTAGAAATTCATGCAAATGTCGTGATCGGAGCAAACTGTAAGATCGCGAGCGGTGTTCGAATAATGCCGAACGCAACGATTTATGACGGCGTAATTATCGGGGAAGATTCAGTAATTCATTCTGGCGTTGCGATCCTGGCAAATTGCGAGATCGGAAAACGATGTGTTATTCAAAACAACTCAACTATCGGTTCGGACGGTTTTGGGTATGCGAGGGACGAGAACAAACGTTGGCTCAAGATTCCGCAAACGGGGCGCGTCGTGCTCGAAGATGATGTCGAGATCGGAGCGAACACGGCCATAGATTGCGCCTCAGTCGGCGAGACGCGAATCAAACGCGGCACAAAGATCGACAACCTCGTACAGATCGGACATTCATGCACCATCGACGAGGACGCATTGATATGCGGACAAGTCGGCCTTGCGGGTAGTTCGCATATCGGTAAACGTGTGATTCTCGCCGGCCAGGCAGGCATCGCGGGACATCTGACGATTGGCGACGACGCTATTGTAACCGCACAAGCCGCCGCCGCTCACGACGTCCCCGAAGGCACGATGATCGGCGGACCTGGGCTTGAGAATATGACTTGGATCCGCGTCGTTTCGATATTCAAACGTCTCGCCGACGTAGTAAAAACCGTTCGCGTCCTCGAAAAAAAGGTTACCGAGATGGAAAAGTCAGAACCGCCTGCGTAAGCGGGCGGCCAGTTCGTTTATACTAAGAACACATGAGCGAAGAGCACAAATTATCAGGATCAGGCTACGACATAAAACGGTTAACGGCGGAAGAAGTTGAACGTCTCGCTCAAGACCTAAACGAAGAAGAATATCGAATCCTTTTAGACCACGGCACCGAGCCGGCATTTTGCGGAACTCTCCTCGACAACAAAATGGATGGAACATACGCCTGCCGTCTTTGCGGGCTGCCGCTGTTCAGTTCGAGCGCAAAGTTTCACTCCGGAACAGGCTGGCCTTCATTTTATAAGCCGTTTGATAAGGATCATCTAACAAACATCGAAGACGACAGCTACGGAATGCGGCGTGTCGAGATACGCTGTGCAAGATGCGGCGGACATCAGGGCCACGTCTTCCCCGACGGCCCCGCACCTACCGGCCAGCGTTACTGCCTAAATTCCGCGTCGCTTGAGTTTTTCGAAAACGGTAAAGAGATACCGCAAAAGAGTTAAGAAGAATTTTTTGCCGCGGATTTACGCAGATAGCGCGGATTAGAAGATTAAGATTTAGGTTCTGATTCTGATCCGCGTCATCCGCGTAAATCCGCGGCTAAATTTCTTTTATTCAGGTTTCACGTTCGATTCGTGCTACGAAACAGCCTGCTTCGCCATTTCGCAGATTGATGAATCTAACATCGGCGTCCGTGAACGCCTTATCGATTTGCGAATCGACAATTTCGCAGTTAATCTTTTCGCGGCTTATTAACTTACTTTCGTCGCCGAATGCTTCCAGCAATAATGGCAGCGTAAGCAGGTCGCTAGGAAATCGATCGTCTGAATAACGTTCGCATTCGCGCTTGTGAATAAATATCGGTCCAGGGCCGGGCAAATCCGAGATGCCGTCGAACGAATTATAAGTGATGTATATCCGCTCATCTTCGCCCTGTTTGAATACTTTCAAACAACTTCTGCAAGGCCCGTAGCCGGTCGCTACGCTTACATCTGCCTTCATTCCCTTGTATTGAGGCGACGTCAAGGTTTCGCGTGCCGTCCGTGAGATTTTCTCTGGTATCGATACAACTCTGTAAGTCATAGTCCCGCTCCTTTCTGTTTTACACTCTCCGACTTTAACAAAGCCTTCTTGCGTTCGACGCCCCAGCGATAGCCGCTAAGTTTACCGTTGCTGGCGATTACGCGGTGACAAGGAATAACAACGGCGACACGATTCTTCGCACATGCTTGAGCGACCGCTCGCACTTTTTTCTTATCGCCAAGCGCTTCGGCGACCTCGCTGTATGACCGAGTTTCGCCGTAAGGTATCTTTCTCAAAAAATCCCAAACCTGCATTTGAAAAGCCGTCGCGAGAAGGTCAAGGTGTAAAGCAAATCGTCGGTTCTTACCAGCAAGATATTTGACTATTTCCTCAACCGCCGATTTCAGATTTTCTGCGTCCTCGGCGATCTCTGCGTTGGGAAATTCTTTCACCAAACCTTCTTTTAACTCTTTGACTTTGTCGCCGAACGTCACGCTACAGATGCCGCGAGGCGTCCTCGCGACCAGCAGTTTTCCAAGCTCGCAATCAGTAATTATGTAATTGATATTCATTCCTTTTCCGCCTTTTTTGTAAACCGCCGGTGTCATGCCGAGATTTCCCGACGCCTTTTCGTAAAGCCTGCTGCTCGAACTGTAACCGGCGTCATACATCGCCGTTACAACATCGCTGCCGCC
Source organism: Pyrinomonadaceae bacterium (assembly GCA_046160805.1). GTDB lineage: Bacteria > Acidobacteriota > Blastocatellia > Pyrinomonadales > Pyrinomonadaceae > OLB17. The sequence continues at coordinate 34,919 of JBJXHF010000093.1, forward strand.
TTTGATCCCGTTTTTGAACCGGTCGAGACGTTTTGCTTCACCGTATTTTTTTGGGCTTATGCCGACGACCTCTTTGAATGTTCGTTGAAAATGCGACGGGCTGAGATCCAGTTGGCTGCTAAGGTTTTCGAGCGAAAGCTCGCTATCCTTCTGCATCAGTTTACAAGCACGAATCACCATTTCAATTTGCGCATCGACCGCATTCGTCAGTTTTGGCTTGCAACGAAGACAAGCTCGAAAACCGCTTTTTTCCGCTCTTTCAATTCCGTCAAAAAACTCTACATTCTCTCGCTTTGGTGTGCGAGCGGGACACGAAGGTTTGCAAAAAATGCCCGTGGTTTTCACGCCGATCACAAATGCCCCGTCAAACCTTGCGTCGTTCGTCTCAACCGCTCGCCAATAGATATTCGTTTCCATGAATTTAAGTTTATTCACTTCTAAAACTAATATCTATCCGAAAATTGCGGTAGAATTTTTTTATGGAGCGGATCGTGCTTTTTGACGGAGTTTGCAATTACTGCAACGCGATGGTGAATTTTACTATCCGACACGATCCGGAAAAAAAATATAAATTTGCGACGTTGCAGTCCGACATCGGCAAGAAATTGCTCGACGAACATGCCATCAGCAAGGATATCGACTCAGTTATTCTTCTTGAAGATGGTCGTGCATTTACGCATTCGACAGCAGGATTGCGCATCGCCCGAAATCTGGGCGGCATTTATTCGCTTAGCTATGCGTTTATTATCATTCCGGCGTTTATACGCGATTGGGCATATAAGCTGTTTGCAAAATACCGTTACCGGTTATTCGGCAGAACAGACGCCTGTATGATCCCGACGCAGGATGTAAAAGAGAGGTTTATATAAATTATGAAAGCAATATGGAACAGCAAAGTTTTGGCTGAAAGCAATGACACCATCGTTGTCGAAGGCAATCATTACTTCCCAGCGAACTCGATCGTGAAGGAATATTTTTCACCATCCGAGACACATACCGTTTGCGGCTGGAAGGGCACCGCAAGTTACTATGATGTAACCGTAGCTGCCGAAACGAACAAAGATGCTGCCTGGTATTACCCTGAGGCAAAAGCCGATGCCAAGAATATCGAAGGTTATCTCGCATTTTGGAAAGGCGTGGTGGTTGAAAATTAGCCGCTGTGAGTTATTCGCTGGAAACATTGGAGTACGCGAAGCTACTCGAGCTTATCGCCCGTAACGCCCAGACGCCGATGGGCGTGGAACGTTTTGCGCACCTGAGGCCTTTGACTGACCGCCGCGAACTCGATGCTGCTCTCACGGCAATCACCGAAACCATATTTCTTCGTGAAGAACGACAGGTTTCATGGTCCTTCAGTGGACTCGAAGATCCGTCCGACGCTGTTGCGATCCTTAGGATTCAAAACACCGCGCTGGACCCTAATCTGATGCTTGAGATCGTCCGCGTTTGCAATCAGGCATTATTTGCACGCTCTTCGATCCAGCCGGAAAAAACGGACGCACCGACGCTGTGGCAGATCGTCGAAAATATTTCGCCATCGCTGCTAGCAGTAATTGACCAAATCAATAAAAAAATTCTGCCCTGCGGCGAGATCGACGATTCGGCTTCGCCCGAGCTTGCAAAGCTGCGTCGCGAGATCAATTCACAAAAAGCCAAACTGACCAGATCGCTCGAAGCCGCGATGCGCAAAGCCGGAACCGCGATACAGGACGAAATCGTCACTGTGCGTAACGATAGATTCGTCATACCGGTAAAAACGGATTTTCGCGGAAAAGTGAACGGCGTAGCGCACGGGTTTTCTTCGAGCGGCTCAACGGTTTTCGTCGAACCGCTCGAATCAATCGAGGCAAACAACGAACTGCAAAATCTTAAAGGCCAGGAAGAACGCGAGATCGCCCGCATTTTATTTACGTTAACAGACGAACTGCGCGAGCAGCTTCCAGCGGTGGAGATGTCGGTCAATGCCGTCGCGGAACTCGATTTCATAAAAGCAAAAGTAGAATTCGCGCGTAGATTTTACGCCATCGTGCCGGAGATCACCGGCGAAACGCTCGATCTGGTTGAAGCTCGCCACGCGCTACTCGAAGCGAGCTTAAGAAATAATTCAACACAAAGTCGCCAAGACGCAAAGTCAGAACCACCTGCGGTAGCGGGTGATTTAATTTCGGACATTGTGCCTGCTTCGTTTTCACTGACCGGCGACAACTCCGTAATGATCATCTCCGGCGCAAACGCCGGTGGTAAAACCGTCGTCCTCAAAACCGCCGGATTACTGGCATTGATGGCGATTTCCGGTTTGCCTGTTCCGGCAAAAGAAGCAAAAATTCCGTTCTATCGATCAATACTTGCGGACATCGGCGACCATCAATCGCTGTCGGCAAATCTTTCGACTTTCTCGTCACATATGTCGAACATCGCTGGGATGATACGCGAATGCGTGTCGCCGTCGCTCGTTCTGCTCGACGAAGCGGGAACGGGCACCGACCCGGAAGAAGGCTCGGCGCTTGGGGTTGCGATCGTCGATCATTTTAAGCGAAACTGTGGGGCACACGTCATTGCCTCAACGCATTATCGCGGACTGAAAATGTATGCCGCTAATGATGAGAGCGTAGTAAACGCCTCCGTCGAATTTGACGAAAAAACTCTGCAGCCTACATACAAGCTGTTACTTGGTCTTGCCGGAGCATCTTCCGGAATCGAGATCGCTCGGCGGTTCGGGATCGACCAGCAAGTCATAGACGATGCCCGGGACAACCTCGACATCTCGGCGCAGGAAGCAGAAACATACCTGCTAAAACTCCAATCCGAAACTCGTCAAGCCGAAGATTTGCGCCTCGCCCTCGAAGAAGAACGCGAAGCTGTCGCGATGAAATACGCCGGACTAGAAGTCGAAGCCGTCAAAAAAGAAAAAGAGCGTCAGAAAGAATTTGAAAGCGAGCTTGCACAGGCCGTCGAAGATTTCGACCGCCAGTCGAAAGCGTTCATGAAAACGCTCGAGGACAAAGCGTTAAAAAACAAACTCGACAAAGAACGCCTCTCGCGAAAAGCCGAACTCAACCGCTCCGTCATGTCCAAAGTCCAAAGTCCAAAGTCAAATGTGACGCTCGGCAAAAAAGGCTCCCCTCCATACGAAGGAGGGGTGGCCGCCGCTTCAGCGGACGGGGTGGTTCTCTCCGTCGGTTCAAAAGTGATAACGAGTTTCGGCAACGTCGGCACCATTGAACGCATGGACAAAGAAGTCGCCGAAGTCCTTGTCGGCGGCTTGCGACTCCGCGAAAAGATCGCCGACCTGCGAACCGCCGATGCGGCTCAGTCCAAAGTCCCAAGTCCAAAGTCTAAGGTCGGCAAAGGTCTTTCAACATTGGACATTGGACTTGGGACTTTGGACTCAGGTGCCGAGCTCAACCTCATCGGCAAAACCACCGCCGAAGCCGAATACGAGATCGACCGCTTCCTCGACGAAGCCTATATGTCCTCGCTGCCCCGCGTGCGAATCATCCACGGCTTTGGCACCGGAGCATTGAAAAATTTCGTGCATCATTTTCTAAAACACCATCCGCACGTTGAAAAGTTTGCCTTCGCCCCACCCGAACAAGGCGGCAACGGCGCTACAATTGCGGAGCTAAAGCAATGAAATTACTTATTCTCGTTTTCGTTCTTCTCGCTGGCTTTCTGCCCGCTCAGGAACAATCACGCGCGACATTGGTCGACGAGTTCGGCATTGTCACCTGTGAAGATCTGCTCGCCCGCACTGATAATTTCCGACTGATGCTCAGCAACAATCCAGTTGCGACCGGACTAGTGATCATTTCAAGGGGGAAAGAACGACCGCGCCGGGCAGATTGGTATCGAACACTAGTCTACAACACGTTGCGCAGAAATGATTTCGATACAAGTCGTCTCGTTATCTACCGCGGCGAAGATGGCGCGGGGACAAATGCGAGCTTTTGGGTGGTTCCTCCGGGCGTACGTTTACCAGCGTCAGCCCACGAGCTTTGGTCGTCGGCTAACATCATAAATCTTTCCAAACCCATCATGATCGGTAGTGAAGACGACACGGGTGTCTGTCCAACATTCGTTCCCAAGGACTTTGCCGACTTGATCAAAGAGAACCCCGAAGTCATCGGAAAGATAGTCGTCCATCAAGAATCAAGTTGGGATCCAGCGATCATAGGACTTCCGTGGATCGATACCTTGGTGAAAAAGTACGGGGTACCTCGACAAAGACTTAAGCTAATCTACGGGAAGGCCTCTAAGACGATTGGCTATACCGAGTTCTGGCTGATACCGGTCAAGAAATAAATGCTTTACGACCAATACTTCATCGACGATCTGAAAAACCGTGCGGATATTGTGCGGATAATACAGCCGTATGCTGTAGATCTGAAGAAGAAGGGGGCGAACTGGATGGCTTGCTGTCCGTTTCATCAGGAGAAGACGCCTTCGTTTTCGGTGAATGCGTCGAAGGGGTTTTACAAATGCTTTGGCTGTGGCAAGGGTGGCAGCGTTTACAACTTTTTGATGGAGATTGAAGGGCTGAACTTTCCCGAAGCGATAAAACGTGTTGCCGAGATCTCCGGCGTGATGCTGCCGGAGCCGATAGACGACAAAAGTTACGAGGTAAGCAAAAAGAAAAAGGAAGAAAAGAAAAAACTCTCCGACGAGATAATCGAGCTAAATAAAATTGCTCTCGAATTTTGGGAGAAGGAATTACAAGGCAAAAGTCAAAAGGCAAAAAAGGCGAGAGAGTATCTCGCGTCACGCGGCATCTCAGATGAAACGCAAAAAGTATTTCACATTGGCTTCTCGCCCGAGAAATGGGATAGCTTGCTCAATTTGCTGAGAGAAAAAAGCGTGAGCGACGAGCTAATCGAACAGAGCGGCCTCGTTTCGGTGAACGAGGAAAAAGACCGTGTCTTTGACCGGTTTCGCGGGCGAATAATGTTTCCGGTCTTGGATGTCAACGGCAATCCGGTCGCTTTCGGTGCTCGTGCAATGGGCAAGGACGAGCCGAAATACCTGAACTCGCCTGAAACGCCGGCCTACATCAAGGGCGAGAATCTTTACGGACTTTTTCAATCCAAGAATGAAATACGGCAAAAGAAATTTGCCATTCTTGTCGAAGGCTATCTCGACCTGATCGCGCTGTATCAATTTGGAATTACAAATACGGCCGCGAGCCTTGGAACGGCGTTTACGCCTGAACAGTCGAAATTGTTGAGCCGTTTTACAAAGCGAATCGTCATAAATTACGACGGCGATTCGGCGGGCATCAAGGCCGCGCGGCGAGCTATTGAGCATTTGTTGCCGCAGGATTTTGATGTCAAGGTGCTTGTGCTGCCAGACGGTAAAGACCCGGACGACTTTATCCGTGAGAATGGCGCTGACGCCTACAATGAACGTCGCGGCAAAGCTGCGAATTTTCTGCGGTTTGCCCTCGATGCGTCAGTAATGGGACGCGACATCAACAAGCCCAAGCAAAAAGCTGAGGCAATTGAAGATTTTCTGCCCGTCATTCCGACAATTCGCAATAGTGTTCAGCGCCGCGAAAGTTTTGACCAGGCGATGACCTATTTTCATATCGACGACGCGGCCTTGCGTCGTGAGTTATGGAATTCGATCAAGCATTTGGAACACGGCACGCCGCAGAACATTTCGCAGAAAGTTTCGCGCTCTGCGAGAGCCAAGATCACCGTTGCCGAACGGCGGCTGCTCGAATTACTGATTTTTGACCGCGACTTACAGAATATAATTTTACCGCAGATTGAGACAAGCGATTATGAAAACCTTTCAAGTGCCGAGATTTTTATTGCTTTCAACAGTGCTCACGAGGCAGGCCAGGAAATCTCTCCTGCAGTACTGCTGGAAAATTTCACCGATGATGAAACGTCGCTCGATTTGGCTAGGGAGCTTTTGTCGGGAAAGCCGAGACGCGAAAAAGACGAAGTTCTTGATGACGTGCTTCACCAGGCAGAGAATTGTGTTTTTTCACTGCGAAATATGGCCATCGCTAACCGGATTATGGAGATCAGCCGCGAGGCGACGCTTGCCGAGCAGTCAGGCAACGGGGTGCTTTTTAACCAATTAACGTTCGAGCAGCTCGAGCTCGAAAAAATCCGTCGTGAACTTCAGCGCCGGCTCGTTGAACTATGATATACTTTTCGGTTTAATCCAGAGACCTCAAATTGGAACAAATTTGGGTCGCAAATCGTTATTAAACTTATTCCGAACAACGATTTAACCGAAAATTTAATCATAAAACTTTGATAACACGATATGCCTGATTACGACGAAAAAGAAGACCTGATGGATCGCCTGGTGGCGCTCGGCAAGCGAAAGAAATTTCTGAGCATGGACGAGTTGCACCGCAACCTGCCCGAAAACATGATGTCGCCCGACGAGATCGAGGACGTGCTTGAGCGTCTCGAAGGTGCAAATATCTCTGTCGCGGAAACCGACGCCAAGTTGATCGAGCGGGCACAGACGCTGACGCTCGATGATGAAGAGGAAGAGGCTGTTGACGAAGACGATCTCGACCTCGACCTTTCGGCCGGTGTTTTGGATAAGTCCAACGATCCCGTTCGGCTTTACCTGCGCGAGATGGGCGTCGTGCCGCTGCTCAATCGTGAAGGCGAAGTCGTCATCGCAAAACGCATCGAGCGCGGCCAGATAAAAACCCACAAAGCAATTTCACGTTCGCCTATTGCAGTCGAGAGGCTGCTCAAGATCGGCGAAGATCTCTTGGCGGGCAAAGTAGGAATCCGCGAAACGGTTGTATTTTCCGAGCAGGCTGAGATTTCTATCGAAGAAGATAAGGCTGAAGAGTATCTTCGCTGGACGCTTGAGGGACTTGAGAGCATTCGTGGAAACTTTAAGCTTGCTCTAAAGGCCTGGGTTACATTAGTTGCCGAACAGAAAAAGGCGGCGGGCAAAAAATCCAAAAGGCTGCGAACTCTGCGTCGAAAAACCGGCCGGCTTCGCCTCGAGATCGCCCAGGAAATTAAGAATCTCAATATCACCGAGCGCGCGCGGCAGGTTTTGATCTCGGCCATTCGTAAAGTTGTCGAAGACATTCGCAAAGCCGAGCGCACTATCAACCGCACGCAGGAAAAACTCAAAAAGAATCCGGCGGCGCCAGAAAAGAAGGTTTTGAAAGCAAGGATCACGGAAGCCAAGAAGGTTTTGGCCGATATAGAGGAAAAATATCACCTGCCGCCGGTCGAGATCAAACGTTCTTATCAAACCATCAGCATCGGCGAATTTGACACGAACAAGGCCAAGCGCGAGCTTGTCGAAGCCAACCTTCGGCTCGTAGTTTCAATCGCCAAAAAATATACAAATCGCGGCCTGCAATTTCTTGATCTGATTCAGGAAGGCAACATCGGTTTGATGAAGGCGGTCGATAAATTTGAATGGCGTCGCGGCTACAAATTCTCGACATATGCCACGTGGTGGATAAGACAGGCAATTACGCGAGCTATTGCGGATCAGGCTCGCACTATTCGCATTCCGGTGCACATGATCGAGACGATCAACAAGCTCATCCGCACTTCGCGTTTGCTAGTGCAGGAGCTTGGCCGCGAACCGACTTCCGAAGAGATCGCAAAGCGGATGGATATTCCGGTTTCCAAGGTGCGAAAGGTTTTGAAGATCGCTCAGGAACCGATTTCGCTCGAAACGCCAATTGGTGAGGAAGAAGACTCACATCTCGGCGATTTCATCGAGGATAAGTCGATCCTAAACCCTGCGGAATCAGTAACTTTCTCCAATTTACGTGAGATAACGGATGAAGTTCTGGCGACCCTCACTCCGCGCGAAGAAAAGGTCATCAAGATGCGTTTCGGCCTCGGCAACACAGGCTCGGAACACACGCTTGAAGAGGTCGGCCAACACTTCGCCGTCACCCGCGAACGCATCAGACAGATTGAGGCGAAGGCACTTAGGAAGCTGCGGCATCCGTCGAGGTCGCGTCGTTTAAAGGCGTTCTTGGAAGGGAAACAAACCTAAGCTTACATCAAATTCACAGGATCGATTTCGACGAATATCGTTCGCATGTCACAGCCGTTGTCTTCGGCATCGGCGAGTGCGACGTCGAGTGTTTCCCTTAGAGACTTTCTACTGACCGCTTTCAGAATTATCTGAAGGCGGTATTCGTTTTTTAGGCGTGAGAGAGAAGCGGGCGCTGGACCGAGTACGCGGACGATTGTTTGCGCATTTGCCGCCCGCTGACGCAGGCGGTTCTGACAGGAATCGAGTGAACGGCGGAGAATGTTTGCGTTTTTTGATGCGTAAGATAAATCGCGGTGCTTGATCATGATCGAGGCCAGCACGAAAAATGGCGGATAGCTTAGACGCTCGCGGAATTTTATTTCGTCTTTGTAAAATCCTTCGTAATCCTGCTCGCGTGCGTGACGCAGGGCGTAATGCTCGGGGTAATAAGTCTGGATGAGAACTTTTCCTGCAAGTTTTCCGCGTCCGGAGCGGCCGGCGACTTGGGTGATTAGCTGAAAAGTTCTTTCTGCGCTGCGCAGGTCGGGTAAGCCCAATCCAATATCGACCGAAATTACGCCGACGAGCGTCACGTTTGGAAAATCGTGCCCTTTTGCGATCATTTGCGTTCCGACGAGCATATCAATGTCGCCCGCCGCGAATTTGAGCAGTACGTCATCGATCTCGCCTTTGTGCGTCATCGTGTCACGATCGACGCGGGCGATGCGCATTTCTTGAAATCGGTTTGTGAGTTGATCGGCAATATTCTCGGTGCCCTGGCCGACAAAATATAGATATTTGCTGTCGCAAAGCGGACACAATCTCGGCGCCTTTTCTCGATGGTTGCAGTAGTGACAAATTAGGTTCCCATCGCGGCGGTGAAATGTGAGCGTTATGTCACAGTTGGGGCACTTTATTATCTCGCCGCATGTGCGGCAGAGTACGAATTGAGAAAAGCCGCGACGGTTGAGCAGTATTATGATCTGCTCGCCTTTGCGATATGTTTCCTTGATCGCATCGAGAAGTTCGGGCGAAAGTGCAACGTCTTTGCCGCCGGCGAGTTTGAACACCTCACGCATGTCGATAAGCTGAGCTTCGGCAAGGCCGATTCCGCCGATGCGGTCAGGTAGATTGAGGTAAGAGTATTTGCCAGTCTGCGCGTTGTAGAACGATTCCATTGCAGGCGTCGCCGAGCCGAGCACGATCACAGCTCCGGCCATCGAAGCCCGCATTACAGCAACATCGCGGGCGTTGTAGAACGGCGATTCGTGTTGACGGTATGAGGTGTCGTGCTCTTCGTCAACGATCACGAGACCGATGTTTTCCAGCGGTGCGAAGACCGCCGAACGAGTGCCGATCGCGATTCTTGCGTCGCCGCGTCTGATTCGCCGCCATTCGTCAAAACGCTCGCCCGGCGAAAGGCTTGAATGAAGTATCGCCACATTCGAGCCAAAGACCGTTCTCAGTCGCCGTGAAAACACCGGCGTCAATGCAATCTCAGGCACGAGCATCAATGCTGACCGCCCGGCGTCAAGCGCTGACTGCATCGCTCGTATATAGACTTCTGTCTTGCCGCTGCCGGTCACGCCGTGGAGCAGGAAAGCTTTGAATACGCTGTCATTCTTTAGCGCCAAAGTGATCTGATCGAGGGCCGCTTGCTGTTCGCCGGTAAGCGTCAGATCGTCACGGTCAGGAAAGTCCGCACCGGCCAAAGGATCGCGCATCACGTCCTCAATAAAAACTTCGACGATCCCGCGCTTTGCCAACGTGTTAATCGGTGACGCGCCAACATCCGCTCGCTCAAGCACATCGGTAAACAGCATTTTTCCACCGTTTGCGGTCAATAGGTCGATGATCCATTGCTGTTGTTCTGTAAGCGGCTTATCAGAATCATCCGTGACTGTCGATAACAAACGCACGGCCTTTCTGCGCTTTGGTCGTACTTTTTCAGAGTTAATTCCTGCAGGCAGAGCGGCCTTCAACATCTCGCCCCAAAAGCTGGCGTAGTAATCTGCCGTCCATTCTGTCAGTTTGAGTATCTCTGGTGTTACGAATGGTTCATCGTCCAATACTTCAATTATGTCTTTGAGTTTTGATAGGTCGATATCGAGTTCGGGCGGAATTTCGGAATGCAAACCTACCGCATAGCCGGTGAGATTTCGCCCCCCGAATGGAAGTTTTAATCGCGCCCCGAGTTTTATCGTTCCGAGCATTTCGAGCGGAACTCGATATGTGAACGCCTGCCGCAAGGGCAACGGTAAAACTGCCTCGACATATGACGGCATCGGTGAAATTGTTGCCTTGGATGTGGGCATAAAAGCAAGTTAACGCAAAGACGCAAAGAAGCAAAGACGCAAAGGAAGAAATTTAATAAGCTGCGATGGCAATGATCACAAAATCCTATCTTAGCGTCTTTGCGACTTTGCGTTAAAAATTTCCAATCAATTGCGTTAAGATGCTTTTATGGATGAACTTTTCAAACCTGAAGAGAAAAAAAGCATCAATAAGGTTTTTGTCGCGGCTTTGCTGGTCGGAGTAGCTGTCATCGGAGCTGTGATATTTGCATTATCATTGAAGCCTTCAATGGAAGAACAATTGGCGACGATTCTTGAAGGCTCTCTCCGCGAAGGCTCGCCGGAATTCGCCGAGCTTACAAAGGACATCATTATTTCGACTGACAAAAATACTATCGAGTCGCCGATGGTGACCGGCACAATCTCGATGTTCATCAACGGAAAGATTCGCAACAAAGGAACGCGAACATTAAATGCGCTCGAGATAAATTGCGGCGTGGTTACCCAATTCAATCAGGTGTTAAAGGAGAAACGCATTCTCGTTGTGCCGACGCAGATGGAGCGCCTTGAACCTAATCAAACAATTCCCGTTACTTTGTCGCTTGACGGTTTTGCAAAAGATGACGACAGAGCAAATATTCGCTGGAAGGTAACGGCTATTAGGGTCGAGAAATAGGGACTGCCGCAAAAAGGCGCAAAAGGCGCAAAAAAATCAAGAATTATTTTTGCGCTTTTTGCGACTATTAATTCTTTGTTTCTTTCACAAATAATTCTTCGAGAGATTGTTTTACTGGCTGAATGGACGCGAGATGGCCGCCGGCTTTGCGGGTGATTTCGAGGACGGCTTCGATGTCGGTTTCGTCGAGAACGCGGATGATTGCGCCGCTTGGTTCGGGTGATAGAGTCGCACCGGAGATGAACTCGATTTGTTCACGAATTGCTTCGGCGGCGACATTTTGGATGCTGATTTCTAACTCCCGCGATTCGCTGTTGTTTGAAAGAAGATCGTTAAGATTTCCTGATGCAGCTAGTTTGCCGTTGCGAAGGATCGCGACCTCGTCGCATAGGGCTTCGATATCGGACAGGATGTGCGTTGACATAAAAACGGTCGTGCCTTTTTCGCGCAAGTTCGCGATCAGCTCTCGAACCTCGCGGCGGCCGACAGGATCGAGACCGCTCATCGGCTCGTCCATAAAGACGATCTCGGGGTCATTGATGAGCGACTGTGCAAGGCCGACGCGCTGGAGCATTCCTTTGGAATATTTTCGCAACTGTTTTTTCCAGTCTTTTTCTTCGAGGCCGACGGCGTTTAATAATTCCTCGGTTCTCGCTTTGCGTTTTGTTTTGTCGTAGCCAAAAAGCTCGCCAAAATAATCCATTAGCTCGCGGGCGGTCAGGTAATCGTAGAAATACGGATTCTCAGGACAGTAACCGATGCGGCGATGCATCTGGACGTCCGAGATGTCATGGCCGAGAATTTTTGCCGAGCCTGTCGTGGGGAAGATGAGCCGCATCAGCGTCTTGATTGTCGTCGTTTTACCGGCGCCGTTGCCGCCGAGAAAACCAAAAATCTGGCCGGGCCGGACGTTGAGCGTCAGATCATCGAGCGCCCGCACGCGCTTTTTTTTCCAAAAACCGGTCTCGTAATCCTTTGAGAGATTTTTTATCTCGACAGCGTATGTCATGGCATATTTTCGGATCGAAGATGTCGTCGGCGGAAACCGACAAATAATAATGATAACAGAGCGAGCCACGATGCAGCAGAAACAATTCTTGCAACTCGCGTTGTTCCAGGCTCTACGAATTTGATCTCGACATTGGTTTCGCCAGACGGTATCTCAATCTCGACGGCACCGTCCTGCGATCTTTGCGTTTCTACTTCCGAGCCGTTCAGCGTCGTATGCCAGTGAGGGTAGTAAAGCAATCCGACGCGCGCTTTAGTCTCCTGGCCTTCGGTGATTGTAAATCGGCGCAATTCGGGTTCCCATGTCGTTATGTCCGTCGAGCGTCCCGCAGCATCGACCTGTAGGGCATTATCAAATGTATGCTCGTCAGCCCAGATTGGAAGCCAATGCTCGAGGCCTTTTGCGGTGACGAGAGATTTCGCCAGCAGCGTGAATTCGCTCTTCTCGATATACGCGGCACCGAGCACGATCTGCTTTAGCGAAAACGTCCCATACATAAGGCAAATCCCGATCAGGATCAGGACAAGCGGCCGCAGATTGTGACTGTACTCGGAAGCCAGTTTTTGCGCCGCTGCCGCCGGTATGATGCAGGCCGCAATCGTAACGACCGACATCAACCGCCAGGGAAATTGTATCCGCTGCAGGACATTCAGGTGTTCCCAAATGAGCAATGAAATCGGCAGCATCAGCAGCGAAGCCACGGCAAGCAAAATGAGGATATTCCTGATCTCCGGCTGACGAGCGAGAGCAAAAGGTTTTCGCGATAGGACCAGGCTCACGGCAACGAGAGCGGTAAGTATTCCGAACATCAGATTCACGAGCCAGATGCCCTGATCGTCAAAATGAATGTTGCTTAGAAGAAAATGATTGCGAAAATCGTAATCGGGCGCGGTATTCGGCTGAAATATTTTTAGCCACTTGACCTCGAATACCAAACGAAGCCAGTAAAAGGCACTGCATGTCAAGGCCAATGCAAAGGCCGTTGCGAATGCCGCAACGCTCTGCAAAAGTCGTTTTCGATCAAGACACAGCAGGAAGTATATTCCTGCGAATATCGCACCTACGACAGTCTGCGGAACGCTGCTCACGATGATAAGCGCAAACGAAGCAGCAAAGCCGCAAATGCCGATCAAATCGTGTGAAACACAAATTCGCCTGGTAAAGTAAAACGCAAAGGGCAGCAGCGACAACGCGGCAAATTCGCCTAGCATCGCTGCGCTGTAAGCCTGTGTAAAGTGATACGGCGAAAGCAAAAAAAGGCTCGCTGCCAAGGACGCCGCTTTTTTGTTTTTTAATAGATCGTTAGCAAACAAGTACATTCCCAATCCGCCAATCAGCGACCAGATCGAGAATGTCAGATAAAACGCCAATATCCAGTCGCCTGTTATTGTTTTACCGATGGCGGAAAAATAATGCAGCAGCGGCGGATAAAATCGTACCGTCACCGCGCCGTATCCATTGTTTTCCTGGAAGACCCAATCCGCAAAAAACGAGCCGTATTCGATTGAATAATTCAGTGCCTGCGAGATTTGAAAATGATGACGAAAGTCACCGGAGTTTCCCGGAAAACCAAATATCAGCACGGGAACGAATACGGCGAACGAGATCACGGCGATCAAAAAAGCATGAGTTGCCGGCAGGCGATTACTACTTGAGGTCATTTTGTAATCACCTCCTTTTTAAAGAAAGCGGCAACTAAACATAGCAGAGCAGTTATCCACGCGATGAGCGATATGACATTTGCCGTGGAGACATAGCCGGGCTCGACAAACTTTAAATGCACCTCGGCAGATTCCGAAGGGACATCGATTGTCATCCGGCCAAATTCATCCGGGCGAACGGTAGCGGACTTGCCGTTGATCTCAGCCTGCCATCGCGGGTAATAAAACGCCCTGATGACGGCGGTCGAAGCCGTGCCTTCATCGACGGCGAAACGCCTGCCGGTCGCAGACGCAGAGAAAGAAACGACATTTCGGTCGGGAATATCCAGCGGCGTTTTTTGTGAAAATGCTCCGCTTTTAGCCCACGTCGGCCACCAGCAATCGCAGCCCTCGCTTTCGGGTACGGTCGCAACCATCTCGGCTAATTCGGCGTTCGATGTGTAAACAGCGCCACGCATTAAAAAAACCGAAGCGAAAAAGAAGGGAACCAACAAAGAAGCAAGGCCGATCGCGGCTAAATTATTTTGAGCGAGTTTTAGCGCGTCCGATGCCCGAATTATTCCGATCGAAGCGATAGTCGGGGCAAAAAGGGAAACCACGGCCAACCACCGCCAAGGGAATTGTACTTTTTGAATAAGCGAAAAGTTTTGCCAAATGAAAAGGCTAAGCGGCGTTGTGAGAAATACGGCTACCGCCAAAGTCAGAGTCGATGCATAGATGAATTTGTTTTTAAGTTCGGAGTTTCTGTACAAATAAATAAATGTCGGCACCGTGATGAGCAGAGACGCGATCAGCATTATGTCAGCCAGCCAAAGATCGGAACCGGCCTCGTTAAACTGTAGAAAATGCGAGGGCAGCAGGAGAAAATCCCTGCTTGCGTCCCATGTCGTCGAAAGATATGTTTGCGAAGTATGAGCGAGCCACTCCATCTCAGTGATCCATCGTGACCAGGAAAATGAAGTCATCGCAACAGACATTGCGACGGCCACGGCAAGTTTCACGACAGACGAAACTAAACTGCTTCTTTGCAGCATGAGCAGGGAATAAACGCCCAAGGTAATTGAAAAAATTACCGTCATCGGCAGATTGCTCAGAATCAGCAGAGCATAAGCGACAGCAAGCGCGACAGTGTCGCTCCATTTCGCGTCGCGGCAAAGTCGGGTTACAAACAAAAAGCAAAAAGGAACAACCGCCGAGGCGACAAATTCGGCATACAGTCCATTGTTATAAAGTTCGTTAAGATGAAACGGCGCGACAATGGCGAGAAAGGCTGCGATCACGGCGTGACGCTCGTCAAAGTGTTCTCGAACCCACAAAAATACGCCGAGACCGCTAAAGAAAAGGACAAGCGTGAAAACAATCAGGCTGGCAACTGACCAATCTCCGACGATATAATAACCAGCAGACAGTAAATAGTAAGTCAGCGGCGGATAAAATCTGATTCCATAATCGCCAAAGCCGTGATTAGTGTCCGGAGCAAAATGCGGATACAAGACGCCGGAGCTGAGCGATTCATAAACGGTGTAAGCAAACTGATAATGCTGCCGCTGATCGTTGCCGCTCGGAACACCATAGTAATAAGCAGGCAGCATCGCGGCGATCGAGATGGCGGCGATCAGCAGAATAAATTTATAGCGGTTAGGTGCAGGCATTTATTGTTGCAGCGCGTATCCGGTCTTGGCCGCGTCTATCTGGCTACGGCAAGTTTTCTTATCGAGGAGATAGGGAGCACCTGTCGGATCGACCAAATTATTCATTCTATCGACACGAAATTCGCGTCCTCCGGGCAATTTTAGTTTCATTAACGTCGGCAAAATATCGTGCAGGCTGTTCGCACATTGCCCGTTTTTCTGCTGGAAATCTTCAAGAGCCTGGTCCATCAACTCACGCTCGTCCAACGAATCGAATTGTTGAAGTTTGCGCTCGGCAGTGAGCTTCACCATTTCGTCATCAGAGAATTCATACATTTGACGATAGATCGCCCGTGCTGTTTCGCGGCTGCCGCCTTCGGTTTTCATCGTCGCCGCCATCATCTTCATAAAGGGCCCGGATTCGACGATTTGCGCGCCCTTTTCGTAAGTTTCCGCAGCCTCATCGTAACGTTTTAACCGCCAATAGGTGTAGCCGAGATACTGATAGAGGCGCCATTCGTTAGGGTTATTGTTTATTCCTTTGGAGGCAAGATCGATCGCCTTTTCCGGATCGATGGCCGGCAAAACCAGCGAGCCGTATGAATACGCCTCAATGAAATTCGGATCGAGATCGGTTGCGTTATCGAGCAGCGGGTACAGAAGACGCGGATTCAAATTGCGAAGATTTTCGATGTCGATGAAATCGGATTTTGCATTTATAATCTTGTCACCGATGTACTGAAGCGCACGCATATAATAAAAATCCGCAAGCAAGCCTTCCATGCCCAGAGCATAGCCTTTCATTTGCGAACCGTTTATGGCTAGGTCGGTGTCTTCGTAACCGTCAGCGATTGACGGGCGTGCTTCGATAATGCGGTCGCTAAGAAAAATGACCGCCGCAAATCCGGCGATGATGATCGCGGCAGGGAACACGATATTTTTCACAACGCTTTCTCGCATCACTTAAAATTGCGGCGGCTAAAAATAAGTACTGTGGCGGTCAAAAGAATAATGTTGTAGATCGCGGCGTAAAGCACGGCTCCGCCGAGCATTGAAAGGGGAAGCGTCATGCCGTTTGAAGCTTCGGTATTGAAACTGAAATGCGACAAGTTTGGCAGCAGATAATAGATGGCGTCGAAAACGAGTTTGGCCGGTCTCGATTCGATTACCTGTGCCAGGTCGCGCAGGCTGGCGCTGAAATGGCCGATAATGAAAATAAAAAATGTCAGGAGAGCAGACAAAGCCGGCGTTGAGAATGAAGAGAACATTATTGCAACCGCAGTCAGTATTGTTAACTCGAGAAAAATCAACAAAGCCGCTTGCCAAATCGATAACGCGAATTTCCCTCCGCCCACATAAAGCAATGCGAGCGTCACACCGATTCCCATAACCGCGACGTTCACAAGCAAGGTCTGACACAGCCCGAGATACTTGCCGACGATAAACTCGCCGCGACCGACCGGTTTGGAAAAGATGGAATAAACAGTTCGCTTTTCTATCTCCTTCCAAACCAGGCTGACTCCGACAAAGATCGAAATAAACGCTCCGAAAACAAGCATTGTCCCGAGCCCGAGATTTACGATCACGCGTGCTTCCTGTCCGGCGGTCATCTCGCCGAGGAAGATCGCGCTCGCCGTGATCAGCAGAACAAAGAGAATCAGATTGTAAAGGATGCGGTCACGAACAGCCTCGCGAAAGGCATTTTTCGCTATGGCAAAGATTCGGGACAGGGATCCACTTCCTTCGTTAGGCATTTGTTGTGATAATTGGGACTAAAGGCCGCAGAGACAAGCGCTGAGCCAGCACTATTTTATCATAAATTCACCCGCATTCTGACTTTATATGATATGGGATAAATTTCCTTTCATAGTTGCGAGATCGGGTTTATACTAGAAACCATAGTAAAAATTATCTGCGCACCGGAAAAGTCGGCAGCAGAAGGATATTCTTGATATGCCAAAAAACCAATTGTCGTCACGCTTGATCGTAGGCCGGCTAGCTCCGGCTGCAGTGATCGGCGTGCTCTTTTTTTTATTCATGACGACAGGAAATGTCGTTTCGACACAGTCGAATTCCGTTGTGAATCAAGATTTTTCTGCCCGGGGAATGTATCGCGGCGTTAAGGTCGCCGAAAGGTTCGATGTCTCGCCGCCTCTGACCACGTTGATCGGTTATCCCGCGAAGGAAGAACGCGAACGCAGTAAATTTGAAGAACGAAATAACATTCGTTCGGGACCGCTTGGACCGCAGGAACCGGACGAAGCGGTGCAGTCTGTCACGACACCTTTTGCACCGTTGGTGATGCCTACGCCGATCTTGAGCTTTGACGCGATCCTCGGATGCACCAACGGTTGTTCGCCGCCGGATCCTGTCGGTGATGTCGGACCTAATCACTATGTTGCGATGTCAAATTCACAGTTTCGGATCTTTAACAAAAGCGGATCGTCCGTTTTTGGACCGGCAAACATCAACACGATCTGGGCAGGTTTTGGCGGAAGATGTGAAACCGAGAATGCGGGCGATCCTGTCGTTATATATGATCAATTGGACGACCGTTGGATATTGACTCAGTTCACGGCGGCCGGACCGACCTATTTCAATTGTGTCGCGATCTCGACGACGGGTAATCCGACGGGCACTTATTACAGATACGCATTTTCGACAGGCACTAACTTTCCCGATTATCCAAAGTACGGGATGTGGAACGATGCTCTGTATATCAGCACACGCGAATTTGCAGGCGCGGCGTTTGCCGGCGTCGGTGCCTATGCCGTTAATCGTGCACAGTTAGTTGCCGGCAATCCGGCGGCGCAAGTGGTCTCGTTCCTTGTAGCTCCCGGAGCGACGGCTTACAATGTCGGCGACGGTTTGCTGCCTTCCGATCTCGACGGATCGACATTGGCGCCCGTGAATTCGCCAAACTATTTTGTCGGCAGCATGGACAACGGGGCTGGCTACGGCGCACCGAGTGACGCATTGAGTTTCTGGAAATTCACTGCCAACTTTGCCGTCCCAGCAAGCTCGACATTCTTGCTTACGCACACGCTGCCGGTCGCGGCGGTCGATACGATTCCGGCGTTCTGCTCGGGCAGGGCTTGCATTCCTCAACCGAGTACTACCAACAGGATTGATCACCTCGGCTACCGCCAACGCCCCACTTGGCGCCTGACTTACCGTAATTACGGCACTCATCAATCGCTTGTAACCAACCAGTCGATTGAAGCGTCCACGACGATGTCCGGCATCCGATGGTATGAGTTGCGCGTTAACGGCGCGGGAACGCCATCGATTTTTCAGCAGGGCACATATGCTCCGGGCATCACCGACGGTATTCACCGCTGGATGGGTTCGATAGCAATGGACGCCAGCGGCAATATGGCTCTGGGTTACAGCGCTTCGAACGCAACTATCTTCCCCAGCGTCTGGTACACTGGGCGTTTAGCGAGTGATCCGGCTGGGACAATGCCCCAGGGCGAGGCGGCGATCATCAATGGCACTGGCGCACAGGTTACCGGCACACCGAACACCACTCAACGCTGGGGCGATTACAGCTCGATGAATATCGATCCGACCGACGATTGCACATTCTGGTATGTTAACGAATACTACCCGGTAAGTGACCCAAACAAGTGGCGGATGCGCATAGGTTCGTTCAAGTTTCCATCCTGCGTCGGCGGATCGTCACCGACGCCGACGGCTACAAATACTTTTACTCCGACGGCGACAGCGACGAATACATTTACGCCGACACAAACGAATACTTCTACTCCTACCGCTACCAATACATTTACGCCCACCGCGACGAACACGTTTACGCCAACACCGACGGCGACAAATACCTTCACGCCGACGGCTACTGCGACGAATACATTTACACCGACCAACACTTCAACAAATACGGCAACACCGACAAACTCCGCGACAAACACCCCGACTCCGCCGCCCGTGATCTCAGGAACGATTAGCTACGGCAACGCTATCGGGTCGCCGGCAACGCGGTTTGTTTCAAACGTCGCAGTTGACGGTGCCGGTTCGCCGCCGGTTTCCGATGTCACTGGAAGTTCCGGTACGTATTCATTGACCGGCTTTGGTTCTGGTTCTTACACCGTCACGCCGTCAAAATCCGGTGGTCTGAATAGCTCGATATCCTCGTTCGATGCTGCGAGAATTGCGCAGCACGTTGTCGGCCCCCCAAACCTTAATACAACGCAGCAAATAGTTGCCGATGTGAGCGGAAACGGCGGAATTTCATCGTTCGATGCTGCGCAAGTTGCCAATTACGCAGTTTCACTTCCAAATTCTGGAGCTTCAGGAGATTGGATCTTTGTCCCGTTGAACAGAACATATTCATCGGTTGAAAACGACATGCCCGGCGAGGATTATTCTGCCCTGTTGATGGGCGAGGTTTCGGGAAATTGGACCGATTCCGGTGCCCGCATCGAAAACGGCAGAGGCCCGGAAAGGGAAGTCGAGATCAAAGCACCTCACCTTATAACTCAAACCGGCAAGGAAATACTTATTCCTGTCGATATTGACGGAGCGGCGGGCAAGGAAATAATATCCTATGAGTTCGATCTCAGATATGATTCAACGGCCATACAGCCCCAAATAAATCCGGTTGATCTAACTGGAACGGTCAGCCGCGGCCTTTCGGTTGTTGCGAGCACGATTGAACCCGGGCTTCTTCGGGTCGCAGTTTATGGAGCGACACCGATAGAGGAGAATGGCCTGCTTCTAAATCTGAAATTTATCGTTGTCGGCGAAGCCGGCTCGTCTTCGTCACTTAATTGGGAGCGCATATTGCTCAATGAAGACGTGCAGGCTACAACGACAGACGGATTGGTCGAGATCTCTGCGGCGGACGAGACTCAGATGTTTTTGTCGTCGAAACTCGACTTAGTTACGCTCGAATTTAACCCGGGCATTTTCTCAAGCCATTGAAGAACCGTTTGAATTGTGGCTTTGCCTCTCTATTTGCGGAAAAGCTCTGCTTTTCCGAAGTGGCTCTTCTAATTCCCGCGGCTATGCCGCCGCTTTCGCTAATAGTGATCTTGTCTGGATTTTTTTAATCCTGAGGAGCGGCGGCATAGCCGCAATTCTTTTTTCAACCCAACGGAAAAGCAGAGCTTTTCCGCAAATAGATGGGCATAGCCCAACTTCCTTGTCGTTTCAGGGATTTTTGGTTTCAGCACCGGGTGGCGGGTCGAGATATTGCAGGACTGCGTCGGCCGGGAGAAGCTCGGCGGGCGGCGCGAGGTTCGGGTTGGTTTGGGCGGCGTAGAATGCTCTTACGCTTCCTATCGTTATTAGATTGAGCCAGCCATCAGTCTGCCGCGAGTCGATTGTGCGGGCGGTTGAGATTTCTTTGGCAGAATCGTCGCTGCGGCCTTCGTCATTTAGAAAAAGCGCATATCGGACGCGCAAGAATACGGAACGCGGAAAGATTTTCAGTGCTTTTTTGAATGTTCGCTCGGCGGCAGCCATGTCGCCCATTTTTGTTTCGCATTCGGCAAGCGCCGAGTAAGTGATCACAACTCCAAGCCCCTGGTTTATCGCCGTCCGTAATTGTTTTGCGCATCCGGCAAAATCTTTTTCGACATAGCTGCGCCCCGAGCCGCGCAGGTAAGCTGCGGCATAGTCGGGGTCGAGGCTAACGGCGCGATAATAAAGCTTTAATGCCGATTCTGTATCCGATGCGCGGTCGGCTTTGAAAACATAATATTCAGCGGCTGCTTTTAGGGAATGAGTTGTCAGCATCGCCAGTAGGATGCCGAATAACAAAACAGGAACGACGGACATTTTCGAAGGTATTTCAAGATTTTGAATATCCGCACGAACTTTATGCGATTTGACGATCTCGTTTACAGCAACAGCGAAAACAATAAAAAAAACAATTCCGCTCTGAACGAGTCTCAGCGAAAATGAGCTTACCATCGAGCTTACTGCGAACGCAGACATTCCGCCTAAGGCTGCCCAGAGTATTGGCGAGACTCGAAAACCTTTTACTAGGAATGCCTGAAATAACTTAAAAGAAAACAGTCCAAGCGGGATCAGCAGCAAAACGATACCGACAATTCCGAGTTCGGCGAAGATCTGCAGCGGTTCATTGTGAGCGCGTGCCACGATGTTATCGCTGACAGTTTCATCTTTCGGATCAGCAGGATGAGCAAGACGATACGCTGCTCTTGATTCGTTGAACGAAATACCGAAATTGTCGGCGCCTACGCCCAGGAGCCAGTGATCCGCAGCCATCTGTTTGCCGACCTTCCAGACGAAAATACGCGCCGTCGATGTCTCGCGTGTTGCGTCTGCTTTGCCGCTGATGTAGTCAACCGTTGAGGGAATCGGCGTGAGCAAAGAAAAGCCGATCTGGACCGAGAGCGTCAGGACTAACCAGATTGCCGCCGAAACAAATATTCGTGAGCGAAATCGCCGCAGACCGAAGATCAGACTGCCGATAAACGTAAATAAAAAGCCGATGACGCCGGCGATAAATACACCTTTGCTCAACGACAACATTGCCGCCGTCCATCCTGCGGCTGCGATGAGCATTACGATGTAAAAGGGCTTTTTCTTTTTTAAGTAAACGGTGGTTATCCACACAAGCGGCAGACCGGTAACCAGCAACTCTGCATAGCTCGAATACCGTGCGCGGAGAACGCCTTCGAGCGCTTTAAAATCCGGCAGCGTTGCATAATCGATAATGCATAAAATACCGATGATGCCGCAAAGCCATAAAAAAACACCCGTGACAAAACGTATGCTCTGCATTTGAGCAATGATTAGCCGGACAAAAAGGAAAAACAAAATATATTCAATCCAAACCAGCGTGTGATGCCCTGCCGAGTAAGCCGATTGAGCCCAAAATGCCGATAATAAACCCCAAACAGTAAAGGCGGCGAAGCATATAAATATCACCTTTACCCAACGCTGTTCGAACGTGAACATTTGCGAGAGTGATTCTCTCCCGCGTAGATATAACACAATAACGCCGACCATGAGAAAAAGCGTCGTCAGTAATTCCGCTCTCCATGGCTGGCTCGAAGGCATGCGCGCACCCGGAAAGGGAAACAGAAGTGCCATCAAAGCAAACGCAAGGATCGGAGCAAGCCAGTCAGCGTAACGAATTTGGCTCGTCTCAAGTGCGTTCAGGGTTTTATTCATTTTGACCAGGTAAGTATCAAGATAAGATGGCGGCTAAATGTTAGCACATAAAAGACGACAAAGCCGACGATGCAAAAAAAGAGGCCGTCTTTGCAGACAGCCTCTTGATCCTTATGATTATAAGACTATTAGGGGTTAAGCGAGGTTGCGTTGCTGATAGCGGTAATGTCGGCATATTGGGCCGTGAGCGTAGTGTCGGCCTTCAGCACACCGTCCGTGGCGACGCCGAAGCGACGCGAACCTGTCTGGGTTACGCCCGACGTGGTTGTAGGAACTGTCGAGATGCCAAACTGAGCCGGAGCCGCGCCCGCACCGACTACGGCGTCGATTTTAGTACCGACGAACGAGTATCCGCTCTTTGTTCCGGTGCCAAGAGTTGAGTCGATGAGAGCCGGCGTTGCAAGCTGCCCAAAAGACGTAGTGCCCATGGCTCCAGTAGACCCGGCATAGTTGCCGTTACCATAAGTTGAAGCATACGTCATCTGAGCACCATGCAGCGTGCGAAGAGCCGAAACAGCGGAACCTTCGTTCGCAGAACGACGAGCGGCAAGCAAATTCGGGATCGCAATAGCGGCAATAATACCGATAATGACAACAACGATTAAAAGTTCGATAAGCGAGAAACCTTTCTGATTTTTCATTTTAATTCACAATCTCCTAAAGTTTTGAAATATGTACCTTTCCCAGGCCACAAGGGTATTATCAACACGTGTGCCACGATGTGAGTTTGGAGGCGGGAAAGTCTTAAGTCTTGAGTATGCAGCAGGTTACGGGCTTGATAAGCTTTTTTAATTGTTGGTAATATTGGTTTTTGACCGGTTTTATTAACACTTTTTGGCAAGGAAGTATGACAATTAATGGCACTGGGGCAATCTTAAGTCGTAAGTCTGGAGTCTGAAGCCTTAGGCACAACTGGAATACATTACAAAAGGAGAAAGGATATGGCGGGTTTTAGAAAATTCGAGGATATATTAGCGTGGCAGAAGTCGAGACAGGCGGTCAAACAAATTTATAAGGAAACTGTCAAAGGTGACTTTTCAAAAGATTACGACCTACGCGGACAGATAAGACGGGCAAGCATTTCGATTATGGCGAATATTGCGGAGGGTTTTGGAAGGAATTCGGATAAAGAGTTTGCCAATTTTCTAAATATTGCTCACGGTTCGGCTTATGAAGTTCAATCGCATCTTTATATTGCTCTAGATCTCAATTACATCACACAGCAAACCTTCGACGAGATTTACACGACATTGGAAGAAGTTTGCCGTATGTTATACGCACTGCGTCAGAAACTCCTTCCTACTTAAGACTTAAGACTTTCACGACTCCAGACCATTACTCCGAGCTTCTCATCTGCGCGGATAAGCTGCGAATGCTGTGTTTATCGAGGAGGTGACGCAAGGAACGAACCTGCATCTGGAGCAGTTCGGCGGCTTTTGTTTGATTTCCGGCGGTTTTTCTGAGGGCTTCGACGACGTAGGTTTTTTCGAGATTGTCGAGATGGCTGACGAGATTTATACCGGTGTCGGGCAGATCGAACTCGGCATTTATGCGTTGCGGATTGTAATTCGTAACATGATCGGGAAGCTGTTCGGGCTGAATTTCGTCGGAACGTTCGAGGGCGACGGCACGCTCGATCGTGTGTTCAAGCTCGCGGACGTTGCCGTGCCAGGCGTAATTTTCGAGGATTTGGACGGCTTTTGGCGAGATCGTTAGATTTTTCCCGGCCTGATCGCAGAACTTTTTGACAAAATGGTCAATCAACTCGCCAATGTCGTCTTTGCGTTCGCGCAATGGCGGCAAGTGCATCGGTATGACCGAAATGCGATAGAAAAGGTCTTCGCGAAACGTGCCTTCGTCGCTCATCTGTTTCAAGTCCCTGTTTGTGGCAGCAATAACGCGGGCGTCAATAGGTAATTCATCATGTGCTCCGACCGGCCTGACACGCCGCTCCTGAAGGACACGTAAAAGTTTGACCTGCATCGCCGGAGACATTTCGCCAATTTCATCGAGGAAAATCGTCCCGCCGTGAGCGGCTTCGAACAGGCCTTTTCGGTTTGTATTCGCTCCGGTAAACGCCCCTTTCATATACCCGAATAATTCCGATTCCAGCAGTGTTTCGGTAAAAGCACCGCAGTTGATAGAGATAAACGGCTTTTCGGCGCGAGGGCTGAGATCGTGAATCGCTCTTGCGACCAGTTCCTTTCCGGTTCCGCTCTCGCCCGTAACCAAAACCGTTGATTGCACTTCGGCAACCGTCTCGATCATTTGAAAGATCGCATTCATCACGGCCGACGTGCCGATAATGTTTTTTACGCTGCCACGCTCGCGCTGCGCACGCTTAAAAGCGCGATTTTCGACAATGAGAGCCTGTTTTTCAAGAGTTTTTCGAACGATCAGTTTTAACTCTTCGACGTCGAACGGTTTTGTAATAAAATCATCGGCTCCGAGCTTAAATGCTTCGCGGGCAGTCTCGACCGATGCGAACGCGGTCATGAGGATCACGCCAATGTCGGGCTGAGTTTCGCGAACGGCGCGCAGCATCTCGATGCCGTCCATATCGGGCATTTTTACGTCGGAAATTATCACTTCCGCAGGTTCTTCCTGCAGCAGATCGAGAGCCTGACGCCCGTTCATTGCGGTCCGAATCTTGTTGCCTTCGCTCTCGAAAACAAGGCTCAATAGCTGTCGGTAACTTTGCTCGTCGTCAACGATTAATATGTTTGACATGGAAAAGGCCTAGATTAATTGAAAAGAGGGAATGGACGCGGCGTTTCGCAAATAACGCCATTACTTCTATTGTCACAGATTCTATGGCAGAAATTCAAGAAGAATATGTCAGAACCGCCTGCGTAAGCGGGCGGCTAGTTCGCCGATGAGGAATCGACACGCTCGTTCTCAGACGAGATTCTGGTGCGACAGTCTGGCCGCCAGCTTACGCAGGCGGTTCTGACTTTGCGACATTCAAAAATTCTTTTAGCCTAGACGGTGCTTCGTCCGCTTTTGAGCCATTCGATGAATCGAGAGAAGCACGGCGATTTTCCTTTGGCATATCGACGGTGATTATCGTTCCTTTGCCTTCGCGGCTCCGGACGTTGATTATACCGTTATGATCGCGCACGATTTGATAAACGATCGAAAGGCCGAGGCCGGTGCCGCCGGTCGTCGAATTTGAAAAAGGCTCGAAAAGCTGCTCGACCTGATCGGGCGACATTCCTATTCCGGTGTCTTCGAAAGTGATGCGGATGCGTTTGTTCGGCAACGTCTCGACGCTGACGATAAGCTCGCCGCCGTCTGGCATCGCCTGGAGCGCGTTTCGCGCAAGATTCCAAAATATCTGCTTTAACTGCGTGATGTCGGCCGAAATATTAACCGGCTCGTCTGAGATATTAACAGTCAGCTTGTGATGCTCTTTTACATCAGGGCTGTGTCGCAGGAGCGTAATCGTATCTTGTATTGCCTCGCCGACATTTGT
Organism: Pyrinomonadaceae bacterium; assembly: GCA_046160805.1. Lineage (GTDB taxonomy): Bacteria > Acidobacteriota > Blastocatellia > Pyrinomonadales > Pyrinomonadaceae > OLB17. The sequence continues at coordinate 60,818 of JBJXHF010000093.1, forward strand.
CTCGGAAAACGTCGCCGCCATCGGCCGCGCGTAGCCGAGGAAATTTGTGATAATGCTGTTGAGCCGGTCGGATTCTTTCAGAATAATGTCCATCAAGCCAGTTTCAACAGGTTCAGCGGGTATTTTCGATTCGAGCACCTGGATCGCGCCCCGCATGGCGCCGAGCGGATTTCGTATTTCGTGAGCCAGCCCGGCGGCGACGCGTCCAACGGCAGCGAGACGATCCTTTCGACGAACGCTTTCCTCCATCGAGCGAATCTCTGTCAGATCCTGAAAAGTAATAATCAAACCGGTTGCTTCGTGCGACTCAGAAAACAAAAGCATCACGCAGTAACCGATTCGCACGGCAAAGCCTTCCGGCGTGAGCAGGTCGCATTCGAACCGAGGCAATTGTTCACCTTCGCCGGCTGCGGCCAGCGAGAGATCGATCTGTTCGCGTATATCGCCGAAAAGGGAATTGATCGATTTCCCCTGCATCTCGTCGAGCCTGTAACCGGTGATCTCGGTCGCGGCGGCGTTAAAGGTGTAAATCGTGCCTTCGAGGTCGGTTGTTATCAGGCCGGAGCGAATCGATTCGACGATGCGTTCATGCAGCAGGCGAAGGCTGGCGAGTGTTTTGGCCGTTTCTGCAAGCTGCTCGCCGGATGAATGCCGATCTGACAATCGGGATGCGAGCAGTCCGACCACAAAAAACGCGACGACATGAAAACTGACTATCTGGACGGCCTTGACGATCGGTTGCGTCTGTCCGTATGTTTCGATCAAAGCCGTATGCGTAAGCAGGGTCAACGTGATGAACAACAATACACAAAACCCAGCCATCAAAAGCGTCGAAAGCGGTTTGAGAAAAAAGCTTGCAACGCCTATGAGGACGATATAGAGCGTTATGTAAGGCGAAGTCAGATCGCCGGTTCGCCAAACGAGCCACGTTATCAAAAGCGCGTCGAGAAAGAACTGAGTGCGAATCTGCCACGAGAATTCTTTACTCAGGCGTAATAAAAAAAAGTAAATGATCGTCAGTCCGACCGAGATGAGGAAGACAAGAAAAACACCTTGCGGAAAACTCTCAAACGAAAGTTTCAGCGTCCCGCTGTACCAGAACCAACTCGTCACAAGCAGAAGAAAGATCGCAAACAAACGCCCTATGATAAGCGTTTGAATTCGCTGCATCTGTTTTGAATTGGCGGCGGCGGCCTTTTCGTCTAAACTGAACATATCGCTTGACGCGAGCAAAATGGAAACTACCGAAAATCAGAATAATTCGCCCGCATACGATCAGCGGCCTTGGGGCAGTTTCACCGTCATTGACGAGGGTGATAATTACAAAGTAAAGAGGCTCGAAGTTTTACCCGGAAAGCGGCTGAGCTACCAGCGGCATTCCCGCCGCGCCGAACATTGGTTCGTCGTGCGCGGTATAGCTAAAGTAACACTAAACGGCAACGAAATTCTAGTCAAAGCCGGTGAATCGATCGACGTCGCCCGCGGCGACGCTCATCGCGTCGAGAATCCTGAACCTACTGAAATGCTCATTTTTATCGAGACGCAAACCGGCGATTATTTCGGCGAAGACGATATTGAAAGACTGGAAGATGATTTTGGACGAAGCTAATTTCCCAAACGGGCGGAAACGCGAGTGTGAACGAGCGTGCATATAATGATTTAGCCGCACGCTCGTTCATACTCGCGTTTCCGCCCGTAATATTGATTCAAGGATCCTTGAGGCAGCGTCTCCCAGATTGTCCGAAATTATCTCTGGAAGGCATTCAAGTATTGTCTTATGTTGCTGCCCGTAACCTGTTAACACCAAAGCAGTTCTTAGGTTCATTGCTCGGCCAGTTTCGACATCTATTTTTTTATCACCGACCATCCACGAATTATTAAGGTCAATATCAAAATCGGCCATGGCGGATTCAATCATGCCGAGATTTGGCTTTCGGCATTTGCAACCGTCGCACGGCAAATGCGGACAGAAATAAAAGGCGTCAATCATTCCCGAAACTTCAGACTGAATTTTTTCATGGATCGCATGCACAGAAGCTTCGTCAAAAATACCGCGGCCAATGCCGGACTGGTTTGTCACGACGATGACGAGAAAACCATTGTCTTTAAGTAATTTCACAGCGTCTGCGGTAAACGGAAAAAGGCGCAGATCTTCGACGCGCGACAAGTAATTTACCTCTTCGATCAGCGTCCCGTCGCGGTCAAGAAATACTACTGGGTTTTTCATAATCAAAAGTTTTCTAACAGGATGGACAGGATACTCAGGATATTAGTTTGTAGTTATTATGAGATTTCCAATACATCATGTTCATCGTGTCTATCCTGTAAAATTGTGTGCTGGCATTTGAGCATTTAATCTCTCTGTTGCAGCTTCTAATACCTCGTCGACCGTGATCCGCGTCATGCAGCGATGATCGATCGGGCAATCACGCAGCATGCACGGCGCACATTCTACATCCTTCCTAATAATTTCTGCGTTCTCGGAATATGGCCTTGTCATTACAGAATTCGTCGGGCCGAAGATCACAATTGTTTGCGTTCCGACTGCCGGCGCAACGTGCGCAAGTCCCATGTCATTTGAGATAAACAAATCGACCACGCTCAGGATCGCCGCGGCTTCCGCAAGATCGGTCTGACCTGTGATATTTATCGTTGGTTTTGTGCAGAGTTTTGCAACCGAGTCCGCAACGTCCTTTTCGTCACTTGATCCAACCAAAATTACATTTGCATCTGTGACGATTTGCAGTTTGTCATTCAACTCGGCGTAACGTTCCGGCAGCCAACGCTTTGCGCGGGAATTGGTCGATCCGACGCCGAGGGCGACGGTTTTATTTGTGAGATCGACACCAAAATTAGCAAGCTGCTGTTTCGCTTCATTCTTTCGCTCTTCCGAAATATCGAGACGGGTGTTTGGGAATGATAGAGAAACGGTATCGCGGCCAAGAATCCTCCGCTCGGCTTCGGCAATGAGATGCAGATAGTAAAAAACTTCATGCTTTCGATTTTTCCATTCGGGAATAGCGATAGGATCGGTCAATAGCAAGCCCCGCACATCTTTGTTGTAACCAAAGCGGCGCGGAATACGCGTTAAAAAAGATGTCAGCGCAGATTCGAATGAGTTTGGCAAAAGAATCGCAAGTTCATATTTATCGTCGCGCAGAAATTGCGAATTGTCATAAACGTCTTTGATCTTCCAGCGATGCTTGTCGAATGTTACTAACTCGTCGATAAAATCCACGTCGCGAAACAACCCTTCCGCCCACGACCGAGTGTGCAGCGTGATATGAGAATCAGGAAAAATGCGCCGCAATTCCCGCAATGCCGGAATCGACATCACCGCGTCACCTATCCAGTTAGTACCCCGAACTAGTATTTTCATTAAGAATTTTTTGCCGCAGATTAACGCAGATTCAATCCTTTCTTGTTCGGATCTGCGTTATCTGCGTTTATCTGCGGCTAAAATAAAGTCTTCAGACCTTCGATTAACGCAATCTGAGGTTTCCAACCCAGCTCTTGCGTTACAAGGTTGATGTCAGTAACGTAATTCATCGGAACCGGAGCCGGCAAAGGGTTTTCTTTATCAATCACGGCCTGTAATCCTGAGGCTTTTTCCATCTTGTCGATCAACTCTCGCAGTGTCACGGCATTTGCTTGTCCGCCGCCGAGGTTGTAGAGGCCGTGTCGGATGACGGACTCGATAAATCCTGAGCACGCTCGTGAAAAATCGTCAACATGAAGGAGATCGCGTCGCGGCGAGCCGTTCGCCGGCAGCCGCAGACGCTCGCCCATGTTTATTGCGTCAACATAATGGCCGACAAAATTCGGCGTGTTGTCTTCGCTCTTTGGTGCATAAATGGTCGATAGTCGAAAGATGCACGAGCGGAAATTCCTCGCGTGAGCATAATATTCGACATAGCATTCGGCGATCAGCTTTGACCATTCGAGCGGCGATTGGCCTGAATAAACGATCTCGCAATCTTCGGAAACCTGCGGATAATTATCGGCAAACCGGCCGTAAATGTCTTTTGTAGAGGCGAAGATAAACACCGCGTTCTCCTTCATCTCACGCAGCAGGTTGACCGTGCCTTCAACATTAGTTCGAAAAACCTCATCTGCATTTTCCGGCGATTTGTCGAGCAGCGCTGCAAGGTGGATCACAACATCATAATCGCGAACGATCGCCGCATCCTGCTTATTCAGAATGTCCAGATTCGATCTTCGCGACATATCAACGGCATCAAAAAATCGCCGAACATGCGTACCAAGAAAACCGCTGCCGCCGGTGACGAGTATCTTCATATCTAAATAATGAAGCAATAAGAATTTAACGCAAAGTCGCAAAGGAGCAAAGACGCAAAGAAAAACCAAAACTGAGTTTCTATTAATAAAGATCTTTTGCGTCTTAGCGTCTTTGCGTTAAAAATTCTTTTATAGATTGCAAAATTTGATAGAATTTTAGGAGCGACTTCTAATTGAATGTCCGCATCTCCCGCAAAGCTCCACTAAGGAATGTCCGACCAAAATATTGTAAAAAGCACAAAGTCGAAGATGCCGCCGAAGGGTTGGGTCAAGGCGCGCCGCAGTGCTTCGTCATACCAGGCACCACCGGAGTCGAGATTTCGGAGATTTTTGCGGCTGGTTTTTAACGTATGGACAGCGTCGGCTGTGCTGCTTCTTGTGCTTGGCGTGTTTTTGACGCTGACGTATTTTTGGTTCGAGTTCTCCGGCCGCATTGATCAAAAACTGCTCAGCGGCGAAGTCTTTACTTCGTCAGCCGGAATTTATTCCGCTCCAAAATTGTTAAAGACAGGTGAGAGTTTGACGATTGCTGAGCTGGTTGATTACCTGAAATCGGCCGGCTATATCGAGCGAAATAACCAGGCTGACGCTTCGCGCAGCCGTTACGTTGTTGAGGGCGACATCGTTGGAATTGAGCCTGGAATGACAGCTTTCATTGACGGCAAAAAAGTCTTTCCATCGTTGACCGTCAAATTTGGAAAAGAGCAGAAGTCCGTCGCGGCCATTGGCGACCGAGATACAAGTGCGCAGGTCAACGAAGCAAAGCTTGAGCCTAAAATCCTCAGCTCGATCGCCGCCGAAGGCGACGGGCGTCGGAAAACGGTCAAGTTCAACGACCTGCCGCCGCATCTTGTTAAGGCAATAACGAACACCGAAGATCGCGCATTTTTTGAACATTACGGCGTCAATTTTCGCGGCATCGCGCGTGCGTTGTGGCGGCGTTATGAAGGCGACGACGGCTCGCCGCTTGCGAATCAGGGCGGCTCGTCTATCACGCAGCAGCTTGTCAAAAATCTGCTGCTTACGCGTGAGCAAACCATCGAGCGAAAAGTGACAGAAGCTTACATGTCGCTCATCCTCGAAACGCGTCTCTCCAAGCAGGACATCTTCACACTGTATGCGAATCAGATCTATCTAGGCCAGCAATCGGGCGTGTCGATCTACGGCGTCGGCGAAGCGGCCAATGCATATTTCGGCAAAGACGTGTCGCAATTGACTCTGCCTGAATCGGCGTTTATCGCCGGCATTATCCGAAGCCCGAATCGTTACAATCCTTACAAGGATCTTCCGAGAGTTACAGAGCGTCGCAATCAGGTTTTGGAGTCGATGGCGCAAACCGGTGAGATTTCGTCCGACCAACTTCCGACATATCGCAGCGAAGAGATAGTTCTGAAACAAATATCGAACACAAAAGATTTGCAGGGTATGCCCTACTTCTCGCAGCACGTCATCGAAGAATTGCCAAAGATGGTTAACGATCCTGAGGCATTGCAGCATCTGCGGGTTTACACGTCGATCGACCCCGACCTGCAGCGGATCGCTTATGAGATCGTCAACAAGCGGCTCACTGCGCTGGATAAGTATTTTCCGAAAAAGGAAGGACTGAATGCATCGCTCGTCGCGATTCGTCCGAAGACGGGCGAGATTGTCGCGATGGTTGGTGGACGCGATTATCTCGCGAATCAATTTAATCGTGCGACTGATGCGATGCGTCAGCCGGGTTCGGTGTTTAAGCCGTTCGTTTATGCGGCGGCGATCAACTCCGCTTACGATTCCGGCTCGCGGGAATTCACGGCGGCAAGCGTGCTTAAAGACGAAAAGAAGACGTTCACTTACGGCACGGAAAGTTACACACCGGGAAACTTCGGCGACTTTTTCTCTAACAAGGAAACGACGCTGCGTGACGCGCTTGTAAAAAGCAAGAATGTAATCACGGTCGATATCGCGACGCAATTGAATATCGGCAAGGTGATGAATCTCGCCGCCAAAGCCGGATTGCCAAAGGTTGACAAAGCGTATCCGTCGATGGCGCTTGGCACGGCGGAAGCTTCGCCGCTGCAGGTTGCCACGGCTTACACGATGTTTGCCAATCTTGGCGACCGAGTTGCTCCGATGCCGATCACGCGCATCACTTCAGGCGACGGACGGACGACGATTGCCGCCACGCCCGATCGCAAGAATGTCGTGCGGCCGGATGTCGCATACGTGATGGACGACATAATGAAGGACGTGATAAATCGCGGCACGGCGGCGCAGGCGCAAGGCTGGGGCTTTCGCAATAATCCGGGCAAGACGGCGTTTGCGGGAAAGACGGGAACTTCGCGTGACGGATGGTTCGCGGGTTTTACGCCGGAGCTTGTGTGCGTGGTATATGTCGGCTTTGACAACGGCGATGACCTCGGGATGAAGGGTTCGGATTCGGCGATGCCCGTCTGGGCGGATTTTATGAAGGAAGCTCTCCGCATGCATCCCGAATGGAACGGCGACTGGACGATGCCCGCCAACATCAAAAAAGCCGAGATCGACATCCGCACCGGCGGCCTGATCCGCGAGCTCGACGCAACCGACAGCCCAAGTCCGACGCCTTCGCCTTCGCCCAAGAAAACGCCGAACGAGTATTCCCAATACTACGAAGAACCGGAGCCGACGCCCGCTGAGATTTATGTAACCGACGTTCCCGCAGAATTTCGCCGCATCGAACTGTTCATCGCCGGAACTGTCCCGAACCGCTCGGTCCTGCCCGTTGAGGATGAAAACCCCGACGGCGAAGCCGGCCAACTTCCGTCCCGCACGCCGACGCCGCTAGAAGAAACATGGCAAGAGAGCAGCGAGCCTCAAGACCCGACTTCGCCGCGTTCGGCGAGCAGAGATGCTCGCCGCTCCAGTCCGTCCGAAAGCGGCGGGGGCGTAACTGTAATGCTCTGCCCCATAACCGCCCTGCGCGCCACAGTCAACTGCCCCGACAAACTACCCAAAACCTTCCGCGAGGGCAAAGAGCCAAACGAATTCTGCACGTTTCACAAATAACGGGCTTACTGTCGCATCTGGAACATGCGTAAACAGGTGTACGGGCATTCCAAATGTTCCAAACGCAAAATGCTGCAATTTTCAGTTGTTTCGCGAGAATCTAATGATTCGTATTCGTTTTTCGCGAAATAGGTGATCGAACTCGATATTTAAGGTTGGTATATACATTATATATAAATATATATAGCGTTATTTTATACAGTGGCCATCGCGTTCTTTGTCTCATTACTAATTAATGATTATTAATTAGTAATTACTAGTGAAGATTCTCTTTCGTGTAATTTTGGAACACCTGGAAAAGGCAATACACCCGTGCCAGGTGTTCCAAACCTTAACGCTATTTCATCCCTAAATTCTTTATCAAGAACGCATAATGGTCGGCGGATTCTTCGATCTGTTTTGCAGTCGGTTTGCCGGCGCCGTGGCCGGCTTTGGTTTCGATGCGGATGAGCACCGGTGCACTTCCCGTTTGGGCGGACTGCATTGCGGCGGCGTATTTGAAGCTGTGGGCGGGGAAGACTCGGTCGTCGTGGTCGGCGGTGGTGACGAGCGTTGCGGGAAAGCGCGTGCCGGGTTTGATGTTGTGGTAGGGCGAGTAGGCGTACATCGCTGCGAAGTCGGCGGCGTTGGCCGGGTCACCGTAGTCAGATTTCCATGCCCAACCGATGGTGAACTTGTCAAAGCGAAGCATATCCATAACGCCGACCTCCGCTATCGCCGCTCCGAAAAGGTCGGGATGCTGATTGAGGACCGCTCCGACGAGCAGGCCGCCGTTCGAAGCGCCGTTGACAGCGAGTTTAGGCGTCGAGGTGTATTTGTTTTTGATGAGCCATTTCGCCGCCCACGCAAAATCGTCAAATGTGTTTTGCTTGTTGAGCCGAGAGCCGCCTTCCCACCAGGCGCGTCCGTACTCGCTGCCGCCGCGAATGCACGCAACCGCGTAAATGCCGCCCATCTCAAGCCACGCGATATTCGCAGCCGAAAAAAACGGCGTCATCGCGGCATTGAAACCGCCGTAACCGTAAAGCAACGTCGGGTTTTGTCCGTCGATCTTGATGCCTTTCTTGTAAGCAAGGAACATCGGCACGCGCGTCTTGCCGTCCTTGCTTGTGTAAAAGACCTGCTCGACTTTGTATTGAGAAGGATCGAACTTGACCTTCGCCTGACGGAAGATCTTGCTGTCGCCGGTTTTCATGTCGTAGCGGTAGATCGTCGGCGGTGCGTTGAAACTCGAATAACTGTAGAACGTTTCGTGGTCATAGCGCTTGCCGTTAAAGCCTCCAGCCGAGCCGATGCCCGGAAGCTTGACCTCGCGAACGAACTTGCCGCTTGTCTCGACTATATTGATCTTGGTGTGGGCGTCATGCAGATAATTTAGGACAAGCTGATCATTTATAAAACTGACGCCATTAAGTGTGTCGACGGTTTCGGGAACGACCTCGCTCCAGCCTTTGGTAGTTGCCAATGCATCGACCTTGACGACTTTGGCGCGCGGCGCATCTTTGTCCGTCCGAAAGTAAAACACCGAGCCGTCATTGCCGATGAAATTCCAACTGTTCTTAAGATCCTCGACGAGCGGCATAAGCGGCGCTTTTTGCATGGTCAGATTTTTGAAATAGACCATGTTCATTCGCTCCGTGCCTTTACGCACTGTGATGATGAGCCAGTTGCCGTCCTCGGTAACCCTCGCACCGCTGAAATATTCTTTGTTATCAGGCCGTTCATAGACGACATAATCCTCGCTCTGCGGCGTGCCGAGTTTGTGGAAATATATCTTTTGGAAAAACGTTTGATTCTTGAGCTCCTTGCCCTTTTCGGTCGGTGCGTAGTTGCTGTAATAGAAACCGGAGTTGTCCTTCAACCACGAAACGCCGCCCTGACGATTTGGCGAAAGTGTGTCGGACAGCAGCCTGCCGGTCGCAGTTTCCATAACGTGCCATTCCGTCCGATCGGAGCCGGCAATGGCAACGCCGTAAGCCCAAAGCTTGCCGTCATCGGTAAACGACGATCCGCCTAAAGCAGCAGTGCCGTCTTTCGAGAGCTTATTGGGATCGAAAAAGACCGAGCCGGGATCGTTGATTGACGTGGCCTTGTATAATACGCTCTGATTTTGCAGTCCGTCGTTTTTTGAGTAGATATAAAAGTTGTCGGTGATTTTGAACGGAGCAGAGTATCGCTCATAATTCCAAAGCTCGGTGAGGCGTGTCTTGATAGCTTCTCGCTGAGGAATAGCGCCGAGATACGAATTGGTCAATGCGTTTTCGGCGTCGATCCAACTCTTTGTTTCAGCAGATTCCGTATCTTCCATCCAACGATATGGATCAGTCACCTTTGTTCCGTGAAAATCGTCAACCTGATCGGCCCGACGCGGTTTCGGATAATCGAAACTAGACTGAGCGGGAACAGAGCCCGCTAAAAAGACAAAAAGGACGACAAGGACAAAAGATTTCTTGAACATAACGTGTCAACTCTCCGAGCTAAAGATTTTATTCATTATAACGCGTAAGGACATCACTCTTGCAACTAAAGACCACTCTTTCTAAAAAAGAAGCTGTCCTGAAAAACTAGTCTCAGGACAGCCTCTTGCTTTTACCGATGCCGTTCTATTGCTCGGCGATCATGTCAACATTTACCGACTGGCTGGTGACGCTGACCGTGAGCGGTGTGAACATCGCATTGCGAGATTCGACGCTCAGGGTGTACGTTTGTCCAACCTGCAGGTTGCCGAAGCGATAGACTCCGAAGCCGTTCGACATTATGTAGCGGCTTTGGCCGGTCGTGTCGGTCAATGTGACACGGGCATTTGGCATGCCCTGTCCCATCGATTTGAGCAGGCGTCCACTGATCTCGGCCTGATTGGCCGCAGCGGCGGAAAGCTCAACCTGTCCTTCCGTAACAAGCGTTCCGGGATCGCCTTCGTTGAACATGATTCTTTCAAATGTCAGAGGCGAAACCGACCCAGATGCTCCGACTGCATTGAACTTGAGGTTCAGCAGCAGCCCGTTCGCTTCGATTGGATACGCTCCGTAGATGGCGACTCTCAAGAGACCAGGCTCGTGCGGGTTCGCAACTGCGGTCAAACCTCGGCTCACAGTTCCAGCCAGATCGACAGCATCTACCTGAGGCTGAATGACAGTCGGGTCATAGCGGAGGTCGAACTCATAAGAGATGATTCCCTTATTCGCTGCTCCGTTGACCGCAACCGGTATCACAACCTCACTATCAGCCGATGTCACAAGACTCGGCAGATTAACAGCCGTGCTTCTCTCAGGCCCGTTTGCCGGGCGAAGCGGTCCCGCTGCCCAGTTGCCCGTGACTTCACCGATCAAGAGACCGATGTAGTCCTGGCCGGTCTGAATACCGATCGGATCCGTGTAGCTTCTCGTCGTAGGCGACGCTCCGACAGGGAAGGTCGGGCCAGGCGGCACGAAGAATCTCCACTGGTTCGTAAGGCCGATCGGTGCTCCGAGACCCGTTACAAATCTTGCGATCTGTGCCGCATCGGTCGATGACAGTGCACCGTTGTTCGTTACGTCGGCTGCCACCCTCTGAGCGTCGGTCGGTATAAGCGAGATGCCGGAGACGTGCTGTGCGATGCGGGCAGCATCCTGCGACGATATGCCGTTCTGGCCCGTCGTCTTCGTCACTCCGATCGTGTAGTTACCCGAACCGAATCCCGTCAATGTGTATTGTCCGGCCGTTCCGCCCGGTGCCGCAGTTGTCGTCGAAACCGAAGGCGAGCCAATCGTGCTCGCAACGGTCGCGTTCGAGATGAACTTCGTCGTCGGCGATGCCGGGTTGCCGTATCTCACGGTTCCGGATACTGACGCAGATCCCGGCGTCGGCGTATTCGTTGCCGTCGATGTGGCTGTGCTGGTCGGCGTCGGCGTGTTCGTCGGCGTGTCAGTCGGAGTATTTGTCTCCGTGAAGGTTGCGGTCGGCGTTGCACATGTTACAGGCAGCGTGTTTGCCGCAGCCGGTGTCAATACACCGCATGTCGGGAAGTTTGCACTTACCGGACCGGTGTAGGTCGTCGAGTTATCCGCACCCGTTACGTCGCCCCAGAACCACGCGTTGAAGTTGTTGATTGCCCCGTTACCTTCAAAGCGTGTCGCCGCACCGGGAAGATCGATGCTGCCTTCCCTGAGGATCGGAGCACCGCCATAGACTACGTTGTTTGCCTGATTGATTATCCATCCGATGCCATCTATCGGTGTAATGCCAAAGGAAGCATCGAACGCTCCGTTGTTGTCCAAGTCGAGGTCCTGTCCCTCGAATATCTGTGCCGGCTGAGTTGATGAAGCAAGCAAAAACGTTTCCGCACCAAAACCCATTGCGATGCTGTTTGTTGAAACTACGGTCGAGCCTGTGTAGCTGCGGCCAGCGCAGGTGTCGGTGTTGGTGATGACGGTTATCGTGCCGTTCGTGCCGAACGCCACGCCGCCGATGTCCGCGAGATGCGTTATGATCCCGAACTGCCCTGAATCACCGTCCACCGAAAGGAAATACGTGTTTGCCGGAACCGTAGCTCCTGCAGGGCCGAGGACCTCGGCGTACTGACATGCTTCGGAGGTCAGATTCGGCGTGTCGACTTCGACTTCGTTGAGCACAAAGGTGATCGGTGTCGGTGTCGGCGTATTGGTGTTCGTCGCTGTTGACGTCGGTGTGTTCGTCGGTGTGTCGGTCGGAGTATTTGTCTCAGTGAAGGTCGCCGTCGGCGTTGCACACGTTCCCGGAATCGTGTTCGGCGCAGCGGGTGTCAATACGCCGCACGTCGGGAAGTTTGCGCTTATCGGGCCGGTGTATGTCGTCGAATTATCCGAACCCGTAACGTCGCCCCAGAACCATGCGTTAAAGTTGTTGATTGCTCCGTTGCCTTCAAAGCGTGTGGCCGCGCCGGGAAGATCGATGCTGCCTTCCTTGAGGACCGGAGCACCGCCATAGACGACGTTGTTGGCTTGGTTGATTGTCCATCCGATGCCGTCTATCGCCGTGATGCCGAATCCCGCATCGAACGCTCCGTTGTTGTCCGCGTCGAGGTCTTGTCCCTCGAAGATCTGTGCAGGCTGCGACGATGAAGCAAGCAGGAAAGTTTCCGCACCGAAGCCCATCGCGATGCTGTTCGTCGCAACGACGGTCGATCCAGCGTAGCTGCGCCCCGCGCAGGTGTCGGTGCTTGTGATGACGGTGATCGTGCCGTTCGTGCCGAAGACCGTGCCACCGATGTCAGCCAGATACGTGATTACTCCGAACTGACCCGAATCACCATCGACCGACATGAAGTATGTATTTCCCGGAAGCGTCGCGCCTGCCGGACCGAGAACTTCGGCATACTGACAGGCTTCGGAGGTCAGGTTCGGCGTGTCGACTTCGACCTCGTTGAGGACGAAGGCGAAGGGCGTCGGTGTCGGCGATGCGAGTGACTGCGTTGTGCCGTTTAGGAACACGTTATCGACGTTGGTACCTATATCAAAACCTCCGGTTCCGCCTGTCGCGGTTGCACCGTATCCATATAGGCGAAAGGTCGTGGCTGTGGACAGATTAGTTAAGCCTGAAATGGTGATCGTATTTGTTGCAAATGCGCCGGTAACAATGCCGGTGACAGTACCAAGGTCGGTCGAAAAACTGTCAGCCGAAGATCGCAAAGTCACGCTGCTCGGTCCGGTCCCAGATCGATCCCAACTAAAAACGAAAGACGTAGGGGTGAAGGAAAACCCTGCGTTCGGAGTAACTATAAATTGAATGTAGTCATTCCCGGCGATCGACTCGGCCAAAGTCGTTGGGTTTGTGTCGCCCGTATCAAACCAGTTGTTTCCGCCAAAACGATTTCCATTCGCTGCAGCCGTTATCGTTCCTTGCGTCAAACTGGTAGCCGATAGATTTGCGTCGTTCGTGGTACTAGGCTCCGTCGTCTCCGTTCCAAGGTTACCAAAGGTATTCCACGTCAAGATTGCCGGGTCTCCACCAACCATCATCGGTTCCATTGCCGGTACCGCGTTAGCAGTGTTTGATAATGGAGAAAGGCCGTTAGATTGAATTTGTCGGTAGCCGAGAAACTCGCGTACCGAATCGAAAAAAGGAAAACCAGAAGCGTTTGCAGCCATTACGCCGGTGGAAATTATGCTGATCGTAACAATAGATAATATAAATTTTATTGCGAGTTTTTTACTTAACATTTCTTCTCCATTTTTTAAGTTCTTTGTATAAAATCCTCATTGCGTGTTTGCAGATTCAGTAATCGGTGCATACACAAAATCCTCAGGAATCTCGATCTTCTCGGCAGCAATTATGCTGTCGATAAACGCCTGCCTATTTGCCTTCTCTATTTCGCCCTTTGCGATCTCTGCGGGTGTTTTGAATGGTGCGGGAGCCGTCGCCATTATGCGAACCGCGCTCGGATCCGCAAATCGTTTTTGAATCAGAATGTGTTTTATTGTGAGTTTTGTGTCGGAGCCTGTTCCGGTTAAGTTCACCAACTGAAGAATGTGCCAACCGTCTTTGCTTTCGATCAAACGATCCGCAATTTCACCTTTTTTTAAGCTCCGGGCCGCCGTTTCGATCTCAGCCCACAGTCCTCCAACAGCGAAATCTGAATACAAGCCGCCACGGTCGCGCGAGCCGCGATCTTCGCTCAACTCCCTAGCCAATTTAGATATGTCCTCGCCGCTGCGGACGCGCTGCAATATCTGCTCGGCAGAGTTTCGCTTGGCTGCGATATCATACTCCGGGTGGTCGCTGATATATTTTGCTATTTCGCTTTCTGACGCCTTGATGTTTGCGAGCCAGTGTTTTGACAGCAGGTTTGTTGACAAGATCCCTGCTTCGAGGATTTCGAGCCTTAGTTTAACGACAGGCTGAGCCATAAATGCGGCGTCTGCCATTGCAAGATCGGCGACGATCTTGGTCTTTGCCCAGCCCTTGCGTGTTTTTTCAAGCGCTTCACCCGATGTCGGCAACGCCACGCCGGTGTTGCTTTCCATATAGTCGGCTGCAGTTCGCTGGACAGCAGCTATCGCTTCGAATTCGCGCTTGAACTGAGCCTCATTGGCTTGATCGCTCCAAAACGCCTTAAGTTGCTCCGGCGTTATTTTTGCGATCTGTTGCTCTTCGCTAAGTTCCGATTGATACATTCCGGCAAGCAAGGCCCGATATTTTGTTTCGAGATTGATCTTGTAATTTGGCTCGTCGGCCAGGCCTTCGCGTCTTGCTCTTGCTGCCAGCGACAAGTACTCTCGCAGGCCCTTGAGAAACGCCTGGCGCGATTCGGGCGTTGACACCACGCCACGCGTTTTTTCCGGGTCGCTTTTTTCCTGGTTTTTCAGCACTGCAACAATCTCGTCCGCTGAAACTCTTTTGAGAATTTGAGCTTCCAAGCGTGCCGCTCTTGCACTGAAATCGTGCGCCCACCAAATAACCCCGAATACAACGGTAATGACCAAAAGAAAAGGCAATAATGTTTTCCATCTCATAGTCTTATAAATCCTGAAATTTAAAACCGAAGCTTCACGCCGAACTGCATAACCCGCGGTGAACCGACGGTGTTTGTGATCAATCCAAAATCGGTTTCGTCCGTGAGGTCGCCGTTTGGATTTGCGAAATTTACAAAATTAAACACGTTGAAAACGTCCCACTTAAGTTCCACGGAAACCCGTTCCGTAATGTTCGTCGTTTTCTGCAGACTAAAATCGGCTCGTTTCTGCGACGGCCCGCGCAGGGCATTTCTCGGCAGATTGCCAAACCGTCCGTAAGCGGCCACGAGTGCCGCATTCGGATCGTTCGGATTTTGATTGGTGTTGAAATAACACATCGTGATATCGGGGCAAGAACGCATCATCAAAAGTGCCATGTTGCGGACATTCGGCCGGCCAAATCCGGCGTTGAACAGAGTTCCGCTTGCACGCCCGGCGTTGTAGCTGGTTCGGACCAGAATAACTGCGCCGTTCGGGCCGAGCCTGGACTCGTTGAGCCTGAATATTCCCAGAAATTGTTTTTGGAAATTGCCGGATTGATTTATAGGAATGAATTCGACGTCGCTTGCCAAAATGCTGAACGGCGTGCCTGACTGCCATTGGCCAAAGCCCGTTAGCTGCCAGCCCGTCAGGAATTTAGAATTTGAGCCAAAGCTCGGCAGTTTCCAGGCAAAGCTGGAAGAGAATCTGTGCGGCCGGTCAAAATCGGAAACCGCTTTGTTGCTATTGATGTTTCGCTGGTCGCCTTGCACGACTAGACCGAGATTCGGCGTGTCGGGGCGTCCCGACGCGGCGGTGCTGCCAGGATCGGTCGAGCCGATGTCGAGAGATTTCGACCAGGTATAGGAGAAGTTCATGCCGACGCTCTTCGAGAATCGCTTGTTTAGATTAAGTTGTCCTGAATGATAGGACGAAAAACCTCGCGATTGGAGCATCACCGATTCGACCGGATCGAGTCCTAAGTAAGGAACGCGAAGATCGCTCGGTATCAAATCGGTGCCTTCCGCACCGGAGTTGCTGTATGCATCGAAATTATATTCGAACATGCCGGGAAATCCCGGGCACGCCGGGCCTTGAGGATACGCAAATCCCGGTATCGATAAATTCAACATGGTTGCACCGAAAGCGATGCCGCAGCCGCGCTCTCTGGCAGTCGCGCCGGCACGCAGAGGGAAATTGATCGCGAGCGGGCTGCTCAAGTAAGCTTGATTGAACCGTTCAAATATGTAATCAGGCGTCGTCGGGTCGTTTAGATCGTATGGCTGATTGAAGCCCACGGCGAGCAGCAACTGCTGGCCTTTTGAGCCGACATATCGGGCTTCGATCTCCCAGCCGCCCCATAACTCACGCTGTATTCCGAAGTTCCACTGCTGGATCAACGGCGTTTTCAGGTCGCGGTCAACCGCCCGGAACTCCAATGGCTCGGCACGTCCGCCTTGATAGGAATTACCGTTGATCACAGTCGTGATCGGCCGGTTGTCAAACAACTGGAGCGGCGACGACACATTGATTCCGCCGACGTATTGAATTCTAAAAGGCAAGTAACTGCTGAAAGGCAGCAGTGGGTTTTCGTTTTCGAAAGCCCGGTCATATTGCAAAGCAAAGGGATTGAAAAGGTCTTCGGAAGCCTCGACCTCACGGAAAAAAGGATAGTTCTTATAGACCGTGTTTATAAATGAACCCGATGGGCGATCATAAAAAATGCCGTATCCACCGCGGATCGTTGTTTTTCCATCCTTGAAAGGCTGCCAGGCAAACCCGAAGCGAGGTGCGAAATTGTTCAGGTCCCGACCGTTCAACGTATGGTTGTTGTTGACTTTTGTGATCGTCGGGAGAGATTCGTCAATCGCGACGAAGCCGGTCGTTTTCGTATTTGCGGGTAAGATGATGCCCGGCCGAATATCAGTCGAATCCGTGACCAGCCTCGGATCAAAATTAGCAATGCGGCCGGTTTTTTCTATCGGCCATCCAAACCAATCCCAGCGAAGTCCGAGATTGAGGGTCAGTCGTTGAGCGATCTTCCAATCGTCGCTGGCATAAAAACTAAGGTCATTAAAGCGAAACGCCTTATCGGTCAGGCCAAATGCGGTGTCGGCCTCAGGAACATAGCCGAGCAGGAGTTGGCTGAAATTGTCTAATTTTTCAAAGTCGCCGCCTTGCTCCTCAGGCAGATCAGTGTCAAAAAAGTTGCGTTTGTGCTCGAATCCAAACCTTAATCCATGCGATCCACGGGTGTAGGTGATGTTGTCGGCGAAGGTATAAGTCACCTGTTTTCGTTTATTGAAAATATCGCTTGATGCGCATACCTGAAAATCCTGAATATCGCCGCGGCC
>JBJXHF010000094.1:0-38276 GCA_046160805.1 Pyrinomonadaceae bacterium
CCGGCAACTGGGCTCCGGGACCACTGCGTCCGGCCGCCAGGCCTGAGAGAGGCATCGACGTCAAGCTGCCGCAAATGTCTGTGGCTGCTGATAAGGAAATCATAATTCCGGTCAGTGTCGAGCGAGCGGCGGATAAGGGAATCATCTCTTATGAGTTCGATCTTCGATACGATCCTTCGGTGATGCAGCCCCTTGCGGAGCCGGTCGATGTGGCAGGGACAGTCAGTCGAGGGCTTACGATCGTAACGAATGCGAACGAGCCGGGCCTGCTGAGAGTGGTCGTTTACGGCCCATTGCCGATCGAGGAAAACGGCACGCTTTTGAATTTGAGATTTACGGCTGTAAGAGCCGGAGGTTCAGTTTCGCCGATGACTTTTGAGAGGATAATGTTCAATGAAGGTGAAACGCTGGTGACTGTGAACGAAGGAATAATAACTACTCTTCATCGCGAGAGCTATCATTGAGCGGGATCAGTCCATGCTCGAAGGCATAGATCACCAGATTTAACCGGTCGTCAACGCCGAGCTTGCCGTAAATCGAGCTGAGATGGTGTCGGACGGTGGCTTCGCTGATAAACATGCGCTCGGCGATAGCTTTGCTTTTCAGGCCTTTTCCAATCATGGCGATCACTTCGACCTCGCGGGGCGTAATCGTTTCGGGTGCGGGCCCGAGCTTGCCGTTTGAGTTCTTGATACTTGATGCGTCTCCGTTCTTTAGCAAATTGGTGAGCATCGTCTGGTTTAACCAGGTTTCGCCCTTAAACGCCCGCCTTATTGCTTCAACAAGCAATTTTGAGCTTTGATCAGACCGAACAATTCCAACAGCACCCAATTTCAAGGCCTGTGTCGAGCAGTCGATGTCTTTGCCGTCTGTAACGGCGACGACTCTTGCATTTGGGTTTGAGGCTATGACGTTTTCGATTATTTTAACCGGATCGCCGGATTCGAGATAAATAACAAAAATATCAGAATCGTCGGACTTAAAGCCCTTGTCCGCAACAAAACCATAAGATCTTACAACCTTCAGGTCCTTGTTATTTTGAATCAGACAACTCAGGCACTCACGAACGAGTTGGTGATTCGACACGACAGACACTCGTATTCGTGAAACAGGGCTCTTTGTGCGGCCAGTTGTCATACAAAAATGCTAACTCGGTCAAATTATTGGCTAAGAAATTAGTAAAAACTCTTGTAAAAACAGGGTAATTTTGTAATTCCAGTCAAGGAGAAAAACTCCTTGTATGGCAATTGTAGCATCTAATGAGTCATTCTAACAGTAAAAAAACTAGTCACGGTAAAACATTTATCTAGGTTATCATACTAAATACTCATAGAAGACCCGAGCCGCATGGTTTTTGCGCAGAATGCTTATAGGTCAAATATCCAATGTGAAAGTATCGGTTTTTCCGATGTGTTTGTGCTTTAAGTGCTGTATCTTTAAGGACATTCACTCAGTCTGGTTGTACATTTCGGCAAGTATAAATGTCGCTGGATCAACTTGATCAGCAAAATAATGCTTCTCCGTTGTGTGCGGTAGATGGCATTAAAAGGCCATAGGGGTTGAGTAAACGTCGGTATATCAAATGTGGCGTTTTCGAGTTTTGTGCGTTTGAAAGAGCGTAAGCAAGACTCAAACTTTTTATCGATGTGGCATAGGGATTTAAAATGTTAGAGGAGTTTTCGCGTGATTCGTCTTTTACTGATCGAGATCGGCGTCGTTTGGATTTAGGGCAAATTGAAAAAAAAGGCTTCGCGCAAGCCGGCAAAAAACATATGGCAAAACCAATAAATATCTTTCTCATCTGCGACTTGTCAATCTTCCGCACGGCTCTTTGTATGTTAATCGAGTCTAACCCTAAGCTGAAGGTTGTGGGTGAGAGCGCGGACGCAAATACGGCGGCCGATCAGATCGCAAAGCTCCAGACCGATCTTATTCTCGTGGATGTATCGGACGTGGACGAGAGAGCGTTGCTACCTTTGTCTGCCGCTCCTTTGTCCAGAATACCGGTTTTAGTCCTTACGAGAAAAGACCATCTCGAGTTTTACCAGCAGTGTATCAAACTCGGGATCCGAGGTCTCGTATCAAAGCAAAATGGCGCCGAGGTGCTTTATAAGGCGATCGAAAAGGTGTACGACGGGGAATTCTGGTTCGATCGTTCGATCATGGGAGCGACCATCAGGCATATGATCAATGAAAAGCAATCCTTTCTCGATAATCCTGCGGTTCAAAAGGCCAATGGAATGACCGACCGGGAAAGAGAAGTGGTCGAGCTTATTTGCCGTGGCATGAAAAACAAGGGAATTGCCGAAAAACTTTTTATTGCGGAAACGACCGTCAGGCATCATCTGACATCGGTCTTTAATAAGCTCGAAGTTGCGAGCCGCCTGGAGCTTGTGATCTATGCGTTTAAGCATCAGCTTGTAAAAATGCCGACGGCTAAAACATCGCTTGAAGAAAACGGAAATGGGCGAAGTTTTAATTACGCGTAAAAAAGAAACTGAATTGAACATTGATTCCGCGTTTCATCTTAAGGTAATTCGCGGTTTTTCAACAACATAGGACAAAAAAATGTAGAAATCGACCGTTTTGACACTCGGCTCGTGGGATATGAGCAGCATTAATTCGAACTGCCTGAGTTTTCAGGTTTCCCTGATGGGTTTTATGTGCATCAATTTTGCGCTTTGTGTGGAACGGCGCCGAAAAATATGAGTAAAGAAGAAAAAATAGAAAAGAAACGCAAAGAGAAGGAAAAGCGTAAGAAAAAGAAAAACGCCCTGATCCTTTGCCAGGATGGAAAAGATTACTGGACGACACAGGCGCAATTTTGGCAGTGGGTCAGGGAAAACGTCGTTGTAAAGCTGGGCGACGGGCCGCTATATGGCAAGTTTGTACATCAAAACGAAGAGTATAATGTGGTCATCAGCAATACGGTTTTGAATTTGAGATGCCCGAACCATCTCCAGGAAGCTCTGGCTTCGCGCAGACGGGCTTTACTATAATAGGAACATCCAAGATGTCAGCAATCAATAAACTTAAAATGCCGTTAGGGCTTTTTGCCTTCGTTTTACTGCATATTATTTTGGGAGCAGTGACGGCGTTTGGGCAGAACTATAAAATAGGGCCGGGCGACGTAATAGACGTCAATGTAACCCAGAGCCCGCAGCTTACTCGGACGGCCATTCGCGTCAACAACCAGGGCACGATACAGTTGTCGATGCTTGACGAAGAGATTCCGGCCGCTTGCAGAAGTGAGAAAGAATTGGCCGAACAGATCAAGGAAAGGTACAAAAAGTTTCTTCTTAACCCGAATGTGATGGTGTCGGTTCAGCAGTTCAACTCGAGTCCCGTTGCGGTGATTGGTGCCGTCAATGCACCGGGCCGATTCCAATTACAGAAGCCGGTGCGAGTTAGCGAACTCTTGACCTTTGTAAATGGCACGGCGCAGCGTGCAGGCGCATCGGTTGAAATAATGCGCAACCGGAGCATGCCTTATTGCAATGGTTCGGAATTGGTCACGCCTGCCAGCGAAGGCGACGAGCTAATCTCATTAAATCTAGCCGATGTCTTTAGTGGCGGGGAAACTGCCAATCCCTATGTGAGGGCTGGTGACATAGTAAGGATCGCCGACGCAGAGATTGCCCAAGCCTACATTATTGGCAATGTCAAAAATGCCAAGGCCATTCCGCTGAACGAGCCGGTAACTTTGTCCCGGGCCATTGCGATGGCCGACGGGCTTGCTGCCGAAGCGCAGTCTGACAAGATACTTATTCGCCGCGAGATGAAAGGTTCGGTAAACCGTACGGAAATAGTCGCCAACTTGAAGGAAATAAATTTGCGAAAGAAGGACGATATACTTCTCCAGGCAAACGATATTGTCGAAGTTCCGGGGCCTAAGAAAAGCTTTTTACGCGATCTATTTAAGGGGTATATACCGACGATCATGAGCATGCCGATGCGCGTGATGCCTGGGGTGCCTTAGAAGTAATTTATCAACATGGCAAACAATAAATCATTGATAAAGCCAGATTCGAGTCCGGCACCGGTTCAGCCTTACATGGCTGATGTCGATGCGGGTTTCGGATACGACTTCTACGGAGGCGGAGCTCCACCTAATTCCGGCGGAAACGAAAGGTCGCAGAAGAAACAGCTTCTGAGATTTCTTGCCATCCTGCAAAAGCATTGGCTGCTTATAGTGTCGGCGGTAGTTGTGATCACGTCACTGGTAATCGTGTATGAAGCTCAAAAGCCCGACTATTACACCGCCGAGGCAAAAATTCAGGTAAATAACGAAAATAATCCGGCGGCCGGCGGCATCATTCTAAGTCAAGGAAACGATCCCGCATATTTTACGACGCAGCTGCGAATCCTTGAGGGCACAGGATTGCTGCGTCGGGTGGCCAAGGCCGTTGACCTAGAGCATAATGACTCCTTTCTAAATCCAAACAAAGGCAAGAAGTTGAACGCCTTTCAAAACGTGTTGAAAATGTTTGGGCTGTATTCGACCCAAACAGCAGATACGCCCGCGGAAACGCAAAAGGACAACAACCTTGAGATAAGGACGGAACTCGCTGTCGATCCGGACAAAGAAGCAGAAAAACTGGCGCCGTTCGTGAATAAGATCGAGAAAGGGCTATACATTGCACCGGTCAAGGACACGAGAACCGCAAACAAGGAAACGCGTCTGATAGAAGTTTCATACACGCACGGCGAACCGATTATTGCTGCTAAAATTGCCAACGCGATCGCGGACATATACGTCCTTCAAAATCTTGAACGTAAAGTAGAGTCGAATGCAAGCGCAAGCGAGTTTCTACAAAAACGTGTTGCCGAGCTGCAGTCTCAAATCCGCGAGAGCGAAGAACGACTGATCAATTACTCAAGGGACAATCAGATAATCTCGCTTGATTCGAGTCAAAATACAGTCGTGCAGCGTCTCGGTGATTTGAACATGAAATTGGGTGCGGCTCAAAGTGAGCGCATAAGCGCCGAGGCCGCGTACCGAGCCTCAATGGACAATCCAATGTCGGGAACGGCAGCCGAAATCGCCGATCCGCGTACGGCGGGCATCGAAACGCAGTTAACCGTACTAAGGCAGCAGCTCGCACAATTAAAGACGGAATATACCGATGAATGGCCCGACGTAAAAAGAGTGCAGCGGCAAATTGCGGTGTTGGAGAACGAGGCTAAAAGCAATCGGAAGAGAGCAAAGGACACGCAGGTTTCGCAGCTTGAACAAAGATATCGAGAGGCCGTCGCTAAGGAACGTAATCTGACAAGCAATTTCAACACCCAGCGCAATGCGGTTTTAGCACAAAACCAGGCAGCGATCAACTACCGCATTATCCAGCAGGAAATAGATACTAACAGGGTTTTGTTGTCCAGCCTTCTTCAAAAAACGAAGGAAACCGAAATCATCCTGAACGGCACGCCTAATAATGTTCTCGTCGCCGACCGAGCGTTGACGCCCCGCTCGCCGAACGGGCCGCAGCGGACCAAGAATGTTCTTATAGCCCTTTTTGGCTCGCTGTTTCTCGGCATCGGCCTTGCATTTTTGGTGAACTGGCTTGATGACACGATCCGCGATGTTGACGACGTCGAAGGCAAATTGGGGATGCCGGTCATCGGGTTGATACCGGGAATACATCAAGGAAGGATGAAGCGGCTGATGTCTCCGCGTCGTCAGTTGACTGACGGAGGCGGCAGAGGTTCAGGGATAGTTCCGGCCAACTTTGATCAGGCGGTCGTGCGGGAAGCCTTTAACCAGGTGAGAGCATCGCTTTTGCTTTCGGCAAATGGTGACGGCCTCAAAACAGTGCTCGTGACATCGGGCCAGCCTTCCGAGGGCAAAACGCTCACGGCACTCAACCTTGCAAAATGCTTATCGCAACTAGGCGGCAAGGTTTTGTTGATCGATGCCGATCTGCGCTGCCCGAAGATGCACGTTGTTAACGGATTTAATAACGAGAAAGGCCTCGGCGATCTGTTGACGATGAACGGAGACGCCCTTGATAACATCGAAGGTGCGATTATCGAGGATATTTCGAGCAATCTTGACCTGATGACCTCAGGTGCGGCCGTGTCCAGTCCTGCCACATTGTTCAGCCTTGGCAAGATGCGCGACATCATTGACAAGCTAAGCTCGACTTACAGCTATATTGTTATCGACTCGCCGCCTGCGCTTTATTTTGCCGACAGCCTTCTGCTCGCATCCGATGTCGATGCGGTGCTGCTCGTGGGACGCGTGAATTTCAGCTCAACCGAGATATTGTCGCTTACAAAGAAGAAGCTACAGGATGTCAATGCAAATATCGTCGGCATAGTTTTGAACGATATTCCGCTGAGCGGCTATCAATACTACGACAGCGAGTATTATTCTGACGAAGCAGACACAAAACATACAAACGGAAACGGAAATGGGAACGGGACGAAATTCCTGGACCTGTAATAGAAACACTCTAGATCAATCTTCTATCGCCGCAATTAAAGACTTCAGACCCTTTCCCGCGTTACAACGAAACAAGGTGCCCTCAATTTCTTTGCTTGCGTGTACGCAAGGGATGGATTACTAACTCCAACAAACGATGAACGAAACATTTCGAGATAAGTGCATGAGCACAACCGGCCTTCCCTTTTCAGAGGGCCGCTGTTTGATCGTCGGCGAGGTAGCGCAGTCTCACGATGGCAGTCTTGGCATGGCTCACGCATTTATCGACGCGATAGCCGACGCAGGTGCCGACGCCGTAAAGTTTCAAACTCATATAGCCGCTGAAGAAAGCACGCCGAGCGAGCCTTGGCGTGTCAAATTTAGCGATCAAGACGAGACGCGATATGACTATTGGCAGCGAATGGAGTTTACCAAGCCGCAATGGCTTGGTTTAAAGGAACATGCCGACAAACGCGGGCTGCTTTTTTTGAGTTCGCCGTTCTCCGAGGCGGCTGTTGATCTGCTTTCGGATATCGGCATGAAGGTTTGGAAAATCGCGTCAGGCGAAATCGGCAATCTACAGCTTTTGCAAAAGATTGTAAAAACTGGCCACCCGATAATTCTCTCGTCGGGAATGAGCGACTGGGAAGAATTAGATGCTGCAGTGGAACTCGTTCGAAAGAATGGAAATCCGCTTGCCGTGCTACAGTGCACTACGGCTTATCCATGTCCGGCGGAATCTGTTGGGCTTAACCTGATCGATGTCATCCCCCAAAAATACAAGGTGCCTGTAGGTTTGTCAGATCATACCGGAAATATATTTGCCGCTTTGGCGGCTGTAACTCTCGGCGCCGAGGTTCTCGAAATACACGTCGCGTTGAGCCGTGAGATGTTCGGCCCGGACGTAAAAGCGTCGGTAACAACGAGCGAGTTTAGACAATTAGTTGATGGATGCCGACAGATCGAAAAAATGCTCGATTCTCCGGTGGACAAGACCGCGATGGCGGGTGAAATGTCACATCTTCGGTCGATGTTTACAAAGAGCGTTGTTGCCGGGTCGAATTTGCCTGCCGGAACTGTATTAACTTCCGAACATTTGAAACTCAAAAAGCCCGGTACAGGAATTCCCGCGCCGCAACTGCCGCAGATTTTGGGCCGGACGCTCGGTCGTGAATTACGACAAGACGAATTCGTTCGATTAGAAGATCTTGTAACTTAAAAATCTAATGCCGCGAAAAATTTGTGTAGTCATTACAGCCAGGCCAAGTTACAGCCGAATAAAAACCGCGCTTCGGGCGATCTGCGATCATCCGGATCTTGAACTGCAACTCGTTGTTGCCGCGTCCGCTTTGCTTGACCGTTACGGCACGGCAGTGAACTACATTGAACAGGACGGATTTCCGATTGCGGCGCGAGTTTATATGGTTCTGGAAGGCGAAAATCCGGCTTCGATGGCGAAAACTACAGGTCTGGGAATGCTCGAATTGGCAACCGTTTTCGATAACCTAAAACCGGATGTTGTAGTGACCGTGGCCGATCGATTTGAAACTATGGCAACGGCCGTGGCCGCGTCATATATGAATATTCCGGTCGCGCATATTCAGGGCGGCGAGGTGACTGGCTCCATTGATGAAAAGGTGCGTCACGCGGTTACAAAGCTTGCCGACCTGCATTTGGTCGCGACGCCTTTTGCCGGTGAGCGAGTTACGAAAATGGGCGAGGACAGCCGAAAAGTTTTTGTGACCGGCTGCCCGTCGATAGATATCGCAACAGAGATCGCTGATGATCCGGCACTGGATTTCAATCCCTTCGAACGCTATGGCGGCGTTGGTGACTTGCACGAACTGGTCAATGGGTATCTGGTTGTAATGCAGCACCCTGTTACCACCGAGCATGAAAAAGCGCGTCAGCATGTGATGGAAACATTGGAGGCGGTTTACGAGATGAATATGCCGACGCTTTGGTTTTGGCCGAATGTCGATGCCGGTTCTGACGGCACGTCGAACGGTATTCGTTCCTTTAGAGAAAAGTTAAAGCCGGAAAATCTGCATTTTTTCAAAAACATGTCGCCGACGGACTTTTTGCGGCTTCTGTATAACAGCAAATGCCTGATCGGAAACTCCAGCGTCGGCATCCGCGAGTGTTCATTTCTTGGCGTGCCGGTTGTGAATATCGGGACTCGTCAAGTCGGACGCGAACGAGGCAGCAATGTCATTGATGTCGGATATGAAAAGGATGCGATTCTGGGCGCCATCAGACAACAGATGAGCAACGGCAGATGCAAGACCGATAATCTTTACGGCGACGGCACGGCGGGCAAACAGATTGCAAGCGTCCTTGCCGAGGCGCCTTTAAGCATCGAGAAGATGCTTACGTATTAATGAAAGTATTAGGCATCATCCCAGCGCGCGGTGGCTCGAAAGGGGTCCATCGAAAAAATATCATGCCTCTTTGCGGAAAGCCGCTGCTCGCCTATACGGCTGAAAGCGCGCTCGCTTCTGCGCGATTGACGAAAACGATATTGAGCACCGACGACGATGACATTGCTGATGTCGGCAGATCGCTCAGGATAGACGTTCCGTTTATGAGGCCGCCGGAACTTGCCGAAGATGCAACGCCGACGTTTCCGGTGATACTTCACGCCGTTGCGAAAATGGAATCGCTTGGCGAACATTACGACGCAATTTGTTTGCTACAGCCCACAAATCCGCTGCGACGCGCCGAAGATATTGATAATTGTATCGAGATTTTAGAAAAATCCGGGGCCGATTCGGTAATCAGCATCTTGCCGGTGCCGGTTCACTACAATCCAAAATGGGTTTACTATCAATCGCCTCAAGGTGAACTTATTTTGTCGAGCAGCGAAAATGAACCCGTATCGCGGCGGCAGGATCTGCCGCCGGCCTTTCATCGTGAAGGCTCGATATATATAACCAAGCGCTCTGTACTTGCGGAATATAACAATCTTTACGGCCGAAAAATTCGCGGGTTTGAGATCGAACCTGCGCGTTCGATTAATATCGACACACAAGACGATTGGAATCAGGCGGAAGCGATGATCAAAGCGAATACGGTTAATCGGTGGCAGGCAGCATAACGACATAATGTGCGGAATCGCGGGAACATTCGGTAGATCATGGCGCGACGATGCGCTAGCCGCAATGATAGAAGCTCAGCGGCACCGCGGGCCTGACGGCGAAGGGATTTATATTGATTCCAATCGCATAGCCGGGCTTGGACAAAATCGGCTAAGCATTATCGATCTTTCCGATGCAGCCAGCCAGCCGATGAAAAATACGTCGGGAAATTTGATCATTTCCCTCAACGGCGAGATTTATAATTACATCGAGATCAGGAAAGAGCTTGAAAGCGAATATGCATTTCGCTCGCAGTCGGACACGGAAGTATTGTTGGCGGCTTATCAGAAGTGGGGCGCGGCTTGCCTGGACAAGTTGGTGGGAATGTTCGCTTTTATTATCTGGGATGAAAAAGAGAAGAAAGCATTTGCCGCCCGCGACCGGTTTGGCGTAAAGCCTTTGTATTATCACAAGAAAAATGACGGAACGCTGCTGATTGCGAGCGAGATTAAAGCGCTGCATTCAGCGGGTGTGTCACGAGTCGCTGATGAATCTAGTTGGGCCACGTATCTAACTTGCGGCCAGCATGACCATTCGAAGAAAACATTTTGGAAAACGATCAATGCGTTGCCGCCGGGACATTTTTTGGAATGGAGTAACAACGAAACAAAGATCGCATGCTGGTATGACATTGCCAAAAGCTCCGGCGAGCAGTTCGAGACGCGTTCCGAAAAAGAAGTCGCGGAAGAGTATCTCGCATTGATGAAAGAGAGCGTGAAGTTTCGCTTTCGATCTGATGTTCCGGTCGGAATAAATCTGAGCGGTGGGTTGGATTCATCGACGCTTCTCGGTTTGGTTCATGCCGTGCAGGGGCAAGACAGCTCGGTAAAAGTATTTACATTTGCAACCGGCGATGATAACTACGACGAATTGCCGTGGGTCGAACAAATGATCGCGAAGACAAAACACGATCTGGTGATCTGCAAACTGACGCCAGATGAAGTTCCGCGATTGGCAACAGAAGTCCAGATCAGCCAGGACGAGCCTTTTGGAGGGCTTCCGACGCTTGCGTATTCGACGGTTTTTAAGAGGGCAAAAGAAAATGGCGTCACCGTTCTGCTCGACGGAAATGGAATGGACGAGCAATGGGCCGGCTACGATTATTATGCTGCAACGTCGAACGGACACGTCCCGAGCATCATTCAGGGCACAAAAGAAAGTCCCGTCAAGCCCGAATGCCTGACGCCGGAATTTCGCGCTATGTCGAAGCCAAGCGAGTTCCCAAATGTATTTTCGGACAAGGTCAGAAATCTTCAATACCGTGACACGCGATTTACAAAGATCCCGAGGGCGATGCGGTTTAACGACCGCGTGTCGATGAAATACTCGACCGAATTGCGAGAGCCTTTTTTAGATCACAGATTATTCGAGTTGGCATTTAGACAGCCTGTTGAACGCAAAATCAACAACGGCACACGCAAGGCGATGCTGCGGCGGATCACGCAGGGTTTGATACCGAACAGCTTGACCGAAGCTCCGAAACGACCGATGCAGACTCCGCAGCGTGAATGGCTGCGCGGCGAACTTAAGAATTGGGCTGATGAAAAAATTGATGCCGCGCTCGACGGTTTTGCCGGAGCGTGGCTTGATCGAAAGGCGGTCAAATCTGCCTGGTCAAATTTTTGCAGCGGGAACAGCGACAACAGTTTTTATGTCTGGCAATGGATCAGCATTGGCCTGATGGCTTCGACGCACGATTTGAAAGCGACGCAATAATACAGAAAACATGGCAGATGATTCGACAACTTTAACGATGGAAGGCATGGGCGGAGCAGATTCCAAACTTCCTGCGGGCAATGATAAAACTTCACGTCGCGAGTCCAATGATTGGACGCTGGTGATCCGCCCGAAAAGCGGATGGTTCGATCTTCACCTGAGCGATTTGTGGCGTTATCGAGACTTGATAATAATGTTTGTGCGGCGCGATTTTTTCTCGCTTTATAAGCAGACTATCCTTGGACCGCTTTGGTTTTTTATTCAGCCGCTGCTGATGACTCTGACGTTTACGGTTGTTTTTGGAAACATAGCAAAGCTCGATACTGACGGGCTTCCGAAGGTGTTGTTTTATCTTTCGGGCATAACGGCATGGAACTATTTCTCCGAATGTCTGATGAAAACTTCGGAGACGTTCAATGTAAATGCGAGTATTTTTGGCAAAGTGTTTTTCCCCAGGCTTGTCGTGCCGCTATCGGTTGTGATCTCAAACCTGATCAAATTCGGCATCCAGCTTCTGATGTTTCTTGCGTTCTATGTTTATTTTCTTGTGGGCGACAACAATATTCGTCCAACCTCGGCTTTATTTCTGCTGCCGGTTTTGCTTTTGATGATGGCCGCTCTGGGCTTAGGCGCCGGCATTCTGGTTTCTTCATTGACCACGAAGTATCGCGATCTTAGATTTCTTATTCAATTCGGGACGCAGTTGTTGATGTATACGACGCCGGTTATTTTTCCGCTTTCCAAATTGCCTGAGGAGTATCGGTGGATAATGGTTGCAAATCCTATGACGCCGATCATCGAGACTTTTCGTTACGCGTTTCTGGGAACAGGGACTTTCAGTTGGGGTTTGCTGGGATACTCCGCGGCGTTCACGGTGGTCATTTTTGCACTGGGCATTTTGCTATTCAATCGGGTGCAAAAGACGTTCATGGATACTGTTTAATTCTTTTTTTAATTATGTCTCAAACGGTAATTCAGGTTGACAATCTTTCGAAACACTATCGCCTCGGTGTGCTTGGCGGCAAGCGGCTCGTGGACGATGTTAGCCGGCAATGGGCAAAACTCAGAGGCAGGCCCGACCCATTGTCGAAGATCGGCGGCGGCCGCCATGCAAAAAACAATGGCCGCAAAAATTATTCCACAGACGAGCTTTGGGCACTGAACGACGTGTCGTTCGAGGTGAAAGAGGGCGAAGTGCTGGGTGTCATTGGCCGCAATGGCGCTGGTAAAAGCACGCTGCTCAAGATCCTTTCGCGGGTGACCGCTCCGACAGCAGGCGAGGTGCGAGTTAAAGGACGCATCGCGAGTCTTTTAGAAGTCGGGACCGGCTTTCACCCAGAGCTAACGGGCCGCGAAAACCTCTTTCTAAACGGCGCTATCCTCGGCATGACAAAGCCTGAGATTCGGTCAAAGTTTGACGAGATCGTCGAGTTCGCCGAGGTCGAGAAATTTATCGATACGCCGGTCAAGCGTTATTCGAGCGGCATGTATGTGCGGCTCGCTTTTGCGGTTGCGGCGCATCTGGAGCCTGAGATTTTGATCGTCGATGAAGTGCTGGCTGTCGGCGATGCCGAGTTTCAGAAAAAGTGTTTGGGCAAGATGGGCAAGGTGGCTTCGCAGGGCAGGACCGTGCTTTTTGTCAGCCACAACATGATCGCGATGCAGTCGCTTTGCCGCCGGGCAATTTTGCTGAACGAAGGAGAACTGGCGGCCAATGGCGAACCCGCTTCGGTAATCGCCGGTTATCTTGAGAGCTTTCTTGTAACGGACAAAGCTTCTTCATGGCCTTCGCCGGATGCGGCTCCGGGCAATGACGTTCTAAAGATCAAGAGCATAAAGGTTTTTCCGGAAACGCATGACGGCAGCGGAATAATCAGCATGCAAACGCCGATCAACATAGAGACTGAATTCTGGTCGATGATCCCGGATCGGAACATTCATATCACTTATCAACTGCTCAATGAACAAGGGATCGTCGTGTTGAGCACGGGGTTCGACTCGACAAAATTCGAAGCGAGCGTTTACAAGGCGGCATTTCAGATTCCCGGCGGCCTGCTCAATTCCGGCAGCTACCATCTTAAGATGTTCATCGTCGAGAACGAGGTCCGCGCGACTTACAGCCAGGACAACATCGCCTCATTTAACATCGTCGACTTGATGCCGCGAGGCGGAGCTTCGATGAAAAAGGAAGCGGGCGTGATCCAGCCCGTGCTCGCCTGGAAAACTGTTAAGTGCTCTTGAATTCGGAAGTAAAAGGATGGCGTTCGCCAAAATTTCAAATCTATACTCAATGCTTTCGACCCGGGGTTGGCGTGAAGTCACGGTTCGATTAGACCAGTTGCTGCACACCAATTACTTTGATTTTTCGGTTGCGACAATGGACGAATTAGGGCTTGATGCGAAAAGGAGCCTTCCGCATCGCGGATCGTCCGAGGGGGTCACTTACATACTGAATCAGGTGCCGATTCTATCCAATAGTTCGATTATCGATATTGGAGCAGGCAAAGGGAGGGCGATGTTTGCCATGGCCCCGTTTCCTTTCAGAAAAATAGACGGCGTCGAAATTTCTCCGACATTGACCGAAATTGCCCGCCGAAATTTATCACGTGCATTCCTGAGTAAACGGTCGCATGTATTTACCTCGTGTGCATCGGTTTTTGAGGACTACGATGACTACAGTTATTTCTATTTCTACAATCCTTTTCCGACAGAGGTTTTGAGAGATGTCATGCGACATATACATTCTTCCATCAGAAATCAGCCCCGCGAATGCCGGTTAATATATAATGCCGCTCTTTCGGAAGAAGTGAAAGAAACTATTTGTTCGAACGGCATTTTTAGCAAGGAACTTGAATACGCGCCGCCTGGTAAAAGGCTGATCACTGTGTATTTGAATGCTCGCGCTCTAACATCTTAAGTGGATCAGATCACAATGTTGGTTGACACGAATAAGAATTCACATCCTGAATCGGAAATGGTGAACAACGGTTCAATTATATCTATGGGTTGGGCCGTGATTGAAGACGTTGATTTGCCGTCGTGGAGCGAGAAATTGCTCTCGACTGACGCTCATTACCGGCAATATCCTTATTGGTGTGAACCGTATCAGGATGCAGGCGGATTCAAGCCGAAATACTATTCCTATCGAACGCCGCACGGCGACGCCGCGTATGTATGCGTTCTCGAAAGAAATTTTGCCGGTATTAAATTTGGACTGGTCTTTCGCGGCCCGGTCGCTGTCGGCGCTCACACGGTGAGCGATCAAATTATTAATGATCTGTGCGCAGTAGCGAAGAAAAACGGATATGCATTTCTTAGATTTACGCACCGAAACGAGGATTTTATCGACAGCCTGCTCCGTTTACCCGAATCGCGGCAAGTCGAATCATTTCCATTCGACCGTGATCCGCCAAAATCACTGATCGTCACTTTTGCAGAGACTGATGAAGAAACGTTCAACTCATTTCAACCCGTGGGAAGGAGAAGTATAAGGGTCGCTGAGAAAGCGGGGTTTGTTATTTCCAAGTCTGACTCAGTCGAAGACTACAGGAAAATATGGCCGATGCTTGAACGGCTTTCGGAACGCAAGAGCTTTGCTCTTTCTAATCGCAATCTCGATGCCTGGATTCAAATTATAGAGAACGCGCGAAATCAAAATTGTTCAATGCTTTATACCGCCAGCCTCGACGGCGTTTGCGTGAGTGCAATTCATCTGCTTCGCTACGGGCAAACCGTTGAATTTATGCTGGGAGCTTTGGACGTTGGGCTGTTGGGCAAAAATCCAAGCCCGTCGGCTCTTCTTCATTGGCACGCGATGCGAGACTTTTACAATGCCGGCTGCAAATACTACAACCTCGGCGGGCCCGGCGACGGTGTTCGTAATAAGGTTTATCAGTTCAAACGCAAGTTTCATCCGGAATTAAAGCAATCGCCGCCAGCAGTAACCGTAGTGCTTGATCCATTCAAGTATAGATGTTGGGATCTCGCAGTGTTAAAAGGTTGGCTCGGTTCCAAGCGGCAGATCGAAAGAGTGCAGGCAAAAAGTAAACAGATCTTTCAACGAACGTTCAGCAAGAAAACGAATGCAATTTGAGTTAAGTCAGGCAGAAATTAGAACCGACGCAAAATCAAACGCCTCGGAGTTAAAGACTACGCCGATAATGCCGAATGACGACGGCGTTCCGAGTGGCAAACTGCGCACGTTGTTGATGACGTGTCAGCCGCTGACCAAACGAATGATGCTTCATTCGAAATGGCTTACAAAACTCACTGCCGAAAGTGAAACTATTGTCTGGTCAACCGGCCTTGAAAATGAAAAGAAACTCGCGGAATGGACTGACACGCAATGCACAGCAGAATCGTTTCCTGAAGTGCGGCCTTATCGAGAGTTCCCTTTTAACTACCTGCGTCGTTTTAACGAGTTCGTTTGGGATTACCGCCTGCAACCTCCGAGCCGTTTGAGCATGTTGGAGCACGTTCGGCTCGAACGGTACACACCGTCTATTAAACGGCTTTTTCGTCCGGCAAAGCTTGCGGCAGCATTGGGAATGGGACGCCCATTCGAAGCGTTACTGGAGAAACTTTTGCTGTTATACGGCCGGAGCAGCGATGGCCGCACTCGTCTCAATAAGATCAAACCCGATGTAGTTATAACAACCGATCCGTTTTGCTATTTGGAACCGGCAATCATCGCCGAAGCAAAAACCCTCGGAATCAAAACGCTCGGCATAATTACTTCATGGGACAATTTGTCCACGAAGAATCGAATGGTTTTGCGTTACGACGGATATATCGTGTGGTCCGAACAGATGCGAAACGATCTGCATCATTTTTATCCTTACACGACGGATGTGCCTTGCTACGTTGTCGGAGCGCCGCAATTCGACGTTTTCTTCGAAAAACAAAATTGGCAAAGCCGAGAGGAGTTCTGCGGTGGACAAGGTCTTGACCCTGACAAACGAATTGTTCTTTATGCGCTTGGTTCGCCTAATTTTCTCCAGGAGTTGCCGGGAGCAGTTGAATTTGAACAAAAACTTGCTGAAAGTGATCTAAATGACGTGCAGCTTTTGGTGCGGCCTCATCCGATGTTCTTCGACGGCACCGAGCAAAATCAGTTCGGTGCTTTTGGCAAAAATGTTGTCGTGCAAAAAAGCGGCGAAGGCGTGCCGCTTACCTCTCAGTCACAGGACAAGCGCGAAATAATAGATTGGATCAACACATTCAGACATGCGGACGTGGTTATTAATCTCTCCTCTACTGTGGCGATCGATGCTGCGATTTTCGATAAGCCGGTCGTAAATATTGATTTTGATCCCGAGCCGGGACAGCCTAATCAGGCTTTGATAAAAGACATTAATCACCGCTGGACTCACTTCAAGCCTATCGCAGAATCGGGAGGCATGTGGCTTGTGAATGATTACGATGAAATGCTGTCAGCCGTCAAGGCGTATTTGCACAATCCTGAATTGCACCGCGAGAAACGGCGTTGGATGGCTGAGTTTGTGTGCGGAAATATTGACGGCAAATCCGGTGAAAGAATGGCCGAGGCCATAATTGATTTTACGAAGAAGAATACCAATCCGGGAGCGAGATAGATCAATATGACTCCAAGATATTTACGTAATTATGCTAGAGCCGCTCGCAAGCGCCGATTCACATGGCAATATTTGTTCAACTTTTGGCCCTCAGTCTCATATCAATTGGGTGCTCATAAAATCTCCGATGAAGCTCGTCGCGTGGGAGACGAGTTGAATAAAAATGGGGTTGCGGTGACGACGGCTGAGGCTTTGCTTGGTAACAATTCGTACTATCTCGAGTTGCTCGATTCGGTTAAAACTCTGGAATCAAACTTGGCGAAAGAATTGAGCACAGCCCGTGCCGGTTCAGGTGAATCAGACGCAATCGGTCAAAAAGTCTTCAATGTGGAGATGTTGGGAACTCATCCGACATTTAACATTGAGGATGTTTTTGCGCGGTTTGCTTTGCAGAATGAAATACTGGGAATCGCAAACCGATATCTTCGGATGTACACGAGTCTCCGATACTACAATGTTTGGCATACATTCGCCACAGACAGCGCCGCTCGTGAATCACAGCTTTGGCACAAAGACCGTGAAGACTTTCATATTCTAAAGCTGTTCTTGTACATTTCGGACGTTGACGAGAATGCAGGCCCGTTCAACTACGTTCCCGGCACGCATCCGAAAGGTGACAGGAAACAAGTCGCTCCGACGTTTTTAGAGGGCAATGTCGAACGCAGCAATGATGAGCAGATGGCCGAGGTTATTCCTGAAAAAGTTTGGAAGCAATGCACCGGAAAGCGCGGGACGATAATTTTCGCCGACACGCGCGGTTATCACAAAGGCGGATTTGCCCGCGAGCAGGATCGCATCATGTACACCGCTATGTTTACATCGCCCGCTTCGGAGTCGGAGAAGCTGCTTCGCAGATCAGGCGCGATGCCGCAGCAAATGACACGCGACATGCAATATGCACTAAAAGGAGCGTTTTAAGGTGGCTGATCTTCGCCGCAAATGGCGGTCTTATTTTAATCAATTGATGGCGCTCCGAGCCGAGCGCGGGCCTTACCGTTTTCTGGTTCGGAAGTGGGACGAAGTTTCAGATATCGACCTCGCCACGCGTGTTCTGGAAACCGAATTTTTCGAGAAGGAAATTATTCCCGCGCCGTTGCCGATCGAAAAGTTTAAGTCGATCTTGATGATTTCGCCGCACCAGGACGATGAAACCATCGGCGCGGGCGGAACGCTTTTGCTCGCGGCTGCGGCCGGAGCCAAGATCGACGTTCTCTATACCACAGATGGTGCGACGAATAATCAGCCTCACACTGAGACCAGAGAAGAATATGTAAGCGTTCGAAACGAGGAAGCTCGAAAGGTATGTGACCGGCTCGGCGCAGACGTTCATCATTTAAATATCTCGAATACCGGTCCTCAGCCAACGACAGACGATCTGGATCAATTAGCCAGAATTGTCAACGACGTAAATCCTGACTTAATCCTCGCTCCGTGGATATTGGATTCGCCTGCAAAACATAGATTGACTAATCATTTGTTGTGGCTGGCTCATCAGCGAAACAAATTGCGAAATTTCGAGGTTTGGGGTTTTCAGGTTCACAATACTTTGTTTCCAAACGGCTATGTTGACATCACATCAGTCGCCGACGAAAAACGCGAGCTGCTCGAATACTTTCGCTCGCAGAACGATCATGGAGTGCCGTTCGATCATCTTGCGATGGGCTTGGCGGCGTGGAATTCGCGTTTTTTGGACGGGAGCAAAGAGAGAGCTTACGTTGAAGTTTTCTTTGCACTACCGCTTTATGAACTGCTGAGGCTGGTCGAGAGGTTTTATTTTACAGATTTTGTTGCAACTTATCGCGGGCATTCGCAAGTGCTTCCCGGCGCGTTGGCAATTCACGAAACTGTGATGAAAAGTCTCGGCAAATCTAATGGCAACGGACGAAGTTCACAAACGCGAAACGGTAAATAAATATTATGTGCGGAATCGCCGGCGTTTTTCAGGAAGCGGCAGACACAGTTACAGCAGATCGCGTCCGGCAGATGGGTCAGATTATGACTCATCGCGGGCCGGACAACTTTGGCTTTGCGGAACGAAAAAAAATCGCGATGGCTCATAACCGCCTGAGTTTGCTCGACCTCTCGGATGCTGCAAATCAGCCGTTTTCGAACGACAGATATCTGCTCGCATACAACGGTGAGATTTACAATTTCCAGAAAATACGAGATAAGCTTGAGCGCGAATACAACATCGAATTCAAGACGACTTCCGATACAGAGGTTCTGTTCTATTCGCTGATCTATGAAGGAATCGATGCGTGTTTACAGCAGGTCAAGGGAATGTTCGCCTTTGCTTTTTATGACGAAGCGGAAGGGCGGCTGTTTCTTGCCCGCGACCGAATGGGAATCAAACCGCTTTATTATTATCAGGACGGCGACAGCCTTTATTGGGCATCCGAGATAAAGGCGCTTGCGAAAGCACTGGACCTAAAACCCGATCCGATCAGGACGCTTTTTTCTGCTAATAACATGGCGGAGAAATCTATCGAGCATACTTTGTTCAAAGGCGTTCGTTCCGTTAACCCAGGCTGCTATTTGCAGATCGATGCCAAGCGTGAGCCGAAAACCGTCATGTATTATGACGTGATAAACGATTTCGATCCTGATTATTATCGAGAATTAAACAAACAGCCGGCGAGCAAAATTTTATCGGATTTTGAAGAGCTGTTTACCGACAGCGTGCGCAGCATGTTGATCAGCGACGCACCTGTCGGCGCGTTTGTCAGTGGCGGAATAGATTCGAGCCTGATCTCGGCAATCGCTACAAAATGTCGGGCCGACATCAAATTATTTACCGCTAATATCATCGGAAAATATTCCGAATTTCCCGACGTAGAAATCTTATCGAAACACATCAACAAACAAGTTTTTGATTACAAGTTCGAGCCGTCAATGATGCTTCGTGATTGGGTCGATGTTACTTACCATTACGATTGCCCGATTGTCGTTCACGTTAATTCTATACCGTTTTCAAACGTTGCCCGATTGGCGCGGGATAAGGGCGTGAAAGCCGTTTTGACTGGCGAAGGAGCAGATGAACTCTTTATCGGATACCCGCAATTATTAACAAAACGCTATCAGTCGATGGCAGCATTTCCTGTTACCGCCGTTAAATCGCTTTATAAACTCTCGCCGAAACTGCACAGCTTTTTATTCCCAGGCGAGAATGGCGGAACACCGGCATCGTTTATTCATAAACTTGTCGAAGGATTCGATCTTCAGCAGTTACAGTTTAGAGCGAATGAAAAACTGCAGTTTCTCGGTAAGCGAGATAAGGATGAGCAATATTTGACGATCAATATGATCAGGGAACATCTTGTCACACTGCTTCATCGCAACGACAGGATGGGAATGATGTCGTCGATCGAGGCGAGGTTTCCTTTTCTTGATGAGGATTTGGTTAAATTCGCGATCAATCTGCCGTCGAAATTCAAGATCCGAAGATCGGCGAGGATTCATAACTATAGGCATCCTTTTCTCATCGATAAATGGGTCGTTCGTAAAACTGCTGAAAAATATTTACCGAAGGAGCTTGTAACCAAACAAAAGAATGGCTTCCCGATGTTCGGCCATAAGTTCTTGAAGATCAAAAACGGCTTCTTTGACAATGGCTGGATCGCCGACAGCCTGGGATTAAATAGAGCGGCTCGGGAATTTTTTGTCGGAACGCAAAATCCGTATTTTGTCGCGAAACTTGCTTCGGTCGAAATTTTCGGCCGAATTTTCGCTCACGGGCATTCGTTGGAAGAGACGAAAGAACACGTTATGAAATATTCCGAGATCACTAATTTGAATTGATATGTTAAGAACGGCCTTTATAGGCAATGAAAATTTTTACGACCAAAAAATATGCGAGTGGCTAAGCCAACATACCGATCTCTCGCTGATAATTTGGACCGATAAAATGACATGGTCGTTTAATGACGACGGTCAGAGAAATAAACGGATCAAAAAGCGTTTTATCGAACGGTCAAAAAAGTACGGCAAATTGCGCGCCGCGAATGAATTTCTCTATTACATTTTGTATCGAAAATTCATCGGGCGAGATGATCTGTCTAAAGTTAGATCGGCAGTTGATTCAATAGAAGTTCGTCCCAAAAGAGACTTGTCACAGATAGAGCAAATAAGACCTGATAACATCAAGTCTAAAGAACTGCAAGACGCAGTAGAAGCATGCAAGTTGGATGCAATGTTTGCTATGTGCATCGACGTGTATCTGCCGAAGGCATTGATCAACACTCCGAAATACGGCACGTTTTTGTGGCATGAAGGCATCACGCCGAATTATCGCGGCGTTTATTCGCCGTTTTGGGCACTTGTCAACAAAGATTACGACAATCTCGGTTATACACTGCTTCGCATGAATTCAAAGCTGGATGCAGGAGAAGTTTACGTCCAGGGAAAGGCTGAAAATATCGACCTCGTCAACGACTGGCACAGCTACATAGGACACAAAGCCGTCCTCGATAGCCTGCCGAAGATCGAACTGTTTCTTAAAGATTTAAATGCAAATCAACATCGCCCGATAGATCGTTCAAATGCTCAAGACGGCTATTACTCGTATCCAACAGCTTCTTCCCTTCTAAAGCTGATGATGGAGCGGAAGTTTTTCAAGAATTCAATTCCTCGCAACGGAAATAGAAACGGCAAATAATGCAATCGGCTCAACGTGTAGTAGAAACTAAAAAGTCGGTAGTCAAACAAGCACCTGACAACGCTGTACGCAATGGAGCTGCCGCAAAAGCCGGACACATCGTTGCGCTGATACCGCGCGGAGAAGTAATAAGAAACTTCGTTCACAGCGGCGTGTTTGACGAAGTAAAAGCGAACGCAAGCCTTTCATTGTTGTCTATATCGACGAAATCTGAAACGGATGATATGCTTCACGAAAAGTTCGAGCAAGTATATCCGTTAAATGAGGTTTGGGAAAAATGGCTGGTGCGTTTTTTACGGGAATTGATTGACGTTGCGCATGGACGATGGTTGTGGTCTCAAGCCGCTCAGGAACGCTGGCGGCTGAGAGACAGCGAAGCGAAATCAATTCGCCAAAAGGCCAGCAGAGCGATGAAGAAAGTTGTCACTTTGCCATTCTCAAGCCGCGCCGGTTTGAATGTTCTGACAAAAACCGAAAGGTTGAGCAGCCGTATTCTGAATTCGACCGACGAATACATCAACCTTTATAAAAAAATCAAACCATCTCTCGTTTTTAACGGCTCGCACATTCACAGCCGTAACGCTATACAAGCGGTGCAGGCGGCGAATTGGCTTGGGATACCGACAGCTACTTTTGTATTTAGTTGGGACAATCTGACGTCACAGGGGCGGATAGGTTTGCCGTACGATTACTTTATTGTCTGGAATGACACTCTAAAAGCGCAACTGCTTGAGATGTATGAGTGGATAAAACCTGAGAACGTATTTGTGACAGGAACACCGCAATTCGATTTTCATTTTCGAAAGGAATTTCATCTAAGCAGAGAAGAATATTGCGACGAGATCGGCGCCGATCCGCAACGTCCTATAGTGTTTTATGCAACCGGCATGGCTAATCATATGCCGAACGAGCCGGAGATTGTTGAAGGCATAGCGGATATGCTCACTGAATTTCCGGACGCGGAAAGGCCTCAACTGTTGGTAAGAGTTTATGCCAAGGATCTTACCGGACGCTTCGATGACTTGAGGCAGCGGCGACGCGATATTTTATTTGCGGATCCTGTTTGGGAACAAGCGTGGCTGACGCCTAAATATGAAGATGCGTTCACGCTTGTAAACGCGCTTCGACATTGTTCGCTTGGCATTAACGTGGCATCCACTGTTTCTCTGGAGCTTTGCATGTTCGATAAGCCGGTGATCAACGTGGGTTATAATCCGCCTTCTGTATTGGAGGAAGAATTGTCGTACGCAGATTACTACGAGTTCGATCATTACAAGCCCGTCGTAGAAAGCGGAGCGGTTCAGGTTGCG
Organism: Pyrinomonadaceae bacterium; assembly: GCA_046160805.1. Classification (GTDB taxonomy): domain Bacteria; phylum Acidobacteriota; class Blastocatellia; order Pyrinomonadales; family Pyrinomonadaceae; genus OLB17. The sequence goes on from JBJXHF010000094.1 coordinate 22,836, forward strand.
TGGAATGTCGGTGAGATGCGCGAGCTTATAAAAAATGCCCTAAGCACGCCGGAAGAATTTACAAAGCAACGCACGGAATTGATCGATAGGATGTTTGGCTCGACACTCGACGGCGGATCCAGCGCCAGAGTTGCGAAAACTTTATTAAAGATCACTCAGAATGGCCGTTGATCCGGCTGAGATATGAACACTCCAACTATTTCTGTCGTTACGCCGACTTTTCAACGCCCGGAGGAAGTAAGAGGACTGCTTGAAAATATCTCCGGCCAGTCAATTTTGCCTGCGGAAGTGATCCTTATTGACGGAGCAAAGCTCGGTGAAGATGCAACAGAAAAAACTGTAGAAGAAATCAAAGATACATATCCTTTTGAGGTTAAATACATCCGCCGAAATGGGGGTACCGCAATTCAAAGAAATCACGGCATCGATGTCGCCAACGGCCAGTTTGTGGCGTTCGTTGACGACGATGTTCGTCTGGACAAAGACTTTTTGGAACGTGTCCTGAATGTTTTTAACGAGGATTCACACAGAAAGATCGGAGGCGTCGTAGGCTATCGAACTAACGAATTTTTCGACGCGAACGACTCAGAGCGTTGGCGTTGGTACAGACGGCTTGGATTGCTTTCAACATACGAGCCTGGACGCTACGATTTCGAGTGTGGTTATCCGATAAACAACAGCATGCAGCCGCCATTTTCGGGGACGCGGGCCGTGGATTTTATGACTACGGCATGTGCGGTTTGGCGACGGGAGATATTTGATTCGGGATTGCGTTTCGATGAGTTTTTTCGCGATTACGGTGTTTTGGAGGATGCGCATTTTTCGCTAAAGGCCGCTCGTCAGTGGACTCTGCTGCAATGCGGCGACGCACGATGCGAGGAACTTCGTTCTGCAAACGGCCGCGAAGACCAGCGTTTGAGAGGGCGCAAATGCGTTGCAAATTACTATTTTGTGTTTCGCGATATTGCGGGACCGCTGAGCGCGCGTCATATGTTTCGTTTTTGGCGTTACCAGGCGTTTGAATTTTTCCGGATTTCGGCGTCAGCTGTTCGCCGCCGCAGATGGAATGACGTCCGAGAGCTTTTTGGCCGCATCGAAGGGGTGCTTCATGTCGCTCGTGGATTATAAATTCGACACAGTTCAGCCAATGCGTTTAGCCGTAGTGTCACACAAAATATGCTGGCCGTCAGATGCGTCTCCAACCGGATTTTCCACCGATGGCGGATTTCCGCTTCAGATGCAGGCGATCTCGGAATTGTTTGGAAAAACCACCTTGGTGATTCCGGCAAGAACTTCACAGTCTGAAAACGGCACCTCGCCGCTTAAAGGCAACAACATGGAAGTCGTTCAATTGCGGGTGCCTGACGGGAATGGTTTGAAAAGAAAACTAGGGCTCCCTTTATGGATACTAAAAAACAGCAATATCATTTGGCGTGAGGTGAGAAGCGCCGATGCGGTCCATGCTCCGATCCCTGGCGATGTCGGCACGATAGGCATGTTTTTTGCGCTAATTTTGCGTAAACCGCTTGTGGTCAGGCACTGCGGTAATTGGTTCGTTCAACGTACTGTAGCCGAAAGATTTTGGAAATGGAGCATGGAGTTTTTTGGCGGCGGTCGAAATGTAATGTTTGCTACCGGCGGATCGGAAGAAGTTCCATCCAGACGCAATCCGAGCTTGAAATGGATTTTTTCAACGTCGTTGACGCGAAAGCAGATCGCTGATTGCAAACCTCGGACGCTTCCGCCAGATGGTCGAATTAAGTTAGTAATTGCCTGCCGGCAGGAAGAACGAAAAGGCACGGACATTGTTATTGACAGCTTGCCTGCGGTTTTGCAGGCATTTCCAGACGCCTCTCTCGATGTCATCGGCGACGGTTCGCTGCTTCCGAAACTAAAGGAACAAGTGCGAACTCTCGGACTGACCGAAAAAGTCACATTTCACGGCAAACTCGAACATTCAAAAGTGATTTCGCTGCTGAAGCAAAGCCACATCTTTTGCTATCCGACAGCCGCCTCTGAGGGCTTTCCAAAAGTCGTTCTGGAAGCTCTTGCGAGCGGTCTTCCAGTAATAACCACCAGAGTGTCGGTATTGCCTGATCTTATAGGTTTCGGGGGTGGGGTTTTGCTGGAGTCACCCGTCGCGCCGCAGCTATCTGAGGCTGTAATCAACATCTGTTCAGATCCTATCAAATACCAGGAGATGTCTTCCCGCGCGATCGAGATTGCTCAGAATTACAGTCTCGAAGATTGGCGCGACTTTATCGGTAAGACACTCCGAGAGGCTTGGAACGTTCCCACATTAGCCTAAGATCAATAAACAAATAGCGAATGAAAGTCGGCTTTCTTGCAGGAACATTAGGGCGAGGCGGAGCGGAGAGACAGCTCGTTTATATGCTTCAGGCACTTCAAAATGAAGGCATACAAACCCGTGTGTTATGCCTGACGAAAGGAGAAGCATTTGAAAAAGAGATCAGAGATTTAGGTATCGATATCGACTTTGTCGGCAGTTCACAGAACAACTTTATAAGACTTGGCAATATCATTTTGAATATAAAAAAAAACTCGTTGGACATTATCCAGAGCGCGCATTTTTTTACGAATTTTTACACGGCTGCTGCGGGGAGACTTTTGGGCATTCACAATATCGGCGCGATACGCAGCGACATGAAAAACGAGATCGCGTCAAATGGCTTTTTTGCGAGTTGGCAATTGCAGTTGCCACGGACGCTGATCGCTAACTCACAAATTGCCATCGACCGGGCCATCCGTAAAGGAATCGATCCTTTAAAGATCGACTTAGTTCGCAACGCCGTTGGGCAAGAAAATGGTAAGTATAATAGCGAACCAAAGAATGAAAACGGCGTCAGAATTCTTTTCGCAGGCCGTCTTGTAACGCAAAAACGGCCTGAACTATTTGTCGAAATGGCCGCTCAGTTACTGCAGCTTTTGCCGGATAAAAAGCTTGAGTTCATTATCGCGGGCGACGGACCGCTTCGCCCTGACCTGGAGCGACTCGCGCAAGATTATCAAATTGGCGAACCAAATTTCTCATTCCTCGGCGAACGGGACGAAATGTCGGAAATTTATCGAAGCTCGGACATCCTCGTGCTCACTTCGGAACACGAAGGCACGCCGAATGTCGTTTTGGAGGCGATGGAGTTCGGCTTACCCTCGGTCGCTACGAGAGTTGGCGGAGTTCCCGAGGTAATTAACGATCGGTGCGGGATTCTTGTTGATCCGGCAAACATTTATGAGTTAGTTGCGGCGACCAAGAAACTAATTTTGGACAAAGAACTTCGCCAAAAGCTAGGCTCAGCAGGACAGGAATATGTCCGGAAAAATCATTCTATCGGCTATTTACAAAAGCGGTTAGTCGATATTTATTCGAAGCTGATGAGCAGTCCGATCTCAGAAAATAAACGTGGTGCCGTCCGCAACTTGGATCAGACTGCGTAAGCGCGTGATGAAGAAAAAAATCTCAAGAGATTTTCTGATAGTGCTTATGTTGGCGCTTCTTCACCTGCCATTAGGTGTCGTCCTTTACAGTGCCGGCTCGCTCAATGTTCTTCACCCGCTCTTTATCTTTGGCTTGGGTTTGTTTCTCGCTTTCCGCAAGCCCGTTAACCTCAATCACGTTTGTCTAGTTGTTGCGTACATCATTGGAGCCGAAGTGCTTTGGAGAATGGCTCAGGCGACGGTTGCATGGGAATTTGGCAAATATGCGTCAGCGACGATTCTTCTTGTTGCATTGGTACGAAGCAAAAAATTTGAAATTCCATCGCTTCCCTTGCTTTATTTTGCACTTCTTATTCCCGCATGCATTTTGACGATCGTGGATCGCGATCTAAGCAGTGTCACGCCGACGCTGAGCTTTAACATGTCTGGCCCGCTTGTGCTGATGGTTAGCTGCTGGTTTTTTTATAAGCAGCGAATCAGTCCGCTTCAGTTTCGACGGCTCCTGTGTGCGATGATCATACCGCTTATCTGCGTTGCAGTGACCGCACTTTTTTATACCGTTACTGCGGAAGAGATCAGTTTCAACACCGAATCGAACTTTGAAACAAGCGGCGGTTTTGGCCCGAATCAGGTTTCGGGAATGTTGGGTTTGGGCGTTTATCTATCGGTTGCAGGTTTTATTTTGTTTAAGAAATGGTCGCCTTTTAGTCTCTTTTTTGGGGCTGCAACACTGTTGTTTTCAGCCATTTGCGTACTGACGTTTTCACGCGGCGGAATCTATAACGCAATCGGCGGGATTGTGGTGCTTTTGATCTTTGGTTTACAGGATATCGGTTCGGGATTACGCAGGATAGCTCCGGTTCTTGTGTTGGGCGGACTGTTCCTTTTCTTTATCTATCCTGTTTTGGACGATTTTACCGGCGGGCATCTGCAGGAAAGATTCGAAGATACGGGAACAACAAACCGTTCTTCTATTGCTCAGTCGGACTTCCAAATATTTTTTGAGAATCCCGTGCTAGGTGTCGGCGTCGGAGCCGCTTATGCATATCGGCAGCGATTTATTAGCGAAAAGGCAGCGAGCCACACTGAATTTTCGCGCATGGTTTCGGAGCACGGAGCATTCGGGCTGGCGGCTCTTATATTGATGCTCGTTATGTTGTTCGTAAATTTAAAGCGTCCGAATTCGACGCCCGGAAAAGCGTTTGTCGCGGGACTTATGGCTTGGGCCTGTTTATTTATGACGAATACCGGCATGAGGCTGGCGGCCGCGAGTTTTGTTTGGGGAATTAGTTTTATCACGATCGCCGCCGTTCGCCCGAATCTGGCCGCTATATATCGAAGAGTCAAAGAGCGGAAACTGCTTCAAGAGCGCGAAAGTGCCGCGAAAAGTCTTAAGCCCGCAAAATCATTTTGAGCCAGCCTGACAATCCAAAATTTACCAAGCGAATGCGCTTGTGCGTTGTCGGCAATTTACTTGGCAGAAATCCCGGTTACGTTACAAGTCAGGGACAAATATTGGCCGATCTCTTGTCGAAAGAAGGTCATGAAGTTATTAGTTGCTCTTCAAAAATCAATCGTGTTCGTCGATTGATCGATATTGTCTTTACTGTCATTTTGCGCCGGAAAAACTTCGACGTATTGATCCTGGAAGTTTACAGCGGGCTAAACATTCTGATGTCCGAAACGGTCAGCTTTCTGGGGAAAATTCTGGGTCTGCGAATGATCTTTGTCCTGCACGGAGGCAATCTGCCGGACTTTTCGCGTCGATATCCGCGTTGGACAAAACGGGTGCTTGCGAGGGCAGATGTACTCGTGGCTCCGTCTCCTTATTTGATCAAAGGGCTAAAAAATTTAGAACTGCCGATTCGGATGGTGCGCAATATTGTTGAGATCGATAAATATCCTTGCAAAATAAGATCAAAAATTGCGCCGAAATTGGTCTGGATGCGATCTTTTCATTCGCTATACAACCCGCAGATGGCAATCAAGGTTCTGGCCTCGGTCCGAAATTCACATCCAGATGCAAGCCTTGTAATGGCTGGTTTGGATAAAGGTCTCGAACCTGAAATCAAGGCAATGGCCACGGAAATGGGCTTGGCCGATGCAGTTCGATTTCCTGGCTTCCTTGACCATGACGCAAAGATTGAGGAATTTTCGCGTGGCGATATATACATCAATACGAATCACATAGATAATATGCCCGTCGCCGTCATCGAAGCCTGTGCTTCGGGTCTGCCGGTGATTGCAACCGCAGTGGGCGGGTTGCCTGATCTAATCGAGAATGGCACGAATGGAATATTAGTTCCCGATAGCGATCTTGACGCAATGGTCGATGCAGTCCATTCGCTTTTAAAGGATTCTGAAATAACAGAAAAACTCTCGACAAATGGGCGAAAGCTTGCCGAATTGTCTTCGTGGGATTTTCTTCGAATCTGTTGGGACGAACTTTTCAACGAGATCATGGAAACAAAGCCACAAAAACAAGCGTTGAATTCCCGCACGTTTCTTACCTCAACTAAATGAGTTTTGCACTTGATGTCTATCACAAGCTGCCTGCTTCGTCGCGCTCTGTCGTTGCGAGTGCTAGAGGATATTATCTGCGATGGTGGAGGTATGATAAGGAAACGGATAGGCTTGTCGAGCAGGCTTTGGAACGAGACACTTGGAGCAAACAGCAATGGGCCGATTGGCAGTCGGAGCGGCTTTCGTACATCCTGCATAGGGCAGCAACGCAAGTGCCGCATTATCGACATATTTGGGAAGAAAGACGCAGGCAGGGAGAGAAGACATCGTGGGAATATCTTGAAAACTGGCCGATCCTCGAAAAGAAAACACTACGGGCAAACTCCATTGATTTTGTTGCTGACGACTGTTCCACATCGAAAATGTTTCATGACCATACGAGCGGTACTACAGGCACGTCACTCGACTTATGGTTTTCGGCACAGGCGGTAAAAGAGTGGTATGCGCTTTTGGAAGCCCGGGCAAAAAAATGGTACGGCATTTCGCGTAAAGATCGCTGGGCAATTCTCGGCGGCCAGCTTGTAACGCCCGTAAAACAGCAAAAGCCGCCGTTTTGGGTTTGGAATGCGGGCTTGAACCAATTGTATCTTTCTTCGTATCACTTGGCGCCCAATTTAATCCCATCGTACCTAGATGCAATCGCTAAATACAGGATCAAATATGTTTTGGGTTATCCGTCAGCGATATATGCTCTGGCTCAGGAAATCCTAAAGCTTGGCCGAAAAGATTTAGCAATGGACGTTGTGATAACAAACGCCGAGCCATTGTATGACTATCAACGACTGGCGATCAGCGAAGCATTTTCCTGCCCTGTCCGCGAAACTTACGGAATGTCGGAAACTGTCGCTGCTGCCAGCGAGTGCGAACACGGATCAATGCATCAGTGGCCAGATACCGGGATCATTGAAATTGATGACGAAGGCACTTCGTCCGATTTTATCTGCACCGGATTGATCAATGCCGATATGCCGCTTATCAGATACAGAGTCGGCGACAGCGGTAAGCTGTCGGAAGAAATATGCTCATGCGGAAAACGGTTGCCGTTGATGGAAAAAGTCGAAGGCAGAAGCGACGATCTTTTATATACGGCAGACGGAAGACGTGTCGGCCGGCTCGACCCGATCTTCAAAAACAAACTGCCGATCATTGAAGCGCAGATTATCCAAAAATCACTAAAGCAGCTCAACGTTAAATACGTTCCTGCGCATAATTTCACAAAAGACACATTGAAAACATTATCGGAACAGATTTGTGAACGGATGGGCGATATCGAAGTGATGTTTGAAGAGGTCTTAATGGTACCGAGAACGAACCGAGGAAAATTTCGAGCGGTCATTTGTGAACTGTCGCCTAATGAACGAGCAGCGCTCGATCTTGTTTAATTTTGATAACACGTAGAACACAAATAAATATCGCAGACGCTTCGCGCCCGTTTGTTTCGGTAATAATGCCGGTTTTCAACGAAGGCAATTTTATCCGCCGAAGTTTGGGAGCGCTCGTCAATCAATCATACAGCCACGACCGAATGGAAATCATCGTGGCCGAGGGATTGTCAACCGATAATACCCGCGCGCTAATCATTGAAATCGCATCGGAATCCAGCGTGCCGGTTATTGTAGTTGACAATCCAAAACAGATCGCTCCCTCAGGTTTGAATCGAGCGTTAGCCATTGCTAAAGGCGACATTATCGTTCGGACCGACGGGCATACTATTGTGGAGGCAGATTATGTAAGCGAATGTGTTGAAGCTCTTAAGCGAACCGATGCCGGCAACGTCGGTGGCAAAATGAACGCTGTTTCCGAAGGTTCCATTGGCAACTCGATCACCTTAGCGACCAGCTCAAAATTTGGAATCGGCAATGCGAGATTTCATTATTCTGACCGTGAAGAATATGTCGACACGGTTTATCTCGGTGCATGGCCGAGAAGAATCTTTGAGCAATATGGTCTGTTCAACGAAGAACTAGTAAGAAATCAGGATGACGAATTCAACTATAGAATTCGAGCCAACGGCGAAAAAATATTGCTTTCGCCAAAGATAAAGTCTAAGTATTTCAGCCGCAGCACTTTTAAATCTCTCTGGCGGCAATATTTCCAATACGGATATTGGAAAGTGCGTGTTTTGCAAATGCATCCCAAACAAATGAGCCTGCGTCAGTTTGTTCCGGCAGCGTTGGTTTTGTCGCTGATCCTGACTTCGATTCTGTCTTTGCTGGGTCCTTTGGGAACGTGGGCTTTCCTCGCCGTTTTATCGAGCTATGTGATCTCAAACATAGCTGCATCTTTCCTAACTGCAAAAACGCATTTTGCCTTGATACCTTTGATTTCGCTGGGTTTTGCGATTTTGCATTTTTCGTATGGATTCGGCTTTCTATTAGGCGTGTTTTCATTTGCAGGGCACTGGTTTAGAACGAAATCGAGCGATCCTCTGCCCGTTGACCATTAATAAAAAATAGAGTGATGAAAGACAGCGGGAATACAACAACGACTGGCATGTCGGTGATAGACAATCCTGCGCCCGCGAATAAGAATGGTCACGACGCAGCTCACACGGTAAAAACACCGAATTGCATTCACCAAATTATCGAAGAGCGAGCGAGATCGACACCAAAAGCATTCGCGGTTCTCGACGACAGTGGTAATAGTTTGAGTTACGGTGAATTAAACGCTGCCGCAAATCGAGTGGGCCAAAATTTACGCGATCTAGGCGTTGATGTCGGCGACATGGTGTCAATCTGCGTTGATCGCTCGATCAACATGGCAGTTGGTATCTTGGGTATCCTCAAGGCCGGCGGCGCATATGTTCCACTCGATCCAAACTATCCGCAGGAGCGTTTGGATTACGTGCTTGACGATTCGGGAGTGTCAATTCTTCTAACGGAAGAAAATCATGCAGAGCGATTTAAATATAAATGTAAGAACGTGCTTTTTTTGGACTCGGTGAATGTTGCTACTGACATTTTAACCGACGACATTGACTTGCCGTTCAATCCTGAAAATCCTGCTTATGTCATTTATACTTCCGGGACAACCGGAAAACCGAAAGGCGTAGTCGTCACTCATCAAAATTTGTTCAGTTACGTTAACTCTCTTCCTTTGGCACTCGGTCTGAAAGGAAGCGATAAGTATTTGCATTCAGCTTCGATCTCTTTTTCATCTTCTGTAAGGCAATTGATGGTTCCGCTTTCGCTTGGTGCGGCAGTTGTCATCGCTTCGACCGAAAAGCTCAGAAACCCGCATTTACTTTTTGAGTTTATCGCTCGGTACAAAGTTACGATTTTGGACTTTGTGCCGACGTTTTGGCGAAGCTGTATCGACACGCTCGACAAAATGTCGAATGACGGGCCGCATCCGATGTCTCAAAATAATGTTCGCCTCCTGCTTTCTGCAAGCGAACCGCTTCCATCCGTAATTCCCCATCAATTGGCTGCCAGATTCAGGCCTCAAACGCGCTTTATTAATATGTACGGGCAAACCGAGACCACTGGGATTATTTCGGTTTTTCCAATCGATAAAAGTCGACCAACCGAAACGGCAATTGTGCCGATTGGCTTTCCGATCGCAAGCGCTAAAACGCACATTCTCGATGAAAAATTAGCTCCCGTTACGGGCGCCGCCGCAGGCGAATTATATATTAGCGGAGGCGGTTTATCACAAGGTTACCTGAACAAACCCGAATTGACGGCCGAACGGTTTATTAGTGATCCATTTAGTAAAGAGGAAGGTGCCCGTCTGTATCGAACCGGCGATCTTGCACATTATCTGCCGAATGGAGAGATCGAATATCTCGGGCGTATTGACGATCAGGTCAAAATTCGCGGTTTCCGTATCGAAGTTGGCGAGGTTCAGACTGTCATCTGCCAATTTGCGGATATTCGAGAGGCAGTTGTAACAGCTCGAGAAGAACAGACAGGAGACAAGCGTTTAGTGGCTTATTTCGTCAGCGGTTCGGGCTTAAAAATCGAGACGGGAGAGCTGCGGAACTATTTAAGGCAAAAACTTCCCGATTACATGGTGCCTTCCGCATATGTCCAGCTCGATAGTCTGCCGTTAACGCCGAACGGCAAGATCGACCGGAAGGCTTTGCCGGCTCCAGAAAAGGATGCCTCGGTAGATAGACAAGAATATGAACCCCAAAAAACTGAAACAGAAAAAACACTTGCGAAAATCTGGAGTGAAACACTTGGCGTTGACAACATTGGCATCAATGACAATTTCTTCGACCTGGGCGGCCATTCGCTTCTGGCTACGCAGGTGCTTGTAAAGATAGCAACCGAAACAGGCAATCTTTTAAGCGTTGCAGAGTTATTTAACTTGCCGACGATTGCCGAAATGGCTAAAACGCTGGACGAACAGGCCTCGTCAGCGAAAAAGAGCAGTGCCGCACAGATTCCAGTCGTTTCACGCAAAGGAAATATTCCACTTTCGTTTGCTCAGCAGCGGCTTTGGTTTTTGGACAAACTCGAACCAAACAGCGCAGCTTATAACATTCCGTTCGGAATGCGGATAGACGGTGAGATCGATCTTAAGGCCCTGCGAACTGCCCTGGATAAATTGATAGTGCGTCATGAGTCGCTAAGGACATTTGTGACTACGGCAAACGGCGAAGGATTTTTGCAAATACTTCCTAAACTTGCAGTCGAACTACCGGTCATTGATCTAACCAATCTGGCTGCGGAAGAAAGAGATGCAAAGGTTCGTAACCTCACGACCGAAGAGGCATCAAAGCCATTCGACTTGGCAATGTCTCCATTGTTTCGCACAAAACTTTTAAAGTTGCGCGGAGATGAGCACGTGATGCTTGTCACAATGCACCACACTATTAGTGACGGATGGTCGCTCGCAGTATTTTTTGAGGAGCTTAGCGAGATTTACGGCGGTCTTACTCGTGGCATAGATGTCGGGCTTCCGGAGTTGAAGCTGCAATATGCGGATTTTGCCTCATGGCAGCGCGGGCCGTTAGCTGAGAAAGAAATTTCGAGACAATTAGAATTTTGGACTGCGAAACTTAAGGGCGCCGAGCCGCTGCTTGAATTCCCGACAGACCGGCAGCGGCCATTAGTTCAGACTTATAGAGGTGCAAACTATCGAAAAACAATCTCGCCGGAACTTCTCGATGAGCTGAAAGCATTCAGCCGCCGCGAAGGTGTGTCGCTGTTCATGACGCTGCTTGCAGCGTTTTATACTTTGGTCTATCGTCACACAAATCAGGACGACCTTGTTCTCGGCATTCCTATAGCCAATCGTAACTATAGCGACATCGAACGGCTCATTGGCTTCTTTGCTAACACCCTTGCGCTGCGAGCTGATCTTTCGGAGTCGCCGTCCTTTCGCGAATTTCTCGGCCGTGTAAAAGAGTTGGCTCTCGAGTCTTACGAAAATCAGGATGTGCCGTTCGAGAAACTGGTCGAACACCTCAACCCTCAACGAAGCCTCAGTCACAACCCGATCTTTCAGGTTATGTTCGGCCTGCACAACACTCCGCCGCTAAAACCTGAGCTTTCTGGATTGAATCTCACACCGATCGAGGTAAACTCAGGAACATCGCGATTCGATCTGGAAGTTCTGGTTCGTGAAACTCCTAACGGACTTGGCGTGTTAGCGGAATATTCGACGGAACTATTCGACGAATCAACTATCGAAAGATTGATTGAACGATTCGAGGTTCTCCTGCGCGGAATCCTAAACAATCCCGCAGAGAAAATTTCCGTTCTTCCGGTATTAACCCTAAACGAGCGTCGTCTAATCGTTGATGAATTTAACGATACCCGAAAAGAATATCCAATAAACAAATGCGTCCATCAACTTTTTGAATTACAGGCACTGCGAACGCCTGATGCAACGGCGGTCGTGTATGAAAATCAACGTCTGACTTACGGGGAATTGAATCAGAGGGCTAATGCGATAGCGCATCGTTTGAAGGCTTTCGATCTCGGCCCTGACAGCTTAGTAGGTTTGTGTGTCGAACGTTCACTGGAAATGGTCGCTGGCATCTTCGGCATTCTTAAAACTGGCGCTGCATATGTTCCGCTTGATCCGTCTTATCCTGTGGATCGTTTGAAGATGATGCTCGATGATTCAGGCGCATCCGTTGTGTTGAGCCATCAGAATCTGACAGAGGGGCTGGACTCGAAACGATTCAGGATCGTAAATATGGACGATCCGTCGATAGCATCCGATGTTAGTAGTCTTGAAAATCCGCAGTCTGATATAAGTCTCCAAAATCTCGCTTATATAAACTACACGTCAGGTTCGACCGGCGTTCCAAAAGGCGTTGCGATACAGCACAGTTCACTCAATAATTACACCCATCACATTCTCGAAGTTCTTGGCTCGGACCGCCCGCTTAACTTCGCAAATGTCTCTACTATTGCCGCCGATCTTGGCAACACTTGTATTTATCCGGCTCTGGCTTCGGGCGGGTGTGTTCATGTTATCAGCTATGAAGTATTGACCAATCCCGACCTCTTTCGTGAATACACTGTTAAGCATTCGATTGACGTTTTAAAGATTGTCCCTTCGCATTTAAGCGCGCTGTTGGACGATGATGCTAACGGATTGATGCTTCCAAAGCGATGTCTGATCCTTGGAGGAGAAGCCCTGACCTGGGATCTGGTCAAACGGATTCTCGATAAAAAGCGAAAGTGCGTTGTGATCAATGAATATGGCCCAACCGAATCAACTGTCGGTTCGGCAGTGGCGTATATAGGCAATATTGAGAATGATTACCTCGCAACAGCATCTATCGGAAAGCCGGCAGCAAACACGACAACCTATATTCTAAACGAGAGTCTTCAAATCGTCCCGATTGGAGTTCATGGCGAAATATATATTGGCGGCTCAGGCCTAGCCCGAGGTTATCTGAATCGGCCTGAGCTAACGGCTGAGCGCTTCATTCATGACCCGTTCAGCGAGCAAGCAGATGCGCGGTTATATAAGACAGGCGATCTTGCGCGGTATTTGCCGAACGGCGAGATCGAGTATCTTGGGCGCATCGATAATCAGGTAAAAATCCGCGGCTTCAGAATCGAGCTTGGCGAAATCGAATCCGTGATAAGCCGATTCGCTGATGTGCGTGAAGCGGAGGTAATGGCACGCGTACAACCGGGCGGCGACAAGCGTCTCGTTGCTTATTTAGTAAGTGCAACAGACTCGAAGATCGAAACGGCGGAATTGCGGAATTATTTGCGTGAAAAGCTGCCGGACTATATGGTGCCGTCTGCTTTTGTTCAACTTGAGCGGTTGCCGTTGACGCCGAACGGCAAGATCGATCAAAAAGCTTTGCCCGAACCTGACGCCGCCGTGTCTTCGGAAAGAGAAGGATACGTCGAGCCACGCAATGAGATAGAAGTGAAGCTTGCCGGCATCTGGAGCGAAATGCTCGGTGTTGACAATATCGGCGTTCATGACAACTTCTTCAATCTCGGCGGGCACTCGCTACTGGCGATACGAATGTTCTCGGCGGTCGAGGAAGCTTTTCGCAAGAGCATTCCCTTAGCCACATTGTTTGAGGCGGGAACAATAGAAAAGCTGGCGGCGATACTCAGCCAGGATGATTGGGAAGAACCTGAAGCATCACTCGTTCCGATTCAGCCAAACGGAGATAGACTGCCCTTGTATTGCGTTCATGCCGTCGGTGGAAACGTGATGTTTTATAGCGACTTGGCAAAATACTTGCATCCCGACCAACCGATCTTTGGATTGCAGGCCAGACGATTGTCGGGAAGACAGGTTGGTCATGCGACGATCGAAGAAATGGCGCAATTTTATGTCAAGGAGATCGTCGAATATCAACCGGACGGTCCGTATTATTTGGGTGGCTCGTCATTCGGCGGCCTCGTTGCTTATGAAATGGCAAGGCGGCTGGTAGAACAGGGCAAAGAGGTCGGAATCCTTGCATTGTTCGATACAAGCACGCCGGAATATAAAAAAAGTCGCTTACCGGGCACGACTAAGTTAAATGCAAAAGCCCATAAACTGATCGAACGCTTTCAACTGCACAAAGCCAATCTTGAGCTTTTGAACGGCGGTGAAAAAGCAAATTACATTCTGGAAAAGGCAAGAAAAAGTGTCTTTAAATACAAACGGAGATTTAAGAACACACAGAAAAAACTTGCGCGCGGAATTTACTCGAAAGTTAAAGGCAAAGGCGCGATCCCGAAACACTATATTCAACTGGAAGACCAATTGATGCGTGCTCAGCAAAAATTCGTTCCCAAGCCATATCCTGGGAAAGCAACCTTATTTCGTGCAAGCATTCAACCGTATGGCCTTGCTCCTGATCCGTTGTTGGGCTGGGAGCCACTGGTAAGTGAAGTGGAAGCGACCGAAGTGGTAGGTCATCACACGTCGATAGTTGCCGAACCCTATGTGAGGGGGCTTGCCACATTATTGAATGAGTATCTGGACCAATTAAATCTCGAATACCACGCAAAACAGACCGCAAATAAAAACGGCAACGTTTAACTTACAGTCCACTTTAAATATCTGACTGTCTTCGGCATGCCTTCATATGCAACGGCCGCAATATAACTCGGTTTCGGAATAAAACTGCTAATAAACCAACCCTTTGTTACTTTCGGATCGGCGCTGATTTGAATAGTTTTCGAATCCTCAATATCAGTCGAAATCTTCAACTTCGGCATCTGCCGCGACAAACCCTCGCCAAGAGCTTTTACATAAGCTTCCTTTAACGTCCAACAATTAAAGAACGCTGCGGTTTGTAAGTCAGCAGGCAGACTGCGAATAGCCGACACTTCGTCAACGGAAAAATAACGATCTGCGACGTCGAACTTAGGAAATTCGTGATCGACGAATTCAACATCGATTCCTACTTTTCCCTTGAACGCAACTGCTGCGACTGCGATATCGGCAGAAAAAGAAGTATTATAGCTAATCGTCCTTTCACCCGTCTCAATGTCTAAAAACTGTTTACCATTACGGTTGTAAGTAAATCGTAATTGTTCGTCGTTCCTTTTGAGATAAGAACCCAGAATCTTCCTCAAAATCCCACGCCTAATCACATAACGATCCCGATCCTTTTCAAAACGGTATTTTTCAGCCCGTTGACGTTCATCCGGCGAAAGCAGGCTGTGCAAAGCCTGTTTTTCATTTAGAAAATCAGACAGATCGATTCGCCAGATGTGTACTTCTTTATCATCTATTGCGATAGGCCGTGACGGCAGGCACCACTCGATCTCCGGGGCATTCATTTTTGAAGAAAGTTCCACGATCTCAATTGACCATTAGAACATTTTCTTCTTGAATCAATGAAGTAACGAATAAACCGGGTTGTTGCAAAATTTTACGGCAATATTGGAACTACAATAAACACTCCGAACTGGGGCACGGTCGTGGGCGGAGTGTAAGTCGCACCGATCGGCGTGGCGACAGTGGCCGAGACGCCGGTGAGCGGCAGAATTATTGTTGGCAAAAGCGAGGTGTAAACGCCCGCCAGCACCG
>JBJXHF010000095.1:0-33029 GCA_046160805.1 Pyrinomonadaceae bacterium
TGAAGCCCAGTCTATGCCCAATAACCAATCTCAATTCAAATCGTTTAGAATCAAAACAAGGCTTAACCCTTTATCTAACTATGTTTTCAAAGAACTATTTGATTGCTTAACGCAACGCTAGTGATAACTGACAACTGATAACTTTTTAATTATCACCTATCAGTTATCAGTTTTCAGTTACTCCGGAGGCTTTTGCTTTTAGTGATTTTTCGGTCTCGAGGATATGACGCGTTGTTTGGATGACCGTGTCGGGATTTAATGAAATTGAGTTGATGCCGCGTTTGACGAGGAACTCGGCGAATTCGGGATAATCGGACGGTGCCTGGCCGCAGATGCCGATCTTTTTGCCGCAGCGGATGGCGGCGTCGATGGCCATGGCGACCATTTTTTCGACGGCGCCGTTTCGCTCGTCAAAGAGATGCGCGACCATTTCGCTGTCGCGGTCGAGGCCGAGGGCGAGTTGAGTTAGATCGTTTGATCCGATGGAATAGCCGTCAAAAACCTTTAGGAACTCGTCGGCAAAAACGACGTTCGCGGGCAGCTCGCACATGGCGTAGATCTCAAGCTCGTTTTCGC
Organism: Pyrinomonadaceae bacterium; assembly: GCA_046160805.1. Classification (GTDB taxonomy): domain Bacteria; phylum Acidobacteriota; class Blastocatellia; order Pyrinomonadales; family Pyrinomonadaceae; genus OLB17. Next base: position 577 of record JBJXHF010000095.1, read on the forward strand.
CCTGGACAAGGCCGTGCTCGGCCATCAGGGCAATCACCTTTTCGCCTTCTTCTACGGTGCGGCAGAACGGGATCATCGGTTTGATATTTATCAATCCCATGTCTTCTCTTGCGCGTTGGAGAGCAAGACATTCGAGACGAAAACCGGCCTTGTAACGATCATCGTAATAGCGCGAAGCCCCGCGAAAACCTATCATCGGATTTTCTTCCAGCGGCTCGAATTCTTTGCCGCCGATCAGCATCGCGTATTCGTTTGATTTGAAATCGGACATGCGAACGATCACCGGTTTAGGATAAAACGCGGCGGCGATGCGGCCGATGCCTTCGGCGAGGGAGCGGATGAAAAATTCTTTCGGATCTTCTTCCAGAATGCGGCTTGAGATCATTTCCCGGTCGGCGGGACGTTTGAGATTTGGGTAATTTACCAATGCCATCGGGTGAATGCCGATGTGGTTGTTGATGATAAATTCGAGCCGGGCGAGACCGACGCCGTCGTTTGGCAGACGCGACACGGCAAACGCATGATCGGGATCGCCGACGTTCATCATGACCTGTGTTTTTGGGCGTTCCTTGTCTGTGATCTTTTGTTTTTCGACTTTAAAGTCGATCTTGCCGTAGTAGATGTTTCCGCGTTCACCCTCGGCACAGGAAACAGTGATCGGCGCTCCGTTTTTTATTTTTTCAGTCGCGTCGCCGGCTCCGACAATGCACGGAATGCCAAGCTCGCGGCTGATGATCGCGCTGTGGCAGGTTCGTCCGCCGCGGTCGGTAACGATGGCGGACGCGCGTTTCATTATCGGTTCCCACGCCGGATCGGTCATCGAAGTGACGAGAATCTCGCCCTCTTTAAATGTCGAGAGCTTTGCCGAGTCGAGCAAAATGTGAGCCGTTCCATGGCCGATCTTCTCGCCGACGGCGACGCCGGTTGCGAGAGGCGCTCCGTGGCTGCCGACGAGCTTGTATTTTTCAATGTAGTTGTGTGTGTTCTGGCCATGAATGGTTTCTGGACGCGCCTGCAAAATAAATAGCTCGCCGGTGATGCCGTCCTTTGCCCACTCGATGTCCATCGGCTGTGGCTTGCCTGCGAGTTTGGAATAGTGTTCCTCGATCGCGCATGCCCATTGCGCTAATTGCATCACCTCGAATCCGGCGAGGCAAAAGCGTTTTCGCTGCGATTCGACAACATCGCGAACCTGCGTGCCCGTGCCGTCATCGGCGAATACCATCTTGACTTCCTTTACGCCGAGCTTTCGTGTGACAATAGGCCGAAATCCAAGTTTTAAAGTCGGTTTAAAGACGATCCATTCGTCAGGCGTAGCCATTCCCTGAACCACCGCTTCACCTAAACCCCAGGCACCGTTGATGACGACAACATCGCGAAAACCGCTCTCGGTATCGAGCGTAAACATTACTCCCGAGCAAGCAATATCCGAACGAACCATCGGCTGTATGCCGATCGACAACGCAACGTCAAAATGGTCAAAGCCTTTTGCCGTGCGGTAAGAGATCGCGCGATCAGTCCACAGCGATGCGTAGCATTGATGACAAGCCTCGATCAATTGCGAATCGCCGCGTACGTTCAAAATTGTGTCTTGTTGCCCTGCGAATGATGCGTCGGGCAAATCTTCAGCAGTCGCGGAAGAACGAACCGCGACCTCGAATGTCTTTTTGCCAATACGTTTTCCCAGTTCGCCGTGTGCGGCAATAATTGCGGTCTCGACTTCTTTCGGAAAAGGCGTTTCGAGCATCAGCCGGCGTGCTTCACTTCCGACTCGCGCCAATTCTTTGAGGTCATTCACGTCAAGGCCTTTTAGCAAACTCTTCAGTTTTTTGCGAAGGCCGTCCGTCTCAAGCAAAACTTCATACGCATGACTTGTAGTGGAAAATCCATCAACGGCACGAACGCCCTGAGTGGTCAATTCGCGAAAGAGCTCGCCCAAACTCGCGCACTTGCCGCCAACGAGCGCAACATCACCGGCACCGACCTGACTGAAATCGAGAACGTATGGGCGTGAATCCGTCATTTGATTTCGTGAATCCGGCATATTGTTTTCTAAAATCTTATGATCGCGTCCGGGCCGCCTTCGACGTGGACGGTATCGACAAAACGAATGCTCTTCGAATCCGTGGTCATGACAACCGAATGCGTTCGCTTGCCCGAGCCGAAGAATCGCACGCCGCGAAGAAGCGCGCCGTCGGTCACACCGGTTGCGGCAAAAATGATCTTCTTACCAGGAGCCAGATCGTTTGTGTTGTAAACCTTGTTTGGGTCGGTGATTCCCATCTCGGCGAGTCGCGCCATGACAACCTTTTCCTCAGGAACTTTTGATTTATCGACGCCGAGTCGGTTTGGATCCCAGACAAGTTTTGCGAGTATCTCGCCATTGAGACACTTCATTGCTGCGGCCGTAATTACACCTTCCGGAGCGCCGCCGATGCCCATTAGCGCGTGAATATTTGTCCCGGCGACAGCCGCGGAGATTCCTGCGGAAAGGTCGCCGTCCGAGATCAGCCTGATGCGCGCTCCCGCTCCACGGACATCTTCAATCAATTGCTTGTGTCGCCCGCGATCCAGACAAATAACGGTGAGATCTTCGACATCGCGTCCCAAACGGCGGGCAATGTTCTTCAGATTTTCCTCCGGCGGAGCATCGATATCGACCGCCCCGCGACACGAAGGGCCGACGACGATCTTGTCCATGTAAAGGTCGGGCGCGTATAACAAACCGCCGCGTTCCGCCGCCGCAAGGACGGCGATTGCGTTGTTTGCACCGAGAGCACACAGATTTGTGCCTTCGAGCGGATCGACGGCGATATCGACCTCGGGAAATTCATGCCTTGCTTCATCCGAAAAATGGCCGCCGCCGACCTCTTCGCCGATATAGAGCATCGGCGCTTCGTCGCGCTCGCCCTCGCCGATCACGATGCGGCCGCGCATCGGCACGGTGTCCATGACCTCGCGCATCGCTTCAACCGCGACGTGGTCGGAATATTTGCGGTCGCCCTGGCCCATCGTTTTGGCCGATTCGATCGCTGCAGCCTCTGTAACACGTAAAAAATCGAGCGATAATTCACGTTCCGCTTTAGCGGGTTTGGTGTTTTTCATCTGTTATCCTTAAAAGAGTTAATCGAAAATTGCTTCCATTATTGCAGGCATTCTACCACTTGTCTAACAGGATTTGACAAGTTAGTTTGTGGATATTACGGTTTTAATTTGGATTTCATGTTCTGAGTGCAAGCTTTAGCTTGTCCGGCTGCAACCCTAGACAAGCTAAAGCTTGCACTCTGAACGCAAAATACGCTATGACCTATATCACCACCACGCCGTGCATCGACTGCAAATACACCGACTGCGCCGCCGTCTGCCCCGTCGAGGCCTTTCACGAAATGCCCGACCGCCTCCTCATCAACCCCGACACCTGCATCGACTGCGACGCCTGCCTACCGGAATGCCCCGTCGAAGCGATCTATTCCGACATGTCCTACCCCGAAGAATACGCCGAATGGCTCGGAAAAAACGCCGAAGCCACAAATTACCCGATCATAAGCACAAAAGAGCCTGCATTGATGGGGCCAGGCTGCACCGGCCCGCCGGAGAAGTAATCCCCTACGCATCAACACATCAACTTGCTTGATGTCTTGATGTTGACAATGCATAGCTAAATGATTAAAATTCTCTTATGAGGACAACTTTAACCTTAGATGAAGATGTTGCTTACGGGCTCAAGAAAGCTAAGGCAGAAAACCAGGAAAAATCATTCAAAGAGATTGTAAATGAGATTTTGAGATTAGGCCTTAATGGTAACTCCATTAAAAAGCCAAAGAAACGGTTTCGCGTTGAGCCTATGAATCTCGGCCTTCGCAAAGACCTTAATTTCGATAACATCGAGGAACTCCTGGATGTTCTCGATGGGCCTAATCGTTTATGATCTTGCCGGATGTCAACATGTTGCTCTACGCCTATGACACGAGCAGCGAATTTCACACTGCCGCACTTGAATGGCTGGAAACAGTTCTCTCGGAAGATGAAGTTTTATTTTCATGGCACACGATCACAGCCTTTATCCGGATTTCGACTCATCCGGCCGCGTTAAAAAATCCGGCTTCTATCGAGAAGGCCGTGGGCATCGTAGATAAATGGCTCGATCTCGATAACACACATCTTGTTCACCTCGAAAAGAAAAACTGGCCGCTGTTTTCATCTATGCTGATCGACGGCCAGGCAACCGGCAACCTCGTCATGGACGCACATCTTGCTGCAATGTCAGCCTCATGCGGAGCAAAACTCGCCAGCACCGACCGTGATTTTTCCCGCTTTTCGGGAATACGGACCACCAATCCGTTAAAGTCATAGCTAGTCGAGCCGGGTTGTTCTTCGTCAGCGCTACCAAACCGTCCGGCTCTGTTTGATTTTAGGATACAGCATCTGCATCGCAGGATCGTGCCTTGAACTCTCTGATGCTCTCGCGCAAAATCCCTTTTGCCGATTCTGATGAAAAGAGTATTAGGCCGAGCAAGGACACGGAAGCCGATATTGTTGTTACGGTTATCGGGCGTGTTCCTTTTGCGGTTGGGGTAATTGTTACCGTTGTTGTTCCACAAACGAATCAATCCCAAGCATATCGCTCGTCGATCTCGACTTGATACTTCAAGCATAACGTCCGAAATTCGTCTTCAAACGATTGCTTCTTGTGGTGCTCCTTTTGGTCCCGAATATATCTTGTAACATCCTCAACCTGCGATTGTCCGATAGAAAATGCTCCGTATCCGCGTTGCCAATAAAAATCACGAACGCCCTTCTTCTTGATCCACGATGAGCTATCGCGTTTGACATCGCCGATCAATACCGAAACGTCATTGCGACCGAGTGAAACAAGAAAATGCGAATGATTGGCCGTGCCGTTCGCAATTATCAGCTTTGCTCCATTGTTCTCAATTATCCCGTGAATGTAGGCGTAAAGTTCGTTTTCAATTTCCGGCTTTATCAGATCGACGCGGTTTTTGGTCGAGAACACAATATGCACCAATATTTTGACCAAAGATTGCGGCATAATTTCAGTTCTAGTCGCCAACGGCGACCGATATTAAAGCCTTATGGTGAAGCCGTCATCGGCGTAACCATAGGAAAATCGAACAATTCATTCCCGTCGCCAACGGCGACGAACATTAAAGCCTATGGTGCAGTGAGCAAAGCGAACGAAACCATAGGTAGCATGGCACCGTTCAGTCCGTCGCTGAAAGCGACGCACATCCGCCGCCGTTATTTGTTCGTCGCTTTCAGCGACGGCATGGTTGTGTCGCATTTCCTATGGTTACATTCGCTTTGCTCATTTCACCATAGGCTTTAATGTTTGTCGCCGTTGGCGACCAGAAGCCGTTTCGCCGCAAAAAGAGGCAAAGAGCAAAGGGTAAAAGATTACCGAGAGTTACTCAGCCGAGCAAGAACACGGAAACCGACGTTGAAGTCACGGTTAGACGACGAGTTCCAGTTGCGGTTCGCAGAACGGGCGGCGTTAGCGTAGCTGCCCCACGAACCCCCGCACACAAGGTTTGCCGCCTCTCTTATTCGGCTCAATCGTTATAAAATCTCGATAGTCCATAATTGAAATTATCAGCTACAACAAACCCAACCGCAAGCAATTTATGTGACAAGAGAATCGGATCATGGGCCGGATTGGTTCTTCGCCGCAGCTACCAAACCATCCGACCGCTTTTGATTTTCGGATGCCGCTGCGACATCGCCGGATCGTGCCTTGTACTCTCGATATGCTCCCGGCAAAATCCCTTTTGCCGGTTCTGACGACAGAGGGTATTCAGCCGAGCAAGAACACGGAAACCGTTGTTGTTGTTACGGTTTGACGACGTGTTCCTGTTGCGGTTTGCCGAACGGGTGTTGTTAGCGTTGTTGTTCCACGAACCGCCGCGCAGCACCCGGTTATAGGCACAACCCTTATTTTTTCACGACCTCGAAAAGACGAGACCGGAAAAAACTCTTGAGCGAAGTTGAAAGGTATCTCCATGCTCGAGATGTGCGATCCAGCTCATCAAGCGTTCTTTGATTTTTGAACTGTCGATGCAGCCCTTCCGATAATCTCTGCGCATTTGACGAAGCCGCCAGCGGGCTCGGCGCAGGTTATCGCTTCTTACTCGAATCGTGTCTGACAGAACTCGAAAGCCAACGAAATTCGCACCCTTGCGAGTCTCGAATAACTGGCTTTTTACTTTATGGATACGCAGGCGAAATCCGGCAAGATAATCTTCGATCTTCAAACGAGCATCTCGTAAAACGCTTTGGTCTCTGTGGAACAAAGAGAAATCGTCAACATAGCGAACGTATTTTCCTGTCTTCAAATCTTCCCGCACAAAATGGTCGAGACCGTTCAAATAAACATTTGCAAAGAACTGGCTTGTTAGATTGCCGATCGGCAACCCGCGACGGCGTTCGAACGGCGTGAAAAGATTGTCGCCCTCAAAATATATGTTTCTCGGCTCCTGTTCATTGCTGTTATCTATTATCGTGTCGATCAGCCATAGCGTTTCGGGACATTTTATCTTTCGTCGGATTAAACTTTTTAGGATCTCGTGATCGATGCTCGGAAAATACCGCTCGATATCACACTGCAATACGTATTTACTCGAACGCGCAAACTCGGTAAACCGCTTCAAAGCTTTGTGCGTTCCATAACCTGTCCGGTTTGCGTATGAATCGGAAATAAAGCCCGTTTCAAATATCGGTTGTATAACATTGCACAGCGCATGATGCACCACCCGGTCGCGAAAAGGCGCAGCCGAGATCATCCGGCGTTTCGGCTCAAATATTTCGAATGTCCGATATTCACCCGGTGCGTAGCTTCCGGTTTCAAGTTCGCGGCGCAATTTGACAATATTCTCGCCCAGCCGCGAATTAAAAATTAGGATATTTTCCTGAAAACGTTTGCCTTTAGCAGCCTTCTTTGCGGCGAGAAACAGGTTGTTTTCATCTATGACCTGAGGCCACAAATTGCCCTTCCTCTTCATGCAGTTGCCCTCTGTTGGCGCAGCCACCCGCCGACCTCTCTGCCCACGCCGTTGATCAGTTCGGTAACATAATGCAGTTTCTTCCCATCAAAAACTTTCAGGTCTAGTAGTAATCGGGCTTGATGTCTCAAAACTTCGAGTTTAATATTGACCAGCGAAAGCCGTTCAGTTTTTGATTTTTCAAATTTCGCGGCAACTAATTCTTCCAATATCTGATATAACAAATTCTCAATTCTTGCCCCAAGGCCATACTTATGAGATCTGGGAAATCTGTCAATGATTGGCACCCACCACAAAATCAAATCGTAAGTCTTCTGAATTACCGTTAACTCCGGAATTTGGCTTTTCATTTTCATATTTTTTTAAAGGAAAAAAGAGTAAAAGCGAAAAAAGCAGAGAGTTAACTAGGCCGAGCAAGAACACGGAAACCGTTGTCGTTGCTACGGTTTGACGACGCGTTCCCGACGCGGACCGCCGAACGGGAGTAGCTAGCGACGTTGCCCCACGAACCGCCGCGCAGCACCCGGGCTTGCCCACTGGCGGCGCCTTTTGGATCGGTTACGTCGGTCGTCGAATATGGCCCGTAATAATCCTCGCACCATTCCCAGACATTTCCGTGCATGTCGTATAAGCCAAACGCATTCGCCTGCTTTTGACCGACCGGATGAGTTTTTGAGCTTGAGTTTTTATTATACCAGCCCATTTCGTCGAGATTGCCCGCCCAGAGACCCTTAGTTCCGGCACGAGCTGCATACTCCCACTGGGCCTCGGACGGCAGGCTGTAAATAAATCCATCATTCGACTGGTTCAACTTTCTTAAAAAAACCTTTGCGTCGTCCCATGAAACCGTCTCGACCGGACAAGTGTCGCAGCCGTTGAAATTGCTCGGATTGTCGCCCATAACCGAGCGCCACTGCGCCTGCGTCACCTCGTATCTGCCCATCCAAAACCCTTCGCCAATTCGCACTTTGTGCTGCGGCTTTTCAGCGTCGAACCACTCACGTTTTGCGTCCTTAAATTCCTGCTGTGCTTTGTAAAAAGCCTCGGCTATGTCATCCTCGCTCGAACCCATCATAAACTCACCCGGCGGAATATAGACCATTTCCATGCCAATCGAGTTTTTGCGGACAGCGCCGGCTGAGCCGGTAGCAGCGTTTCCGCCAGTATTTGACGGCGGCGCGGCAACAGGAGCATCTGATTGGCGCAGCCTGATCTTTGCCAGCGGCGCGTTTACGCCAGCCGGAAATTCACTTAGGTAAGCCTGTAACTTTGATTTATCTTTGCTGTCCCGGACCGCATCCCAGGCCGCCTGTTCGAGTTTTATCTTTGCATTTCCCGCGTTTGCACCCGACGGAAAATCTTTTAGGAAATCGCGGAAATCCTGTGGGTTTTGTGAATCTCTCACGTAGCTCCAGGCTTCTCGCTCTACGGCGACGACGTCTTTTGCAGTCAGCGTTTCGTTTCGCGTAGGCTCACCGCTTGCTTGTGTGTTCGCGCGGATGAAGTAAAATTCTCCTTTAACCGAAGACGAGTCCCAAGGAACTTGTTTATTGATGGTAGCGTTCATCACTTCTTCGCGGGTGGCTTTGAAGACTTCTTCGAGTTTTAGGTTGGGGCGTTTTAGGTTTTTTAGCAGGGCGCCGGTGAAGATGCCGTTGCGGGTGCCTTTGCCGTCGGAGGCGGTAGAGCCGGGTGCGGCGGCGAAGGCGATGTAGGTACCGGTCGGGGCGAGGATGTTTGCGAGGCCGCCGGTGTCTCCGCTTCGGCTCCAGCCGCGTGCGAACGGGTTGTTGCGGCAGGCATCGAGGATGACGATGTTGAACCCGTTGTTAGCAGCATCCATCTGGCGCAGGACTGTATTTAAGTCGATGGCGTAATCCTCGGTCTCCACCTCGCGGCCGATGTCGGCGTCAACCGGGACAAGGAAATTTCGGCCACGCACTTCGACGCCGTGACCCGCGTAAAAGAAAAGCCCGACACCCTTGGCGGCCTCAAGCTTTTCGCCAAATTCGCGTATCAGCCGCCGCATCTGTACCAGATTTGTATCCGTGCCCGTGATGACTTCGAACCCTAAAAACCGCAGCGTCGCAGCCATGTCGCCGGCATCATTGGTCGGATTGCCAAGCGGGCTGACAAATTTGTAGCCGCCGTTGCCGATGACGAGAGCGATGCGTTTTTCGCCCTTTCCCGACGCCTTAATAGTCAACTGCCGACCGTCCTGCCCCAATGCGAGAGAACTCAGGACAAGCAAATTTAGGTAATTATATACTTGACTAACCCAACTTCTTGTGGTAAACTCTCTTTAGATAGAAAAAACGGAGAGTTTACCAATGATTCAACAATTCAATAGCTTACTCGAAATGCTCAAATCGTTCCCTGACGAGCAAACCTGTATTGACCATTTTACAGCAATTCGATGGGCAGACAAGCCGCATTGTCCTTACTGTGGAACCGACAAGATTTATCACTTCGCCGACAAGAAAACTCACAAGTGCGGCGGTTGCCGGAAACGGTTTACAATCCGCGTCGGCACTATTTTTGAAAGTTCAAAAATCCCTCTGCAAAAATGGTTCATGGCGATCTATCTTTGCACGTCACACAAGAAAGGCATTTCGAGTATTCAGCTTGGTAAGGATATTGGCGTAACTCAAAAATCCGCGTGGTTCATGCTCCACAGATTACGACACGCTTCCCAAACAAGATCGTTCAACCAACCGTTGCTGACCGGCACCGTCGAAATTGACGAAACCTACATCGGCGGCAAAGAGCGAAACAAACATGCGAGCAAGCGCATGAAACATACACAAGGCCGCTCGACCAAAACAAAAACTCCGGTGTTGGGAATGCTCGAACGCGGCGGCGAACTGCGACTCGTCAAAGTTGACAACACGGCGCGTGAAACAATTCTGCCGATCATTCATAAACACGTCGGAGCGAACGCTAGCATATTCACCGATGAGGCTCACGCATACCGCAACTTAGCCGACCGTTTTCGGCACCAGAGCATTAACCACAGCCGAAAAGAATATGTATTCGGTGACGTTCATACAAATACAATCGAAGGCGCATGGTCGCTGTTTAAGCGTGGTATTTTAGGCATTCAGCATCACGTCAGCAAAAAGCATCTCGACCGTTATCTGGACGAGTTTACTTTCAGGTATAATAGCCGCAACCAAACCGAAGGCGAGCGCGTTAACAATTTACTTGGACAGATAGGCGGACGGCTGACCTACAAAGGATTGATTCAATGACCGACCCAAAATCATACGAAAAACCGTTTAAGTTTGATGATGATATGTCGATGGACGAAGTTATCAAACGGGTTGCCGTCGTAAAGAAAGAGGAAGTCGATGCGCCTCAAATATCGGCGGACGATGTGCCGTTTGAAGGCGAGTGTCAGATGTCCTTATTTAATCGTAAGGAAATCCGAAAAGTCTTTCACGATAACGAGTGGTTTCTTTCGGTCATTGACGTGATCGAGGCAATAACCGAATCCGACCGGCCAAGCAAATACTGGACAGACTTAAAGCGGCAACTATCCGAAAATGAAGGGTTTAGTCAGCTTTCCGAAAATATCGGAAAACTGAAAATGCCGGGAGCGGACGGCAAATTCTATCCAACGGAAGCCGTAAACGTCGAAACGCTATTCCGCATCATTCAGTCTATTCCCTCGCCTAAAGCAGAGCCTTTCAAACGATGGCTGGCGCGTGTCGGATACGAGCGGATCGAAGAGTTTCAGAATCCTGAAATATCGGTAAAACGCGCGATCCTTAGTTGGCAGATACAAGGCCGTAAAGATGACTGGATCGAAGCAAGGCTACGTTCTATCGTTGTGCGGCACGAACTCACGGCAGAGTGGGCGAAACGCGGCATTGCGGAAGGATATGAATATGGCTTGCTGACCAACATTATCTCGAAAGAAGGCTTGGGCTTAGATACCAAAGCACACAAAAGACTCAAAGGGCTGACCAGTCAAAATCTGCGAGATCACATGTCGGATTTTGAATTGGTGTTTACGATGCTCGGTGAAAAATCGACCGCTGCGATTGCCCAACAAAGAGACGCTCAAGGACTTGAAGAAAATAAATCGGCGGCAACGTCGGGCGGTCGAGTTGCCGGAAGCGCTCGTAAGGATTTAGAGAAAACATTAGGGCGTTCGGTCGTAACGAAAGACAATTTCTTGCCGGCTAAAAAGGACGAGAGACAACTTCCAAAAAAGGCTAAGTAATCTTCAAATGGATAAATTAACAGACTATATTTCTGGCATAGAGATACCTGCCACGCCAGAGGAAGTTGAAGCGGTGCAAGTTTTTTCTCGCCAACTTATTGAAGATTACGGATACCCAAAAACACACGTTCAAACACGGCCTCAGTTTAGAGTTAAAAGCAGACCTTCGGATACGAAAAAAGAGTATCCAATTGATATAGCCGTGTTCACGGATGCTTACAAAAAAGAAGATGACATTTACATAATAATCGAATGTAAAAAGAAAACGAGAAAAGACGGGAAAGATCAGCTTGAAGATTATTTACGTTTTTCAAAGGCCGGATTAGGTGTTTGGTTTAATGGTCACGAAAGATTGTTTCTAAGAAAGTTTGAGCAAAACGGGAGAATATTGTTTCAGGAAATTCCGAACATTCCCGTTTTCGGACAGAGAATCGAAGACATTGGCAAATTCAGACAAAAGGATCTGAAACCAACACACAACCTTAAAGCAATTTTCAAAACGATAAGGAACCATTTAGCGGCTAATACAATTGGTGCGACCCGTGATGAGACGTTAGCCCAGCAGCTAATCAATCTGATTTTTTGCAAGCTCTACGATGAAAAATACACGGCCCCCGGCGACATTGTGAGATTTCGAGCGGGAATAGATGAAAAGCCGAAAGATGTGGAAGCTCGAATCTTGAAACTTTTTGCTGAGGTCAGAGACAATCTTCCTGAAGTTATCGCCGAAGAAGACAGAATCAATCTTGACACCAACTCCATTGTGTATGTGGTTGGAGAATTGCAGAACTATTCGCTTACACATAGTGAACGAGATGTTGTGGCGGATGCTTTTGAAACCTTTATCGGGAAAGCGTTAAAAGGCGGACAAGGCCAGTTTTTCACGCCACGAAATGTCGTGAGAATGATGGTTGAAATTATTCAGCCTAAAGAGGCCGATAAGATAATCGACCCCGCATGCGGCAGCGGCGGGTTTTTGATCGAAGCGCTAAAAACTGTGTGGGCGCAAGCCGACACAAAATATCGAAAACTTGGATGGAAAGATCGGGAGATTGAGAAAAAGAAAATCGACTTAGCAACAAACAATTTTCGAGGCATAGACAAAGACTATTTTTTGAGCAAAGTTTCAAAAGCCTACATGAATTTAGTGGGAGACGGGACAACCGGAATTTTTTGCGAAGATAGCTTAATAAATCCCGCGAAGTGGAAGCCCGAAACACAACTTAAAATCCAACTCGGAACATTTGATATTTTGCTAACCAATCCGCCTTTTGGGAGCAAAATTACAGTAGTTGGTGAGGACAAATTAAAGCAGTTTGACACGGCGTATAAATGGACATTCGATGAGGACGCAGACCGTTGGGAAAAAACGAACCGTTTGAAGGATCAAGAAGAGCCCCAGGTATTGTTCATTGAAAGGTGTTTGGCGCTATTGAAAGACGGCGGCAAAATGGCGATGGTTTTACCTAGCGGAATATTGGGAAACGAACAGCAAGAATATTTACGACAATACATCTTAGACAGAGGGCATTTATTCGCGATTATTGAGTTGCCCTTTGAAACATTTAGCCCAAACGTAACGATAAATACCAGCGTGTTATTTATTCAGAAAAATCCGGCTAACAAAAAACAAGAGATTTTCATTTCGATAAACGAAACATGCGGTCACGATAAAAAGGGCAGGCCGGTCTCGGAAGATGATATACCGAATGCCGCTAAATTCTACCGATCCCCAACCTCGAACGAAAACAACTTTTTCATCAAACCATCTCTCTTAGAAAGAAGTTTTATAGCTAAAAGATATTTGAAAAAATATACTCGGAATTTAAGCAAAATCGAAAAATCCAAGCATCCCGTCGTAGATTTTGGAGATATTATTGTCTCTATTCATAACGGCGCTAATATCGATGATTCGTCTATCTATGTGGAAAAAAACAAGGGCATTCCTTACATTCTCGTTAAGAGCATAACGAAGGAAGGCATTAACTTTGAAAACTTGAAACACATCAAAAAATCCTTAGTGACTGACCGAGATGTAATAAAAAACACCGTAGATGAGCAAAATATTGTTATGACGAGAGCCGGAAATGCGGGGATCGCCGCGAACATTCCCCCTGATTTGGTGGGTGGCGTTGCGTCAGGGTTTCTCATTAACATTAAGATCAAGAAAGACATAGACCCTTACTATGTTGTTTCTTTTTTGAACTCCGAGTATGGACAAATGCAATTAGAAAGAATCGCAAGTGGTTCTATTTTGCAGAGCATTAGATCGTCTGACCTGAAAAGAATCAGAATAATCTTACCCCCAAAACCGATTCGGACTGCAATCGGCAAGCAACTAAAAGAAGCGGTTTATAGTTCTGTATTGACGAGAGCAAAAATCAAACAAGCGGATAGCGGTATTTCGGCGTTGCTCTAATTGGGTCACTTAACTATATAATCACCCAAATTTATCAGAAAGCCCGTGATTATCTTCATAAGACACCCCTTCGGAATAAAGAATCGCGCCTATTATATGACAAATTCGTCAAATTTCAATGAATAGATTCAGGCGGCGGTTTAGTGTTTGTTTGAGCATAGCCACGCCGTTTACGGCGTGGACCGAGAGTACTAAATTATACTCAGCCCGTTTTAACGGGCTTCAAACGAATCTGTAAGGGAAGGGCGTTAAAACGCCCTGAGTTTGTTTACAGCAAGACCACGCCGTAAACGGCGTGGCTATGCTAAGACAATATCTTTTTTTGTTCACTCTGAGGTTTTACAAATTGATCGCAAAACGGGAACAGCCGAGCATTTAGGCATTTATTTATCACGGTAATTGCCTGATTTGCTGCAAGATTCTGATGTTCGACAGCGTAAACAGAAGCACAATTCATGAACCGTTTGATGCCGCGATTAAAGGGCGGCCGAGGGTTCTTGTGTTGTTCGGAACGAGGCCTGAGGCTATTAAGCTTGCTCCGGTGATCCATGAGTTGCGGAGGAGATCGATCCAAACGATTGTCGTTTCGTCGAGCCAGCACACACTGTTGCTAAAACCGTTTTTGACGTCGCTGAAGATCGATGTCGATTTTGATCTTGCGGTGATGAAGCAAAACCAATCGCCGAACGACGTATTTTCACGAGTGGCGGCAAAACTCGATAAGATTCTCGATCTCGAACAGCCCGATCTTGTTTTGGTGCAGGGTGATACGACGACGGCTTTGGCTGGTGCGATGGCGGCGTTTAACCGACGAATTCCTGTCGGCCATGTTGAGGCAGGCTTGCGCTCCGGCAATATGATGAGCCCGTTTCCGGAAGAGATGAATCGTCGTCTCATATCCCAAGTCGCGTCATTTCATTTTGCTGCGACCGAGGAAAACCGCCGCAATCTGCTTGCCGAGAATGTTTCTGACAAAAAAATATTTGTGACGGGAAATCCGGTTGTCGATTCACTGAAACAGATGTTGGAGCATTTGAACATGGGTGCGGCGACAGAGAAATTGCTTGTAAAAACAGAAGGTTTAAAACGGATTTTGTTGACGACTCATCGCCGCGAAAGTTTCGGTGAGACGATGACCGAAAATTTGAAAACTATTCGCGCGTTTGTAGAAATGCATCAAGACTTATGTCTGCTTTTTCCGGTTCATCCGAATCCGAATGTAAGAAATATCGCAAACAAGTTGCTGGGCGGATGTGAGCGAATTCATTTGCTGGAGCCGCTTGATTATTCGGATTTTCTGGCGATTATGAAATCAGCCTGGCTGATAGTTTCCGATTCGGGCGGCGTTCAGGAAGAGGCTCCGAGCCTTGGAAAACCGCTGCTCGTTCTGCGTGAGAATACCGAACGGCCTGAAGCCATAAGCGCCGGCATCGCGAAACTTGTCGGCAGCGACGGCTCGTTGGGAAAAGTTTTGGAAGAAAACTATCGGGACGAAACCTGGATCGAGTCGGTAGTAGAAGTCCGCAATCCATTTGGTGACGGAAAAGCGGCCGCCCGCATAGTGAACGTGATCGAAGAAACTGCGGGCGGAAACGCGAGTGTGAACGAGCGTGCACACGCTGATGAAACTGCACGCTCGTTTACACTAGCGTTTCCGCCCGAATGAGATCAACCTACTTGCGTATTAGATGAGTCCGACGACAAAATCTCAAAAGCACTTGTTGACCATTTTGGTCGAAGACTATTTTCATGTCGGCGCGGTTGAGAACTTGATCCAACAGCGTAATTGGTCGAATTTTGAGCCGCGTTATGAGCAAAATACGATCAAAGCTCTCGACCTATTGGATGAGTACGGCACAAAGGCGACGTTTTTTGTGCTCGGTTGGATAGCTGAACAGAATCCGGGACTTGTTCGTAAGATTGTCGCTCGCGGGCATGAGGTAGCAAGTCGCGGCAATTATCATCGAAGCTATAAAAATCTTACTGAGGAAGAATTTCGCGAAGACATCAAACGCACGAACATCGCTATCGAAGATGCCACGGGCCAAAAGGTGCTTGGCTATCGGGCCGCGGAAAAACTCGCCTATGCCGACAACGATTGGATGCTGAGTGTTTTAGCGGATGAAGGGTTCGCCTATGACGCCTCGTTTGTTCCCAATATAAAAAACGCAAAGGCAAAACGCTTTGCGCATCAGCACCACGCAAACGGAAAAGCGATCTGGGAATTTCCATACTCCACGATCGATCTTGGGCTCGGCCTGCTGCCGATCTCGGGCGGCAATTATTTTCGCCAGATACCCTACACGCTCATGCGTCAAGCGGTTCGCAACTGGGCGAGGCGGCAAAATAGTCCGCTTGTCTTTTACATGCACGTCTGGGAACTCGACCCGGAACAGCCCCGCATATCGGCGGCCTCTAACTACAACCGCATCCGCCTTTACCGCAAACTCGACAAAATGGAATGGATACTGCGAGAGAATCTGAGGCTTTACGACTGTGTGGGCATAGCGGAATATCTTGGTTTAAAGGAAAGTGTCCAGATTCAAAGATCAAAGATCAAAGATCAAATTCACGAAATAAAACGATTTGAAATTTCAAATCCGAAATCTGAAATTTCTATTGTCATTCCATGCTACAACGAAACCGACTCGCTGCCGTATCTTGCTAACACGCTACGCTCGGTCGAGGCCGGTTTGAACGAGAACGGTTATCAGCCGAACTTTATTTTTGTTGACGACCGGAGCACTGATGACACACTGGCTGTTCTGCAAAAACTTTTCGGTGACAAGAGAAACGTAGAAATTCTGAAACACAAAACCAATCTCGGCGTCGCAGCCGGCATCATGACAGGTATTCGTGCAGCGCGAATAGAGATCGTCTGCTCGATGGACTGCGACTGTACATACGATCCGCATGAGCTTTTGAATATGCTGCCGCTGATGACAGAGAGAATTGATATGGTGACCGCATCGCCTTATCACAAAGACGGCGGCGTTCGTAATGTTCCGGGCTGGCGTTTGTTCTTGTCGCGGGGAGCTTCGTTTCTCTATCGCCGAGTGCTGCGTTCTAAACTCGGTACATATACAAGCTGTTTTCGCGTTTATCGCAAAAGCTCGATTGTCGGCATGGAGCTTGATGAATCAGGCTTTCTAGGTGTCGCCGAAATGCTCGGGCGGCTCGATCTTAACGGCGGCAGGATCGTCGAGTTTCCGGCTGTTTTGGATGTGCGGCTGTTCGGCCTTTCTAAGATGAAAACGGCCAGGACGATTCTCGGACATCTTAAGCTTCTTTCGAGCCTGATAAAAATGCGTTGGTTTCGGAAATCCGACGCGATTAAACCTTCTATACCGACAGAGAAACTCGAGATAAGTTTCCGGAAATTCGACAAAATAAAATAAATTATGACACCGACTACACAAGCGGAAAGGCTGATGATGCTGCCTTCCGATCAGGATGCGTCCGGACGGACGTTTGGCGAAGAGGAGATTGCGTACGTTACGGAAGTTCTCCGCAGCGGAACCTTGACGACCACAAAGGGAAAGTTTGGCAAGCTGCTTGAGCAGAAATTCGCCGAAAAATTCGGCGCGAAATACGCCTATGCCTGCACGTCGGGCTCGGCGGCGATCCATATCGCCGTCGCGACAGTAAATCCGAATCCGGGCGATGAGATCATCACGACCTCGATCACGGACATGGGCGCTCTTACGCCGCTGATGTATCGCGGTGTCATTCCCGTTTTTGCAGAGGTCGATCCCAAAACTTTGAATGTCACTGCCGAAACCATCAAGGCAAAGATCAGCGAGCGGACAAAAGCAATTATCGTTACGCATCTATTTGGCAACCCGTGCGAAATGGCTCCGATCATGGAATTGGCACGCGAGCACAACCTGCCCGTGATCGAAGATTCTGCGCAGACGTTCCTCGCAAAGTGCGGCGACAAGTTTGCCGGCACAATCGGCGACATTGGCTGCTTTTCGCTTCAGCAGGGCAAACACATGACCACCGGCGAAGGCGGAATGGTTGTCACAAACGACGAAAAAATCGCACGTCATATGTTCCTTTACATCAATAAGGCGTGGGGCTACGGAGATGCAAATGCCGACCATTATTTCATGGCCTTGAACTATCGCATCAGTGAGCTTCAGGCCGCGGCGGCTCTCGGGCAGCTTGAAAAGCTCGAAGAATGTGTCGCAAACCGTCAGCGAACTGCAGCAATGCTGACAGAGCTTCTCTCCGGCATCGAAGGTATAGAAACGCCCGTGATCGCCGACGACGCGACGCACGTCTATTGGAAATATTGCCTGACTGTTGATGACACCAAGATTGAAGGCGGCTCAGTCGGCATGGCAAATCTGCTGAAAGAGAAAAATATATTTTCCGCTCCGCGTTACATAGTAAAGCCCGCGTTCATGTGCCAGATTTTCCAGGAAAAGAACACACTCGGCGACAGCCACTTCCCGTTCAACCTCGCCCGCGAGGGCGCGGTTGATTACGAGATGGAAAATTATCCGCTGACGGCAAAAGCATTGCACGACGTGCTCGTGCTGCCGTGGAATGAGAAATACACCGAGGAACATGTGCGTTATATCGCGGACAACGTCCGCATCGTAGCAAGCAAGCTGCGAAAGTAAATGCAATTGAGACCTATAGGACAGATAGGTCTCATGCGCCCCATTTCTTTATTATGAGCAAACTGAAATTTGGATTAATCGGAGCCGGCGGCATCGCTCAAGCGTATGCCCAAGCTTTTAATGAAAGTAAATGCTGCGAGCTTGTTGCGGTCGCCGATGTGCGGTCCGAAGCGGCGTCCGCATTGGCTGAGATTGTCGGTGGAAATAGTTACAGCGATTACAAACTATTCAGCGAAGTTGAGTTAGATGCTGTAATCGTTGCGACACCGCCTGCAACGCATCCTGAGATCGCATGTTTCTTTATGGAACGCGGGACGCCGGTCTTGTGCGAAAAGCCGCTTACGACGAACGTTGCCGACGCGGAGAAAATGATCGCGGCGGCAGAAAAGGCCGGAGTGCTGTTTACGATGGCATCGAAATTCCGCTATTGCGCCGATGTCATAAAAGCGAAGGGCATTCTTGCTTCGGGCGTGCTTGGCGACGTGCTGCAATTTGAAAATGCCTTCACCGCAAAGGTCGATATGTCGAAGCGCTGGAATTCGCAGGCCGAGATTTCCGGCGGCGGCGTGTTGATCGACAATGGCACGCATTCGGTCGATATTATTCGATATTTTCTTGGCGGCATTGATTCAGTTTTGGTGGTCGATGCAGGCGGAACTCAAGGATTGGCAGTTGACGAAAACGTCAAGATGTTTGCCAAGACAAAAAACAACGTCACAGCTAGCGTCGATCTTACGTGGGGCATCAAT
Organism: Pyrinomonadaceae bacterium; assembly: GCA_046160805.1. GTDB lineage: Bacteria > Acidobacteriota > Blastocatellia > Pyrinomonadales > Pyrinomonadaceae > OLB17. Next base: position 19,620 of record JBJXHF010000095.1, read on the forward strand.
AAAGAGCTGCCTTATTTCATCAGCATCTACGGCAGCAACGGGACACTGCACATCGGCTGGCGCGAGTCGAAATATAAGCTCAATTCAAGCCCTGATTGGACAATATTCGGCAAAGGGTACGACAAGGTCGCGTCGTTCAAAGGCAAGATCGAAAATTTTGGCAACGCTCTGCGCGGCAAAGAAGATCTGTTCATCACGCCATCGGACGCACTCGCTTCGGTACAGGTGATCGATGCGGCATATAAATCAATGCAGCAAAATCTGTGGCAGCCTGTAATCGAAAAAGCGGCCGCCGCCAAATAACTTTATGGCAAGAATACACCCGACAGCAATAATTGAAGATGATGTCTCTATTGGCGCAGGCACGAGCATTTGGGACAACGTGCATATCCGGCACGGCGCAACCATCGGCGAAGAGTGTATCGTCGGCGAAAAAAGTTACGTTGCATACGACGTAAAGATCGGCGATCGCGTCAAAATAAATGCAATGGTTTACATTTGCGCTGCCGTCACGATTGAAGACGGCGTGATGATCTCGGCTTCGACGACTTTTACGAACGACCGGTTTCCTCGTGCGACATTTCCCGACCTCAAATCGCTTAGGCCAAGCGAGCCTGACGAACATACTTTGCCAACATTGGTTCGCGAAGGCGCCACTATCGGCGCTGGCTGCGTTATCGGGAACGATCTTGAGATCGGCTGCTGGGCAATGGTCGGAATGGGCTCGGTGGTGACTAAGAGTGTTCCCGATTTTCATCTCGTCCTCGGCTCGCCTGCCCGCTCAATCGGAGCCGTGTGCAAATGCGGCCATCTCTTTCACAAGTTCGCCGACGCCGACAGCGGAACATTTACCTGCGCGTGCGGTTTAAAATACGAGATCGCGGCTCGCAACGTCACGGAAAAAGAACTAGCCACAGAGAACACAGAGTACACAGAGAAAGAAAGACAGGTTGTTTTTGCTTAAAATTTCTCAGTGGTCTCTGTGCTCTCTGTGGCAATTAAAATATGCCACAAAAGATCGCAATCGTCGGTTCCGGTTTTCTTGGCATGACGCTAGCGCTGCGGCTTGCCGAATCTGGCGCGAATGTCACGCTTTTCGAAAGCTCGGACCAGATCGGCGGCCTTGCTGCTGCGTGGGAGATCGGCGACGTTGTTTGGGACAAGCATTACCACGTCACGCTTCTCTCGGATAAACACACGCGAAAGCTCGTCGAGGAACTCGGTCTCGGTGATGAATATCGATGGATCAAAACTAAGACCGGTTTTTACACGGACGGCAAACTGGTTTCGATGTCCGACACAAAGGAATTTCTACAATTTCCTCCGCTTGGCATCATCAGTAAGGTGCGTCTTGGAGCGACGATCTTCTACGCGTCACGGGTCAAAGATTGGAAGAGTTTGGAATCGATCTTGGTCGAAGATTGGCTGACAAAACTCTCGGGCAAAAAAACATTTGAAAAGATTTGGAAACCGCTGCTCAAGGCCAAGCTTGGCGAGGCTTACAAAGAAACGTCTGCCGCATTTATCTGGGCGACCATCCAACGAATGTATGCTGCGAGAAACTCAGGACTCAAAAAAGAAATGTTCGGTTATGTTCGCGGCGGTTATGCCCGCGTGTTTGATCGGTTCAGCGAAGTACTTGTCGAAAAAGGCGTCGATATTCGGCTGAATTCGCCCGTCGAAAAAATTAAGAAACTTGATAACGGCAAGATACGCGTAACATTGCCGGAAACACGCAGGCGCAGCGATACAAAGAGTTTTGCGCAACGTCAGAACACCAAATACGGCGTGTTTCAATCCTCGACGGCAATTACTTCAGGCTTTTCGGGAGCATTTCTCACGGAACCCGATCCGTCGCCTAACATCGCAACAAAATTTTACGGAAACGGTGTTGGCGACACATTCGATAAAGTTATCCTAACCTGCCCGTCAAACATCGCTGTAAAGATCGCTCCACAACTTGCGGACAAAGAAAAAAGCGGCATGGAGAATATCCGCTATCAAGGCATCGTATGCGCGAGCGTTTTGATGAAATGCTCGCTGTCGAATTTCTACGTCACAAACATTACCGACGAAGCGCCGTTCACCGGCGTGATCGAAATGTCGGCGTTGGTCGATAAGAAAGAGTTTGGCGGCAATGCTCTCGTCTATTTGCCAAAATACGTTGCGCCGGACGACCCGCTTTTTGAAAAGTCTGACGAAGAAATTAAACGCGCTTTTCTGAATAAACTAGAACAAATGTATTCGCATTTCTCGCGAACGGATGTTTTGGCATTCAAAGTCTCGCGTGTGCGGCAGGTGTTTCCGCTGCCGGTTTTAAATTACTCGCGCGATCTGCCTTCAATGAAAACTTCTGTTGACGGTTTATATGTCGTCAACTCTTCTCACATAGTCAATGGAACACTGAACGTGAACGAAACCGTTCAACTTGCAGAGAATTTTTACAGAGAACAATTCAAACAGGATAGACAGGATGTGCAGGATAAGAATTGACAAGAATCCTGTTCATCCTGTCTATCCTGTTTGAATAAACTTATGAAACAGATAGCAAGCTTATCGCTTGATCTCGACAATAAGTGGTCTTACATGAAGACGCACGGCGATGCGGGGTGGGAATCTTTTCCTTCGTATTTGGATATTGTCGTTCCACGAGTGCTTGCTTTTTTGAAAGAGCGAAACCTGAAGATCACATTTTTTATCGTCGGCCAAGACGCGGCGCTTGATAAAAATTGTGACGCGATTACTTCCATAGCGGCCGCCGGACACGAGATCGGCAATCACAGCTTTAATCACGAGCCGTGGCTGCATCTTTATTCAAAGGAAGAGTTGATAACAGAATTTGAGAAGACGGAAGCGGCCATCAGAAACGTAACAGGTAAAAATACTGTCGGCTTTCGCGGCCCCGGTTACAGCTTAAGCCCGACGGTTTTGGAAGTTTTGGCCGAGCGTGGTTATGACTACGATTGCTCGACGCTGCCGACTTACATCGGGCCGTTTGCACGTGCATATTATTTCCTTAAATCGCCACGGATGAGCGACGGCGAACGTGAAAAACGAAAAAAGCTTTTTGGAAGATTCTCTGACGGATTTCAAACTTTGAAACCGCACTTTGTCGAAGCCGCGGGCCGCACGCTTGTCGAGATTCCGGTCACGACGTTTCCGTTTGTAAAATCGCCGATACACGCGAGCTATTTGCTTTACCTTTCGACTTTTTCACGCTTCACCGCGCTTGCGTATTGGCGCAGCGCGCTTATTGCGTGCAAAATGTCCGGCGTTCAGCCGTCGCTGCTGCTTCATCCGCTTGATTTTTTGTGCGTTGATGATGTGAGCGAATTGGCATTCTTTCCCGGCATGAGAATGCCGCTGGAAGACAAACTCGCAATGATCAGCGACATACTGTCGATCTACGTTGAGAACTTTGACGTTGTCTCGATGAACGAACACGCAGCCGCAGTTCGACGAAATGATAGCGAGCAGCGCGCTGAAAGCGCGATTGTCAGCAAAGTAAGTTGAACTTGTTTTTTAACGATGCAGTTGTCGGAGTTTATCAACAAAGGAATTTTAAGCACGAACATGACTACGCGTGTGCGAGCATTCGAGAGCGTGAACGCGCGTTTTGTCGTCGTCGTTATGCTCGTCCTTTCGGCGTTGATCGCGGTCGATCGGATTTACACGCCCGAAGTGCCGATCAACGTCGATCCGGCCTCGTACGCGGTCGCTGCCCACGAACTTCTCGACGGCAAAAACCTTTACACTGACATCTGGGATCACAAACCGCCCGCGCCGTTCGTCACGTATGCGCTTGCGGAGATCGCGTTCGGCTACTCACCTCAGACATTGCGCATTCTCAACTTTATTGTGTGTTTGATTGTGTTATGGGGCATCTTTCTCGCAGCAAAACACGGGCCCGGCGGGCGGATCGCGGGTTTGGTCGCCGCGTCTCTGTGGGCGATCGTCTCGGGAAGTGTCGGCCTCGAAGGACGCGATCCGAATACCGAACCCTTTATCGACGCGTTTGTCGTCTTCGCTTTTTATCTGATAGTCGCAAACCGTAAAGACGGATTGTCGTTTTTATTATCATTCGTTGTCGGCCTGCTGTTCTTTTGTGCGTCGCTCTACAAACCCGTCGCTGCGGCGAACGCAGCGCTCATCACGCTCGCGTATTTTGCGTTTGCCGAGAATCGCAAACGAGCGATTTACAACTCATTGACTATCGGCGCAGTCGGCGTGTCCGGTTGGTTGGCTCTCTTTGCATATTTTTACGCAACAGGACGAGGGGATATATTTTACAAGAGCATTGTCGTTTTCAACAATCATTATTCCGGCAATATATTCGAGAATATCGTCGCTCCCGTTTTTGGACAAGCGGAAATTTTCGTCGATGTGATCGGGCCGCTTGCCGTGTTCGCTGGCTTAGGAACGGTTTGCTTATATCTGTATGACAAGCGTCTTGGTGTTTTGATCGCGGCATACTTAATATCGTCGTGGATCGCGCTGGCAGCGGCCGGGCGTTTCTCGGTTCACTACTATCAGTTGTGGGTTCCGTCGCTCGTAATAGCATCGGCTTGGGGCATCGGTTATTTTCTTGTTTCCGCAAAAACTGCTCACAGAGCGATCGCTTGCACAGCAGGTTGGATGCTCGCGGCGACGCTAATACTTTTCCAACTGCCGCTTTACCGCAACATCTACGCGAAGGAATTCGTCCCACAATTGCCGGTGCTAAATGCTGCGAATAAAACGGTTGACGCTATTCATTTGCTGCTTCGCGACGAAGAGACATTCTACCTTTGGGGTAACACACCGAATCTTTATCTGCTGGCAAATCGTCGTCCGCCGGCCGGTATTTTGTTCGACAATCATTTGACGGATAATCCGATCGCCGACGATTTGGCAGCGCAAGTTCGGGCGCAGCTTGAACGTTCGCGTCCCGAAATTCTCGTCATTGAACAAAATCGTCCGCCTGCTCCTGAGTGGCTGACAAAGGAATTTGAATCGACGCCGGTCTATTCCGATCCGCAAAATTACAACATGTATGCTCGTCTCGGCGGACGGATAGCTAACGAAAAAAATACAAACGGAGATGGGCGACAGTAAAACGAAAATGATGACTCAAGACATAAAACCGGTCGCGATCATCGGTGCCGGTCTGGCCGGGTTGACAGCCGCGGATTATTTGCGTGAAAAACAAGTGCCGTTTATTTTGTTCGAAGCGGGCAAAAAGATCGCCGGTCTCGCGACGAGTTTCAAAGATAAAGAAGGCTTCAGTTACGACTTTGGCGCGCATTTTGTGACGAATCGACTCGCGGATGCAATTGGCGTCGGCGACGAATGTCTCACGGTGAAGCATTACGGCGAACGGGTTTGGCTCGGAGGGAAAACCTATTCGTATCCGTTCGGCTTGATGGCGATCCCGCGAATGACATTGAGCGGCATTAAGACAAAATTATCCGCGGGCGGCAAAACAAATGCTTCAGCAGCCGAGTGGTTCCGCAATGCATTCGGCGCGGCTTTGGCTGATGAAGTTGCTCTGCCGCTCATCGAAGCGTGGTCAGGTGCAAAGGCAAGCGAACTTTCCGCCGCCGTCGGTGAAAGCCTGCCCGGCAGCATCGCTAAAACATTGTATCTAAAGGCCGCGAGCATCGTTACGCGGCGTGCCGTCGCGTGCGGCTACAGCCGCGAATTGAACGAATCGGCAAGCGTCTATCACGTTTATCCGAAGGCCGGTGTTTCAACTCTCTGCGAAAAACTCGCCGTTGGCCTCAACGGCCAGCTCAGACTCGAATCGCCCGTCGAAGAGATCATCGTCGAAAACGAACGTGTCACCGCCGTAAAATCGAACGGCATTCTGCACGAAGTTTCAGCCGTGATCAGCACGGCCCCGGCGAACATTCTTGCAAAGCTGGTTAGCGGATCAAGCGCGCTCGACAAGGTCGCAAAGTTTCGTTTTCGGCCGATGATTTTCGTCAATCTAAAACTAAAAGGCCGCGGCCTGCTGCCCGATACGGTTTTGTGGTTTCCCGAAGATAAATTTCCGTTCTTCCGACTTACCGAAGCAACGCTTTCGATGCCGTGGCTCGCACCCGTTGGTCACACAGTCATCACCGCCGACATCGGCGCAGAGAAAGACGACGACACCTGGAACATGAGCGACGACGAACTCGCCGAGCTATGTTTGAACTCGATGTCTGAGATCGTTCCCGACATTCGCGAACGATATCTCGGCCACAATATTTTGAAGACGGGAATTTCGTATCCGGTGTTTCTAAAAGAATACGAACAAGCGAGAAAGGAATTTGAAAAATCGACGAACATACCAAATCTCCTGAGCATTGGGCGCAACGGCGAGTTTTCGCATATATTTATGGAAGACGTTTACTTCCGCACACAAAAAAAAGTCGCCGAACTTATAACAAATTTAGCGAACGCCGACAATGCAAAAACCGCAAGCCATCAGTAACCATGTGATCTTTGGACTCATCGTCCTGCATCTTTTGATCGTTCTGCCACTAGCATATTTTTTGAATATCTGGGCCGATGAGGCTTCGACGCTTTATACGACGCAGCATGGCTTTTGGCCGGCGTTTCAGAATGCTGCGGCGGATGAGAAACAGGCTCCGCTTTATTTTTGGATAATGAGCCTGTGGCGGTATATAAACGGCTCGATCTTTTTTGCCCGTTTATTTTCAATAATTTGCATCGTAGCGGCAATCAAGGTGTTTGCCGATTTGGCGACGCGACTCTTCAAACCGCGCGCAGCTCTGCTTGCTACGGCTTTTTTCGCGTTTCATCCGTATTTGTTCTGGGCCAGTCTTGAGATACGTGTTTACTCGCTGGTTATTTTGCTGTCCCTTATACTGATTCGACTTTTTTTTGACGCATTTATCGAAGAATCTGAGCCAAACGCGCGAAAAAATTCAAGAATCCTTTTTACGGTTGTCGCAGTCATTGCAGTTTATACGAACTACTATCTTGGTTTCGTGCTCATCGGGCTTTTCGCAGCACTGCTTGTCTCAGGGAAATGGCGTGAAGCGCGTATCTATTTGGGGTTGATGCTGTTGGTTGCGGCAGCCTTTTCTCCACTTCTTTTGATCAAATTCGAGTCACAGCTTGCCGCAAATACCAGCGGCTTTAACGAAGAACAGTCGATTTTCAAGGGTGTCCGAAACTTATGGCGTCATTTTCTGACCTTCATACTGCCGACCGAATTACTCCCGAATGAACAATTTTCAATAGTTGGTATGGTGAGGCTCTGGATAATACGCATTGCACTGGTCGTGGTCGGACTTTTTGTCGTAGTACGCCGTAAATCAATTTCCTCGAGCACGCTGTTACTCGGTGCAGTTACAGCAACGACATTTGGCGGTCTATTTTTTGCTTACTTTGTTGTTGGAAGCAACTATATCCAAATTCGCCACGCTTCAGTTCTGTTCGTGCCTCTAGTGCTTTTTGCTGCAGCTCTGCTTTCCGATATTTTTGTCACCGACGGAAAACAAATGCGGGCAGTAAACAAAACACTCGCGATTGCCGCCTCGCTGATTGTTCTGGCGTCGTTCTCTTATAGCATCGTTGCGTTGTATCCGAATATGGCAAAGCGCGGCGACTGGGCCCGCGTCGGAGCATTTATCCAGCAAAACGAGTGGCCGGGACAGCCAATCATGGTTTTCCCAACATATGAAGCCCTCGCACTGCCCTATCATTATCACGGTGTAAACCGGATTTCGCCCGATGAGGAATACTTCAAACACGAAGAACAAGCCGCGTTCGGTACACAATACAGCTTGACAAAAGAAATCGATTTTTTTATTTCCAACATTCCTCCCGATGCCGATTGGGTCTGGCTTGCTGTCAGTGAAAGATGTCTTATTACAGAAGCCTGTCGGCCGTTGGAAAATTATGTTCAGGCAAACTACACTATTGAAAAGGAACAGGAATTCTATCTTGAGAAACTATTCCTCTTAAGGAAAAAGGCCCAATGATCGAGACGATGGATCCTAAGAATATGGACAAACCGACTGTGCGGTGTTCGGAATGCGACAGGGAAACCGAGCATTACAACACGTTTCTTTCACCGACAAATGAATTACGAATAGTATGCTGGGAATGCCTCGGACGCTCGGAAAGAGGCTTTAACGCAAAGCGCGATTTCCGGCGCGATTCGCGTTCGGGTGTAATTCCACGATAGTATGGCGGTCAGAAAAATTACGGAATACCCGGAAGAAGTGCTGGCCGAAGTCGGCAAACCCGTGACGGATTTTGACAAGGACCTCGCCGATCTCTGCGCCGATATGTTCGAGACGATGTATGATGCGGAAGGCGTCGGTCTTGCCGCTCCGCAGATCGGTTTGAATTTGCGGCTCTTCGTGATGGATTGCGAAGGAGTCAAACTCATCGCGGCAAATCCTGAGATCGTCGCAACCGAAGGCGAACAATCCGGACAGGAAGGCTGCCTTTCGGTCGGCAAGATTCCTGCAGTAGTGATACGCCCGCAAAAAGCGCACCTGAAAGCACAAAATGAAAAAGGCGAGTGGTTCGAGCGTGAGGCCGAAGGATATGCGGCCCGCGCTTTTCTGCATGAGACGGATCATTGCGACGGCAAGCTGTTCATCGATCATCTGCCCAAGCTTCGCAGGAACATGGTCGTAAGAAAGTTTCAAAAAGAGAAGCGGCGGTCTTGATGAAGTTAGGAAGCTGACTTGGTAAACATCATCCGATAAACCGGCAATTCCTTGTTTTCGACTGCCTTTTCGCGCTCGGTCTTTACCGGAAATGGATTGTCGTTGACAACGCTCTCTTTCAATCGTCTCTCGGCACAAAATAACTCACTCATTTCTTCCGCCAGAGATTCAATATCCGTCTGCACAAAAATACGCCCGCCGTTCGCAAGTTTATTCACGACCGTTTCAACCAGCTCAGCATGCACCATTCTCCGTTTTGCATGTCTTTTTTTGAACCACGGATCGGGAAATTGGATCGTCACCATTTGTAACAATCCATCGGGAAGATCGGCAAGGAGTCGGTCAAGCCAGATCATCGCGTTGCAAAATTCATAATACAGGTTCGTCATTTTTTTTTCTGCCGCGATCTCGTTTGCCTCGGTCACGAGCGGCTCGCGAATTTCGACGCCGAGAAAATTCCATTGCGGCTGCGTCTCTGCCATTTTCAAAATGAACCTGCCGCGCGCGCATCCGATATCGAGATGCATAGGCAGCGATGGATCAGCAAACACCTGTGCAAGATCGATAGGTTCGGGCGGCGTTGTGTAATAAGGCGAAAGCGGATTTACATGCTGGTGAACACGAACGCGCGGCATAGATGATTAAACGACTCGCAATATCAACAAAATACTAAACAAGCAGGCGGCAAGGTAAATTCCGAGCGCCGCCAGGCCGAGTAAGTTTACGGCAGAATTTGTCATTCTCGGATCGACATATTCGTCTGACGGTATCTGCAATAAACCATAAACAACTCCAGTCGCAAGGCCGCCGATATGTCCGAAATTGTCTATTACCTGATAAAGAGCAAGGCCGAAAAGAATTATAAATCCGATGTTGATAAGTAAATTCTTGCGAAACTCAGGCGAGATGAACTGCCGTCGACGAAAGGCGTAAACCGCAAGGTAACCGATCACGCCAACAATTCCGCCCGACGCACCTACAGAAATCCCGTCCGGTGCAAAGATCAAACTCAAAACGCCGCCGCCTATCGCGGAAAGCAAGAGCACGAGGACGAGATGCGCGCGGTTCGAAAGCATTTCAAATATTTTGCCGAAACTGTAAAACGCATAACAATTCATCACAACATGCAGAATGCTGCCGTGCGTGGTCGCACCGGTCAAGATGCGCCAATATTCGCGACCCGTGATAAATGCCGGTTTTACAAAACCAGCCGCCAGAATGGAAGACTCAAGGTCAGTTCCGATCTGCACGATGAAAACGGCAGCTATCGCAGCGATGAGAATGACTGTGTAATAAGGAACAGTAGTCTGAATCTGAGCTGAATTCCCAGGCTCTGCATCTTCAACTTCCGGCGCGTCTTCGCTTTTGTATTCGAACGACATTCTTATCTACATCGCGAGACCGCCGTCAGCCTGGATAACCTGGCCGGTAATATACGCGGCGGCGGGAGAAAGTAAAAAACAAGCGATCTCAGCGACTTCAGTGACATTGCCGAGTCTGCCAAGTGGTATTTGAGCAATGATCTTTTCGCGGTATTCGTCGTTCATTTCAGAAACCATTTCGGTTTCGATGAGGCCGAGAGCGAGGGCGTTGACAGTGATCTTGCGGCTGGCGACTTCCTTTGCAAGCGATTTTGTGAGACCGATCATGCCGGCTTTTGAGGCTGAGTAATTGGACTGTCCTAACATCCCGACGACACCCGAGATCGATGAAATATTCAATATCGAACCGCCATTCTCATTCCGCATCATTGGACGAAGAACGGCTTTGGAAAAATTCCAAGCGCCTTTCAAGTTCGTGTCGATAACATTATCCCAATCGTCCTCTTTCATTCGCACAATCAACTGATCGCGAGTTATGCCAGCGTTGTTTACCAGCAAATCAACCGTGCCGAACAAATCTTTTACCTGGCCAACGAATTCCGCCGCCGCCTCAGTATTCGCAACGTCACACCGCGCCGCAAATGCCTTCGCGCCCAACGCCTCAACCTCGGCTTTCAATTTCTCAGCTTCGTCGGCGCTCTTCGAATAATTAAACGCCACATTTGCGCCGTGCCGCGCGAGTTCCAACACGATCGCCTTGCCAATGCCGCGAGTGCCGCCGGTAACGATTGCCGCTCTTCCTTCAAATTGGTTTTCGCTCATAACTCATCCAGCCAGCGCGTTTCGCTGGACCTCAAAAAGTTTGTTGACGCCAACGTCGGCAAGAGCGAGCATTTCGTCCATCTGCTCACGTGAAAATGGCTCGCGTTCGGCTGTTCCCTGCAGCTCGATGAATTTGCCTAATCCGGTGCAGACGACATTCATGTCGACATCGGCGGTTGAATCTTCGTCGTATGCGAGATCGAGGATCGGTGTGCCTTCGATGATGCCGACGCTGACGGCCGCCACCTCGCTCAGGATCGGAGAAGTTTTTATAGTTCCCTGTTTCATCAATCGACGGCAGGCGAGTGCGAGGGCGACATACGCTCCGGTGATCGACGCGCAGCGTGTGCCGCCGTCGGCTTGTATGACGTCGCAATCAAGATATATCTGCCGCTCGCCGAGCAGTTTTGTATCTACTACGGCTCGCAGGCTGCGGCCTATCAGGCGTTGAATTTCCTGAGTCCGTCCTGAAGGGCGTTGCGTTTCGCGTTGTGTGCGTGTGTTAGTCGCGCGCGGCAGCATTGCGTATTCGGCAGTCACCCAGCCGAGGCCTTTGTTCCGCATGAACATCGGAACTCTGTCTTCGACGCTTGCAGTGCAAATCACTTTTGTCCCGCCGACCTCGATCAATGCCGAGCCTTCGGCATATGGCGAGATGTTCGGCGTGATCTTGGTGTTGCGTATCTGGTCGTGGGTTCGTTTGTCTGTTCTTTCGTATGTCATGAATTAGTAAATCGTGAATTGTGAATCGGATAAACCGTTCGTCTATTCACGATTTACGATTTACTATTTACGAGTTCATCCCCTCCGTAAACTTCAATAGCTTCAAGTTTCGACGGCTTAGTTCCTAAAAATCTCTCAGCGACGCGGGCAAACCTGTCGGCAGCGTCGGTAACGTAAAAATGATCGAGGTCGTCGCAAAGCTCGCGTTTGCCAGTAACGGTATTCGGATTCGCGAGATTCTTCTCAATCAAAAGTTTTTCAACCTCTTCGGCAGTCGCCTCGCCGGAATCAATTAGAGTAACACTTTCGCCCACGGTTTTCTGTATGACTCCTTTCAAAATTGGGTAATGCGTGCACCCCAAAACAAGAGCGTCCGGACGAAACTTGTTCATCTCGGCAAGATATTTAACCGCGATAGAGGCAGTTTCAGGCTCGTTGAGCCAATTTTCCTCGGCAAGCGGAACAAAGAGCGGACAGCCGGCCTGAAAAACTTCGGCTTTTTCAGATGCCCGCCGTATGGCTTCAAAGTATGCGTTGCTGGCAACGGTCGCCTCGGTAGCTATGACGCCGATGCGCGGTTTTGGATTATCTTTGGTCAATGAGACAGCCTTTCGCCCGCCGGGGCCAATCACTCCGACAACGTCAAGACCGATCTTCTCGCGTATCTTTGGCAGGGCAAGCGCCGACGCCGTGTTGCACGCAACAACGAGCATCTTGATCCCGCGTGACGCCAAAAACTGCGAATTCTCTATCGCATAACGCTCGACCGTCGCCAACGATTTCGTGCCGTAGGGCACACGAGCCGTGTCACCGAGATAAATGAAATGTTCGTTCGGCAACCGATTATGCAATGCGCGGTAAACAGTCAAGCCGCCGACGCCCGAATCAAAAATGCCTATAGGTAACGTATTCACATCAGGCTCCGAAAAACTCCTTACCGGTGACGGTGCGAACTTTGCAAAATGCGCTGATCTTATTGAAATCCGCAACATTGTCGGTGACAAGCAGAGCATTCTCACGCAGCGCGGTTCGGGCTATCAACACATCACGCATGATGCGCCGTGATTCTTCGGCAGAGATCTTTGGCGTTTTACTTTTATTTTTGGCCTTACGACCGCGCTGGAGTGAGTTTATTACTTTGCCGGCGAGGAACCAGTCTTCGCCATTTGGGACGAGTAGCTTTTGGTCTTTTTCAAAATCCTTACGAATCGCACCCCAATATTTTAACTTTGTGCTATCTTCCGCGCCGACTGTTAACTCATGCAAAACAACAGCCGTCATGCGAAAACCCTTTGGGTAATCAGACGGCTGATATTTAATGATTACACACGTGTCTAACGTGAATATAGGCATTAAGTCTTTGACTGTTTATGAGCTTCGTATGCCATTTTCCAGGCTTTACGAAATTTTCGCGCGGCTTCTGAATCGTCAACGCCATATTTCTCTATCCAGCGCTCATTAATTGATTTCTTGCGCTTTGCGAGCTTAAGCAAACTTCCATTTGACGAAGAAATATCCTTAGCAGAAATGCCATTTTTCGAGTTCGCTTTTGGTTTTACGGTTTTGATGCTCATCTCACAAATATTTTAACATAAAATGAGTGGCGAATTTTGAATCTAAAATCCAAAATCCGCAATCCAAAATCGAAGTGGTGGAGGCGGCGGGAATCGAACCCGCATCCAAAGGTTGCGACCAGTAAAATCTACACGTTTAGTCCATTTACTTAAGTTTCGCCGCAGATGAGCAGATAAATGGACAAAACCTCATCCGCAGCTAACCTGACTAACATTTCGGGATGCGTTCGCAGGTGGTGAACGCGCCCTAGCTTCTACTGAGTTATGCCTTGACCGGTCGCTACAAGCTGACTT
>JBJXHF010000096.1:0-116850 GCA_046160805.1 Pyrinomonadaceae bacterium
ATATGCTCGATCTCGGGCGACATCGTCGCCGAAAAGAAGACCGTCTGGCGTTTTGCCGGGATGACCTTGACGATACGCTTGATCGACGGCAAAAAGCCCATATCGAGCATTCGGTCGGCCTCGTCCAGAACGAGATGTGTAAGGCCCTTGAAATTCACAAGGCCCTGCTCCATAAGATCGATCAGACGGCCAGGCGTTGCGATAATGATATTTGCGCCGCGGCGAAGGCTGTCCACCTGACGTTTGTATGCTGAGCCGCCGATGATCGCCGTGCATGTAATGCCCTTTGGTGCGAATTGTCGGCAAAAAGCCTCGGTTTGATTTGCAAGCTCGCGCGTCGGTGACAGCACAAGAACCCTTGTTCCAGGTTTGCCTTTGTTATCGCCGAGCATTTGCAGTATCGGCAGCAGGAAAGCCGCCGTTTTGCCGGTGCCGGTCTCGGCACAAGCGATGATGTCTCCGCCCTGTAAAAGGACCGGAATTGCCTGCTTTTGAATGGGTGTAGGCGTTGTGTAACCCAGTGAGGCGCACTTGTCCGTATAAAACGGCAGCAAGCCTAAATCTTTAAAAGTCATTTTGTAATTAAATATCCCAGATCAACTAAAAACCAATATAGTACTAAGTTTCCAAACTTAGTCGCTGTTCGTTCACGGATATTGCAATAAGCACATACGCAGACGAATAGCCAACTAAAGTTGGAACTCAAAACGAGTCTTCAGGATGTAATAAGAAGTACTAACCTAGGAGTGATCTTCAGTGTAACGGTAGCAAGGAAGGAACCTACGTTCGAGGGGTTTGCCTTAATTAAAAGGAACCGCTTCTAACAGTTGTTAAGGTACCGTTTCTCGAACTATCTATTACACCTAAACATATAGGCGAGTTTACCGTCGATGAATGAGATACGGAGTTATCAAGGTCTTATATTACAGGTTTCTAACTAATTAGCAAGCTTTATTTTACGAAGCCACTCCGACGCTACATCTTTAGGTGTTCGCTTATTGCCGTCAACTTCATAATTTAAGCGGCGCATTTCGTCGGTGGAGATGGCGTTCTGCAAAGTTTCGAAGGTGTCATTCAGGCTTTCTGCCACTTCCAGCCGGGCAATGAAAACAGCCTGATACGGCGGAAAATATTGCTTGTCGTCTGTCAATTGATAAAGATCAAGGGCGGCAATGAGGCCGTCGGTCGAGTTGCCGGCGATGATGTCGAGCTCGCCGGACTGCAGGGCACGATAAGTTAGCGAGAGATCCATCTCACGCGGATTTTTGGCGAAATTAAAGCCGTAAGCTTTTGCGAATCCTGCATAGCCGTCGGCCCGCGACATAAAATCCTGGCCGAAACCGGCCTGCCAGTCCTTCGCAAAAGACACGGCGTCCGAGATCGTTTTGAGATTGTTTTTGCGCGCAACGTCGCCGCGAATGAGAATTGCGAAATCATTCGAAAAGCCGAGCGGCGGACCCACAGCGAGGTTGAATTTATCGGCGTACTCCGTTTTAGTCTGGTCGTAAACAGCTTGCGGATCGGTGATCGGCTGATGTTTCAAGATTGCTTTAAACGCGGTGCCGGTGTACTCGGGATAAACGTCGATCTGCTGTGACAATAGGCTTTCGTGCGGCAGGTTTCCGCCCAGCTCAAACTGCCGCTCGACCGCAACGCCATTTTTCTCGAGCATTTGCGCAAGTATCTCGGCAAGGATGACCGATTCGGTAAAATCCTTTGACCCGACAATGATCTTTTTATTTTCCGTCGCTGATTCCGAATTTGAAATTTCAGATCTGAAATTTGAAAACCAACCGGCAGCGATGATGGCGATCAATAAGGCAGCAAGACCGAACCCGAGAAATTTTCTGCGAGAAGATGATCTTTCGCCGATCTCATACGATTTCTCAAATTGCCCCAACGCGAAATCGCACAGCAAGGCAAGGATCGCTGAAGCCAGTGCACCGGCGATCAGCAAATTGTTGTCATTTTGGCGAAGGCCGCGAAAGATATATGTGCCTAAACCGCCTGCGCCGACCGCCGCCGCTACCGTTGCGACGCCGACCGAGATGACGACCGCGACGCGAATGCCGGTCAGCATAACAGGCATTGCCAGCGGCAGTTCGACGAGGCGCAGCCGCTGCCAATCGGTCATGCCCATTGCGACAGCGGCCTCGCGTATTTTTGGGTCGATGCCCAAAATTCCGGTTACCGTGTTGCGAATTACGGGAAGCAAGGCATACAAAGCTAGAGCAATTATTGCAGTACGAGCACCGATGCCTCCAATAAATGGAATTGGAATCAGCAGGCCGAAAAGCGCGAGACTCGGTACGGTCTGCATGATGTTTGCGAAACCTAGAACGGGAGTTTTGAGAGATCTGAGGCGTGTCAGCAAGATCCCGAGCGGAACGCCGATCAAAACGGCTGCGCCCGTCGAGGCGAGCACAAGAAAAATATGCTCGCGGGTCAACGTGAGCAACTCGGGCCAGTTTTGTTTTAGGAAATCAAAAAAGCTCACTTAAATGCGCTTTTTCTGTCTGGACGATCTAAAACCTGACCGTCTCAACCGGAGCGTCCGAACCGCTGTGAGTCGATTGCCACTCGTCCTCGGAGCCGTAGAAATTGACGTCGAATTTGAGCAGAGATTTGGCGGGGATGCCGTCGAATTCCTGTGGGGCGTCTTCGAATGCGGCGATCGTTCCAATGCCGATCACCTCGCCGCCCAGTTCTTTGACCAGAGGAATCGTCTCACTGATAGCCTTGCCCGAGCGGTTGATGTCATCAACGATGATCGCAGGGAAAACGTCGCCCTTGTTTACATACTGGCGAAACTGGCGCTTGCCTTCTTCCATTTCCGCCCAGTAAATTTGTTTTGCGCTGAGGGCTTCCCGCACGCCGAACGCGACCATGATGCCGCCGGCGCTCGGGCTTACTATCGAAACTTCGGGCAGGCATTTTGAGATCGACTTCTCCATCCTAAACATTCGGCTTAAGCCCACGGACAAGATGCGCGCGTTGTCGTAATAACGAAACGCAAGCGGCATCTGAAAATAATGCGACGCATGTTTGCCGTTCGGGTAAACGAAATGCCCCTGGCGATAAGCACCGGTCGTGGCCAGAATATCCATCACCTTCTCCGGCGGCGGAACGAGATTAACCATTTTTTATTCTCCTTATAATCTCTGTTGATTATACACGCCTGAAACTCAGAAAGGCGAGTTGTCGAAGATCATGTTTTGAAAAACTTTTCAGGTTGCGATTCTCATAAAACAAAGTCAGAGACGCTTCGCAACCAGTCTTAAGATTCTGACTTGACATCCTTTTTTAAGAGACGCCTTTCGACGAATCCCAACTTCCCTGAAGCTTGCGGAGCAAAACTATCTGGCCAATGTGATAGGCGTTGTGGATGTTTTGCTGAGCAAGTGGCTTGAACCAAGGTTCCTGGTATTTGTCATTGACAGGCGAAGCGAGTTTTTCGTCAGTGATCTCGTGTAATATTTCTCGCCACTCGTCCATGACTGAATACAGCTTTTTACAAGTCGTCTTCCAATCGGTTTCGCTCGAAAGGAATGTTCCCGTGTTCTCGATGTCTTCGGGATAGGTCAACATCCCGCGATAACGCTGTACCCAGCGTTCGTTCCAGAAAATTATGTGATTGACCTCTTCCCATATCGTGTTGTCGGCTCCATCGCGCTTCCACGCAGCCTGCTCGGCCGTCAGCCCTGCAACAGCATTCTTTACGGCCACGAACCAGTTATCCTCGTCGTAGCAGGCGGTGTGTTGTTCCAGCAGCAAATCTCTTATCATAGGATTAGTTTATGTTAACGAGGTCACTATGCTGAATTCAATTTCTAAATCTCTTTTAATCCTGTTCGCTCTTAGTTTTTCTGCTGTCGCGTTTGGCCAGGTCACGGCGATCAAGGCGGGGCGATTAGTTGATACCGAGACAGGAACAGTCAGAGCCAACCAGATATTGCTGGTCGAAAACGGAAAAATAAAATCCATCGGCGAGAAGATCGCCATTCCGGCCGGTGCAAAGACAATCGATCTTTCAAAGTCAACCGTACTGCCGGGTTTGTTCGACATGCACACGCATCTTTGCATGGATGTGATCGAGGAGCGCGATCACGGGAATTATTTTTTCACCAGTTTGCTTGATCCTGATTCGTATCGCGCAATTCAGGGCGTTGTTAATGCACGGACCATGCTTGAGGCCGGTTTTACGTCTGCGCGCGACGTCGGCAACGAAGGCAACTATGCGTGCGTCAGCGTGCGGCGAGCTATTCAGCGCGGATTGGTTCCGGGCCCGACGTTCTACACCGCAGGTAGAATAATCGCGCCGTATGGCGGACAGTTTCATTTGCAGCCGGATAAGCAAAATCTTGCAGAACCGGAATATTTTTTCGCCGACACCCGCGACGAAATGGTCAAGGCGATCCGCGAGAACATTCATTACGGAGCTACGGTAATAAAGATCGTGGTGGACGACCAACGATATATCTACTCCGTCGAAGATATTAAATTCATGGTAGCCGAAGCCGCGCGGGCGGGCGTGAAGCTCGCCGCACATTGCTGGACGCGTGCGGGCGCGCATAACGCGGCACTTGCAGGCGTCGCGTCTATCGAGCATGGATTCGACATGCCTGACGAAGAGCTGGAAATCGCAAAACGCAACGGCGTAGTTCTCGTAGGCACTGACTATATAGCCCTGAGAGACGACGAAAAGGACCACAAACAATGGATCGACCGCCTGCGAAGAGCACACAAGATCGGCGTCACGATGGCCTTCGGAACCGATGCCACCGACCAGCGTCCCGGTCAAACCCGCGGCACCGAAGCGATAATGGGCATAGACCCCTGGATCGAAGCAGGCATTCCGCCTCGCGAGATCCTTAAAGCGATGACAATAAACGCGGCACGGCTCCTTGGCGTCGAAAAAGATCGCGGACTATTACGCGAAGGCCTCGCTGCAGATATCGTTGCCGTGCCCGAAAATCCGCTCGAGAACATCAACACTCTCAAGAAGGTTTCGTTTGTGATGAAGAATGGGAATGTGATCAAAAGGTCGGAACCGTGACGACAAACGTCTTGACGTTTTAACGTTTTTGCAATAAAATATTTGTATGAGTGTAATTTTAAAAAGAGCAACTGTTTATTTCGATCCAGAACTGCATAGAGCCATCCGTCTCAAGGCTGTACATACTAATCAATCAATTTCTGACATAGTGAATGATTCCATACGCACGACTCTCAGTGAAGACGAAGAAGATCTGGCCGCATTTGATAAGACGGCTTCGGATAATCTTATAAGTTACGATGAGCTGCTTGCCAAGTTGAAAGCTGATGGCAAAATATAAGCTGTTCTTCACTGACACATTTTACAAGAACCTTAAGGTCATCCCGGCAAAGGATGTTAAACGCATTCTTTCGCGAGCAAAAGCATTAGCCGATGATCCGCGACCGCCCAATAGCCAAAAGCTGTCAGGCCACAAAGAGCAATACCGCATCAGACAAGGTGATTATCGGATTCTATATGCAATTGAGGATTTTCGATTAACAGTGACGGTTGTCAAAGTCGGACATCGGCGAGAGGTATATGATTAATTATGCGACGCGTAATGTGGATAGAGCATAAAGTCGGTGACGGTCTGGTCGGACCCGCGCGAATTGGATGGGTAAAGGTATCGGATAAGGGCAAGCGTCTTGATTACGGCGAACAAGCTTTCAGAACGCTAAGAGGCGGAGGTTTCAAATCTAATTATTACGATATCGCGACCCACGAAGAATATTGGATTTCCGGTTGCAGGAAAGACGGACGCGATGCTCTTTACAATACTGCGGTAGAAATTGACGAAGATGCCCTAGAAGAATATTGGGTCAACATACGGAAACAGCCCGAAAATAATAAAGTGCAGCGGATGGCCGCATTAGGAAAATGTAAATAGCCTTCTGCTTTTAAGGCGATCAGATAAGTAGTTTGGCACTTCTAACCGCGTTCTCAACCGTAAAACCATAATCGCGAAGCACATCGTCGCCCGGGGCTGAAGCGCCAAAACGATCCACGCAAACCGTGTCGCCTTTGTCTCCGACGTACTTATGCCAGCCTTGAGAGACGCCGGCTTCGATGGCGAGGCGGGCTGTTATTTTTGCGGGCAGGACTTCTTGTTTGTATTTGTCAGGCTGAGCGTCGAAAAATTCCCAGCATGGCATTGAGACGACGCGCGTTGGTGTGGCCGCTGCGTTGAGTTGTGCGCGAGCCTGCATCGCGAGTCCGATCTCGGAACCGGTTGCGATAATTATCAGTTTTGGCGTCGTTGGCGTTCCTGATTTTGTTTCGGCTTCGGCTAAGATATACGCGCCTTTGTGCAGGCCTTTTGCGTCACCGAATTTTTTCCGGTCGATAAGATCGACCTTTTGGCGCGAAAGCGAAAGAACGGTCGGCGTCTTTGTGCTTTTAATTGCAGCTCGCCAGGCCTCGCGGGTTTCGTGGGCGTCGCACGGGCGGATGACGTTGAGATTCGGTATCGCTCGCATAGCCGCGAGATGCTCGACGGATTGGTGCGTCGGGCCGTCTTCGCCGAGGCCGATCGAGTCGTGCGTGAAAACAAAAATGACCTGTATGTGCGACAGCGCGGCGAGGCGAATTGCCGGACGGTTGTAATCGGAAAACGTCTGAAACGTCCCGCCAAACGGTATCACGCCGCCGTAGAGAGCCAGGCCGTTCATCGCCGAGCCCATTCCGTGTTCGCGAATGCCGTAACGGATGTTGCGATTCTGATATGCGCCGAACTGAAAGTCGCCCGATGACTTAATGTACGTATTATTGGACGGAACCAGATCGGCCGAGCCGCCGACAAGCTGCGGAACGGCGTCGGCGATCGCGTTGATGACCTCGCC
This sequence comes from Pyrinomonadaceae bacterium, assembly GCA_046160805.1. Lineage (GTDB taxonomy): Bacteria > Acidobacteriota > Blastocatellia > Pyrinomonadales > Pyrinomonadaceae > OLB17. The sequence goes on from JBJXHF010000096.1 coordinate 6,877, forward strand.
GCTGAAGGCTCGTGTCGCCGCGGCCGCTGCATCGGTGAATTTGGGAAGGCTGTTTTCCCAACCCGCTGCCGGCGTCCCTTTACGCATTTGCTTGAATGCAGCACCCAGATCTGGATTGGCCTTTTCGTAACGCTTGACCAAGGCGTCCCATTCGCGTTCGCGTTTTGCTCCGGTTTTTACAGCTTCACGAAATCGCGCGAGCGCTTCTTTCGGAATGTAAAAGAACTTGTTTTCCGGCCAGCCGAGATTGCGTTTTGTTTCGCGCACGGCTTCTTCGCCCGGCGCGTCGGAATGCGCCTTACTCGTGCCCTGCTTCGGCATTCCAAAGCCGATGATCGTCTTGACGCGGATCAGCGATGGTTTGTCCTTGACCTTCTGCGCGTCTTTGATGGCCGCTTCGATAGCCTTGAGATCGTTGCCGTCCTTAACTTCGGAAACATGCCAGCCGGCAGCGACAAATCGTTTAGTCCGGTCCTCGGTAAATGCGAGATCGGTCGAGCCATCGATCGTTATTTTGTTATCGTCATATAGATAGATCAAATTCCCAAGTTGGAGATGTCCGGCGAGGCTGGCCGCTTCGTAACTGACGCCTTCCATCAAATCGCCGTCCGAGCAAATGCAGTAAATATAATTATCGACAACCGGGAAGCCGCGTTTGTTAAACGTGGCGGCAAGATGTTTGCCCGCGATACCCATCCCGACGCCGTTTGCAAAACCTTGCCCGAGCGGTCCGGTTGTCACCTCAACGCCGGGCGTCAGTATATTCTCAGGATGCCCTGGCGTCATCGAATGCAGTTGACGAAAACGCTTCAGCTCATCAAGCGGAAGATCGTAACCCGTCAAATGAAGCATCGAATAGATCAGCATCGACCCATGCCCCGCCGAAAGCAGAAACCGGTCGCGGCCAAACCATTTCGGGTTTTTCGGATTGTGCCTCAAGAATTTCGTCCACAACACATACGCCGTCGGCGCCATCCCAAGCGGTAAACCCGGATGACCCGAATGCGCTTTTTGCACAGCATCCAAAGACAGTGTGCGGATCGTGTTGATGCAAAGTTGATCAATATCGGTTTTTCGCGTCATGCCGGATTTGGCATTCCTAGATGTTATCGGATCTTTTTTCATAGCGGTTGCAGCGTTCATAAAGTTTAGATTATCGATTCAGTGGAATTTTAACATTCATTATAGTCCCAATATGTTCGAGAGCAAACAGCGCCGCTCCGCGAGAAGACGATTCCGGTTCATCGTTCACAATCAATTCACGTCCGAGCACATCGGCGATGATCTTTCTCCAAACTGGGGACTCGCGTAAAGCGCCGCCCGATGCAACGATTTCCCTTATCTTTACGACCTTATTTAGTTGCTTAAATATTTTGGCAAAACGATATGCGACGGATTCGAGCGCGGCTTGCAAAATATCGACAGAGTCGTGCGAAGCCGTGAGGCCGAGGATAGCGCCTAAAGCATCCTCGTTGTAACCTGTGCTGCGTTCGCCGAAGAAGTAAGGATGAACGGTGAGGCCATGCGAGCCAGTGCCGCGACGCAGTATTTCATTTTCATAATCTTTCGGCAGTTTGAGATTGTTTTTCAGCCACTCAAAAAGATTACCGCCGTCCGACAAGGCGCCGCCGATGATGACTCTTTCTCGATCAATACGATAGCACCATAATCCTTCCGGAATTTTTTTTGGAGGTTCGCCTGTATAGGCGACACGCATCGCGCCTGATGTTCCGACCATCAACGCCGCACGGGTTTTCGTTAAACAGCCTGCACCGATGTTGTCAGCCGCTCCGTCGCCGATCGCCGGGAACCATTTTGCGGCGGCGAGTCGGGGCCATCGTTTGGCGAATTTCTTGTTCAGCTTAAATATATGATCGTTCTCAACGACTTTCGGGAGCATCGACGCTTTGATCTTAAGAAATTTGAGCAGTTCCGCGTCCCACGTGCACTTTCTAATATCGAAAATACCTGTACCTGACGCCATCGACATGCTCGTCGCGATTTCACCAAAGAGCCTGAATCCCAACAGATCACTGAACGACAGCAGTCCCGCCGCCTGCGAAAATGCATAGGGAAATTCGGTCTTGAGCCACAGTAGCTTCGCCGGCCAAAAACTTGAATGAAATCTTGCTCCGGTTCGATTGTGGATCGCCGATTCGTCAAACTGTTTTCTTAGGATATCGGTATATTTCCGGCTTCGCGTGTCCGCCCAGCCTAAAACTACCGGTGTATGGTTCCCCCTCGCATCAATACCAACTAGGCTGTGCCAGAACGAGCACGACGCAACATATTCGATCTCACCCTTTATTTTGCCTGCCTTTTCCAAGAGCCGATCAATTGCGGACACAACCTCGTCGATCGCCTGGCCGGTAGCGATCTCGGAACCGCCGTCGGCTGAGACTTTAAATGTTCGATCGATCTTTACAGACGCTTTCGTCACCGGGTTCGCCTCAGCATCATAAAGAGCGGCGCGGACGCTCGACGAGCCGATGTCTAGAACTAGGATCAGTGGTTCTTTCAACTTGTTTACTAATCAAAAACGAACCATTCCGGAATAAGTGAAAACTGAAAAGTCATATCTATCCGAATACCTTCTTGAACCACCAACGCAAACCTACGAACAAGAAACGATAGTCCTTTAAAAACTCGGGTGGCTTGCCTTCGAAGTAATGACCGACGAATTGTAATATCCAGCCGACTACAAACAGGCCGAGTGCAAGTCTCCACATTCCGGCGACAAAAAGGCAAGCCGGCATCAGAAGCAGCGAAATTGCGATCATTGGTATGCCGAACGTGTGCAAAAGTTTGTTCACCGGATGCTCGTGGCTCTCGGAGTATTCCTCGATCCATTCGTCCCATGTTCTGCCGCCCATCATATTTTAATCTCTTTGTGATACATCATGGACAACATCCCGTGAATTGAGCGGCTGTTCCCGATAACGGATCTGTAGCTTTCTTTTGATCCCAAGTGTTTGGTGATCTCCACCATTTGATATAAGCTTCGGCTGCTGTTGGCAAACCTGTTTCATCTAACCAATGCCGTCGTTCTTCCGGTGTAGTCAGTGTCGACAGCCCACTGGAACTTGTATTGAGGTAACCTTTATCGAGCGATTTACCTCTTCGCACTTCTTCCAATAACACGATGCTTTTGTAAACCAACTTCAGGTCATCTTCCTGATCCAAATTCCCAACAATAATCTCGGCAATCTTTTGTCGGGTCGCATCGGAAGTTTTAAAAATACAGTGTCCGTCTCGATTTCCGCCAGCCTGAAGTATATACAAGTTCACGATTGCATCCAGTTCGTTTTCATCAAGAGTGTTTTCAGCTTGTTCGCAGAGAAAATCATCAACCTCTCTAGGTAAATAATTGCCATCCCTACGGGCAGGAGAGTAAGCATAAAGGAAACCATGCTTATCATCAACCAGTTGATATATTCGCATGAACAGAAATACGCTTACTGAGCTTCCCGGGTAACGATAGATGTGTGCAAGAAAGACCAGCGCGGCTGCGATCAAAAAAATCGGGATAAAGAAACGAAGAAAACACATTCTGAGCATTCTAAAGACTAGTCTCTGACAAATTCTATCACTGCAAGTTTGTCAGAAATAGAGATATGTTTATCTTCCGTAAAATTCTTTAGGAAATCCTTTGGCATAAATGTGTCTGCGCCTTCTATTGTTTCAGGAATAATGGTCACGATCCATTTTTCGATCACGTCTGCAAATGCCGCAAAGACCTTTGCTCCGCCGATGATAAAGACATCTTTGACAAGCAGCTTGGAAAGCTCAATTACCTCTTCCGCGCTGTTGAGTTTCATAACCTCGGGCGGCGTTTCAATATCGCTGCGGCTTAATACGACATTAAGACGATTTGGCAGCGGCTTGCCGATCGAGCGCCACGTATTGGCACCCATGACAACAGCGTTTCCAGTCGTCGTCTTCTTGAAAAATTTTAGATCGGCGCTGTAGTGCCACGGCAGCTTGCCGTCCTTGCCGATGGCGTAATTTTTTGAAATTGCGACAATGCCTATGATCATTTGATGCGCTCGCCACGATAAACAGCCACTTCAGAGCCTTTTGCCAGCAAAACCGAGTATGGCTTTGCTTGATTCAAAAACGCAAATTCAGCACCGTAAATCTTGCCGAAATCGACATCAATTACTTCATTCTTAGCGGAGAAAAGTTCCCATTTCGGATGTTCTACTTTATATTCGTCAACACGGCTGCCGCCGCGTTTTGTGTAGCCCCAATAATGTTCAATGATGAATCCGCCATGCGATCCGGCCTCGGGGACACCCAATCTCTCATCCATCTCGACGCCGAGACGGTTGTTGAGTCCGTTTTTGGACCAGTCATAAGCGACACTGTTCTTAGTTCTCGAATTAGACATCTGCCAGCATTCGTAAGGCTCGCCATAGAGAACACGAGCGACTGTCGCAATGGCGAAACGCGGCACGATCTCCTTTACAAAGCATACAGCGCGGCGAATTTGACCTGCGACATCACGCTTAATATAAAACCGGAGATTAACCTCTTCAAAATTGATGTGAAAAGGAACCGGCAATCCCATCACGCGCGTATCGAGAAACATAAACCCGACCAAACTGACAAAACACTTTCCGTCCTGCATGTCCAATTCCGTACCGGCGGGCACACGAGAAGCAAGCAGCGACGGCTCAACCTCGTAGTTTGCCATTATCAAATCCTGCCAACGTGCTGTCAGAAATTTTCTCATCACAAAATCAGCCGCTTGTTGCCCGCGCGGCTGGTAATATGTTCGCGGTCGAAATACTCGAGCAGCGGTATTGCATACTTACGAGAGATTCCCGCTACTTCTTTGAAGGTCGGCACATCTATCAGTCGATCAGTGGTTTTGTCAGCAAATTGTTTTAGCGATGCCGCCAAGTCATCGATAACGTTTTTGGTAAAATAGAATTCCTCAGTCACTTTAACAATTTCGCCGGAATCGAGGAATATCTGAAACAACTTACGCGCGTTTTGGGGTGTAAGATCAGTTCCTTTAATCGATTCGTTAATCGCGTCTTCGAGTTTTGGCACTTCGAGTCCTGCGCATTTGTATATGGCCTTTACTTTTTCATTAAAAGCGGTCTCGACCGGTGAAAGTTTTCGTTCGTACGAACTTAGCCGTATCGTTTCTTTATCCGTAATGATGCTTCCCGAGGCTTCCAATGAATCAATAACCGCTTGAAAGATTTCCGGCGGCAGGAAGGTAAACAGCTTTTCACGCAAGGCCTCGCGCGACATTCCTTTGGCCAGCGGCTCGCGTTGGTGAAATTTTTCTACCACCGTTTCGACCGATTTTGAAAGACGCGCAAATTCGTCGGAAGAAATATATCGTCCGTTTGCTTCGACTATAAATGCGGAACTAATGTTGGCATCTAGCGCGGCAAGCAGCAGGTTTTCTTTCGATGCCGTGCGTGCCTGAATTTCGGCAAAACTCAAACCAGATTTTCCAGCAGACTTGACGAGCAATACAATTCTCAAGGCAATGTTGTCGGAAGCGGCCAGTAAGTCGTTAAGAATACGGCGGACGCCGTCGATTTCCTTTCGTCGATGTCTAACGGCAAAAATGTCTATCACGCTGCCGCCGGCAATCGTCGTCTGCGGCGAATAGCTGCGAATAATAAATCGCTCGCCGGGAACTGCCAAAACTGGGGTCTCAAGCCGAATTTGGACAAAATCTATTTCTCCGACAGCAATCTCGTCTTGGTCGTTCAATATCTGTATTCGCGCCAGAGCTTCTACAGTTCCGATGTGAATACGTACCCGCTGACGCGAGCGCAGTGGTTTTGCCGCGTCCGGTAAGATCTCGACATCGGCGTCAAATATCTGTGTCGGACGCAGGATGTTCGGCTCGACCAGCACCATTCCGCGCATTACTTTTGCGTGATCGATGCCGCCGAGATTGACAGCGACTCGTTGACCGTCGACGACGGTTTTTACCGCCTGTCCATGAGTCTGCAAGCCTCGAACACGCACCTTTATTTCATCGGGCAGCAGTTCCATTTCAGCGCCTTCGACGATTTCGCCGGACGCTAACGTGCCTGTAATAACCGCTCCAAAGCCTTTCATCGAAAAGCTGCGGTCGATAGGCAGGCGTGTGACGAGTTGGTCACGCCGAATAGGTAACTGACTGCCGATCTGTCCAATCGTTTCTTTGAGCGTCTCGATGCCGTCGCCGGTGCGTGAACTGACGCTGATGACAGGCGCATTTTCGAGAAACGAATCTGCGACAAGCTCTGCTACATCAAGCTTTGCGAGGTCGAGCGTTTCCGAGTCAACGAGATCGGTTTTGGTGAGAACAACAACGCCTGCGCTTATTCCAATCAACCGGCAGATATCAAAATGCTCGCGTGTCTGCGGCATAACTCCTTCGTCAGCAGCGATGACAAGCATCACAAGATCGATGCCGCTCGAGCCGGCGAGCATATTTTTTACAAACCGCTCGTGACCCGGCACATCTACAAAGCCGAAATGCACTTCGCCGATTGTCATCTCGGCAAAGCCGAGATCGACGGTTATGCCACGCCGCTTTTCCTCAGGCAAACGGTCGGCGTCTATGCCGGTCAAAGCTTTTATCAAGGCAGTCTTGCCATGATCAATGTGCCCTGCAGTGCCGACGATTACTTCCATATCAAGACAGGTAAAGAAAAATGACTTGAGGAATAACCGCGAAGTCGAAAAGTGTGACGACAAGTGCGAAAATCCACGCAGCAATATCGCTACGAATTTTGAACAATGACAGAAATGTACGTTTGATAAAGAGAAAAATCATTGGGGGAATAATAAGTCCGGGTAGAAGTATCATAAATATTCCCGGTTCGCTGCTAAACCTAGGGCCGCCGAACAGACTATAGATCCAAAACAGTAACAAAAAAGCGAAAACGTACCCAATAAGCACTACTGCGACAAGACCCACCAGGCCGCTGACCAAAACATAGCCCACGGCTTGACCTGTTCTCGCCCAAGCCTTACGGGTGAGCCATAAAACTTCGGCAATCATTGTCCCGCCAAAGATTGCGACAAACAGTATGAATGCGATCCACTCTTTACTCATTTAGTTGGAACCGTCGTTCTTAAATTCATCCAGTTTGCGGTAGAGGGTTTTACGGCCGATGTTCAAAAGGCGCGCGGCGCGGGATTTGTCGCCTTCGGTGTAATCGAGCGTGGCTTCTATGACCTGTTTTTCTATCTCGTCCATTGCCGAGGGCAGCTCGATCGCGAGGCCGATGGCGCGGCCTTCGCCGGCGGCGGTGGCGCGTTCCTGGCGGGCGTGTGCAAAGGCTTCGGCGGCGGTGCGGCTGATCGCTTCGGGCAGATCGTCGAGTTCTATCTGGCGTCCGGAAGCGATTATTATCGCCCGCTCGACGGCGTTCTCAAGCTCGCGCACATTTCCCGGCCAGTCGTAATTCACAAGCGCCCGCATCGCTTCTTTTGAAATGCCCGACACATTGCGTCCAGACTTTTTCTTGATGTCTTCGAGAAAATGAAAGGCGAGCATGTGGATGTCCTCTACGCGTTCGCGGAGCGGCGGCAGCGAGATGGGAAAAACCGAGAGCCGGTAATAAAGGTCTTTACGGAACGAGCCTTCCTCGACGGCCTTTTCGAGGTCGATGTTTGTCGCAGCGATGACGCGGACATCGGTTTTTATGACCTTTTTGCCGCCGACCCGCGTAAATTCGCCGTCCTGCAACACTCGTAGAAGGCCGACCTGCGCCTGCTGCGACATTTCGCCGATCTCATCCAAGAATAATGTTCCGCCGTTTGCTTCCTCGAATCGGCCTTGTCTCTGCGCGTGTGCGTCCGTAAACGCGCCTTTTTCGTGGCCGAAAAGCTCGGATTCGAGCAGCGTTTCGGGAATTGCGCCGCAGTTTATCTTTACATAAGACCGATTTTCGCGGCCTGAATTGTAGTGGATAAGATTGGCGATCAATTCCTTGCCGGTGCCGGATTCGCCGAGCACCAAAACGGTTGTGTTCGCGTCGGCGACATTCAATCCAAGCTCGATCGCGCGGCGAATCGAGGGTGCCTGGCCGATGATCTCGCTTTGGCGATGAAGCTCGCTTTTTAATCGCATGACCTCGGTCGAAAGCTGGTCGCGTTCGAGCGCGGTGCCGATCTGGTCTGCGATGCCTTCGACAAGTGCGGCGTCCTGATCTTCGAACTTACTCGCTTTGCTCCAAACAAAACCCAGAAGGCCGAACGCTTTTCCGGCGACCTTCACCGGCGTGACTAAAGCCGAGTTGCCGTGAAGCTGCCTGTTAAAAAAGACGCGTATCGCAAACGGCATTTGCGAATCGACAAGCCGCAGCGTTTTGCCGTCGCGAAGAAGATCGCCGAGCACAGCAAACGTGTCGATCTCGACCGACTTGTTATGTTGCTCGATAAAGTCGATCACCTTGCCCAGTTTGATTCCCTCGGCAGATTTGAACGCAGCGAGCGAAATTCGTTTGCCGGTTTGATCGAGCACGCCCAGAGCACAGTAATCGGCTCCGACCAGCCGGATCGCGCGTTCCAAAACCAGCTCCGAAACCTCTTTAAAATCCGAGTGTGAATTCAGCGTATTTGCGATCTCAAGCAATGCCGTCGAGCGGCGCGTTTCTTGCTCCTGCGCGACATACATGCTCGTGTATTGGTAGCCGACGGCGAGTTGGCGGGCGATAGATTCGAGAAACGCGACTTCCTCATCGAGCCATTCGCGAGCCTTTTTAGTATCGTGCAAACCTAACAGGCTCAATACACGGCCGTTCATCATGATCGGTATGATCAAAAGCGAGCGTGTCTCGATTGCCTTTGCAAAAAACTTTAGCGTTTCGTCCTTGATCTTCGAGATGTCGTTGATGCGAATTGCCTTTGACAGATCAAAGCGATCTGCAAGTTTTTCCGCGTTGAACGGTATCTTTGTGCCCTGGCTTTTTGGAATTGATTTGTCGCGGCTCCACTCGTGGCTGATGACCAATTCCTCGCCATCGACGAGCTGCAAGAGGTCGCACCTGTCGGCCTCTAACATTCGCCCAATCTCCGAGACTACAACATTTAAAAACCTTTCAAGTTCGATATTTGTCGGCAGGTCGCGGGCGAGACGATCGATGATTCCCTCGCGCGCCTCGTGCATTTTGATCTTGCGTTCAAGCGAAAGAGCAGGTTCTGGCGTCATAAAACAACTGTGCTGGCTGGCTGTAAGAATGTCAAGTTGACACACATGGGCAACACCGTGTGTATTTTTGCATCACCTTCTCTCAGGTTTATTTGCCACAGTGTTTGGCTTTTTGGTTTCGGCGGGTTTCGGTTTGGTGTTGGAATTTACGGCTTTCGGAGCTGAATTTGAATTTGAACTTGCGTTGGCGTTGGAATTCGCATTTGAATTGCCGGTATTCGTATTTTTAGGGGTGGCTTGATAATTCAATCGCTGACGGCCTGCTTTGGCGTCTTCCAAAAGCTCAATCGCACGCGAGTTTGATTCATCCAACTCGATCGCTTTCTTGAGCGGCTCGATCGCTTCGCTATAACGGGCGAGTTTTATGAGTATTCCGCCAAGCTCGGTCTGGTATTCCGTGTCGTCGGGCTTTAGCTCTACCGCTTTGTTGAAGGCTTCCTCGGCTTCCTCATCCTTATTCAGCTTGGCGTAAGTTCGACCGAGATTGAATTGGGCGGCGTCATCACCAGGGTTGGTTTTGAGCAGCTTTTTGTAAGCTTCGACCGCTTTTTCAAACGCTTTTTCGGAGTTTGGTTTTTTCCGGCCTTGCTTTGCATTTGTATTGGATTCAGTCTCGATTACTTCGCCGGACTTTGCCAGCTGCATTTCGAGAAGCGAATATGCGATGCCCAATTGAAAGTAGCCTTCCGCAAGCTCTGGGTTGAGTTCAACCGCCTTTCGCAGAGCCGCGATCGCCAGTTCGACGTCGTTCTCATCAAGCAACCGTTTTCCCTCGGCCAAAGCGGCATTTGCGTCCGTGATATTTGCAAACTGAGACTCGGCCTCGACGTTTGCATTTGCCTCGATGTTGGAATTTGCCGCATTTCTGCCGCACGAAGAGCAGGCGCTCATCAGCGCAACGAAGATCAAAAATACGGCCAGCAATTTCATAAATTAACCCGGCGGGAAAACAAACGGCCGCCCGGCAAGCAAATGCAAGTGAAGATGAAAAACCGTCTGCCCGCCGTCAGAATTTGTGTTGATCACGATGCGATAACCCTTGTCCGCAAAGCCCTTCTCGCGTGCAATATTTGCCGCAGTCAAAAGCAGATGCCCAAGTATTTTTTCGTGTTCATTCTTCGCGTTGTCCAACGAATCCACATGCTCGCGCGGAATGATCAAAACATGCGTCGGAGCCTGCGGACTTAGGTCGTTAAACGCCAAGCAAACATCATCCTCAAAAACCTTCGCCGCCGGAATGTCTCCCGCCGCGATCTTACAAAAAATGCAATCTTCCTTGCCCATATTCAGAATGATTTTACTAAATCACATATTCGAATGATCAGTATATCGTGAAAGGAAACTCAAGCTGCCGGGTCACTGTTTGGGGAACACCATCTCGCTTTGCCGGTTCGAATGTGATACGGCGAGCTGCCGCCACAGCTTGTTCGGTCAAGCCATTGGGAAGACCCTTCACCGCCATAATGCGACCAATCTGTCCCGATGCCAGAAACGTAACTCGAAGAATTACGGTGCCCTGAACGTTCGCTTGTCTGGCAGCGTCAGTGTACAAAGGTCTCGGCTTGGAAAGAATTTTTAAGGGAACCTGTGGAAGATCACCACCGGTACCGCTACCGTTGGCATTTCCGGTGCCGACGCCACTGGCCTGTCCCGAACCGATGCCGGTGCCGGTGCCGCGTCCGCTGCCTTGGCCTGTTCCGTAGCCGCCGCCTTGTCCACTGCCCGAACCCGGGCCATCCGAATAACTTCGAAATCTCCCGTTCGGATCGCCCCGGCGATCATTCATAAGCTCTAAAGCAGTGCCTGGATTTATCTCATAACCGTTAATCCATCCCACGTATTTCGGGGTCTGGATTAAATACCACCCTCCACGAATCGCAATAATTTCAAAGGTGTCGTGTTTCCTAACGCTGGTAATCACGATTCCCTTCAGATTCGGACTGCCGCGAAGCTTGGCCGTGTTTGCAGAAACCGTGCCTGATTCCTGCGCGAGAGTTAAAGTCACACTGAAAAAAATAACAACGACTGTAGAGACGATTCTTAGCATTCTTCTACCTCCAATTTTCATTTTCTTTGATTACGGGTCACATGGCAAAGCCTCTGTGGTTTTCAATTCCGTTTCGCGGTTTGGATTTTGGGTTGTTTGCGTGAGAATATTCGATTAATTGATACCAAATGCAGGCAGTGCGTCGAGCCTTTAAAGTTATGAGAAAAAATATCAGCCTTTTTATCTTTATTCTTGTTTTTCCGCTATTTGTTTACGGCCAGACTCTTGATGAAAAACTCAGGGAAATAGACGATTATGCCAATAACGTGATGACGACCTGGAAAGGGCCGGGAATGGCTATCGCGATCGTGAAGGACGATCGTGTGGTTTTTGCCAGGGGCTACGGCGTTCGTGAGCTGGGCAAGCCGGACAAGGTTGATGAGAATACGCTGTTTGCCATCGCGTCAAATTCAAAGGCTTTTGCGACGGCAGCGCTGGCGATTCTCGTTGACGAGAAAAAGATCGCGTGGAACGACAAGGTTTCAAAATATCTGCCCGATTTTCAGATGTACGATCCGTGGGTGACGAACGAATTGACGATCCGCGACATCGTGAGCCACCGCGTCGGGCTTGATACTTTCAGCGGCGATCTGCTCTGGTATGACACGACATATTCGACCGACGAGATGCTGCGGCGTGTGCGTTATTTAAAACCCGTTTCGAGTTTTCGCAGCCGTTACGGCTACCAAAATCTGATGTATATAGCGGCGGGGCGAATCACAGAAAAGGTTTCGGGCAAGCCGTGGCCGGAATTTATCAGGGAACGTATTTTGACTCCACTCGGTATGCAGCGGACAACCTTGAGCGTCCGAGATATGAAGGACAATTTTGCTATGCCGCACAATGAATCAGGCGGCGGCACGCTGCGCGGTTTGCCTGTCGGTTTTCTCGACAACGCTATCGGCGCAGTGAGGCTGAATGCATCGGTGAAAGACATTTCGCAATGGATTCGCCTGCAATTGGGGCGTGGAACGTTTGAGGGCAAGAAGATATTCAGCCCCGAACAAAGCTGGCAGATGTGGACGCCGCATACATTGCAGTCGATCTCAGAAGCTGCGGCGAAGAACAACCCGACGCGGCATTTCAGCGCGTATGGACTTGGTTGGGGAATGTACGATTACCACGGTCGCAAGATCATAAATCACGGCGGCGGCCTCGACGGAATGCTGTCCTACACCGTGCTCATCCCCGAAGAAAATGTCGGTTTTGTCGTCCTCACAAATAACGAATCGCCTTCGTACAATATAATGATGGCAAAGATCCGCGACGTTTTTGTAAATGCTCCGAAACGCGACTGGAACGAGGAAGCCAAAACTCAAACCGCAAAAAGCAAAACCGACGACGAAGCCGCGGCCAAAAAGATCGACGACGCACGCGTAGCAAACACAAAGCCGACACTCGCGGTAAGCAGTTACGCCGGAACATATTCAAGCCAAATGTATGGCGACGTGACCATAGCGGAGGAAAACGGAAAGCTTGTAATGCGACTGGCTCCTGCGCCGAACTTCGTCGCCGACCTGACCCATTGGCACTACGACACTTTCCAAATTCACTGGCGTCCAACCGTCAATTACAATTTCCCGCGCGGCTTCGTTACGTTTACCATAGACAAAGACGGCAAGACCGAACAATTGAAAATAGATCAACCGAATAACGATTTTTGGTTCTATGAGCTGGATTTAAAGAGGTCGAAGTGATCGTCTGGCTCGACAATGCCACACGGAATGTGTCAGAATTTCCTTTCTGCGAACAGTTCAATATCTTGGGAGAGCAAATTAGTTTAAATGTCAGATGAATCAGCACAGGCCGCCGAGCCGTCGCAAGAAGCGCCAAGCGCCGTAGAAGTAAAAACACCGGAAACTCCGGTTGCCGAGGAAACGCCAACACACGAAGATGTTTCTTTTCACACCGTCGAAAAGGAAGGCGTCGTAACGGCGATCTGGGAAATGCACGGCCAAAAGCATCTGCGAACCATCGACCCGCGTTCCGTCGAAGGCAAACAGATCCTCGCGCTTTTCGAAACTGCCGGTTAATTTTGCTTCGGCAGCAGTTCCAGAATCGGATGAGCGCGTCTTTCAAATCGCCTCGATTCAAATTCTGCAACCTGCACTACGCCAAGCCCCGCAGATGTCAGAAAGATTGCATCGGCTGAATGCAGTTCATCCATAGTCGTTTCAACTTCACGACACTCCAGATTTTCCATCACAAATTCCCGCGTAGTTCCCGGCAGACAGCCAGTTCTGAGACTCGGCGTGTAAAGCAAGTCGTCCTTCAACCAAAAAACATTCGCCATCGTCGCCGACGCAACTTCACCGCGTTCGTTGATCTGTATCGCCTCGTCAAACCCTCGCGCCTTCGCATCGTCCAAAGCCAATATTTTGTCAAGATAATTGCAGGATTTAATCCCAGCAAGCGGCGAAAGTGAATTAACTTGATATGGCGAAACAGCCAACCGGAAATTATCGGAGATTTGTCGTAGATCGCCGGTGATGATCGAGAGGCTTGTTTTTTTTATATTCTCTCTGCTCCAAATCTTACCCTCTGTTTCGTCAAAAAAAGTTATCCGCACTCGGCCGTTTATGATCTTATTTTCACTAAGTGCTTCAGAGAGACATTTCTTTGTGAAATTTTCAGAAAACTCGTCAATACTCACATTGACGCACGAAGCGTTATGGCTTAGCCGCCGCCAGTGCTTATTCCACAGGAACGGCGTGCCGTCATAGATAGCTATGGTCGTAAAAACACCGGAGCCATATAGAAATGAGTTAGTAATGTTTAGTGACATTATCGCGGCAAAATTCGCTTACCAATTCAGTGAAAAGCTCGCTCTTTTCTTCAGGCGGAATGTGGCCGCAGTTTTTTAGGACGATCAGGCGCGAATTGGGTATTTCCTGACGGAGTTTGTAGCCGCCATTGATAGGAATAACGGTGTCCTGGTCGCCCCAGATGATTAGGGTTGGCTGATTTACGAGATGTGCGTCCTGCTCGATACGTTTGGCGTTCCAGCTTCGAGATGTAGCCAGCAAGCTGTGATGGCCGTCGGCGGCGTTTAGCGGACGGCGGATGGCTGCCATTCTTTCTTCTGTTATCAAGTGGTGATTTGCTTTTGCGATTGTGCCCCGCATTCTGTGCCGAAGGAAGGCTTTGGAATCTGCGACAATGGGTGTGATAACTTCGCCGATCCAGCGAAACGACGCAAGCCTGAGCAGCGGATGATTCTTAGGCTCGTCATTTGTTACCGTATCGACGAGCACCAGATTTTCAACGAATTCCGAATAATCTAATGCCAAACACAGCGCCACGGCGCCGCCGTAGGAGTTGCCGACGATAGTCGCACGGCCGATGCCGAGACGGCTCATGAAACGCGAGATCATCCGCGCCTGCGATTGGATCGAATAATCGAACGCCCTTGGCTTTTCCGAATATCCAAATCCAAGCAGATCGACCGCGATCACGTGAAAACCCGCCTCGGCCAACATCGGCGCGACCGTTTTCCAAACATAGACCGACGCCGTATAACCGTGTATGAGAATCATCGGCGGCTTTGCCGCATCGCCAAACTCCTGATAATGAACTCGCGCTCCATCGACGTTAACGAAATGAGAAAATGCTGAGTGCGGAACTCCGCTCGCGACATCTTCCCAATTAACGCTTTTGGCGCGCGTCAGCATTTTGACGGCGACCACCGCTGCTACACCTCCGCAGAATACCAATGCAAGATCGCGCTTTTTCATAAAAAATTCGCTGCCGACATTTTATACCAAAACCACTTTTGGTTGAACAGAATTTTCGGCCTCATTATAAAGGCCAATCGCAAGCAGGTTGCCGTCGGAATCCAGCATTTGCAAAGCCAAACCGTCTTCAAATTCCGACTCAAAGATGCGCGTCGAGAGGCCATTTCTGGTCTTATCGACACGGTCGTCCGGCAATATAAAAGTCGGCAGATGTGAAACAGCTTCTTTCATTGCGATCAAGCCCTTATGCGGCTCAGCTAGATGCTCCAATTCGTCAAGCGTCACACTTTGCCCAATCGTAAATTTCCCTGCTCGTGTTCGGCGCAATTCGGAGAGGTGTGCGCCGATGCCGATCTTTCGGCCGATGTCTTCGGCTAAGGTGCGAATGTATGTTCCCGCGGAGCAAGCAACGCGAATTATTATCTCAGATTTCAAATTTGAAATTTGAGATTGATCTACCAACTCTAGTTTATGGATCGCAACATTTATTTTCTTCCGGTCAATGGTTTCACCGCTTCGGGCATGCTCGTACAACTTTTTCCCGGCGACCTTTTTAGCTGAGAACATCGGCGGGACTTGCTCGATTTCGCCGCGAAACACGTCAAAAATGTCATTCCAATCGGCTGACGCAATCCGAGAAGCAACCTCTTGATCCGACAATTGCGAATCTGTAATTCGCGACCCTGTCACATCGGCCGTATCTGTTTCATATCCGAATCGGACGAGAGCTTCATATTCCTTTTTGTCCTTGTCGAGAAACTGAGCCAAACGAGTGGCTTGCCCGACGAGCACAACCAAAACGCCGGTCGCAAACGGATCGAGCGTGCCTGTGTGGCCGACTCGCCTCGTCTTAAGAATACGCCGAACACGCGACACCACATCGTGTGACGTTATGCCGGCCGGTTTGTCGATTATCAGAACACCGTCCATTCCTCAATGCAGAATGCACAGTGCACAATGCATAATAATTTTGGCAGAATATTGTGCATTGTGCATTTTGCACTGTGCATTGAGAAGGCGATATAGAAAAATCGAGGAAACTGAGCGCGTCGTGAATGACGTTGAACGCTCGCGCGAGCGGACGATGAATCGTGCGGTAAAGCTGTTGGCCGCAAAGCCGCGTTCGGTTAGGGAACTTCGCGAGCGTCTGCTCGAAAAACTTTGGACTAATGACGCTGTCGTCGATTCGGTGATCGAGAAACTGAAGGAATACAAATATCTGGATGACGAGCAGTTTGCCGGCGATCTGGCCGTTTCAAAGCTGCGACAAAGACCGCAGGGCAAGCGCCGTTTGCAGCAAGCGATGTCGCAGAAAAAACTGGACAAGGAGATAGTCGAAGCGGCTATCGACAGTGCGTTTGAGAAACTGCCTGAAGACAAGTTGATCGACCTTGCGATCGAAAAACGTCTGCGTTTGAAAGGCAAGCCCGGGACGCGTGAGGAAACGAAGAAATTCCTTGATCACCTGTTGCGGCAAGGTTTTGGCTACGATTTGATCCGCGAAAAAATGTCCGGCCTCGCAAAACTCGAAACTGAGTCCGACGACACAATCAACTGAATTGCAATGCCCGCGAGACGCCCGCATTACTGTATTTATCTTATTTTTTGAATCCATATACCTCTGCCTGCCGAAATCTATTCCAAAGGGACAGAAAACCTTTCTTAAATTAAATAAAACGAGGAAATATTGAAATGAAATCATTTTTTGGATTGATGGTATTAACGTTTGGAATTTTGTTTGCGGTTGTTGCGGCTTCGGCTCAGGAAATGGGGATGAAGTCGGACGGCAACCCGATGGTCGGCGGAGCGGCGATGTATAAGAAGAAAAACATCGTCGAAAACGCCGTGAACTCAAAGGATCACACGACACTAGTCGCGGCGGTCAAGGCTGCCGGATTGGTTGACACCCTGATGAGCGAGGGGCCGTTTACGGTGTTTGCTCCGGTCAACAACGCGTTTGACGCTCTGCCCGCGGGCACGGTCGATACGCTTCTCAAGCCCGAGAACAAGGCAACGCTTACAAAGGTGCTGACGTATCACGTCGTCGCGGGCAATATGGATTCGAAGGCGATCGCAAAGGCGATCAAGGCCGGCAATGGCAAAGCCGAGTTGACGACCGTCGCAGGCGGCAAGCTGTGGGGTTGGATGGACGGCAAAACGCTCGTGCTCAAGGACGAGAAAGGCGGCAAATCGCGTGTTACGATTGCAGATGTCCGCCAGTCGAACGGCGTGATCCACGTTGTGGATACCGTACTCATGCCGAACTAGTTTTTTACAAGTTTCGTTCCGATGATCGAAGGCGAATGAACAAGGTTTCGGCGGCTCGCTTTTAGAAGGGGTTGGGTTGCCGATAGGGAAAAGTCCTTCGATCATTGGGCGAATTAGTCTCCTGCTTTACATGGTTGTCTCCTCTACCTAGCCGAACGCCGCAATGCGTTCGGCTTTTTTTCTTTGCGAACTCTGCGGCTTTGCGTGAGAAATCTTTGTTTCACGCAAAGACGCGAAGAACGCAAAGAGTTGCTCTTATGTTAAAATTTTCTTATGACTGGAAACGAGATCAGGGAAAAATTTCTCAATTATTTTGAGCGCCATGGACACAAGCGCGTCCATTCTTCGCCGCTTCTGCCCGCAAACGACCCGACGCTGCTTTTTACAAATGCCGGAATGAATCACTTCAAAGATGTGTTTTTGGGAATTGAGAAACGCGATTACAAACGTGCGGTTTCATCACAAAAATGCATTCGCGCCGGCGGCAAGCACAATGACCTCGACGAGGTCGGTAAAACCGCTCGGCATCATACTTTTTTCGAGATGCTCGGCAATTTTTCGTTCGGCGATTATTTCAAAAAAGAAGCTATCGAGTTTGCATGGGATTTTTTGGTCAATGAAATGAATCTTGAGGAATCGCGGCTGTGGTTTTCGGTCTTCGAGGGCGACGACGAGGTCGGGCCGGATGACGAAGCCCGCGCGTTTTGGGAAATGGTAGGAGCAAAACCGGAACGAGTCTTAGGCTTTGGCCGCAAAGATAATTTTTGGCAGATGGGCGACACGGGCCCATGCGGGCCTTGCTCGGAGATACATTATTATATGGGTGACGATCCGGAAAACCCAAAAATAAATCACCCAAAATGGGTCAACGGCGAAGGCGACACGACGATGGAGATTTGGAACCTCGTTTTTATGCAATACAACCGCACGCAGAATGACGATGGCACATTTAAACTCACACCTTTGCCTGCTCCGTCGGTCGATACCGGCATGGGACTCGAACGCATAACAGCCGTGATGCAGAATGTTAAGACGAACTATGACACTGATCTTATAAAGCCGCTTGTTGAATTTGCTGCGGGTCTAAAACTGTAATGTGATGCTTTCGAATTCAGATGTTATAGCTTTTTTGGTTATTTTTGCTCTGATCGTCTTCTTTTTGTGTATGTGGGCTTCTAGGGCGGCCAATTCCTTCTTAAGACGAGAAACTAAATATCTTGTGTTTTCTACGTCTCTCATTGGAACTTTCGTTTTCTTTCTGTCTTTCTTTGCGCTTCCCTTTATCCTTCGCTTTCTCGTTTGGTGGTTGCACGGTCCGCGGGCCTATGTTTCCATGGATTTTATGGTATATAGTGTGTTTATTCTCCCAGCCGTACCCGCTGTTTTTTGCATGATTGTCTGGCAAATACTGATTCATCGACGAAGAGGTAGGATAAGTGCGAATGAATGAAATAAGAAACGCGCTGACTGACTATGCCGAGGCCCATACTTCGGGCGGGAGCGATGTGCTAGGGGAACTTCGCGAGCTTTGTTATGCCCATTATGAGGATTCGTCGATGCTTTCCGGCTTTTTTCAGGGACGCGTGTTGTCGATGCTCTCTTATATGATTCGGCCGCAAGTTGTTCTGGAAATAGGCACTTATCTCGGTTATTCGGCGTTGTGTCTGGCTGAAGGTCTTGCTGATGGCGGCAAAGTAATTACATTGGATATACAAGAAGACACACATGCCGTCGCCCGCGCATATGTCGAAAAAACCGACTTTAGTGACAGGATTGAGTTCATCCTCGCGCAAGCGGTTGACGTCATACCAAACCTCACTGACACGTTCGATCTCGTATTCATTGATGCCGACAAGACTAATTACTCAAATTATTACGATCTTGTTATTGAGCAGCTGCGGCCGGGCGGCTTTATTATTGCCGACAACGTGCTCTGGAGCGGCAAGGTGCTCGATAACATAAAGGACGCAGACACGCAGGCGCTGCACGATTTTAATGTGAAGGTTTTAGCGGACGAGCGGGTCGAGAATGTTCTGCTCCCGATCCGCGATGGGCTGATGGTTATCAGAAAAATTTAGCTAGAATATTTGGGCGGAAACGCGAGTGTGAACGAGCGTGCCCGTGGCCAACAGACCGCACGCTCGTTCACACTCGCGTTTCCGCCCGTAAGAGGTGATTATTATGAAAGCAGAAAAACGAGCAGTCGGTAACAAAAAAGTAGTTGAAAAGATTATTCCGCCACCGCCGATTCATTGGGTCGGTGACGGGTTTAAAGTGCATGGATTTTTCCCGCACGGGCCGCTTACCGGCGAGCGTATGAGTCCGTTCTTTTTGCTGGACTACAACGCGAAGTTTGATTTTCCGCCGCGCAAAGAGCCTTACGGCGTCGGGCCGCATCCGCATCGCGGGTTCGAGACCGTGACGATCGCATATCACGGCAAAGTCGCTCATCACGATAGCCGTGGTGGCGGCGGCGTGATCGGCGAAGGCGATGTTCAATGGATGACGGCGGGAAGCGGTTTGCTGCACAAGGAATACCACGAACAAGAATACAACCGCGAAGGCGGCCCTTTTCAAATGGTGCAGTTGTGGGTCAACCTACCCGCAAAATATAAAATGACCGAACCGAAATATCAGGCGATCACGAATGCCGAGATGGGTCGGGTACCGCTGGCTAACGGCGGCGAAGTCGAGATCATTGCCGGTGAATTCGAAGGTGTGAAAGGCCCGGCGATCACATTTTCGCCGGTGCATCTTTACAATTTGAAACCGAAGGCGGGCGAGACTGTCGAGCTGTCGTTCCCGACCGGCTACACGACGGCGATCCTAGCAATCGAAGGTTCGGCGACGTTAAATGACGCTGAGAAACTTCCGACAAATCACCTTGCACTTTTTGAGCGCGATTGCGAGTCGATAAAGGTCGAGGCCGTAGAGGATAGTATTCTGCTCGTGATGAGCGGCGAGCCGCTCAATGAGCCAATAGCTCAATACGGCCCATTCCTGATGAATACGCAGTTCGAGATAGCAGAAGCTCTTGAGGATTATCGTTCCGGAAAGTTCGGCTATTTGGCAGACTGAAGAAGCCCGTCTGCCAAGCCTAACGGTGGAGATTACGCGGGCTGAAACCGCCAGAAAGCCCGTCAGATTTTACCGCACGGTTTCGATAATAATGTCGCTGTTTTTCCGCCTCGCGTCTATTGACTTGTTCGACATTGCTCTCGATTTTATATAGCTTTCGTAATTTAGCGTTAATGTATAAAGAGCTTTAATTGTTATTTGTAATGTTCCCTGCTTTTGCAAAAATGCGTTCGCTTATTCGTAACACTTCCGGTCCTTGCTGAATGAAAAATTCATTCGTATGTCCACCGGGAAGCTGTCGAAATTCGTGAGGAATTTTGCGTTTGAACAGGATTTCAGCCAGTCTCTGATTATCCTGTATAAAACCATCGTCCTCAACACCGCAGTCAAGATAAATAAAAGGCAAGTTCGAGATTTTTTCCGACGGCAGTTCACCGAAAAGTTTGTATAAGTCATTAGCTGCCCTTAATTCGCTTTTCAACGATTTGTAAATTAAGTCATCCTCCCAAGCAGCGGCATTGACGCCTCCGGCAATTGAAGCGACGAAAACGAATTTATCCGGGTGTTTCACGCCAAATTTAAGCGCACCATAGCCGCCCATCGAGACTCCGCCAATCGCCCGCGCTTCACGATTGGGAATAGTACGAAAGTTTTTGTCTATTTCAGGAATAAGTTCAAGGAAAAAATAAGATTCCCATTTGCCGTTGGGTTTGACTTCACTGTCGGTGTAGGAGCCTACGCTAAAATCCGAGGGATTTACGATAATCATTCGGTAAAGTGCCGAATACTCAGTTAGTTTCCAAGTTTTAGTCCATTTTTTATGACTTCCACTTGCGCCGTCAAGCAAAAACAAAACAGGAAACCGCGCATTTTTGTCTGTCTGATAAGCATGCGGAAAAACAACGGTGTAGGGTACTTGCCGCTCTAACAGTTTGCTGTTGAGTTGATAGGTTTTAACAATCGGCGATTGAGTCGCGGTATTTGATGAATTTGCCCGTTGTTGCGCTTTTGTCGTTACAACAAACGTAAGCAACATAATTAAGCAAGAACTTAAAATTGTCTCTTTCATATTCCAAATAACTCCTTTGTAAGAGTAAACCGAGATGTCGAACTAACGCGAGGCGCGGATGATGTCGGCGAAAACCCCTGCGGCGGTCACATCCGCTCCCGCACCGGCACCTTTTATCACCAGCGGTTGCTCTGCATAGCGGTTTGTGTAGAAGAGAACAGCGTTATCTTTGCCTGAGAGGTTGGCAAAATTATGGTCGGGACCGATCGATTGCAGGCCGACCGATGCTTTGCCGCTATCGAACGACGCAATGTATTTCAGCGTCAAGTTTTGACTGTGTGCGTCATCGAGCAGTTGACGGAAATGTTTTTCGTGCCGCTCCATCTCGGCGTAAAAATCTTCAACGCTGCCTTTCAAACACGACTCCGGCAGAAAACCGACATTGGCAATATCGTCCATTTCAATGCGGTGACCGGCTTCGCGAGCGAGGATCAGTATTTTTCGAGCGACATCGGTTCCGTTAAGGTCGAGTCTCGGATCGGGTTCGGTGTAACCCTCGTCCTGCGCCTGCCGGACAACTTCGGCGAACTTTCGCGTTCCGTCGTAGTTGTTAAATACAAAATTCAGCGTTCCTGAAAGCACTGCCTCGATGCGGTTAATCTCGTCGCCGCTGCGAAGCAGGTCATTGAGCGTATTTATCACCGGCAGACCGGCGCCGACATTTGTTTCAAAGAAAAAATTCGTTCCGAATTCGCGTGCTGTGTTTTTGAGACTTAAGTAATTTTCATAGCTCGACGACGCGGCGATCTTGTTGCAGGCAATCACCGAAATACTTTTTTCGAGCAGCTTCGCATAGACTTCTACGACCTTCGGGCTGGCGGTGACATCCACGAAGATCGAGTTGCGCAGATTGAGTTCGATGATGGAGTCGGCAAAGGAGGAAACGCAACTGTTTATGAGGTCGCCTTCGTTTCTTGAAGCTGTCCCTTCGCCAAAGGCACGCTCGTTCATACTCGCGTTTCCGCCCGTTCCGACCGCGAATAAAGCCTTCCAGTTTTCAAGGTCAATGCCTTCTTCATTGACAAGCATGATGCGACTGTTTGTGATGCCGATGACGTTGACGTTTAGCCGCATCTCATTCAACAAATGCTGATGCTGCATGCGGAGTTGTTCGAGCAGCTTGCCGCCGACGGTGCCGACGCCGGCGATGAAGAGATTTATCTGCTTGTTGCCGTCGGAGAAAAACTCTTCGTGCAGTGTGTTGACGGCCTTTTGCACGTCTTTTGACGAAATGATCGCCGAGATATTTCGCTCGCTTGAGCCCTGGGCGATGGCGTGGATGTTGATCCCGTTGTGGCCGAGCGTCGTGAACATCTTGCCGCTCACGCCGGTGTGCTCCTTCATCTTGTCTCCGACAAGCGCGAGGATCGAAAATCCGCTCTCAACCTTTAGCGGCTCGATCCTGCTGACGTTGATCTCGTACTCGAATTCAAGATCGACCGCGCGTTTTGCCTTTTCGGCATGTTTTTCCTCGATGGCGACGCAGATCGAATGTTCCGACGAGCTTTGCGTGATAAGAATGACATTTATTCTCGACCGCGAAAGCGCGTCGAACAGCCGTTTGGAAAAGCCCGGAATGCCGACCATGCCGCTGCCTTCGAGACTGAGGACTGTGATGTGGTCGATGCTAGTTATGCCGCGGATCATTTCCTTTGCGGCAGCGGAATCGGATTCTATCAGCGTGCCCTCGTCGCCCGGTGCAAAAGTATTCTTGATCAACACGGGAATGCCTTTTGCCATCACGGGCTGGATCGTCGGCGGATAAATGACCTTTGCGCCGAAGTGCGACAACTCCATCGCTTCGCGATAGGTTATGTGCGAAATCTGCCTGACGTTTCGGACAAACCTCGGATCGGCCGTCATCATTCCCGACACGTCGGTCCAGATCTCAAGCACATCGGCGTTGATCGCGGCAGCAATAATCGCCGCCGTATAGTCCGAACCACCGCGTCCTAAAGTCGTCGTGTAGTTTTGTGAATCGGACGCAATAAAGCCGGGAAAAATGTGTAATTTTGCTGTCGAAGAATCAAAATAATCCTTCAGACGCCGGTACGTCTCGGGAAAATCGACAGCGCCAAATCCATGATTTGAATCGGTGCGGATGACAAGGCGGCTGTCCTTCCATTCGTTCGCCAAACCGACGGACGCGAGTTTTGCGGAGACGATGCGTGATGCCGCGATCTCGCCGAAGCTCAAAATTCGATCGAGTGTTTTTGCAGACAATTCACGCACGAGTCGCACACCTTCGCACAAGTCTTCGAGTTCCTTTATCGTGGTTTCGACGAAGTGCAGAATTTCTGCATTTCCTTCTTCACCAAAAAGCTCACGCGTCGTTGCTATATGACGCTTGCTGATATTGCTGAGTATTTCGATATAACCGTCATCGCCACGCTCGGCAGAGCGGCCGGCGTCTATCAGCGCGTCAGTCGTGCCCTGCATCGCCGACAGTACGACCGCGCGCGGACCCGCCTGGTTTGACGCACGGATGATCTCAATTACCTTTTCTATAGTTTTGGCGCTTCCGACAGACGAGCCGCCAAATTTCAAGACCTTCATATTTTGCCGAGGAGTAAGGCTTTCAAATCGTAGTAGTTTGCTTCCATTTCTATGCTCTGCTTTTCCTTTGAGAACAAGGATTCGACCGACTTTGGTATTTCGCCTTGCGTTCCGATTATCTCACGGACAGAATCGAATTTCACCGGATGAGCGGTTTCGAGAAACAGCCCTTGCGAATCGTTTTCGATTGCCATGTAGTCCACAAGAGCGCGATATCCGACAGCTCCGTGCGGGTCGAGGATGTAGCCATGATTATCGTAAACCTCGCGCATTGTTGCGGCGGTTGTTTTGTCCGAAATGCTTACCGCTTCAAGTTTCTCCTTGAGATCGATGAATTTATTATCAAATATTTCAAGAATGCGGACGAAATTACTCGGGCTGCCGACGTCCATCGCATTTGAAAGCGTGGCGACCGACGGTTTTGGCTCATAGTTCTCGCTCTGCATAAATCGCGGAACGACGTCGTTAGCGTTGCAAGCGGCGATAAATTTTCTTACCGGCAAACCTGAGATATGAGCCAAAATCCCCGAAGCAAGATTGCCGAAATTGCCGCTCGGCACGGAAATTAAAGGCGGCTCGCCAGACCATTGTTTTAATGCGTAAAAATAATAGAACTGCTGCGGCAACCAGCGTGCGATGTTGATGGAATTGGCCGATGTTAAGTGGACTCTTGCCTGTAGATCGGCGTCAGCCAACGCCTGTTTTGCCAACGCTTGACAATCGTCAAAATTTCCCTGTATCTCCAATGTAATTACATTTCCGCCAAGTGTTGTGAGCTGCAGCTCCTGAACTTTGCTGACCTTGCCCTTTGGATAGAGAATAATCACTTCTACGCCATCGATATTGTGAAAACCGGCCGCAACAGCTCCGCCCGTGTCTCCCGATGTAGCAACGATTACGAAGGTTTTCTCTACTTTCCCGCGTAAGAAATACTGCAAGCATCGACTCATAAACCGCGCGCCCACGTCCTTAAACGCCAACGTCGGCCCGTGAAAAAGCTCTAATGCGGAGATTCGGTCGGTTATCGGGATAAGTGGAAAGTGAAAATTTACCGTTTCTGCACAAGTCTCATAAAGAGTTTCGTGCGGTATTTCTCCGTCAACAAAAGGCCTTATAACATCGAACGCGATTTGCTCATTCGAGTACTCAGCCAAATTTTGCAGCCAGTCATCGGACAGACGTGGTATATCGGAAGGGAAATACAGACCCTTGTCATCCGGCTGACCTTGAAGGAGCGCGTCGCGAAAGGATACATGAGGCGACTTGCGGTTTGTGCTAAAGTATTGCATCGGAAATAAAAACTATAATCATATACGGTTTGTTCGATTTGCTAAAGTATGGACGAAGTAAGGGTTTTGTCGCCCGCCACGGTTTCTAATGTCGTTTGCGGCTTTGATTGTCTCGGATTTGCGCTCGAAGAGCCGTGCGACGAGATGACCGTGCGAAAGATCGAAGAGCGCGTCATCCGAATAATCAATCATGACAATTACGGCCTGCCGACCGATCCGGCAAAGAATGTTGCGGGGGTGGCGGTTCAGGCGCTGATCGATGCGGCGCAAATAGATTTTGGCTTCGAGATCGAGATAACAAAGCACATCAAGCCCGGCAGCGGCATTGGTTCGAGCTCGGCAAGCTCATGCGGTGCGGTCGCGGCGGCAAATCGAATTTTGGGCGAAAGGTTTTCAAAGCTCGAGCTGGCTGATTTTGCAATGGAAGGCGAAAAACTCGCTTCCGGCGCGAAACACGCCGACAACGTCGCGCCGTGTGTTTTTGGCGGCTTTACTCTGGTTCGATCCGTTGAGCCACTCGACATTGTGCCGCTTGAATTTCCGTCGCTGTTTGCTACTGTCATACATCCACAGATCGAGATAAAAACGTCGGAGGCTCGCGCGATCTTGCCTCAGATGGTGCCGCTAAAAGACGCCGTTCGCAATTGGAGCAATCTCGGCTCGTTTGTCGCGGCACTTGCAAAAGGCGATTACGATCTGCTTTCGCGTTCAATGGTTGACACGATAGTCGAGCCTGCGCGAAAATCGCTGATCCCAAAATTTGATGCAGTAAAATCTGCGAGCCTCGGCTCCGGCGCTCTCGGCGGCGGACTATCCGGATCGGGGCCGTCTATGTTTATGCTTAGTAAAACGCAGAAGATCGCGGAAGCTGTCGAGACGGCTATGCGTGATGTCTATTCAAAAACCGGCATTGAATTCAATATTTACGTATCGAAAATTCACCCCGAAGGCGTAAGATTTATCTGACTCCGCAAAGATCGCCTGTTCTTTCATCCCGTCAAAACTGTTAAACTGTTATCAAGATGCTCACGAGGGAATTAGAGGAAACATTAAATCTCGCGGTCAATGAGGCCGTAAAGCATAATCACGAGTTTGTGACGCTTGAGCATCTGCTATTTGCTTTGCTCGAAGACTCTGCGGCGCGAGAGATTTTGTTTAATTGCGGCGCGCAGATTGACGAATTGGCGCGAACGCTCACGGAATACTTAGAAAATGTAGTTGAGAAAATGCCAGTCGGCTCGAAGTTTATGCCGGAGTTGACATCGACGTTTCAATCTACGATCTCATACGCCGTGTTGCAGGCCGAGGGCAGCGGGCAGGGTGGAGTTGACGGCGGCAATATTCTTGCTGCGATGTATCAGGCCGAGCAGTCGTATGCCTTATATTTGCTTCTGCAGCAGGGCGTTTCGCGGCTCGATATTCTTAATTATATCTCGCACGGCATTTCAAAGCTTGACTCCGGCGAGCCGCTGCTGCCGGACGGCGTCGAGGAAGAAGACGAACTTAACAACGCGGCTCAAAAGAAAAAACCGCTTGAGAGTTTCTGCGTAGAACTTGTCGCAAAAGCGGCCGCCGGTGAGATCGACCCGATAGTCGGCCGATTGCCGGAGATCGAGCGCACTATACAGGTGCTGTGCCGTCGCAAGAAAAATAATCCGCTTTATGTAGGTGAGCCTGGCGTCGGCAAGACTGCTTTAGCCGAAGGTTTGGCACTTAAGATTAGCGAAGGCAATGTGCCTGAGATATTACAGGGAGCAAAAGTTTTCGCCCTCGATTTGGGCGCGGTGCTCGCCGGGACGCGTTATCGCGGCGATTTTGAGCAGCGGTTTAAGGCAATCATCAACGAGTTAAAAGGACAGGAAAACGCGATCTTGTTCATTGATGAAATTCATACGATAGTCGGCGCCGGAGCCGTTTCCGGCGGCTCGATGGATGCGTCGAATATCTTAAAGCCGGCGCTCGCCGACGGCACCTTGCGATGCATCGGTTCCACAACACATGCTGAGTATAAGGCCGCATTTGACCGCGACCGCGCGCTAGCGCGACGTTTTCAGCGCATCGACATCAACGAGCCGACGGTCGAAGAAACGTACGAAATTCTTAAAGGCTTAAAGAAATTCTATGAGCAGTATCACGGCGTAAAGTACGGCAACGATTCGCTCCGCACGGCCTCAGAGCTTGCCGGAAAGTATATTAACGACCGTTTTTTGCCGGACAAAGCAATTGATGTGATCGATGAGGTCGGTGCATCGGTAAAACTTTTGCCAGAAAGCCGCAGGCCTAAACGCGTGTCCGTTCAGATGGTCGAGAACACCATCGCCCGCATGGCAAAGATTCCGCCGAAAACTGTCGTCGCTGACGAGCGGTCACGGCTGAAAACGCTTCGCGACGACATAAAGAAAACGATCTTCGGACAGGACGAAGCAATAGATAAGATCGTTGATGCGATCCAGATATCGCGTGCCGGTCTCGGGCATCAGACAAAACCTGTCGGCTCATTTCTTTTTTCGGGTCCGACCGGCGTTGGAAAAACCGAAGTTTCAAAGCAGCTTGCCGAGATACTCGGTGTCGAATTTCTTCGCTACGATATGAGCGAGTACGCCGAGCCGCACACGGTCTCGCGGTTGATCGGAGCGCCGCCGGGCTATGTCGGTTTCGACCAAGGCGGATTGCTCACCGAGGCGATCATGCGAACGCCTCATGCCGTATTGGTTCTCGACGAGATCGAAAAGGCGCATCCGAATTTATTTAACTTGTTATTGCAGGTGATGGACTCTGCGACACTGACTGACAACAACGGTAAGAAAGCGGATTTTCGCAACGTGATTTTGATAATGACGACAAATGCGGGCGCGAGAGAATTGTCGTCGGGCGGTATGGGCTTTCGCAATTCGTCCGACACTAAGGGCAACGCAAAAGGCGTTATCGAGCGCACGTTTTCGCCGGAGTTTCGTAACCGGCTCGACGCATGGGTGCCGTTCAAGGCGCTCGATATGGAAGTTATTAAATTGATCGTCGATAAATTTATCAACGAGCTAAACGGCCAGCTTGCTGGGAAACGCGTGCTTGTAAAACTCACCGAAGAGGCGCGCGAATGGCTTGCTAAAAATGGCTTTGACGCTCGTTACGGCGCGCGGCCGATGTCGCGGCTCATCCACGAAAAGATTAAGCAGCCGCTGGCATCCGAAATCCTTTTCGGCAAGCTCGCTGACGGCGGCAGCGTCCTTGTCGGCACGGACGAGAATGGCCTGCGGCTCGACCAAAGCGAATCTCCGGCGTTGGAAAAGGTTTAGATGTCTCAGCCTGAACCGTGACAGAATCTCGTAAGGACGATGCGAATTAACGAACGAGTTCTTTTGATAAACGACCGCGAGCTCAATTCAAAAGCAAAATACGTTCTCTATTGGATGCAGATGTATAAGCGCGTCGATGATAATCACGCGCTTATTTACGCGATACGCCGTGCAAATGAGCTGAAGCTGCCGCTCGTCGTTTATGAAGGGTTGAAATATTACTATCCGTGGGCGAGCGACCGCTTACATACTTTCATACTTGAGGGCGTGGAGGAAAAGCGCCGTGAATTTAAACGGCTCGGTATCAGGTATGTATTTTATTTGCAACAAGATAAGAAGTCGCCAAAGCAAACTGTCGCGAAACTTGCAAAAGACGCGGCCTTGATCGTGACCGACGATTTCCCCTGCTTTATCATTCCCGAACACAATCGGCGGATCGGGGAACGAGCGAAAATTCCTGTATATGTGGTCGATTCGAACGGCGTCATTCCAATGTCGAAGTTCGACAAAGAGGAATATGGAGCTTATACCATCAGACCGAAGATAAATAAGCTGCTCGACCATTATCTAAAACCTCTTGCGAATGAAAAGCTCGATATTCCAAGTCTCAACCTCGAAGTCAAATGTCCGGAAACCGACATCACCGCTGAAAATATTCCAAAACTTGTCGCGTCATGCGACATCGACCACAGCGTTCTGCCGAGCGAGCATTACCATGGCGGCACGGTGAATGGCCGCAAGCGTTTAGAGAAGTTCGTCGAGGAGATTCTGCCCGATTACGACCGCGCCCGCAGCAAGCCGGACCGCGACGGCTCTTCGCGGTTGTCGTCGTATCTGCACTTTGGATTTGTGTCGTCGCTCGAGATCGCTCTCGCTGTGCGAGAAAGTGACGCGCCGCAGGAATCTAAAGACGCGTACCTTGAAGAGCTGATCGTCCGCCGCGAGCTTTCTTTCAATTTGACGCGGCACAATTCAAATTACGATTCGTTGGCCGCGCTCCCGGCGTGGGTGCAAAAAACAATGCGTGAGCACGCGAAAGACGAAAGATCGTTCGTTTATTCTTTAGAAGAATTAGAAGCCGGAGAGACGCACGACGAGCTTTGGAATGCTGCCCAGCGCGAAATGGTTGTCACCGGCGAGATGCACAATTACGTGCGGATGCTGTGGGGCAAAAACGTTATCGCCTGGTCGCCGAGTTACGAAGTTGCATTTGAGACGCTCGTTCATCTCAACAACAAATATTGCCTCGACGGCCGCAATCCGAATTCTTACACCGGCATTCTGTGGTGCTTTGGCAAGCACGACCGGCCGTGGATGGAGCGTCCTGTTTTTGGAATGATCCGATATATGACAAGCGGAAGCACGGGAAAGAAATTCGATTCGGCTAAGTATATCGAGTGGACAAAGGAGTTGGCCAACGTACCACCAATTCAGCAAGGCCTGTTTTCATGAATCGAGAGCCAACTGCCTTTCCAATCAAAATATTCCAACGCAGAAAATCTTTTCTTGTAGTCGTAAAACGATTCGCCGTCGTAGGCATACCCGTGATATAAATACGCCTTTCCGTTTTCTATACCAAACTTGATTTCTTTCAGCAACGTAAAAATGCCGAGGCTGCGGGAAGTTTCATCCGGGTCAAAAACACAGTAAATACTCGAAAGCGATATTTCGCCTACATCAAGAAAACTCGCCGCGAGCAATTTACCGTCGCGGCAAACACCGATCTCAAGCCCGTTCGTCGGCTCATTTGCTGCATCGACCGATAGAAAATTGTAAATACTATTCGGCACTCCGCTCTTGAATCTGCCCTTATGTTTTTCAAACAACTCGTGCGTTTCGTCTGTGATTTGTATCGGCTGAACTTGTATATCGAGATCGATGTTCTTCTTTAAAATCCGACGTTGGCTTTTTGAAAATTTGAAATCGCCGAGTCGAATTCGTAACGGTAAAACGCGCCTTATCTCGTCCTCGTACATGCCTAGATTATATCGAAAGAAATGCGTCCCAAAATGCCGCCAACCGTCGGCGAGGAGCATGTCAAGCTGCACCGAAGTTACGGCCTCGGCGTAAAATTCTTCGTTAATAATTTCGAGGCGGTCAGCGATCATTTCTCAATGCCCGGAATACCAATCATAACCGTATTCCGCCCAGAAATCTTTTGGCCGCTCGTTTGTGAATTCGATGCGGCCGATTCGTTTTATCAGCTTGATGCCATATTTGGTTGGCGAAGCTAGCCTCAGCGGAGCACCGTGTTCGGGCGCTAACGGCGAACCGTTCATTTCGTAAGCAAGCAGTGTCTGCGGATGCAGAATGCTCTGCATGTCCCAACCGACATAATATTTTTCGTCCGGAGTGGTCAGCGAAACGTAATGCGTCAGATCATTCCTTGATGTGTTATTTGAAAGATTGGTTACGAAATCTGAGAAACGAACTCCGGCCCAGTGGACGATTATGCTCCAGCCTTCGATGCATTTTAGCTCGGTAATCATTTCAGTTCGCGGCAGTTTTTTTATGTCGTCAAGCGTCAATAAAAGATCGTCTGAACGGCCTGCGAGGCCGCCGACGGCGAGCGTCCACTGTGCCGGATCGAATTCGCTTTCAAGGCCTTCCACGCCATTAGCGCGCGCAGGCGAGATGCTAGTTAATGGGAATTCCGGTGCAAGCCTTGACGGACTGTAAAAGAATTGGCCGACCTTCTCGTTGAACTCAAAAGTGCGGCGAAGCAACGCTCCTTTTGTTTCATCGCTCATCCAGCGCCAGCCGAAGATTCCGGCGAGTGTAGCAACCCCTCCGACAAGAAAACCGCGGCGCGAGCGGGCGAACATTTTACGTTTAGCTTCTTCGAAAGTGAGGAGTTCGCTCAAGTAGCGATGCTCTTTTAAAACGGATGCAGTGTTGTTAGGATCGTTCGGATAAGAATCGACGGTGTGGCCGGTTCTTTCCTCAAACTCTCGAACCTTTTCAAGCAGAATTTTTTTATCGTCGCTCATTGGGTCACCTCTTCTTTTGTCTCAGGCATCTCTGGTGCTTTTTCATCTGCGTCAACAATATCGTAACCCGTTATCATGGAGCGAAAGTTGGCCCAACCGGCGAGAGCAACTTGCGCAACATGCACCACAAAAAACAGCACGAAAAGAACCGTCAGCCAAAAATGCTCAAACCTTGCCCATTCGTAACCGCCGAGCAAAGATGTCAGCCATGCTAGCTGAAGCGGCTTGTAAATCGCGAGGCCTGTCACTGTCGATGCGGCTCCCATCAAGATCACGCTGGTGTAAGCAATGCGTTGCGCATCGTTGTATTTGCCCTGCGGCGGCAGCTTTTTGATGATGTGTACGTCGTGCAGAGCAACGAGCGGAGCTCGTTTGAAAGATGACCGAATCGGTATTAATGCCCGCCATTCGCCCGAAACAATGGTGTAAATAACATAGATCACGCCATTGACTGCGAAGAACCACATGAAAAAGAAATGAAGCTGCAGGCCTTCGGCGAGGCGAAACGGAATGCCCAGCGTGTCGTAAAACCAAGGCGGAAAAAAATTGAACAATTCGTAACCGAACAATCGAATTCCATAGACCGAATTTGACCAGTAGATCAATATCCCGCTCCAGATCATCATCGCGAGAAGCGGAAAATTGATCCAGTGCATCCAACGCACGGCGAGCGAATGTTTTTTTTCTAGGTGTTTAGTCACGCTTCTCTGTCTATGATGCGGCTTCAAACAAAATTAATTGCAATAAAATTTGCGCGAATCCGATATGCTTTTTGCATCGAAATCATTATTGGCAATGAAAAAATAACTTTCATGCTAAATTATTAACATTATGAAACACAATATTATATTCGCATCTTCTGTAATTTTGGTTTTCGCTTTTATTATAACCGCGGTAGCGGGCTGCGAGCGTCACGCCTCGTCGGAGCAGCGAAACGACTCTTCGGCGGCGGGTTCAGACAATCTCGCGGCTGCCATCCCAACACCGGCTTCTAAGTCGGCGCCTTCCGACAACGTTTTTGATGGCGTAGAAATTAAGAAAACCGATGCGGAGTGGAAAAAGCTGCTGACTCCGGCACAATATTACATCCTTCGCGAAGCCGGCACCGAGAAGCCTTATACAGGCGAGTATGCCGACCATAAAGACGTCGGAGACTATCACTGCGCCGCTTGTCATTTGAAGCTGTTTAGCTCAAAAGCAAAGTTTGACTCGGGCACGGGCTGGCCGAGTTTCTTCGATGTGGTCAATAAAAAGAATGTGATCGAAAAGACCGACAAAACAATCGGCGAAACACGCACCGAGGTTTTATGTGCACGCTGCGGCGGACATCTCGGCCACGTATTTGACGACGGGCCAAAGCCGACTGGTCTGCGTTACTGCATTAACTCACCTGCGTTGAAGTTCGAGAAGAAGTCAGAACCCCCTGCGTAAGCGGGTGGCCAGTATGACAGAAAAGAATTAGCCGCAGATAACGCAGATAAGGAAAAAAATTCTCTTATCTGCGTCATCTGCGGCTAAAATTTTACCAGTTCACTTTCCCTTCCTGCGAGGTGTCGATCTGTGCGAGCTCGACACCTTCGTCAAAGAGGAAGATCTTCATATTGTCGAAGAGAAATTCGTGCGAGTCTGGATTTGAGACGTCGAGGCCGTAGTGGTTTATCAACTGCATCTGCTTTTTCTGCCATTCGCTCCAACAATCTTTGCAGATCTCGTTAGCAGCGCGCTGGCCAAGCTCGTTGGGAATAGGCGCAAACCCAAGCGGTTCATTTTTTTGCCCGCAGCGCGAGCACTTAAATTTATCACCGAATAATGCCATTACGATTTGTCGCCGCCGAACATACTGCCGAGATTGCCGAGCAGTCCACCACCGCCTTCAGCACTTCCGCCGCCGAGAAAACTGTCAACGTAACTGTTATAGGGTGCCGGAACGCGTTCCTTGAGAAAGCCTGCAACGGTCTCGACCGCTGAACGTGCCTGCTCTTCCGAAATACCGGCTCGTTCCGATACCTGTTTGATCAATTCTTCCATAAAATTATTTTATCACGCTCATCCCTTATTTGCTTGCAGCTTTGATGGCGTTTAGCACTTCTTTGTCGGAAGGACGAAAAAGCCCTATGGGACGAATCTTTTGATAAGCGATCTTGCCTTGCGGATCGATGACAAATTCTGCTCGTGCCGTGCGGCCCGGCAACAAGGACTTTGCACCATATTTGCCTTTGACCTCGCCCTTTTCGTCGGCCAAAAGCGTCAATGGCAAACTGTACTTATTGGCAAACTTATCGTGCGACTCAACAGAATCTGTCGAAATACCGACGACAACAGCGGCCGTCGCCTTATAATCCGACCAATGATCCCGCACCGAGCACATCTCCTTTTTGCAAACCGGCGTGTCGTCTCCGGGATAGAACATCAGAACGACAACCTTCCCGCGCTGATCCGAAAGCGTCCAGTCCGTTCCGTTGCCGTCCTTTAAAGTGAAGTCAGGTGCTACATTACCAATATTCATAGCCTTTGTTTTCTCTGCGATCTTTGCGTTCTCTGCGTTTAAAAATCTTAACGCAGAGAGCTCAAAGGACGCAGAGAGTTATTGAAAATCCCTTATATCTCTAAAAGGTTTATCCGCGTCTGTAAAATCAGGTCGATAATAATGCGATGCCGATTCGTATTCCTGCATGAAGCCTTCTTCCATGTCCAGATCTTCGAGCAGTGAAACAGCTTGAAACCATTCGCCTTCGGAGATGCGGCGTGAGAGCAAAATGTATCGTGGGTCGGTCGCGGCTTTGTTTGTTGCGTAATATTGCGCCATGAGCGAGATGGCTGTTTTCGGCGAAAGCTCATCGCGAATCCACCGCAGGTTTTCTTCGATTCCCGCGATGTCGTTTGGCAAAACAAGCAAGCGGATCATCAGGCCTTGTTTGAGCAATCCGTCATAGTCGAAGACAAGCTCGTCGCCCATTTGCCGATGCATTTCCTTTATTGCTGCTCGGGCGTGTTCGGTATAATTACGCACTTTTGAATACTGGAATCCTGCGTCCGAATCGGCGTATTTCAGATCGGGCAAATAAATATCAACAATGCCGTCGAGTAGCCGCAACACTTCGACCGAATCGTAGGCGTTTGTGTTGTAAACGATAGGCAGCCGCAGCCCGTTTTCGACGGCGATCAGGATACCGCGAGCCATTTGCGGTGCGAAGTGTGTTGGTGAGACAAAGCCGATGTTGTGACAGCCTCGCTCTTGCAGTTCGAGCATCATCTCGGCGAGGCGTTCGTGCGAGATCTCGTTCTTTTTTTGCTCCTTCCATGTTTGCGAGATCTGATAGTTCTGGCAATAAACGCAGCGGAGATTGCAGTTGCCGAAGAAGATATTTCCGGCGCCCCTCGTGCCAGACAGACAAGGTTCTTCGCCAAAGTGCGCCGTGTAGGACGAGACAATTGGCAAGCGGCCTGAATAACACGCCGCGATCTCGTCGTTCAAACGGTTGTTGCCGCAATCCTTCGGGCAAACCCTGCAGGACGCAAGCATAGCTTCGAGCGCTTCGACACGCTCGCGAAGTTTATTCTCCGCCAAAAGTGTCAGATATTTTGGGTTCATTTTTGTCCTTGATTTTTGCAAGAGACGTTCCTTTATTTTTTCCGCGTCGGTGATATTTGCTTGCAACCTCTTTTGGCGCGACCTTGCGGGCCAATTCCCACGTGAAATCCATTTCTGCGTTAACGGTCGCGGTTGCCATTCGTGTTTCCCTGAGCATCTGTAGGCTCCCCCAAAACAGGAACATTATGCCGATAATGCCGATAGGTATCGGCAGCCATCGGTAGTAACTAAAGAATGCGGCGATGGCGATCGTTACACTAGTGAGCACGAACATTCCGAGACCGTAATAAAACGCAGCCATCGCCCGTTGAAGTATGCGTGCGCGGCTCGTCACCTTATCAAGCAGATCGACGATCACCTCAACGCGTTTGTCATACAGCGGCACGTCATCCTTGTCTTCGAGATAGATCAACTCGCTCAAACGTTCCTCGAGCTGGCGAACGCGGTCGATCACACGCCCCAACCGCGTCGACGTAGAAAGCACAAGCGACCCCGTCGCCGAAATGAGCAACGCCGGCGTCACCATCGCCGTCAAAAATTCGATGGTCGAATTCAGCGCGTCAGGATTTACAATGTCGTTCGCGGGCATGAACAGTATTCTACCGCAATAATGTCAGAACCGCCTGCGTGAGCGGGCGGCCAGTTCGCTAAGGAATAATCGACGTAAAAAATAGAAAGGCCGTGAAGAACCTTTCTGGTGCGACTATGGGCGTTGAGCTTTGATTAAAGAAACTGGCCGCCCGCTAACGCAGGCGGTTCTGACACCTCTCGACTTCAGCGGCCATGCGTCCGGTCGCCATATACCATATCATCTTAAAATCGCTGATGAACGACCAAAACGGATGCTTAAATGTTGCAGGCCTGTTCTTTTCAACAACAAAATGAGCAAACCAGGCGAAGACGTAACCGACAACAAAAAATACAGGAAAAAAATACCAGCGGCCAGCGGCAATAGCCAAAACGAGCAGCGCAAGGCCGAGCGATGTGCCGACTAAATGCAGCAACCGGGTCAATGGCTTGCTGTGCTCCCGCGAGTAAAAATCCCAGAATTCTGAGTAGGTTTGCGGCTCCATTTTATTATTTGTTGAAAGGCAAAAACACTTCGGCCATCATGCATCTTGCTCCGCCGCCGCCGTATTTTTCGATTGTCGGGATAGAGACGGGCAAAAGCTCGCAATACTTTTCCAATGTTGTAATTTGCTCTTTTGCGAACGAAGCCAACGCCCTCGTCGAGAGCACAAGAAATGTCTTTGCGTTTTCACCCGAAACCGCGAGCATGTTGCCTGCAAAGTGGTTCATTTGTTCGAAGCTGATCTCAACGATCTCCGATCCGCCTGATCTCAACGCTTCGAAAACACGACTTCTTTCTTCCTCATCTTTGATGCTTGCGAGACAAATAACCGCAAAACCCGGCCCGATGCACATCATGACATTTGTATGATAGATGGCTCGGCCATTAGCATCGACGGCATGAAAACTTACCGGTTCGTAACCCAATGCCTGAGAGACTTCGGCGAAAAGTTCGGCGTCTGTCCGCGCTGAAATACAGGCATACGCAGTTTTGTTTATATGGTCGAAAACGATACTGCCAGTTCCTTCAAGAAAGCGATTCTCGTTCTCATAATGCGAGAGATCGATTATCTTCTCGACGCGAAACTCTTTCCCGAGAGTTTCGACAATATCCATTCGCCTTTCGCTACGGCGACTCTCGGCACACATCGGGTAGAGAATTACAGTTCCGTCCACATGAAACGAAACCCAATTGTTCGGAAACACAGCATCAGGTTTTGCCGGCTCATCTGTGTCGTCAAAAACAAAAACACCGAAACCTTTTGAACGCAAAGTTTCAGCAAACCCATCAAACTCGGCAAGCGCCATTTGTTTGATCGCACTCTCGTCTGCATCAGATCTGTTCTGAAATTCGTTGGATTCGGCAGTTTCAGAGTTATATCCGAAATTCTGCGGTCGGATAAGGAGTATATTTCGTGCTGATTGCATTAATAATTCAAGCGGCCTACTTCCAAAACAAATTTAGGCCGTCCGACGCAAAACGCTCAAACTGCGAGTCGCGGCTGATCAAAATCAGGTTTCGCTGAATCGCCTGCCAGATCAACATTCGATCAAAAGGGTCAAAGTGTGTGTCTTCTTTCAGCTCTTTAGAGCTTGCCGCCTCGCCAGGCAACAATGGGATTGTTTGAAAGCCTAAATTGTTTACGTGAGATATTGCGTTGTCCCAGCGCCCGATTGGTTCCAACCTTCCGCTGCGAATTTTGATCGCGATCTCCCAAAAGGTAACGGCGCTAACAAATAACTCATGCCTCTGGTCCTCGAGCAAGGCTCTTGTTTTGGTGGGAATTTTCTTGACGTCGGTCAACGTCCAAATCAGGACGTGAGTATCGAGCAGATATTTCATCCCCTCATATCCAGTAGCTCTTCATCGGTCATCTTAAAATTCTTCGCGAACTTGAATTTCACCTTCCCTTCAAGAATGCCCAATTTTCGTTTACCAGGTTTTTTTGAAGTGGAGCCGTTCATGGGAACGAGCTTAGCAACCGGCTTTTTATTCTTACCGAACAGTACGCCAACACTTTCGCCTTGCTGAACCATTTCCAACACCTCAGAAAAATGAGCTTTAAATTCTCCGACGGGTAGGCTTTTCATGGAATAATCTTAACATATTTTCTTGACAAGTTGACAAGAAAAATCATTTCTTTGGCCTCGCCGTCGCTTTTTCCAAACAGATTATCGAAAAATGGTAGGGCGTGCGGTCATAAATTGTATCGGTTCGGTTGGATGGTTCTGATACTGAAAAGGTTCCGATAGCAGTTATGTCAGCCGGAAGCCTTCCCAAATTTTGAAGATAATCTCTGTTCTTCTTTTCCATTCCAACGGAGATCGATTCATCTATCGACCTGGATAGTTCACAGTTTTCTGAGAATAGGTAAGAGCCGTGAATCATAAATCCATAACCAGCCGTAATGCGAATCGTTTTTCCGTTAAAAAGTTTGGCATTCTTTCTAACCTCGCATTCGCCAAAATCTGTCCGTCCGTTAAATGAAAATACCTTCGTGTTTACTTTACACTCGTCTCCAAAGACCGAGACAGGACTTGGAGCTGGAGTTGGTGTTGAAATAAACGATTCTTGAGAAGTTACAACGTCACATCCCAACAAAGATAAAAAGCAGACAAACAAAAAGATTGTTGACAATAAGTTTTTCATTCCGTTAGTCAGCGAAAGCTACACTCAGTTGCTTAAGTTTTAACGAATCAGTCGTGTCAATTGCCTCAATGCCTCCGCGGCTAATGTGATTGTAAAGTATGTCCCGTTGCTGCGGCCTAAATCCAGCTTCGCGGATTTGGTGGCGGAGGTCGCGTTCGTTGGCTTGAGTTGAGGCGCCGGCGGCGGAGACGACGTTTTCTTCGATCATTATTGAACCCATGTCGTCGGCACCGAAGCGGAGAGCGGTTTGGCCGAGCTTTAGTCCTTGCGTAAGCCACGAGGCTTGAATGTGGTTGATGTTATCTAAAAAAAGACGCGAGACGGCGAGCATTTGGAGGTAATCGATGCCGGTCGGCTCTTCTATTATCTTGCGGCCGAGCGCGGTGTTTTCGCGTTGGAAAGTCCACGGGATAAAGGCGGTGAATCCGCCGGTTTCGTCCTGTAGGTCGCGTATTTTTTGCAGATGATTTACACGGTGCGAAATGTTGTCACCGATGCCGAACATCATCGTCGCGGTCGAGCGCAAGCCGACCTTATGAACGGCACGCATAACGTCGAGCCATTCCTGCGAAGTGCATTTTGTCGAGACGCGTTTTCGGACCTCGTCGTCGAGAATCTCCGCGCCGCCGCCGGGCATTGAATTCAATCCGGCATCTTTCAACCGCTGCATTATCGTGACGTAATCGAGGCCGCTTATCAGGTGAATGTTGTGTATCTCAGGCGGCGAGAAGCAATGCAGTTGAAACTTTGGATATTTGCGATGCAGCGTGCTCAACAATTCCTCATACCATTCGATATTGAAATCAGGATGCAGCCCGCCTTGCATCAGCACGCCTGTTCCGCCTAAAGCGATTGTCTCGTCGATCCGCTTACAAATTTCCTCGATCGAATGCACATAAGTATCGGGCTTGCCAGGTCTTCGGTAAAATGCGCAGAATGTGCAGACGACGTTGCAAACATTGGTGTAGTTGATATTGCGGTCGATGATGTATGTGACAACATCGGTCGGATTTTTGCGCATCCTGATCTCATGCGCAGCGAGGCCGATGCGGACAAAATCCTTTGATTCAAGAAGAGTTGTGCATTCGTCTGCGGTTAATCTTTCGCCGGTGAGAGTCTTGTCCAAGATCGGCTGAATGTCTTTGCTCATCAGAGTATAATATTAACAAATGCGGGCGGAAACGCGAGTGTGAACGAGCGTGCACGCGCTTATGAATCCGCATGCTCGTTCACACTCGCGTTTCCGCCCGAAACTTATGAAAACTGCAAAAGGAGTTATCAGCTTCGAGGCCGAGCTTGCAAAATTGTCGGATGAGTTCGGCTATCATTACGTGCACGTATCGCGCGAGGTAAGCGATGCATTCGGTTTCGAAGGAAATTCGCGACGCGTTGTTGCAACGCTCAACGGCACGCTTACCTATCAATGCGCGTTGATGCCGAAAGACGGTGATTTTTTTATTCTCGTCAAAAAAAAAAATCGGGACAAGTTAGGCTTAATTGTTGGCGACAATGTTTACGTCGAGCTTGTTCGTGACAAGAGCAAATACGGGCTGCCGATGCCGGAAGAGCTTCGGGAGGTTCTTGACCAAGACCCGGAAGGCGACCGGCTCTTTCATGCTTTAACAGCGGGCAAGCAGCGGACGATGCTCTACTATATCGGCAAATGGAAGGATGTTGACCGAAGAATTCATTACGCGTTGACAGTTATTGAGCACCTAAAACAAAACGAAGGGAAGATCGTCTTTAAAAAACTTGGCGAAGATTTGAAACGGCCGGATTTTTAAGTTGCGTTTAGTAACGGCGCGTTTGTTCTATTTACGTTTCTGGCCGCCCGCTTACGCAGGCGGTTCTGACATGTTGGCGAAGATCGGGATTTTATTTTTTGCGATCAGGCGATTTTTGTAAGCCAATTCAAAATACAATTCCATTCCGCGACGCATCGAATCGTCTATTGAGTACGAGACATTTTGCGTGAGATATCTTTTCATTTCTTCGCTGCTGAGTGAAAGGCTGTTCATGTAATTTGCAATGATGCCATCGAGATTTTCGAGGCCTTCATCACGCGCTGCGGCGAAGTCGATCGAAATGTTTTCCCAGCGTGTCATCCACATGGCGAAGACAAAACCTAGCCCGGTGTAATGATGCCAAAGTTCGGCCAAATCGAACGTGCGATAGCGGGCGGAAACGCGAGTGTTAACGAGCGTGCCGTCTGATGCGAATGCACGCTCGTTCACACTCGCGTTTCCGCCCGTACTATCAGCAATCGTGAGCGCAGGGTCTCCTATAGTAAGAGCACAATCTGCATCGGCCAGCATATTAGAAATGCTCGGCTCAGTTTGCCGCCATTCGGGCTCGAAACCAAGAAACTCCCGAAATATGATCTTCGTCAACACAACTGAAGTCAGCGATGACGCGTCGAGAGCCACGACGCGTACATCTTCGAGCTCTTCGCCTTTTGTGATTAGACAGACGCTGCGAACCCTTTCACGAGCGCCGACGCATACGTCGGGTATAAGCCGAAGATCGTCCAAAGTCTGATACGCAATAACCGGAACAAGCGCCGCATCGACGCGGTTTTGGCCTAGCAATTCGGCAGAACGAGCGGGCGCATTGTCCAGAATTATCTCGACCTTGCCGTGGTTGCGGCCATAGAGAAACGACCAGATAAGCGGCGCGGTATTTGAATAGCTGGAGGCCGAAATGCGCATAGAATTCATACAGGAAGTTTCACGCAAAACCGCAAAGAACGCAAAGATGTTCACCACTGAGAATTGCCGCGCGTTAACAAGTCTATTATTCTAATCTGATGAAAATATACGATATAACAGTATCAATAAGTGCCGGGACGCCGATTTATAAGACCGATCCCGGTGTCGAGTTTGGCTCGCATCGACAGATAGCAAATGGTGATTCGGCAAATGTGTCGAAGATCTCGCTCGGCGTTCACACGGCGACGCATGTCGATGCGCCGAATCATTTTATCGATGGAGCAAAACGCATTCACGAGCTTGACCCGCAAAAGCTCGTTGGCCCTTGCCGCGTGATCGAGGTGCCTGAAGATGTGGTGGCGATCGAGCCCGAACATGTCGGCGACATCGCAGGGATGAAGCGCGTCCTTTTCAAAACGCGAGGCTCCGATTTCTGGAGCACGCCGGAGCTCGGATTTCGGTCGGATTACGCTTATCTCACACCGGCGACGGCGCAGCTTCTGGTCGATAAAGGCGTCGTTCTCGTCGGCGTCGATTACCTCTCAATAGAAAAGAGCGGCTCGCCCGGCCATCCTGTCCATATCACTCTGCTCGAAAAAGAAACCGTCATTCTCGAAGGCGCCGACCTGCGCGAAGTCCCGCCCGGCGATTACGAGATTATGTGCCTGCCGTTAAAATACGACGGAGCAACCGGCGACGGCTCGCCCGCCCGCACTTTTTTGAGAGAAATTTAAACAGGATAGACAGGATAAACAGGATGTTTTGATTCTTACCCTGTTTATCCTGTCTATCCTGTTTAAATTTCAATTCATGAACGTCAACGACCAAATATACTGCGAGCGCGTTTACGAGTTCGTTCGCCAAATTCCGCC
This sequence comes from Pyrinomonadaceae bacterium, assembly GCA_046160805.1. Taxonomy (GTDB): domain Bacteria; phylum Acidobacteriota; class Blastocatellia; order Pyrinomonadales; family Pyrinomonadaceae; genus OLB17. The sequence continues at coordinate 48,771 of JBJXHF010000096.1, forward strand.
CGGCAAGGTGATGACCTACGGCCAACTCGCCATCATTCTCGGCGAAGGCTACACCGCGCGAACGGTCGGCTACGTTATGCACGGTTCGCCCGACGACGTTCCCTGGCAGCGCGTCATCAACTCACAAGGCAAATGCTCAACCGGAAGACTGACAATTCCCTTAAACCTCCAACAAGAACTCCTTGAAGCCGAAGGCGTCATCTTCAACGCCGCTGGCAAATGCGACCTCAGTCGATTTCAATGGTTTCCCGAAGGCTACGAAGACAACGAGCAAGCGACTCTATTCCAATCTGGCTAGTAGCTGGCAGCTAACAGCTAGCAGCTAAAATTATAAATTCTTTCATAGATACAATAGAAGAATTTTTTGATATTAGCTGCTAGCTGCGAGCTCTTAGCTGCTAGCCAGAAAAAATATCATCTTCCCCATTTCAGCTTGTCTCTCAGAACATCAAAATAATTACGGTTTGCGGGCTGCACCAGGTTGAACGTAGTTTCGCTTTTGCGGATACGGACGCGGTCGCCGGCTTTCATGGGGTAGCCGGTTTGGCCGTCGAGGCTGAGGACGACGCCTTCGTTTTCGTTGTCGAGCGTGAGTTCGATCTCGGCACTGTCGGGGACGACGATCGGGCGGTTGGTGAGCGTGAACGGACAGATCGGTGTCAGCACCACGGCATTCATCGACGGGTAAATTAACGGGCCGCCAGCCGAGAGATTGTAGGCGGTCGAACCGGTGGGTGTCGAAACGATCAGGCCGTCGGCGCGAAATGTATTAACGAAAAGATCGTTTAGCCTCACGTCGATATCGATTATCCGCGCGAGCGCGGATTTATTTATTACAACGTCGTTCAGCACGCGGCCTGTAACAAGTTTTTCCGAAGAACGCCAATGCTCGATGTCGAGCATCACGCGGCGGTCGATTTCGTAATTGCCTTCGATTATTGCTTCCAGCGCCGGAAACATCTCTTCGATCCGAAAATCGGTCAGATAGCCGAGGCTGCCGTAATTGATTCCGAGAACGAGCGCGTCTGCATCGCCTATCAGGCGCGAGGTTGAGATCATCGTGCCGTCGCCGCCGAGGACGACTATGAGGTCGGCATCCAACGACATCGCTTTACCGGCTTTAATCTCACTTGACGTGATTGGCTCGCCAGTTTGGCCGATGCCGCGCGACGCGAGCCAGGTTGAAAGCTCGGCTGCGGTCGCTGTTGCTTCAGCGTGGCCGGGCCTTACGACGATGCCGACTTGTTTGATCTGCTTGCTCACCATACAGAAATATCTCGTTAATCATCAATGAAATAGAACAAAACTGCAACTATTTTATTCTCTTGTCCGTGTTATTAGGTTGGACGCGCACCGTGGTTTTTGCTAAGATTGCGGTTTGCCCAAAAAAACGATTTTATTAAAGCAGGTATATATCGATGTTAAGGTTCTTTACTCGTCTCGAAAAGACACGCAATTTTTTTATCCTTATTTTTGCCATTCTGATGGTGGTCAGCCTCGTCGTCTGGAACCGCAGCTCTTTGACCGATGCGTCCACGGCAAATCTGTCGCGCAGCGATGAAACGGCGGCTTCGGTTGCCGGCGACAAGATCAGCGTCGGCGAAATTGTCCGGCAAAAGGAGAATTCCGCTCAGTTCACCCGCGGGCAAACCACGCCGACAAAAACGGTGCTTGACCAACTGATCAACGGACGCATCATCCGAGTCGAAGCCGCCCGTCTGGGCTTGACCGCGTCCGACAAGGAAGTCGCGGACCAAATTCGCAAACAGGAAAAAGGCGAGGGCGAGGATGCAAAGCCTTTTGATCAGGCGATATACGAACAGAATGTGATCGAGGGCTATGGCAACATCGAGAGCTACGAGGCACGCATTCGCGAGAATGTCAGCGAGCGAAAGCTCCAGGCTTTCCTGACCTCGGGCGTGACGGTTTCCGAACAGGAAGTGCTCGACGATTTTCAGCGTAAGAATACAAAATTCGACCTTTCATACGTGCCCGTCGGCTCGGCCGACCTCGCAAAAGCGATAACGCCGACCGATCAGGAGCTGAAAGATTATTTCGAGCAGAACAAGGGAACTTACTACATCAGCGTCCCGCAAAAGAAGATCAAATACGTATTTATAAACACGTCGAAGATGGGCGAGAAACTTCAGATCGCTCCCGATGAAATACGCACCGAATTCGACGGTCTCGCGCCTGAGAGAAAGGTCGCCGGCGTGCTCGGACAGGAGATCGTTCTGCGCATTGCAAAGCCTGAATTCGACGCACAGGTAAAGGAAAAAGCCAGCGAGCTTATCGTGAGACTGAGAGAAGAGGGCGCGACGATTTCCGAAGAAGCGTTTGCCGAAATGGCAAAGGGCCATTCGGAAAATCCTGCCACGGCCTCAAACGGCGGCAAGCTAAAAGGCCCCGTTAAGGAAAACACGGCCAATAAAGAAGACCCGTACCAGCGTTTGATAAAGATGAAGCCTGGCGACATCACCGAGCCGATCAATTATCAGGGCAGGTATTTTATACTGCGTCGCGGAGAATCTGTTGAAAAGACTTTTGACGATGCCAAAAAAGAGATCGAGATCAGCCTGCGAAACCGAAAGGCCTACTCCGTCGCCGCCGAACTCGCGCAAAAGGTTACGGATATGCTCAAGGAAAACAAAGACCCGCTGAAAACCGCGCAGGCATTCGCCTCGCAGGCGAACATGAGCGCCGCCGACATGATCCGCGAGACCGGCTATGTCAAACCCGGCGATAACGTCGAAAACATAGGCACGTCGCCGCAGTTTGAATCGGGCATCGCGCCGCTCGAAAACTTAAACGATGTCGGCGACAAAACGCCGATCAAGGACGGTTTTGCGATACCGATGCTGGCCGACAAAAAAGAGCCGCGCGACGCAACATTCGACGAGGTAAAAGCGCAAATTATCGATGTCGTAAAGCTCGATAAAGCCCGCGCGCAGGTCGAGGAGATCGCAAAGTCGATTGCCACGGGAGCTGCCGATGCCGACGCTCTGTCAGCCCTCGCAGCCGCAAAAGGTTTAAAGGCAAAAGACCAGAAGAATTTCATCATCGGCTCACCGCTCGGCGAAGGCCCGACCGCCGGCACGAACAAAGAGCTGGAAGATGCCATATTTGCGATGAAGGTCGGCGACGTTACAAAAACACCGCTCAAGATCGGCGACAACCTGGTAATCGTCGGCGTCATTGCACGCGAAAACGCCGACAACGATGAATTCACAAAACAGCGCAGCGACCTGCTCGAACAAATGGTATCGAGAAAACGCTCCACCGTTTACAGCGATTACCTCGCCGCCGCCAAGCAAAAGTTCGAAAAGAACGGCGACATAAAAATCTACAAAACCGCGGTGGACAAAATCGACGCTCCAGACCCGAACGCTCCGCCGGCGAGCAATACGAAGACCTAGTTATTGTCCGAAAAAGTCGCTTGCCGAAACGATCTCGAGTTGTTTCATGTCTTTCCTGATGATCTGAAAATCGTCAACGTCGTTCGTCACGATGAAAGCATCGTGCTTTACGGCAAGGCGTGAAAGCAGAGCATCGTTACGCAAGGTTTTGAGTTTGGAGGATTGAGCGGCTTTACTGACGTATAGGCGGCGAATCGACTTTGCCGTTTCCCACCAATCGTTCGCCGTCGGAGCGATCAGTCGGTTGATCTTATTAAGCGATATTCTCCACCCGTCATACCTTTTGAGCAGGCTTTCATCTATCGAGGATGCCACAAGCTCAAAGAGGACGATCGTAGGAAAAAGCGAGGATAAATATATTTTTTCGATCTCGGTTGAGTAACTCGAAAATACCGAAGTGTCAAATATAGGCCTTTTTGCCATATTTTGCTTCTTCTTTCTTCAAAGCCTTCATCGCCTCGCGAAAGGCTTCGAGCGATTCTTTTTCGGCGTTAGTCAGGCGCTTCGGGTTTGCAAAATCCTTTGCCTTATACAACGTGCCATTTGAATTGGTTTTGATTTTCTTGCCAGGCATAAACTTCCTCAAAATTATTATACTAAATGCTGATATTTCATCAAACTTTTGCATTTGAATCGGTGTTTCACAAATAAAAATCCTTGCGATTTACGCAAGATTGTGCTAATATCTTCTGGCTTATGAATCGCGTGCTCGAACAAAACGGTAAGAAAAACTTTTTTTCGCGACTGTGCGGGACAAATCGGATAAGCCTGGCGGATACAATAAGTTACGCGTTCGAGACCCGTTTTTTTGTAGGAATAAATGCGAAATCTTCCTACTCCGGTAGGAAGGAGTATGATTTGTCCCAGCGTTGGGCATGGAACGGAGCAGGAAAAATGGCTATTTACAGAGCCAAAAAAATTAACCTTGAACTAATCGTCGTTTGCATATATTCTATCCGATGTTCCGCAATCCGACGTTTAACACATTCCGGACACATAGACACTTGATGAGGAAGCGATATATTTGCGTTTTAGTTCTGGCCGCTGCTGCCATAATTGGCTGTGCAAAGCTCGCCACGCCTGTAAACGCTGCTGACAACAAGAGTTTTGCTTTTGCCGATTCGGTTAGCGAGGTTTTTGGTCTGCAAAACACGCTGCCGCCTGCTTTCTCAAATAATGCAGCATCTTTATTAACAGGCGTTTCGATTTCTCTGCCCAGTGTATCGGCGACGCCGGGTGTGATCGTGGTGCCGATAACGACCGGCAACCTCACCGGTTTGGGGGCGATCTCCTATGACCTGCAGGTAACGTTCAACCCGGCAGTCGTCCAGCCCGCGTCGCCCGCCTTCGACAGAACCGGAACGATCAGCAGCGGAATGTCGATCCTTGCAAACCCGAATTTTTCCGGCCACCTTATCATCACGGCGTTTCAGGCGGCTAATCTGACCGGCTCCGGAACGCTTCTTTATCTGCGTTTCAACGTCATCGGCTCACCGGGGCAATCGACCGGGTTGATCTTCGAGGATTACACCGATCCGGGCCTGACTCCGCATCCCGCCTTCCGGTATAACGAGGGCGACCCGCCAGCAAAACCTACAAGCGGCAGCGTCACAATCCCGGCGTCAACTCCAACCTCTACGTCAACAAACACGGCAACCAACACGCCGACACCAACGGCCACAAATACTTTTACGCCAACGCCAACCGCGACGAACACATTCACTCCGACAGCGACGGCCACGAATACTTTCACCCCAACGCCGACCGCCACAAACACATTTACTCCGACACCGACGGTCACCAACACTTTCACGCCGACGGCGACCAATACCGCGACCTTTACACCGACGCCAACGGCTACGAATACCTTTACTCCAACGCCGACGGCGACAAATACATTCACGCCGACTTCAACGGCCACAAACACTTTCACGCCGACACCGACGGCGACAAACACTTTTACGCCAACATCAACGGCAACGAACACCTTTACCCCAACACCGACAGCGACAAATACATTCACGCCGACCTCAACGGCCACAAACACTTTTACGCCGACGCCAACGAACACGGCAACAAACACAGCCACAAACACGGCGACATTTACACCGACTGCGACAAACACCTCGACGTTTACACCGACACCGACTGTGACAAGTACTTTTACGCCAACGCCGACGGGTACAACTACATTTACGCCGACCGCAACGGCCACAAGCACCTATACGCCGACTGCCACTGCGACTGAAACCTTCACGCCGACGCCGACAGCAACCGAGACTTTTACTCCAACCGCAACAGCGACGGAAACGTTTACCCCGACAAATACCGCCACCAACACGGCGACGCCAACATTTACACCGACTTTCACGCCAACCGATACCCCGACGAATACGGCAACGGATACACCGACTGATACGCCGACTGATACGCCGACCGCGACTGCGACGGACACTCCGACATATACCCCGACCGTCGTGCCCACGCCGTCGCTCGGCAACTATCCGCCGACGAGTGTTGTCCTGAGCGATAATGTCACGATCACTCCCGACGCTCCACCGACAAATACAACGAGCATAAGCGTTTCGACCTCGACGAATTTTGTGGGTGAGTTAACAGCTAACCCTTTGACCGGCGTTGTTCGCGTGACCAACGCCCATCACGCGAATATTGTTCCGGGAGCGTATGCCGTCACTGTGAGAGCATTCGGCCCGGGCGGCATGGCACTAACAACATTTCTACTGACGGTGACAAGCGGCACGGTTTGTTACGGAAATCCGGGATTCACATCGCCGCCTGCGCCTCAAGTTTCGGTCGGCTTTGACCCCAGGGCTATTGCGATAGGAGATTTTAATGGCGACGGTTTTCAAGATTTTGCGGCGCCTAGCAATGGAGACTTTTCTGTATCAATCCGACTTGGAAATGGCAGTGGCGGTTTTGCTTCGCCACTCATGCCTGAAGTTGCAGTTGGATTATCTCCTAGGTCGGTATCAATCGGCGATTTCAATGGTGACGGCAAGCAGGACTTTGCCGCAGCAAACAACGGTTCAAACAACATCTCGATCCGATTAGGAAATGGTGATGGCAGTTTCACCTCGCCAGCCGTATCGGAAATTCCGATCGTGGGTTGTTGCCCGACCTCCGTGGCCATTGCAGATTTTAATGGCGACAGTATACAGGACCTTGCCGCTACTGTAGAGACAAATTCCGTTATTGTGCGCTTAGGAGATGGTTTTGGTGGCTTCACTTCTACGCCCGATGTTTCGGTTAGTAATAATCCTTTTTCGCTAGCGACAGGAGATTTTAACGGCGACGGCATACAAGATTTCGCAACGGCGAATAGAATGTCAGACAACGTATCGATCCGTTTAGGAAATGGCAGCGGCGGATTTGTTTCCCCTCCCGTGCCGGAAATTGCTGTTGGAATGAGTCCTTACTCGGTAGCGAGCGCAGATTTCGACGGCGACGGTAAGCAGGACATTGTCACGGCGAATCAGTTTTCTGACAATGTTTCGATTCGTTTGGGAAACGGCGGTGGTGGATTCTCATCACCTGCGGTGCCCGAAATTTCAGTGGGCACTTATCCTAATGCGGTCGTTATAGGGGATTTTAATAGTGATGGTTTTAAGGACATTGCTGTGTCCAACAGTGGCATAAGTTCAACCGTGTCCATCCGTTTGGGAAACGGTAGCGGTGGTTTTATTTCACCGGCGGCGGCTGAGATTCCACTCGGGAATATCCCTCGTTCAGTCGCGATCGGAGACTTTGATGGCGATGGCATCCAAGACCTTGCCACCCCTAATGAAAATACAACCACCGTCTCCATCCGTCTCGGAGGTTGTTTGCCGTTTGCGGTTACTGGAAAGATTATCTATGGCAATGCTGTTGGATCGCCCAATCCGCGATTTGTTTCGAATATTCAGATGAATGCAGTTGGGTCACCGAATGTTTCAACAACAACCGATTTCCCGGGCGGCAATTATTCGCTCGGCCTATTTGGGCCGGGGCCATATACGATTACGCCGACGAAGACGGGTGGGACGAATAATGCGATAAACTCGTTTGACGCGGGGCGGGTAGCGGCGCATGTTGCGGGGAATTCGCTTTTGAGCGGCAACCAGTTGGTCGCGGCGGATGTGAGCAACAACGGCATTGTGCAGTCGTTCGACGCGGCGCTGATCGCACGCTTTGTTACCGCGTCGCCAAATTCGGGAATAACAGGCACCTGGAAATTCCTGCCCGCCAGCCGAAACTACGCGACCCTAACCAGCAACTTAACAGGCGAAGACTACTCCGCGATATTGATGGGCGAGGTCTCGGGAAATTGGCAGAATACGGGGGCGAAGCCTGCGGGCAAAATTCAGAATTCAGAATTCAGAATTCAGAATTCCGAAGGCGGCGGTGTCCGTAGCCCGCACGTGAGTAAAGGCTCAACACAGTCCAGCGACTCCGTTACTGACACGCGAACCGTTAACACGACAGGGCCTGTAAAAGCCATCAGCGTTACGATTTCGAACGCTGTGCTGTTTCCAGTTGATGAGCTTATCGTGCCGGTTAATGTGGACGGCGTGGCGAATAAGGGGATCATCTCTTACGAGTTCAACCTCAGATACGATCCGTTAGTTATACAGCCAATGAGCGATTCGGTAAGTGTCGCAGGAACCGTCAGCCGAGGCCTCTCATTCGTCGCAAACGCCAACGAGCCGGGCCTGTTGCGAGTCGCCGTCTATGGTCCGTTGCCGATCAGTGAGAATGGTATTTTGCTTAATCTAAGATTCAAAACAGTCGGAGCAACCGGCTCAGTATCGCCGTTGACGTGGGAAAAGATAATGTTCAACGACGGCGAACCGCGAACTATCGTAATGAATGGCGAGATAAGGCTTTTCGAATAGGACGAAAGATTTTTAACGCGGATGAAGCAGATCAGGCGGATTAAGACGGATAAAATAATTCTATCCGTTTTGATCCGCTCAATCCGCCTGATCCGCGTTAAAAATTTCCGTTGGAGCCGCTCTATTCACCCAAATAAGCTTCTTTTACTCTTGGGTCTTGGGCGATTTCTTGTGAGACGCCCTGCATGACGATGCGGCCGGTTTCTAGGACGTAGGCGCGGTCGGAGTGGTGCAGGGCGGCGTTGGCGTTTTGTTCGACAAGGAGGATAGTTGTGCCCTCGGCTTTGATCTCGTCGATTGCCTGGAAGATTGTGTGAACGACAAGGGGCGCCAAGCCGAGCGAAGGTTCATCCAGTAACAGCAAGCGCGGCTTCGACATCAGCGCCCGAGCCATTGCAAGCATCTGCTGCTCACCGCCCGATAATGTTCCGGCCTTTTGCTGCTCGCGTTCCTTTAGACGCGGGAAGAGCGTAAAGCCGCGTTCCATATCGGCTGCGATTCCTTTCTTGTCGTTGCGGATAAACGCGCCCATTTCGAGATTTTCGCGCACGGTCAGGTTTGCAAAAACTCCGCGCCCCTCGGGCGACATCGCAATTCCCATCGAGACGAGTTTGTGCGCCGCAACGCCGCTGATCTGTTCACCCTCGTACATCACACGTCCTTCTTTTGGCTCGAGCAAGCCAGTGATAGTGCGCAGCGTCGTCGTTTTCCCAGCTCCATTCGCGCCGATCAGCGTCACGACCTCGCCCTGCTCGACGTGCAGATTTATGTCGGTAAGCGCTTCAATTGCGCCATAGCTGACCGAGACATTTTCGAGGGTTAACATAAATGATTTTTAATAATAGCTGATAGCTGATAGCTGTCAGCTATTAGCTAATCGCCTAAATAGGCTTCGATTACCTTTGGGTCGTTCTTGACCTCGTGCGGCAAACCCAAGGCTATCGACTTGCCGTAATCAACGACCTGGATGCGGTCGCAGACGCCCATTACGACGCGCATGTTGTGCTCGACGAGGACGATCGTCAGGTTAAATTTGTCGCGGACCTTTTTTATCAGGTCGATCAGATCGTGCTGCTCCGAAGGATTCATTCCGGCGGCGGGCTCGTCCAAAAGTAAAAGCTGCGGTCGAGTGGCCAACGCGCGGACAATTTCGAGACGCCTTTGGTTGCCGTAAGGCAGGCTCGTTCCGCCTTCGTCCTTGTATTTTTCGAGGTCGAATATATCGAGCAATTCCATCGCAAAATCGCGATGAATCTTTTCGTCTTTGAAATATCTCGGCAGGCGAAAAACCGCATCCACCAAATTCTGTTTCGCGTGACGGTGACACGCGGTCACGACATTTTCTAGCACGGTCATCGACGGAAACAGTCGAATATTCTGAAACGTGCGCGAAACTCCTAGACGCGAAATTTGATATGGCTTCAAACCGTTAACACGCGTTCCGCCGATATTAATATCGCCCGAAGTCGGCTCGTAAACGCCCGTGAGCAGATTAAAGATCGTTGTTTTCCCAGCGCCGTTCGGGCCAATCAAACCGTAGATCTCGCCGTGGCTGACATCCATCGTCAGCTCGTTGACGGCAGTAAGGCCGCCGAATTTTATCGTCGCCTTGTCGGTTCGCAGGATGTAGTTTCCGTTCTGGCCCATTTACGACAGACCTCCTGTCGGTTTGTCCATCCGGCGAAAACGTTTTAGAAATCCGCCTATTTCGGATGTTCCCAAAATCCCTTGCGGCCTCAAGATCATCGTCAAAATTAGAATGAGTGCAAAGATCACAAGCCGCAGATCGGCAAATTTAAATACGGTCGAGCCGATCTGAATATCAGGAAGTTGACGAAGCAGTTCGGGCAGCAAAGTTACAATGATGGCTCCCAAAATCGCGCCCGTCATCGATCCCATGCCGCCTATGACGATCATGATTATGATCTCGAACGATTTGATGAACTGAAAATCGTTTGTGCTCAGGAATTTGTTGTAATGGGCAAACAGCACTCCGGCGACGCCCGCAAAAGCCGAGCCAATGACGAATGAAGTAACCTTGTAACGCGTCGTGTTGACGCCCATCGCTTCGGCGGCAAGCTCGTCTTCGCGTATCGAAATAAGTGCGCGGCCCATGTCGGATTTCACGATGTTGTGAATGACCACGACAGTTATCACGCCAAAAACCGCGATCCACAAAAAATTGGCGTAACCCGGAACCTGATAACCGGTCGCTCCACCGACGGCGTCGATGTTGAGAATGACAATGCGGATGATCTCGGCGAACCCAAGCGTGACAATTGCAAGATAGTCGCCCTTGAGCCGCAAACTCGGAATCCCGACGATCAATCCCATCAACGCAGCCACAATAGCTCCTATAACTATCGCTATCAGCAGTACGATGCTCGACGCGACGGTCTCGCCTATAAAAGCCAGAGACCCTTCAATTGCCTTTCCATAAGTGACGGTAAAAAACGCCGACGCATAAGCCCCGACCGCCATAAAACCGGCGTGGCCGATCGAGAACTGACCCGTAAAGCCGTTTATCAGGTTCAGCGATGTCGCGAGAATTATGTTGATCCCGATAAAGGCAAACAGCCTCGCCTGGTAATCATCGATGCCGATACCAAAAAATCCGGCTGAGCTCATCATCGCGTTCAGCACGTAAAAGACGCCGATGACGACGACCGCTACCAGAAATGACTTAAGCCAAGTTGCCATGCTTCCTTACACTTTTTCCTGGACGTTCGTGCCCAATAATCCGGCCGGCCTTATCAGTAGAACGAGAATTAGAATTGCAAACGCTACGGCGTCGCGGTAGGTGGACGGAATGCCGATGTGACTTCCATAGCCGACGACCAAAGTCTCGGCGGCGCCGATCAGCAAGCCACCCAGAACAGCGCCTGGGATATTACCAATGCCGCCAAGCACTGCGGCGACGAATGCTTTAAGGCCGGTCATGATGCCCATGAGCGGTTCGATCTTTGGGTTGTATTGTGCCGTTAGAACGCCGCCTGCTGCTGCAAGTGCAGAACCGAGAGCGAACGTAAAAGCGATGACAAAATCCGTGTTGATGCCCATCAATTTTGCGGAATTGATGTTAAACGAAACCGCCCGCATTGCCTTGCCGATCTTTGTTTTAAAAATTATCCATTGCAAAAGCATCATCAGAAGGATCGAGACGACAAAGATCAGGATCTGCGAAGTCGAGATCGTGGCGTTGCCAAAGAGCGTGATGTTGTCGCTTGGCAAAAGCTGCGGGAACGAGCGCGGCGTGCCGGAAAATATGAAGACGAACAGGTACTCAATCAGCAGCGACATTCCGATGGCTGTGATGAGCGTCGTCATCTTTGAGAATTTTCGTACCGGGCGATAGGCAAATCTTTCGATTGCCATGCCGATCGCCGCTGCAATCGCCATAGACCCTACAAGCGTAACTACAAATCCAAACGCCGACGGTTGGGCGGCAAATCCGAGAGCGGTCGCCAGTATAAAACCCGCATAGGCTCCGACCATATAGATATCACCGTGGGCAAAATTTATCAGCCGCAAAATGCCGTAAACCATCGTGTATCCAAGCGCAATAAGCGCGTAGATCGAGCCGATGGTTAAGCCATTGATCAATTGCTGAACAAATGTATCCATAAGTCAGTCGAGAGTCCGAAGTCGAGAGTCTTAAGCAAATCCTGCTTGAGACTCAAGATTTTTGACTCCAGACTTATTTCTTCGCGTTAGAATTTGCCGCCGCCACGTTCGACATCCCGTTGCTGTTTGACATCGTGTTGGTGTTCGACGCGGCAGGCGGTGTCATGCCTTCCGGGTAGATCGTTTCCTTGAATTTAAATGCCGAAGCTGCCGGATCGAGTTCGAGGACTACTGCCGGTTTGACGGCGTTGCGCGTGGCGTCGATCGTGATCTTTCCGGTAACGCCAAGGAAATCCTTGGTCGAGTTGATAGCGTCCTTTAGCTTTGCCCCGTCGGATGCGCCGCCTGCACGTTTTATAGCGTCGGCCAAAACCTTTGCAGCATCATAAGCAAGAGCTGCGAGCGAATCGGGTTCGACATTGAATTTCGCTTTGAAAGCCTTAACGAAGTTCTGGATCTCGGGCGTCGGATTTTGGGCTGAGTAGTGGTTCGAGAGATACGAATTTTTCAACGACGCGCCGCCAAGTTTCCAAAGCTCCGGCGAATCCCAACCGTCACCGCCGAGCAGCGGCATGTTCATATCGAGTTCGCGGGCCTGCTTGGCTATAATACCGACCTGGCCGTAATAGCCGGGAATGTAAAGAACATCAGGATTGAGATTACGTATCTTGGTCAACTGGCCTTTAAAGTCGGGATCGGTTTGCGTATAGGCTTCCTTTGCAAGAACTCGTCCGCCGAGCTTGCCAAACTCTTCCTCAAAAAACTGCGTGAGGCCTTTGCTGTAATCGGAGTTCACATCGCCGAGTATCGCTGCGGTTTTTGCTTTCAGTGTGTTCGCGGCAAACTTTGCCATCACCGCACCTTGGAAAGGATCGATGAAGCAAACGCGCGAAATATAATCCCCTACCTCGGTGACCTTCGGATTTGTCGAAGACGGCGTGATCATCGGTATCTTGGCTTCCTGCGCGACGGGCGCTGCGGCAAGACTGTTTGTCGAAGCGACCTCCCCAAGCACGGCCTGAACTTTGTCCTGGCTGATCAATTTCTGCACGACCGTCTTAGCCTGCTCCGGCCTGCCCTGATCGTCTTCTATGACGAGCTGTATCTTCTTGCCGAGGACGCCTCCGCCAGCGTTGATCTCGTCCACGGCAAGCTCAATGCCGTTTTTTGTGGATTGCCCGAAGCTGGATGTCTGCCCCGTCAGGTCGCCGTAAACGCCAACCTTGATCGTGTCGCCGCCGCCCGTGGTCGTCGTGCTGTTAGTGCCTTTTTGGACACAGGCAAAGGAAGACAGAACCGAAAACACCGTCAATATCGTCAAAAGAAATCTGGTCATAGCTACCTCACGTAAATTATGCTTGATTTAAAGAATATTTCCGCCGGAGTTCATACGCCGTTAATCCGGAGAAAGTTTATACGCATTATACCCGATTCCAATGGCGTGTCGAACGGCTATCGGCTAAAATCTCAATCGGACTTGAGATGTTTTATCGAGAACCCCATGCGGCTTTGCCGCTCTATTTGCGGAAAAGCTCTGCTTTTCCAAGATGGTTCCCAAGTTCTTGCGGCTATGCCGCCGCCTGCCGGATTGGGAATTCGGCCAGACGCAATGGCTAAAAGCGCGGCGGCAAAGCCGCAATTCTCTTTAGCAGTCAACGGAAAAGCGGAGCTTTTCCGCAAATAGACGGGCGCAGCCCGAAACCATATTATGAAAGATCAACTGGGCGATATGCCCGCTGAGGAATTTCGCAGATACGGATATGAGGTCGTTGATTGGATCGCGAACTATTTCGAGCATATCGACGAGTTTCCGGTGCTCTCGCAGGTCGAGCCGAATTGGTTGAAAAATAGCTTGCCTGATTCTGCGCCGGAAAAAGGCGAGGATTTCGGCGCGGTTTTGGCCGATGTCGATAGGCTAATCCTGCCCGCCGTCACGCATTGGAACCATCCGAATTTTCACGGCCTTTTTGCAACGTCAACAAGCTCGGTCGGCGTGTTCGGCGAGATGCTGACCGCCGCTTTTGATATGAAGGCGATGCTCTGGCGGACTTCGCCTGCTTCGACAGAATTAGAAGATGTCGTTCTCGATTGGCTCCGGAAAATGATGGACTTGCCGCCGCATTTTGAAGGCATAATCTATGACACAGCATCGGTCTCGACGATGCACGCCATCGCCGCCGCACGCGAGCGCGCCGGTTTTAGTATTCGCGATGAAGGCATGAGCGGACGCGACGACGTCCCATTGTTGCGCGTCTATGCGAGCGAGCATGTTCATTCCTCGATAGATAAAGGTTTGATAACGCTCGGTCTCGGACTGCGTAGCTTGCGAAAGATAGAATGCAACGAACGGTTTGAAATGGTACCTGAAAAACTGGCCGATGCAATCGAGGAAGATATTGAAAACGGTTTTGTCCCTGTCTGCGTTATCCCGACAGTCGGCACGACATCGACCTCGAGCATCGATCCCGTCGATAAAATCGCCGACATCTGCGAGAAATACGGCATCTGGCTGCACGTCGACACAGCCTATGCCGGCTCGACGGCGATCCTGCCGGAGTTTCGGCATCACTTTACAGGCCGCGAGAGCAACCCAGTCGCTACCGCTCCCGGTTCTGACATTCCGCACTCCGCACTCCGCACTCCGCACTGGTCCGGTTGGGAACGTGCCGATTCTGTAGTGGTCAATCCGCACAAATGGCTATTCACTCCATTTGATTTGTCGGTGTTGTATTGCAGGAATCTGAATGATTTGAAGGATGCATTCTCGCTCGTTGCCGAGTATCTGAAAACCACCGACGAGCAAACCGTAAAGAACGGAATGGATTACGGCATCCAACTCGGCAGGCGTTTTCGAGCATTAAAACTGTGGTTCGTCATCCGATACTTCGGCGTCGAAGGTTTGCAGGCGCGCCTTCGCGAGCATTGCCGTCTCGCACGCCTGTTTGCCTCATGGGTCGAGGACAGCGAAGACTGGGAACTGCTCGCACCCGTTCCGTTCGCCCTCGTCTGTTTTCGAGCATGTGCCCGTAGTCCGCATACCAGTAAGGGCTCAACCGACGAAGAACTCAACGCCCTGTCAGAACCGGGAGCGGTAGCGACCGGATTCCTTACAGATGGCGAGTTGAACGATCTTAATGAACGCATAATGAACGACATTAACGCCTCCGGCGACGCCTATCTCTCACACACAAAACTAAACGGCAAATACACACTCCGCCTTTCCGTCGGCAGCATCCGCGTCGAGGAAAAACACGTACGTAAAGTCTGGGATCTTTTGAATTCACATCTGCCCGACAAGTCAGAACCCGCCACATAAGCGTCGCCCGACTACAATGAAGACAACGACGAACACGGCTGGAAAATGTTAATGAAGACAATGCAGGTTAATGACTGGAATTTCGGCGGGCAGCATCGAAAAAAAGTGAAACGTAGATGGGGTAAAAGCGGTACGTAGAGATGGGTTTGACGCAAAGTAAGCGGCTCTTACCCGTCATATTAGCCCATAAAATCATGAAAAACTACATTCACGTCGTCTAAAGTGTGGAACGTTCCACATTTTGTGAAACACTTTTTGGGGGTAGAAAATCGACGGCATTTGCGTGGACAACAAACGTAAACCCGAGCCTTTGGCGTGACGTTTGTATTTTGTTAAATTCTCTTTTGCATTCGAGACAAAATAATATGCTGATTCATATAGTCTGCTGGAAATACAAACCTGAAATTGCTGAGGAAAAATGCGACGAGCACCGGGCAAAATTGCGAGCCTTGCCGGCCATGATAGAGAGCATTGCGAGCTTCGAAGTCGGCGCCGACATTCTGCATCTCGAACGCTCGTACGACACCGGACTTGTCGCGCATTTTTCCGACCGAGCGGCTCTGGACCATTACACCGATCATCCTGAGCATCAAAAGGTAGCGGCAATGGGAAAAGTGATCGCAGAAAAGGTTGTTTCTGTTGATTTCTTTCAGCCCGAATAACAAAGCGGCGTTTAGCGAAAAAGCAAACGAATTGAGATTTGCAGACATCAAAAGGTAGCATATTTAGATAGTTATTTTGCTGATAGTTAAAATGAACAAGTTTATAAGAAACGTATTTCAAGCCGCTGCAATATTGACCGTTTTATCGATCCCGGCCGTCGCTCAGCAGGTCAAGCGCGCGGCGTTTGATGTGACCAATTATGCAATGGACATTGTGCTCTCGCCGACCGAGCGAAAGCTGACCGCGACGGTCGATGTGGCGTTTACACCGCTAGAGGACACGCGAACCGTTTCCTTTGAGTTGAACGGCTCGCTTAAGGTGGATACCGTAACGCGTTTCAGTCAGGCGGTTGTTACCGGCACGCCGTCCAAGGGCGTTGGCCGGACATCGTCGTCCTCGCCGGCGGCAAATCCGATCACGTTTATCCAGGATCAGACCAACAGCAGCGACCTCGGGCCGCATGTGCGGATCGACCTTGGCGAAACGATCGTCAAAGGCACGCCGGTAATGCTTAGGTTCAAATACAGCGGCATTCTTGACGGCCCGGCTGGCGGTCCTTTGCTCAGTAAAAGACTCGCGTTTATTGGCGAAAACCAAGGTTATCTGATGTATGCGGCACGGTGGTTCCCGTTTCATGATTACGCAGCCGATCAGGCGACTTCGGACATCTCGATCTCGCTTCCGGCGGGCTATCAGCTTAGCGGCCACAGCGACGCGGCGGTAACTAGCGTTAACGGCAGGTCGCGTTTTGTTCAAACCACGCCGTCTTTGCTCGGCAATTTTGCATACAGCCGAAACGCCCCGCGCACCTTGCGAATCAGCGACCAGGAATTGGTCTTTTATGCAAAGCCCGGAAGCGACAACCTGATCGCACAGTATGGCGAAACACTCGGCAAGGCTCTCGATAATTACACAAAACGTTTTGGCCCGGCGGAGTACGGCAAGAAACTGACGGTCGTCCAGATCGACGACGACAGCCTCGATTTTTACTCGTCGCGTGGAATGATATTTGTCGCCCAGCGGCCGTTTGAGGAAGCACGCGAAGTTACGACCAACCGGCTCGAACGTGAAGCGGCCTATCAATGGTGGGGCTTGACCGTCGGGCTCAAATCGTTTGATGACGCATGGCTATCGCAAGGCCTGGCGGAATACAGTGCGTTTAGTTTTCGCGAGAGTATGCTCGACACCGCAAAACTCGACGCGATACGGCGCGAGCTTCTCGAAAAATCGCTCACCTTCGAGCAAACTGTGTCTCTCTTGCGCGCGCCTGCAAATCTTGACGACCAAAGCACCGGCTACCAATACATCATGTACGCCAAAGGCGCGTTTGTCTTCAAACTTCTGCGCGACACGCTCGGCGCGGCAAAATTTGACCAGTTATTAAAAACTTATCTGCAGGAATTTCGCGGCAAATCGGCCTCAATCGATGATTTTGAAAAGCTGACATCACGCATCGCCGGCCAGAATATGCGTTACTTCTTTGCCCGCTGGGTCGAGAGCACCGGCGTCCCTGAGTTCACAAGTGACTACCTGATCATACGAACACGCGGCGGCAAATTTGTCGCTCGCGGAACGGTCAAGCAAAACTACGACAATCTGCGGCTGCCCGTGGACGTGATGCTAAAGTCCGAAGGCGATCAGGGCTTGAAAACCGTGACGCTCGATATGGAAGACGCGAGCGCCGATTTCAGTATCGAGTCAACCGGCAAACCACTCGCGGTCGTGATTGACCCGAGTTATAAACTGCTCCGAATCTCGCCCGATCTGCGTGTTTCCTCCATCGCCCGCCGCGGCATCGAGCAATTTAAGGAAGGCAATTACGTCGAAGCGCAGACGCAATTCGAGGCGGCGTTAAAACTCGACCGCTCGAATTCCTGGATCTACTATCATCTCGGCCTGCTGTTTCTCGAACAACGCAATTTCGATCTCGCCATCGATAATTTCAAAGCCGCTCTCAGCGGCAACCTCAATCCGGCATGGCTCTCCGTTTGGTCAAACATCAGAATGGGCAACGCCTACGACGCCAAAGGCGACCGCACCCGCGCCGTCGCCGCCTACAAGCGCGCCGAAACTCTCGGCGATAACTACGACAACGCTCAGAACGCCGTAAAGAAATACATGGCCACGCCATACGACCCAAAAGAAAAGCAAACCACTGCAGCGGTGCAATAACTCCGGTGCACAAGCCCGCACGTCAGTAAGGGCGGAACGTTCAACGTCGAGTGTTCCGCCCTTACTGACGTGCGGGCTTGTGCATAAAATCCTTTGACAAAACTGCGTTTTGGTATATAATTGTATGCCTTATAAGCCACCAAGGCGTCCGACTAGTAAGGGATGATGAGTCCCGGTCATTCATAAGCCGCGATTTAGGTTTTTTTCCGCATCTGCGTTGTAAAACCGAGGGGTAAATCATTAGTTTATGCGATTGAAACGTACCGTCGCCGTGAATCTGCGGCCGGCAGCGTCATCGTTTATTTATTGGATTTTAGACATTGCTTTATATAAGAATATGAAAACAGCGTGCAAATTTTTACTGGCTATTGCTTTTCTTGGCTTTGGTTCACTTAACGGCTCGGCTCAGCAGATCGTTTGGTCTGAAAATAACATCAGTCCTGACAGTCTCAATAAAGACAAAGGCGTCACGAGACAGTCTTTTCCAAACGAGTTTAGGTTATTTAATCTAAATATCGAGCCGTTAAGACAGCAGTTGTTTTCAATTGTCGGAAAGAACGCGGCCGAGAAATCGACCATCATTACCTTGCCGAACGCTGATGGAAATATTGAGCAGTTTGAAATATTTGAAAATTCCAATTTTGAACCCGATCTTCAAGCACGCTTTCCTGAAATCCGAGCCTTTTCCGGCATCGGCATTACCGACCGATATGCGACTTTGAAACTAAGCATATCGCCGCAGGGAATACAGACAATGGTTTTCCGCACCGATCAGGACAATGAGTTTATCGAGCCGTTTTCGGCCGACCATACGATCTATGCAGTTTTTCGTTCACGCAGGGAAAACGGCGAAATGCCGTGGGCTTGTTCGACCGAGGACAGAAAGCTGGCCCTCGGCATTGATGAACAAGTTCAGAATATGGATCTGCCCGACAGTTCTACGGGACAAGTAAAAACGATGCGTCTGGCACAATCGTGCAACGGAGAGTATTCCAACTATTTCGGAGCAACGAGCTCGGCTCAGGAAAGCCTGGTTATCGCGGCTTTCAATGCAACGCTCACGCGGTCGAACGGCGTTTACGAAAAAGACCTCGCAATCCATCTTAACCTGATCGCCAACACAACATCTGTTATTTATTACAATCCTTCCACCGATCCTTACACGACATTGTCGAACTGGAATCAGCAATTGCAAACCACTTTAACCAACGTTATCGGCAATGCGAATTATGATATCGGCCACATGTTTGGTGCTTCAGGCGGCGGTGGTAACGCGGGGTGTATTGGATGTGTTTGTGTAGACCCGACAGGCGGTACGCCTCTGGGAAAAGGCAGCGGCATCACGTCGCCCGCCGACGCCATTCCGCAGGGCGATAACTTTGATATTGATTACGTAGTGCACGAAGTTGGGCATCAGTTAGGAGGTAACCACACATTTTCATTCCAGAACGAAGGCACCGGCGTAAATAAAGAAGTAGGTTCCGGCATCACGATCATGGGTTATGCGGGCATTACCAGTCAGGATGCGGCGCCGCATTCGATAGACATCTTCCACCAGGCGTCGATCGCGCAGATACAGACCAATATGGCGACGAAAACCTGTCCGCAAACAACGGTAATGACGGCCAATGGTCCGCCGGTCGTCAACGCAGGCAGCGATTTCACTATCCCTATCACGTCTCCCTTTGCCCTGACCGGCTCGGCAACCGATCCGCAAGGCGACGCTTTGACCTACAATTGGGAGCAAAACAACAATACGACAACGACCGGAAACGCCAGTGTCGCATCGCCTACGAAAGCAACCGGGCCGAACTGGATTTCGTTCGGCTCCACGGTATCTCCGACAAGAAATTTTCCGCGTTTATCAACGATCCTTGCGGGCTTGAATGTAACTCCTACGTTGGGCGGCGATGCTATATGTAATGTCGAGGCGCTGAGCTCGGTTTCGAGAACGTTAAATTTTAGGCTTACCGTTCGCGACAATCGCCCCTACGTTCCCGGTTCGACGATCGGACAGACCCAGTTTGACGATATGGTCGTTACCGTTACCAATACTTCGGGCCCGTTTCAGGTAACAGCCCCGAACACGAACGTCTCGTGGGCAGGCGGCTCATCGCAGACCGTCACATGGAACGTAAACAACACCACTGCGGCACCGGTTAGCTGCGCGAACGTAAGGATCTTGTTGTCCACCGACGGCGGCCAGACCTTTCCGACTGTTTTGTTGGCAAGCACTGCTAACGACGGATCACAGGCCGTGACAATCCCTGTCGGAGCTACGACTACGGCAAGGATGAAAGTCGAGGCAGTCGGCAACATTTTCTTTGACATTTCCAATACTAATTTCACGATAACCGGCGCGGCAGCGACGCCGACAAACACCGCGACGTTTACACCGACAAACACGGCGACAAACACAGCCACAGCCACGAATACCGCAACACCGACGGCAACATTCACGGCGACAAACACCGCGACGAACACGGCAACACCGACCGCAACAGGAACATTTACGCCGACTTTTACTCCGACAAACACGGCGACAAATACAGCAACGCCGACGGCAACAAATACATTTACGCCGACTAACTCGGCAACAAATACGTCCACGCCGACGAATACCGCGACAAATACGCCGACGAACACATCCACAAATACTGCAACTCCGACGCCGACGCCTCCTACGTTAGGAGTGTCTTTACCGGCGATGAATGCTGCACCGGGCACGGAAATAACTGTGCCGGTGACGGTCGGGGACACGACGGGGTTAACGGTAATTTCTTATGATTTTCAAGTAAGTTTTGACCCGGCTGTCGTTCAGCCCGCCGCGATTCCTTACGACGTGTCCGGAACGTTGAGCAGCGGAATGTCCATAACCCCTAATGCAGATTTTCCCGGGCATCTTATAATCTCGGCATTCGCAGGTGTGCCGCTGACAGGTGCCGGAACGCTGATAAATCTAAAGTTCACGGCCGTCGGATCGTCGGGACAATCGTCGCCTTTGAACTTTGAAGACTATACCGATCCTAACAGCCTGTTCCATCCGGCGTTCCAATTCAATGAGGGAGATCCGGACGATGCCACGACAAACGGAAGCGTTGCGCTGACAGGCGTGTCGATCTCAGGCACCGTCACTTACGGCAACGCGATTCCGACCGCGACTCGTTTCGTCTCCAATGCAACGATCACTGGTACAGGTTCGCCAAGCATTTCGACAACGACCGGCGCACCCGGACCTTCCGCCGGCCAATATGCGCTCAGCGGTTTTGGCCCGGGCGCTTACGCCGTTTCGCCTTCTAAAACCGGCGGCGTGAACGGCAGTATAACGTCGTTCGACGCAGCCAGGATCGCCCAGCATGTTGCTGGCACGAGCATTTTGACCGGCAATCAGCTTCTTGTGGCCGATGTCAGCAATAATGGTTCGATTTCATCGTTCGACGCCGCTCAGATCGCGAATTTTGTGGTCTCGGGTTCAAATAGCGGAATAACGGGAACATGGAAGTTTGTTCCCGTCAGCAGATCGTATGCGTCGGTCGGCAGCAGTATCTCCGGCGAAGATTACACGGCGCTTTTGATGGGCGAAGTTTCGGGTAATTGGACGAACACCGGTGCCAGACCAGCCAGTCAAGTTGGTCCGGAAACCACCTCGGTTAACGCACCGCGAATGACAACTACAGCAGGCAGCGAGATTGTCATCCCCGTCAGCGTCGAAGGAGCGATAAGCAAAGGCATCATCTCGTATGAGTTCGATCTCAGATTCGATCCTTCCGTGATACAACTTCAGGAGAATCCCGTCGATGTGATCGGAACCGTCAGCCGCGGCCTTAACGTGGTTGCCAAAACAGACGAGCCCGGCCTTCTCCGCGTAGCCGTTTACGGAACAATGCCGATCGAAAGCAACGGCTTGCTTTTGAATCTCAGATTTACGGCTATCGGTGCGGAAGGCACGGTCTCGCCGCTTACTTGGGAACGCTTCATGTTCAACGAAGCCGATTTCGCTACTTTGACAGCCAATGGTCAAATCGAGATCATAGCCTGGTAAACGCCGCTGTTAAGAATTGAGAATGGAGAGTGGAGAACACTTCTTCATTTTCCATTCTCAATTCTCAATTCTCAATTTTCCACTCCATTTTCTTCCCCCAAAAATTGTTTCACAAAATGTGGAACGTTCCACATTTAAAACATCGAGAACAGAGTTTTTTGCGATTTTATGGGCTATTTTGACGGATAAGAGCAGCCTACTTGGCGTCAAGCCCATCTCTAGGTAACGCTTTTACCCCATCTAGGTTTCACTTTTTTCCGAGTGCCGCTCGCCGAAATCCCATCGTTATTCCACGTTGTCCTCGTTAACATTTTCCAGTCGTGTTCTTTATTGACGCCCTTGTCTGCAAGCCAATCGCCAAGAGTTGCGCTTAGTTTACAGCAATTTTCGCGCTCTTTCTGAATTCTGATGCCTGCGTTCACCTCGCAGCATGTAGCCGCTTACCCCAAACTCTTACACCTCCATTCATCCTGTCCATTTACCCCTCCGTTGACATTTGTTGAATCCAGAATAAAATCCCAAACGAAATAAGGGCATATGATATGCCATAAACAATGGAAGAGCTTGCAGGCACTTGCAATTTGCATCGGATGGGTTTATAGTTTCGCCACCGTGCTAAAAAAGGTACGAATTGTAACCTTCGCGTGCAGTTCAAGGGTCTTGCGCATTTCGGACTGCGACGTTAAAGTGCGCTTAAATTTATTTAGCATTTAACGATTGGGTTTATGACAGTTTTACCAGACTAAGGTTTAGAAAAAGGATGTCAAAATATGAAAAAATCTGTTCTGATCATTTTGGTATGTCTCGGCGTCGTTGCAGCCGTAATTATTGCTATTAAACCTTCGCAGGCGAGTGACAACTTCGCGGGATCGACAGCCGATCCTGCCGAACATACCCGGCTTGAACTTCTGAAACAGAGTTTCGAGCAAGCAATCGCCGCCGCGCGCGAAAAAGGCTCAGTGCGTCTGATCGTTGGCGTACGAGCAGATTTTACTCCTGAAGGTTATTTAACCGAAGCTCAGAAATCGCAGCAGCGTTTCGGTATTAAACAGGCGCAGAATGCGTTTTTGACGCGTTATGAGTCGTCGGGCATTGTTGAAGTCCACAGTTACGAGTTCATCCCGTTTCTAAGTTTGGAAGCTGCCGAAAGCGGCTTGACGGATATGCAAGATGATCCTGCAATTACAAGCATAAATGAGGACATCGCGGTTCCCCCGTCACTTGCCGAGAGTACGCAGATCGTTCAGGCTCCAGCGGCTTGGAACTCAGGCTTTGACGGAAGCGGATGGGCAGTCGCTATCCTCGATTCGGGCGTGAATAAAAATCACACGTTTCTTACCGGCAAAGTGGTTTCAGAAGCGTGTTATTCGTCGACGGTCCCTGGCTTCGCCACAAGTCTCTGTCCGGGTGGAGTTCCCGAGTCGACCGCACCTAACTCAGGTTTGAATTGCGACCCGTTAATATCCGGCTGTCCTCACGGAACTCATGTCGCCGGCATTACCGCAGGAAGTGGTGCAAGTTTTAGCGGCACCGCACGCAACGCCAAAATAATAGCGATACAGGTGTTCTCCCGCTTTGATAACCAAAGCAATTGCGGCAGCACACCCGCTCCATGCGTTTTAACTTACCCAAGCGATTATACAAAGGGGCTAGAACGCGTTTTGGTACTTAACGGCTCGATGAGCATAGCTTCGGCGAACATGAGTCTGGGCGGCGGGCAATTTTTCGACCAAGCCTCCTGTGACCTTGCCAACCCGGCTGTCAAGGCCGCTATAGACAATCTGCGCTCAGTAAATATTGCGACAGTCATATCTTCAGGGAACAACGGTTACATCAATTCTATGGGATCTCCCGGCTGTATTTCCTCCGCGGTCAGCGTAGGCTCGACAGATGATGGAAGCCTCGGCACAGTGACCGACAGGGTCTCAGATTTTTCAAACAGTGCATCTTTTCTAAACTTGCTTGCTCCGGGACGATGGGTCAACTCGTCGGTTGCGGCTTCGGGATCTAACAGCTCCTTCTCAAATTATCTTGGAACATCGATGGCGGCTCCTCATGTTGCCGGTGCGTGGGCGATCCTGAAGCAACGTTCTCCAGGCGCGACTGTAAGCACGATATTGAATGCTCTTATCACTACCGGACAGCCGATTACGGATTTTCGCACCGGTTTGGTCAAACCGCGAATACGCATCAACAGTGCTTTACAGTCACTTGGCGGCGAGACACCGACAGCAACGCCGACGTCGGGCGGGACACCGTCTTGTACGCCTCGTAGTTTCTCAAATACGGGATTTATTGCGATTAATGACAGTTCACCGGCGAGTCCTTATCCATCGAACATAGTTGTATCGGGAGTGACCGGAAGTGTCGCAAAAGTCACGATCGATCTTACCGGCATTAACCATACATACCCTGATGACATCGACATCATGCTTGTCGGCCCGGCAGGGCAAAATGCGATGATAATGTCGGATGCCGGAGACAATTTCGACATAACGAACGTCAGTTTGACGCTTGACGACGCAGCGGCGACGGTGTTGCCGGATCTTGACCCGATCGGAGGCGGAGCTTTCCGCCCTGCTAACTACGAATTTGCGCTGGATGTTTTTCCGGTTCCTGCACCCGTTCCTTCCGGCAACTCAGCATTGTCGGTTTTCAACGGCACTAACCCAAATGGCATTTGGTCGCTGTATGTGCTTGATGATGCAGGGGTAGATTTCGGCAGCATTAGCGGTGGATGGCGGTTGCACATAACCACAAATACTTGCGGATCTGCGACTCCGACCGCTACTGCAACCGCAACACGCACATCGACAAACACTCCGACGTTCACGCCGACTCAGGCGGGAACACCGTCGTGCACCCCGAGGAACTTTTCCAATACGTCGGCAATTATGATCAACGACAATGCAGCCGGTTCGCCTTATCCTTCGAACATTTTCGTATCGGGAGTTTCAGGCAGCGTTACTAAAGTTACTGTCGATCTTTTGAACATGAGCCACACCTTCCCCGACGATGTTGACGTTATGCTTGTCGGGCCCGGCGGACAAAACGTTATGATAATGTCGGATGCCGGAGGCGGGGGCGATATTGTGAGCGTGAATCTGACGTTTGACAGCTTCGCGGGATCAGCGTTGCCAGATGCGACGCAGATATTCAGCGGAACATTTCAGCCTTCGAACTACGATACAAACACGGATGTATTTCCGGCTCCCGCACCTCCACCTTCGGGCAGCGCCGCGCTTTCGGCTTTCAATGGAACAAACCCGAATGGCACTTGGTCGCTGTATGTGCGTGACGATCTCGGGATCGACCTCGGCAGCATCAGTGGCGGTTGGGCACTGCGGATAACCACAAGCAGTTGTGGAACCACAGCCACTAATACTCCAACCCGAACATCAACGCATACGCCGACGAATACGCCGACATTTACGCCAACGAACGCACCGACAGCTACAGCCTCGCCAACGTGTACTCCGGGCGGCGCATTTGTGCTTTACGATCAGACGAGTGATCAGAGCGGCGGCGGTACCAGCTCGCAGGATTTCGAGCCGTCGAGTGACGCATTTGATGACCGGGCTGCCGACGACTTTCAGGTTCCGAACGGGCAGACGTGGACGATTCAGAAGGTCGTGGTAAAGGGGTCGTATAACGGCTCGGGCGCGGCGTCGGCGTTCAACGTAAGATTCTATCGTGATTTCTTCAATGGAACTGATTTAGTGCCTGGCGACCCGATCGCCGGCGGAACATTTACGAACGTCGGGTTTACTAACTCGAGCGGAACATTTACGATCCAACTGCCGTCGAGCGTCGTTTTGACTCAGGGATTCTACTGGGTTTCGGTGCAGGCCAGAATGAATTTTAATCCGGACGGGCAATGGTTTTGGACTGATCGACTTACGCCAACTTTCGCTCCGGCCACATGGCAAAATCCCGGAGGCGGGTTGTCGATTCCGGCGTGCCTGAATTGGGCAAAGCGAGCTGCGACTTGTGGAATCAACGCCGGAGCCCCCGAACAGATATTCCAGATCATCGGAACAAACGGGAGCGGAGGCGGCTGCGGCTCGGCTCGCACGGCATTCGATTACGATGGCGATCGGAAGAGCGATATGTCGGTGTTTCGTCCGTCGAATGGGACATGGTATGTGCAGGGGTCACAGGTTGGATTTTACGGACTTCAGTTTGGGTTATCGACCGATCGCATAACGCCTGCGGATTTCGACGGCGACGGCAAGACGGACATTGCGGTTTATCGGCCTTCCCAGGGGCTTTGGGCCGTGCTCAACAGCGGGAGCAACACTGTTTCGTATACCGTTTTTGGCGCAGCAGCGGACTTACCGACGCCGGCTGATTATGACGGTGATCTCAAAGCGGACATTTCGGTTTTCAGGCCGTCGAATGGGACATGGTATCGGCTGAACAGTGGCAGCGGCAACTCGTTTTTTGGAGTGCAGTTTGGGCTTAATGGAGACAAACCGACGATAGGCGATTTTGACGGCGACGGCAGGTCGGACATTGCGGTCTGGAGGCCGTCGAGCGGGATTTGGTATCGCTTGAACAGCTCGAACTCGGCTTTTGTTGCATTCCAGTTCGGCGTCGCGACGGACTTGATCACGCCTGCCGATTATGACGGCGATGGGAAGACGGACTATGCGGTCTATCGCTCTTCAAGCGGCGTCTGGTATCGAATAAACAGCTCGGATGGGGCGTTTGTAGCTGTGGAGTTTGGTTTGTCGATTGACATCCCGACACCGGGCGATTTCGACGGCGACGGACGTGCCGACATCTGCGTTTGGCGCCCGACGGACGGGACATGGTATCGCCTGAACAGCTCGAACGGCCAGTTTGTAGCTTTCCAGTTCGGCACGAACGGCGACAGGCCGACGCAGGCGGCGTTTAGGTATTAAAGGATTCTTAGCCACAGAGATCACAGAGTTCACTGAGAATTTGAAATTGATCTTCTCATTTTCTCTGTGGACTCTGTGGCTAAAATTAGAAAGTAAGCTTCGCTCGGATTTGGGCGAGTCTCGGGCCGCCTACGGTTCCGGTGATTCGGCCGAAATCGGTTGTGTCCGCGAGGTCGGTGTTCGGGTTGGAGAGATTTACTCGGTTGAAGACATTGAAAATGTCCACACCGAGATCGACGCTCATTCGCTCGTTGATCTTCGTTCGCTTTACGATGCCGAGGTCGAAACGCTGCTGATCTGGGCCGCGGAAGGTGTTTCGCCCGAGGTTGCCAAAGCCACCTTGCGGTGAAGCGAAGCAGCTTCGGTCGATGATGCTGTTCACGTTCGACGTGGTGTATTGATTAATCGCGCTGTTGAATGAATCGCAGACAAAATTTGGCCTGCCGAAGCCGAGGCGATACAAGCCGCCCGAGCCGCGCCAGATGTCGTTGTATTGAGCCGCCGTCGCCGCATTGATTTCTGGTTCGGCGGCAAAGACGGTGAAGGGCGTTCCCGTTTGCCATTGGAAGAAACCCGATAAATCCCAACCATTTGTGAACCGGCTGTTCGAGCCGCCGTTTGGCAGCGTATAGACGAAGTTTGCGCTGAAGCGGTGCGTCCGGTCAAAGTCCGAGCGTGCCCAGTTTGAATCGAGGTCGCGCTGGTCTCCCTGCGTGACAAAGCCCGTGTTCGGAACGTCCGGCCTGCCCGAGCCGGCGGTGCTGCCAGGGTCGCTTGAGGTGTCGTCCATTGATTTTGAAAGCGTGTAGGCAACGTTGAACTGAAGCCCGCTGCTGAGCCGTTTGGTCAGGCTGAACTGCGCCGAATCGTATTCGGAAGTCGAGCCGTTGGTGAGCAGGAGCGCTTCGGGAACGTTGAAGCCGAGCAGCGGCACGCGGGCTTCAAAATTGATAATGGAGCCGTTCGGCGCGATGTTGAGGTCCTGCGCATTGCCGGTGGCTGCATTTGCAAAGCCGAACGCAACGCCACGTCCTCGCTCGCGTGCACTCGCGGCGGAATTCAATGGGCCGCGCGGGCTGCCTGCCAGAACGTATGCCTGGTTGAAGCGATCATAAATGTGGTCGGGTGTGTTCGGGTCGTTGAGGTCGTAGCCTTGATTAAATGCAACGGCTCGGAGCAATTGACGGCCGCGCGTTCCCGTGTAGCGTGCCTCGACAAGCAGGTTGCGAACGATCTCATACTGGAAGCCGACATTGAACTGATGGACGAAAGGCGTTTTCAAATTGCGGTCGACGGCGCGAAACTCGAATGTTTCGGCGATGTTGCCGCGTATGCAGCCCGACGTGTTCGCTGTCGTGCAGGTGCCGCCGGGAATTGCAAGCGGATTTAGGTTTCCGCGAGCGTCGTTAAAGATTGGCGTGTTGTCGCGTATCTGATAACTGCCCGCCGGATTTCCGGCCGCCGCATACCAAACCCTGAACGGCAGCCATTGGCTCAGATTCAGATTCGTAGGCGTGTTGTTCCAGGCGTTTACGATCGGCACGTTGCCCGACGGCGCCGTCTGCTCGATTTCGCGGAGGAAAGGGAAATTACTGAATACCGTATTTATAAACGCAGCCGAAGGCCGGTCGTAGAACAACCCATAACCGCCGCGCACGACGAACTTGTCGTTTACCTTGAACGCAAGGCCCAAGCGCGGCGCAAAATTGTTCGTGTCCTGACCGTTGAGCGTGTGTTTGTTTCCTGAACGTCTAAGTGTTGCAACCGAGTTGTCAACGATCGCGAGGTTAGTTGTCGCAACATTGTCGGGAACGATGAAGTTTGGAGCGATGTTGTCGCAAAGGCCAAGCGTTCCGCCCTGTTGCGTAAAACAACTCTCAAAACCTGTAAAGTCAAAATTGCCGATGCGTCCGTTCTTTTCGGTCGGCAGCCCGAAGAATTCGTACCGAAGCCCAAGATTTAACGTGAGCCGGCTTGTCAGCTTCCAGTCATCGGCGACATAGAGGGAAATATCCTGAAAGCGAAAACTCTTGTCGGTTAAACCATACTGCGTGTCCGCTTCCTGCGCGTTGCCGGTGAGCAATTGCGTAAAGTTGTCAAATTTTTCAAATTCCGTTCCTTGTTCCTCGGGCAGATTTGAATCGTATTGGTAACGGCGATACTCGACGCCGAACTTGACCGTGTGATTGTTTTTGACCCACGAGACATTGTCCGAAAGACTGGTGGTGCGCTGGTCGCGGCGATTGAAGGAATCATTCGGCCCGCCAAACGAAAAATTTGCAAGCGAATTACGTCCGACAAAATGCCCAAGACGTCGTGTTCCCGGACTGTTGTCGAAATTCAACGCCGGGTTAATGATGCCAAGCGCCGCGCTTGTCATTTCTTCGGTCAGAAACGGGTCGTCAAGACTGCGGGTATTATTCAGTTTGAAAAATCCGAAACGCAGTTCATTTGTAAGAGTCGGATTGATGATCCTCGTGTAAGCAGTAGAGAGTGTGCGGTTGCGGTCGTCTCGCTTTAGAGTGAAAGGCGATGCAAGGCTCGACGGGTCAGGGAAAGAATCGAAACCGGGAAAATTCGTAAAGAAAAAGGTGGCGCTAAATATGTCATTGTTCGTCACGTTTGCGTCCATGCGGAGAGTGAACTGCTGCTGGTCGAATCTGGACGGTTCGACGTTTCGCTGCTCACCAAGCTGATTGTTGCGCTGCAAAGTTCTCGCTGCCGTTGCCGGAAATCCGATCTGAAATGTTCCCGTTCCCGTTTGATCTACAAACGCCGAGCCGTTGCTGTTTGTCAATGCTCTAAATGTCGCGTTCGGAACCGGAATGACAAAGCCGCCGGTTACAGGATTACGCAAGTTCAGCAGGCGGAATGCCACGTCGGAGATGTCGTTCGCGGTCAAACAATTTGCTCCCGCGCAGCCGTTAAATTGATTGAATGCGGCAGCGATCGCAGCTTTGTCGCCGCGATTTTCTCCCAATGCCACGAGGGCGAGAGGTAAAACCGTTCGACTGCTCGCGGTTGAGACAAAGCCGGTTTCGGCCTTTGTGTTTTGATAGCCGCCGAAGAAAAAGAGCTTGTCTTTTTTTATAGGCCCGCCAACGGTGAATCCAAATTCTCTACGATCTGCCTTGGGTTTTTCGATTCCAGCTTCTTTAAAAAAGAAATCGTTTGATGTCAGCTTTTTGTTTTGCAGATAGTAGTATGCCGAGCCGCGAAGATTGTTGCCGCCGGAACGCGTGACAAGCTGAAAATTGCCGCCGCCGCTTCGCCCTGTCGAGGCGTCGTACAGCGTCGTCTGTAGCTTGACCTCCTGCAGAGTCTCGGGAGCAGGCGAGATGTTGTCGTTCATCGAGCCTTCGTTGTTTGAAATGTTCGTTGCGTCAACGCCGTTGAAATAGAGGCTGGTTGACGTTGTTCTGGTTCCGTTGACGGAAGGCGACTGGTTGCCGTTGCCGTTCGTTGCGACGGGCGAAAGATCCGTGCTGACGCCTGATTCCGACGAAAGCAGCCCAGTAAAGCTTCGCGTCGAGGTCGGCGTCTTTATCAACTGGTCGCCGGTGATCTGTCTCGAAACGGCTGAGGTTTCTGCTTGTATCAAAGGCTGCTCCGAGACGACATCTACAAAGACATCCGAGATGCCCGCGTCAAGAGTCGCCTCGACGGTGCGCGTGACCGACGCCTCGACCTCGACATTTGAACTCACGCCTTTCTTAAATCCGTCTTTTTCGTATGTCACCGAATAAACGCCGACCGGCAAAGGCGTAAGCGTCCAACGGCCTTCGTCATTGGTCACGACGCTGCGCGTCAGATTAGTCGCGTCGTTCTTAACGGTAACGGATGCTCCCTGAATGACCGCATCATTCTGGTCTTTGACCGTGCCGCTCAGCCCTCCCGTCGTTTGTGCTTGTGTGCTTACAAATGAACAAAATAATAGCAAGAAAAAAGTTGAGATCGTCTTTGCGAGATCGTACGTTTTCATAATGGCTCCTGTTGGAAACTGTTCTGAGCGGAACTGTGGCTTTTTATGAAGCTATCGCCCACTTCCGCTCTTGTCCTTCGGTTAAGAATATTTAAATTTCTGGCCTGCAAGACTCAGAATGAATCCGCAAAGTTAACGAGATGTGACGTGGGTGTTAAATGAGTGTTAATTCTGGAAAGAAATTTTGCCGCAGATTTACGCAGATGACGCGGATAAAAACCTTAAAGCTTTTTCTGATCTGCGTTATCTGCGCTGATCCGCGGCCAATTCTTTTCTTAACTGCATCCAAATCTCGCAATATTTCCATTCCGGCGGAGGATTTTGTTCGCCGTGATGGTCGGGTTTGAGGATGAGATCGCCGGTCGCGAGCAGGATGCGGTTGACCTCGGAGTTTTGTTCGAGCTTGGCACGCATTGCGGCGACGATCAAACGATAATGCTCGCCGGGTGTTGCCGAACGATACGGAAAACGCTTGCCCTGATACGTGCACCAGTCGATGCCGAGCTTTTTCATATTCTCCTCGGCAAGGATTCCGGCGGATTTTGCGTCGAACCCCGTCATCTGCGCGACCTCCTCGCGCATAAACTTCCACTCACCATCTTTTGCCTTTGCACGTTCGTCATTAGGCACTTCCGGATAAAGCATCATCTGCCAAAAGCCCTCGACGCTCGCGTACTGCTTACCGTCCAACTCAAACGGCGTCGCCGCAAAGTTCGACAAAATGCCAAGCTCATTCCGCTTAGACAAAATGACTTCGCCGTCGTTCGCCTCCTCAGGCAATATCTCCCAGTCGGGTTTGTGTGGATCGTTAACAAGCTCGAACCATGCGTCAGGATATTGAGAGTTCTTTGTATGAAGAGAGCAAGAGAGGCTTAAACCCAAGCAGAGCGCAAAGAAAATAAGTATCGAAAAATACTTTCTCACAAAGGCCGAACCTTCTCTTTTGTAAAAGCTACCACGTCTGCAAGTTCATCGGTTTTGGGAACAAAAGTAATTTCTTCGTTCTTATCGTGAATCTCCAAGTGATCGTCAAATTCACGATATCCAGCGTAGAAACTCCAAGGAACCTGACGCTCAGTTTCGACTTTGGCGTCGGTTTTGACTCCGTCTTCGTCAAGAGCCGCGTCAAATTCCCAACCGACCGTCGATTTTTCCAAATCGTTGTACCAAGCATAGTAAGCGTAGATTGTGATAATAATCCAAATAAGAAAAAGTACGAAGGCATGAAGAGTTGCCAACTGGGGCTGACCGCCGATCAAATCCGCAATTGCAATGATTAACCAAAGACCAATCGCCTCCATCGCATAGTACTGAGCAAATTTGAAAAGAGCGCTCCAACGAAACGCTCGTCTGTGCCACTTCAGCGCCTGCCCTTTCTCAATTTTTATTTGCGCATTCAGAGCCACTTATTAAATCACAGTCGTTAATCTCCATTTCTCATTTTAGCGAATTCTTCATCAGTCAGGGGCCGATCGGAAGGCTTGTGCATCGCAGCATTTGCATACCAATCTTTCAGATATAGAACATAATCCTCAACTCATTTTCTGTCCTTGGGGGACAGCGACTCGATAGCTTCAACAAATTCTTCTCCTGTCATAACCATAATATTAAATTATAGTCGTCACGATCTCGCGGATGCTGCGTTGGAGTTCGCGGTCGTCGGTTATTGGCGAGCATATGGCGACCTCGCAGGCGGCGATGGGCGAGATGCCTTTGGCGATCATTTGGGCGGCGTAGATGAGGAGGCGCGTCGAGACGCCTTCTTCGAGACCGTGGCCGCGAAGGTTGCGCACCTTTTGGCCTATTTTGACAAGGTCGGCGGCGGTTGACTCGTCGATGCCGCCTTCTTTGGCGACGATCTCTGTCTCGGCTTCCGGTTCAGGATAATCGAACTCCATCGCGACGAAACGCTGCCGTGTAGATTGTTTCAGATCTTTCAATATCGATTGATAGCCTGGATTGTAGGAAACGACGAGCATGAATTCGGGCGGCGCTTCGATCACAGTTCCGCGCTTTTCGACGGGCAAGCGCCGGCGGTCATCGGTGAGCGGATGAATTATGACGACTGTGTCTTTGCGGGCCTCAACAACCTCATCGAGATAACAGATCGCGCCGCTGCGAACGGCGGTTGTGAGTGGCCCGTCGTGCCAGACAGTTTCTTCGCCTTCTAATAAAAATCTACCGACGAGGTCGGTTGAGGAAAGGTCTTCGTGACACGCGACCGTAATCAGCGGGCGGTTCAAGCGATGCGCCATATATTCGACAAACCGCGTCTTGCCGCAGCCGGTCGGCCCTTTTAGCATCGCAGGCAGGCGCGCGGCATAGGCCGCTTCAAAAAGCTCAACCTCGTTCTTCAGCGGCAAATAATAAGGCTCGCTCGCGACTTTGTATTTTTCGACGGCCAGTTCCATTGCAATATATTTTCAACGCAAAGCCGCAGAGACGCAAAGACGCAAAGAGTTTTAAATACTTGTGACTTAACAATTGACCACTGACGAACGCTGGCGGTTTTGACTTTGCGTTCTTTGCGTCTTTGCGTTGAAAAAACCAATCTCACGCAAAGCCGCAAAGTTCGCAAAGAATCTGTTATGAGTTTTTATTTTGAGTTGAATTTAGAGAAATCGCCCCAGATCGCGAGCGTGGCTCCGGCCTGTTGGAGATTGACGAAAAAGGTTTTGCCATCCGGCGAGAATGTCGAGCCTGCAAATTCACCGAGCGGAGCGATTGGCGCGATATTCTCGGCAAAGTCAGCAATGCGTCCTTCGGGTGTCAAAATGCGAACGAGATTTTCCGGTGTTCCGCCAACACCTTTATAGTCGCTGTCTTCGCAAATAAAAAGCAGATCGCTTTTCGGCAATAGACAAATATTGTCGGGCATATCGAGGAGCGAGCGGCTCGTTGATTCGAATAAAAGCGTTAGCCTGCCCGCATCTCTTGATGTCGGTTCATACATCCAAATTTGCCCGCCTTTTGAATCGCCGCCGGTTGTCGCCGGAAAATAAATGCGGCCACGCTTGTCAGCGCAGCAGCCTTCGAGTCGAGCAAATGTCGCCGCTCCTTTTGCAATGCCCTGCTTATAAACGGCGAGCGTATCTTCGTCTGTTTCGGCGGGATCAGGATTATCGATCGTTACCCAAATCGCGTCGAGCACCGAATTCGGTTTTTGTCCGGTTCGCGTATCGTATTTAGTTTTGCCTTTGATCGCTAACATTTGCAGAACGCCGCCATCGACAAGACGTTTTTTCCGATTTGGCAAAAAACGGTAAAATCCGCAAGTCGCATAATCTTCGGTTAAATAAACGATGCCAGATTTTGGATCGACAGCTATAGCTTCATGCTCAAATCTTCCCATTGCCTTTAGTGGCACCGGTGGAGCATTTATGTTTGCCGCCGCAAAAACTTCAAAACAATATCCGTGCTGTTTTGCAAACCCGCCGAACTTAATTCCTTTAGCGTTGGTTCTGATCGTCGGGCCGAGCGTCGTTTCTTCGCACGAGATCCAGCTTCCCCATGGCGTCGCTCCGCCCGAACAGTTGGTCAACGTACCCGAAAGACTGACAAAATCACGCACGATCGTTCTTGTTTTTGGATCAATCACCAATGTCGTCGTGCCGCCGCCTGCGGTTTCATCATAATGACTGCCTGCGCCGATGGCGGAGCCTGCGCGCGGCAGTTTGCCACCTGTCACTTCATGATTTCGTACAATACGCAGTTCGTTCCCAACCTTAAATGTCGCCATGCCGTCATGCAGCCTCGGGGTTGATCTTCCGTCAGTCATCGGCAAGCTTTGCTTTCCGATGACGTTGTATTCAAAACCTTTGGGAAGTTTTAAATACGTTTCACCGGTGTTTTTCGCAGCCGTCGGAAAAAGCTCACCGTATCCGACGGCACGCTTTTTCGAGATGTTCGCATCCTGCGCAAACAACATATCGCGACGCCCGAAACTGGTGCACGCAAGTGCAAGACCTGCACTGCCGTATGCGAGATTGGAAATGAAAGACCGTCTGTCCATTCTCTAATTCTAATGTTTGTGACGGTCGAAATAATAATCGCCGGATGTTAACATCGTGATAATTTTAAGTTTCAATGCTGGCGATCATTCAGGCAATCACCAAAGATGACATCGATAAAGCCAAAACGCTCTTTCGCGAATACGAAGAGTGGCTTGGTCTCGATCTGTGCTTTCAGGGCTTTGAGGCCGAGCTGGCCGATTTGCCGGGCAAATATGCACAGCCTGATGGAAGGTTGTTTTTAGCTTATTCAGATAAAGCGCTCGCCGGCTGCATAGCTTTGAGAAAGTTGGACGAGAGTGTTTGCGAAATGAAACGACTCTTTGTCCGCGACGGATTTCGCGGGCACGCGTCGGCATACAATTGATCGAAAGGCTCATCGCCGATGCAAGAAAGATCGGCTACACGAAGATGCGGCTCGATACATACCCTACAAAAATGGCAAAAGCCGTGAGTCTTTACGAATCTCACGGGTTTTACGTAATCTCGCCTTACTACGATAACCCGCACAAAGGCGTGCTGTTTTTGGAAAAGAAACTTTAGCCGCAAAAAGGCGCAAAAGACGCAAAAAAATATCTTTCTTTTCCTTTTTGCGTCTTTTGCGCCTTTTTGCGGCTATTAATCTTTATCGCATAGGTTTTCTCGGCATTTTTTCATCCATCATGGCTGCCTGATAAACAAACGCGGCGACGATGATCGAGATTTGCTTAACATCGTCAGCCTGGATGCGGTCGAAGACGTCCATGCTTGAGTGGTGCGTGCGGGTGCCGTATTCGATCTCGTCCTGTATAAACTGAAAGCCCGGCAAACCGATAGCATCGAAAGCAAGATGGTCGGTGCCGCCGGTGTTCGCGAGCGTGAGCGTGTTGGCGCTCATGTCTTTGTCGGCGGCGAACCATTTTATGTCTTTGAAAGGCTCAAACCATTTGCGAAAGATGTCGCGGACACCGTTGTTGCCCTGCATATAGATGCCGCGAATTTTTCCCGTGCCGTTGTCGATGTTGAAATAAGCCGAGAGTTTGTCGTAGTCGGCATGTTTTACAAGCTCGGGTTTCGGCGCATTCGGGTCGGGCGGAGCGAACATGCTGCGCGCGCCTTTCATCTCGCCGAAATGCTGTTTCACATAAGCACGCGAACCAAGCAAGCCCTGCTCTTCGCCTGTCCAGAGCGCGATGCGGATCGTGCGTCGGGGCTTTAGGCCGAGCGTTTGGATTATGCGCATCGCTTCCATCATCACTGCGCAACCGGCTCCGTTATCAGTGGCTCCTGTTCCAGACTGCCACGAATCGAGATGCCCGCCGAGCATTACGACCTCATCGGCCTTATCGCTGCCGGGAATTTCGGCAATCGTGTTGTAGCCGTTCGGGTCAGCGTCCTGATATTCGACCGCAAGATCGACGGTCATTGTCACTTTTTCACCGGCGTCAACCATGCGGGCGACGCGGTTGAAATGCTCGGCAGCCGCGCTGATCTGGATCGGAATTTTCGCGTCTTTGTCATATAGCCGAACCGGCGTCGCTGCCTGCGCACCTTCTGCCGGCGGAGGGGCCTGCAAAGCAGAGGCTTGCTGGACAAAGATTGTGCCGCCGTCGCCGCGTCCTGCGTCGATCAAAACCGCCGCGCCCTCTTCGGCCAAAAATCTAAAACGTCTGGCGCTGAATTGCTGTTGCTGCTGAAAATTTGCAAATGCGGGATTCGGCGTGCCGCCCGGCGGACGCCTCGGAACGCTTGCCGGATCGGGAGCGTCCGCGAGATTTAGCAGATCTTTGTCAGTCGAACGTTTTGCCTGCGGCTCGAAGTGCGCTTTCAGCTCGCGCAGAGAACCGACGAGAACGATCTTGCTTTTCAGCTTGCCCTTGTATTGTTCGAGTTCTTCTTCTTTGGTCGCATTGAAATGAACGACCTCGGCAGTGTAGGCCGTATTCTGAGCCTTCCGCTGTTTCTTGCGCTTCTTTGCCGACGAGATCAATATGTCCGTTCCCGGCGACCAGGCTTTTGGATAAGCGATCATGGGAAAAGCCGTCGGCCCGTCAACCGTCGCGTAAAAGCGCTTGAGCGTCCAGCCGCGTCCAAAAGGCCCCCACGATTCGAGATGCGCATTTTGCATTCCCCATTTTGCAAGCGTGTCGCGCGTCCATTCGTTCGCGCGTTTCGCGCCCGTGCTTGCAGTCAGCCGCGGGCCGATGACATCGGTCATATAGCTCAAGGTCTGCATTACCTGCGAGCGGTTCAACCCCTCGTCCTTGATCTTGTCGATGTCTTCCTTTGACGCTGAATAGACAGCCGTCTGGCCGAAAGCAACTGTCGGAATTAGAAAGACATAGAGCAGCAAAGCCGCTAAAACCCTGCGTTTTATCATTATGAAATCTCCCGAATGATCGAAGTAATTCGAATGCGCTAATACTACACGATATGCTATCATTGCTCAAAAAAGCTCTATGAAAAACGGAATTTTGTCGATCTTGTTTGTCGTGTTATTTGTTATCTCGCTGAACGCGCAGGCTGCGCGGCAGGATGTTGTGGATGATGGATTCACATGGTTTGAAGCTCCGGTTGCGGAAACGCTAACCGGGCCGAATCAGTCGCCCGTTAGCCAGGGCTGGATGCTGAAAAGCTATGTCCGCATATTCGGCGAATATCCGCAGGGCAGCAAGATAAAATTCGTCGTCTTAAAAGGCGGACGCGCGACCGGCACGACGTTGTGCGACACGGTGCAGTATCACAAATCGGCGCGTGATGTTGACGACAGTTTTATGTGGACGAACGAATGTTGGCAAAAGGCTTCGGCCACAAAGGAAACAGGAGCGTTCGACGTGCAGGTTTACGCCGTCAACGGCTCTACCGGCTCCGAAAAACTCGTTCGCATATACAAGCTCGACGTTCGTGCTATCAACCGAGTTCCATCGGGCCAGCAGCCGGGCACGGCGCCGCCGGTCTATATGATCAACCGCCACAACGAAGCCGCGGCGAGCTTTATGTATCTCAGGCCGACCAACTACATTCCTTATTTCGACTACGCGCAACGGCCTGAGCGTTCAGGACAAAATCAGGTCGAGCTGCATTTCAGCGTCAGTCCTCCGACCGACGTGATGAACCCTTTGCCGGCCACGACATTTAGCTGCACGGTCGATGGCAAGCCGCTGACGCTGCCCGGGCCGGTCGATTATGCGACCGAAGCAAACATGAAAGAAGTTCGTAACGATTTCGCTGTTTACCAGGACCGCCTGTCACCGAAATTCAAAGCGGGACTTCCTTATGAAGAGAAAATGCAGTTCTACGTAGTCCGCATTCTCGTGCCGTTGTCGTGGGGCGGCGACCGGCGCTCGGGCCGGCTGCTGATGGAAGACCATCCCGGCAATTGGCAGTGCAAAATCGAAAAGAACGGCCAGGTTTGGCGTACATGGCGATGGACGATAGGCCGCGACGGACGCCCCGCGTTGCATCCCGAACAACGCGGCAATATCAATCTGGGATTTAACTCTTACCTGATCGACATGGAACTTCCGCCAAGCGGAGCGCCGATGGATAGCCGCCTCGCCGGCCCCTCGACTTCATTCTTTTACGGCCAGCTGTGGACCTCAGCCGAAGGCAAAGCAATGGCCGCACGCCTGCCCAAAAAGAGCAACCCGTGGCCGCTGCCTTCGACCTCGCAGAGATAATCGAAAACTAAATACGGCTACACTCCGAAATAAGTGATAAGTGATAGGTGATAAGTTATAAGAAGTTTTCACTTAACACTTATCACTTATTCCGAAAGAGGAAGTTTCAGAATCATGTTCGTAAATCAATTTGCCTTCAAAGCAACCAATCGAAAAACTCACTGCATCTAGGCATTTAAGACTAGTCGCAAGAAACTCTTCCCCGGAACATTCTTAGTTGGAAGTTGTCTAAATGGAGCGGAACGCGCGGATCACGCGCTTGCCGTTTGAGGAGGAACTATGTCTAAAAAAAGCTTTATCGATTCGGTCGAAGTAAAAAATCCCTGCACGGAAGACTGGACACAAATGCAAGGCAACGAGCGTGTCCGCTTTTGCTCGCACTGCTCAAAATCCGTCAACAATCTCTCGGAAATGACACGCAAAGAAGCAATCCGCCTCGTGCGCGCGTCAAACGGCAATCTATGCATCCGATATGTTGCAAATCCGGTCACAAAACGCCCTCTGTTCGCCGATCAGTTGCTGCATATCACACGACGCACGCCAAGCCTCGCCGCCGGTGTGATGACGGCATCGCTTAGTCTTTCTACGGTTGCGTATTCGCAGGGCGGATCGATATCAGGACCGCCGGATCGAATAGTTTCTCGCTCGAACGAAAGTAGAACTAATGCTGCGGTTTCTGAGGCAAGAGTCACCAAGTTAGGCAGCATTGGCGGCATTGTTAGCGATCAAAACGGGGCTGTGATCCCTGGTGCGAGCGTTACGATACTTAGCGTGTCGGCTGGGAAGAATGAGACTGTGACAACGGATGACTCCGGAACTTACAGGTTCGATAATCTCGAATCCGGGAATTATTGGATCAAGTGGGAAGCGCCGGGCTTTCAAAAAGGTGAAAAAGTAGTAAGCATGTCCGAGGCGGAAAGGAAAGTTTCCGACACAACACTCGAAGTTGGCCAGATCGAGGTCACGGTCGATGTGGTGGCCGGCGTCGAAACGTACACGGTCGTGTCCGGCGGGATAGGTGTGGCCGAATACAATCTTCCGTTGAGCAAAGCGGTTGCCGACGGAAATATAGAATTGGTTCGCGAACTTCTGCGGAAGGGCGCAGACGTGAACGCCAAAGAAGAGAGTCACAGCAACATCACGCCGCTGTTTATCGCAGTCGATGAGGGTAACGTCGATATCGCGCGGCTGCTCTTCGATTTTGGAGCGAAGGCAAATATTCGCGACGACGATAAGCAGACGCCTGTAATGAGACTCGACAGCGACGCTACCGTCGAATTGGTAGAGCTTTTGGTGAACAACGGCGCTGACGTGAATCTGGCTGACGAAGATAATGACACGGCACTGATCATCGCCGCAGATTATTCTTCGGCAGAGGTAGTTCGTGCTTTGATCGGCTCAGGCGCTGATGTCAACAGCGCAAATAGCGATGGTGAAACAGCCTTAATGAAGGCCGCAAGCAACGGTGATCTGGCGAGTGTGGAATTGCTCTTACGGTCCGGATCTTTTGTGAATGCGCGCAATAGTTATGGCAAATCTGCATGGGATCTGACCTCCGAAAAACGAGTGCAAACGTTACTTTCCAGATTTGGAGCCGAAGCAAGAACTAGCCCAACGCCTGAAATCACTCCCGAGACAGCAACTGAAGCACCGGAGCAAACAATCCCAGAGCCGACGCCGGAATGTCGCTAAGTATGATCTGACGAGGCTGCTCGAAGCAGCTTTATGAACCTCGTTTGTCAGGGCCGTTTGATTACGGCCTTTTTTTCATGAGTCGATTTCATGCTAGAATATCTCGGTTTCAAAATTCCCGCCAACAGAGCAAGGCCAATAAAAAATTATGAGATATTGTCCGGTATGCGATGAGCGTTACGACGAAGAGGTCATCAAGTTTTGTACGAAGGACGGCACGCCGCTGGTTGACGACGGGACGCCGAATTTTGTGATCCTGCCGAGCGAAAATGCACGCGAAACCGCTGACGAGGAAACCGTCATTCGCCGCAAAGGAGAATCGGACCCATTTAGTCCGAGTTTTGACCCCGAGCGTATCGTCGTCCCGCCTCCGTCTGGCGAAGGGCCGCGCATTCGGGAAGCACGCGTGTATCATCCGCCGCCACCTCCGCCTCCGCAAAATACAGCGAAAACCATTGTGCTAACTATCGTCGGAACGCTGGTTGTGTTGAGCTTCGGAGCAGGGTTGATGTGGCTGTTTCAAAAAGAGCCGCCGTCAAATATGAACGTCAATATGAACCCGATAAATTTCAACACCGATCTCAATGCGAATCTCGGCGGCTTTAACTCGAACTTCAATTTCAATTTTAATACCAACATGAACACGGCTAACCCGTCGAATTATAATTTCAACATGAACTTCAACATGAACATGAAAACGCCGACGAACACGCCAACGCCGAGACAAACCCCAAGTCCTTCGCCAACGCCTCTCGAGCCGTCTCCAAGCCCGACACCGAGGCCGCCAAGTCCAAGGCCTTCACTTTCACCATCGCCGCGCCCACCGACGATGATGTCAAACCGCCCGCCTGGCAACCGCTAACGGCCA
Source organism: Pyrinomonadaceae bacterium (assembly GCA_046160805.1). Lineage (GTDB taxonomy): Bacteria > Acidobacteriota > Blastocatellia > Pyrinomonadales > Pyrinomonadaceae > OLB17. Next base: position 90,014 of record JBJXHF010000096.1, read on the forward strand.
GGGCTAAAGCCGTCGCCCCGTTCTGACAGCTTGTCCCACGATGTCCCACACCCTCGGTAGGACACGCAACTCACTATTTTTATTGGAGTTACGGCCCAAGTAACTTTCTCAATATGACGTGATTTTCCTGATATGACACAACATGAGCCCAGTCGCTATCGCTCCCGGTTCTGACCCTACGTGTGTTTTTCCGGGCCAGTGCATTTTGCGTTTCGGATTACTGTCTTGTTTCCGCTCCCGTACGCACTGTGAGATAAATTTAAAATTAATGTATTTCAGCGCACAGACACGAATTCATAATCGGAGCGTAATGATAAATGATAAAAAGGGATAGATAATCATGAAAATAAAGAAGCATCTGGCAATCTCGAGCTTAATTCTTGCGTTGCTGGCAGGCAGTGCTTTGTATATGCGCTTTACTGTGATCGGAGCGGGCGACCGAACGGTGTCATTAGCACCGCCGCCGCCGATCTATCGATTAACGGATCTCGGCACGATCAACACCAATCCGCAAACCGGCCAAACAATCAGCCATCCGGGTGGAATTAATCAACCTGGTCAGGTAACCGGCTATTCCTATTCCGGCCCAAACATCCATGCGGCCCGCTTTACCAATGGCTTGGTGGAGGATCTCGGCACAATCCCGGGCGGTAACATTAGCACCGGTGTGGCGATCAACGATCTCGGACACGTCACCGGTGATTCTCAATATTCCGAAAATGGCGGCGCGATTCGCCACGCTGCTCTTTTTAGTAATGGGACCGCTACCGATCTTGGCACCCTGCCGGGATGGGGCAACTACTCGCGCGGCAACGGGATTAACAATGCAGGTCAGGTAGTGGGGCATTCAGGAATCGATTTAGACACAAGCAATACTCACGCATTTATCTGGGACGCTGCCGGGGGTATGCGCGATCTCGGCACGCTCGGTGGCCAGTATGCAAAGGCTTTCAGCATCAATAACTCAGGGGTCGTCACCGGAGACGCGCAAACCTCAATCCCTTTTCATGCTCACCACGCTTTTATCTGGGATGCTTCGGGAGGCATGCGTGATCTTGGAACCATTGCCGGAAGCTATAGTACCGGGGCTTTCATCAACGATAACGGGCACATCGCGGGGACATCCTCAATCGCCAATGACAACCGCCATCATGCCTTTCTTTATGACGGCACGACAATGCGCGATCTAGGCGCTATTGGCAATAACGATTTCCTGAGCGACCGCAGCACCGGAAAAGGAGTTAATATTCACGATCATGTTGTGGGATCGACTTATCGTCCGTACACTGGCGGAGCACTCACACAGATCGCGTTTGTCTATATGAACGGGCAGATGTACGATCTGGAGGCACTTCTTGATGCTTCGGGGGACGGCTATCGGCTCTACACCGCCACTGGAATCAACGATGCCGGTCAGATCGCTGTCGATGCCCTCAGGGTCGGCAGCCCTAATCAACTCCGGGCGGTTCTGCTCACGCCGGCAGGTGTATCATCACCGACTCCGACGCCGACTGCTACACATACACCAATGCCGACCCCGACGGCGTGCGGGCCGACAGCCAACTTTGCGAACACAACCTTCTTGGAACTCCCAGCATATAGCAATACTCACGGTATTGCCGACCCCTATCCTTTGAATGTTGTGGTCAGCTCGGTACAGGGAAATATAACGAAGTTGACGGTCAAACTTACTGCTTTATACCATACAGCCTCTCATGACGTGGACGTTCTGCTCGTCGGACCCGGCGGCCAGAACGCGATCATTATGTCGGATGCCGGCTTTGTTAATGACGCCGTTAACCTGACAGTGACGCTCGACGACAATGCCCAGTTTGATCTTCCGGAAAACGGGACAATAACGAACGGAACGTATAGGCCGACCAATTATGGAGCAGGCGACGTAATTCCGTCGCCCGCGCCCGCGCCTTTGGGCGGCTCGGCACTCTCGGTCTTTAACGGCACAAATCCGAACGGAACGTGGTCGCTTTATGCTTTTGATGACCAGCAAATCGACTGGGGCCACATGAATGGCGGATTTGAGCTGAGTATCTTTACAGGCGTCTGCGGCTCGTCAACTCCAACACCAACTGCAACTCCTCCAAGTCTAATCACCGGAATTGTTACATACGGCAATGCAATCGGTGAGCCGGCTACGCCGCGCTTTGTTTCAAACGTATTGGTAAGCGGTTCAGGGTCGCCTAATGTTTCTACGACGACAGGTTTTCCCGACGGCACTTATTCTCTTAGTGGATTTGGAGCGGGTTCATATACCGTTACGCCTTCCATGACGGGCGGCGTGAACGGGATAACCTCATTCGACGCTGCAAAGATCGCACAGCATGGTGCCGGGATCAACACTTTGACCGGCAGCCAGTTGCTCGTGGCAGATGTCAGTGGAAACGGTACTATTTCGTCGTTCGATGCGGGACAGGTCGCACGTTACACGGTTTCGATTCCGGGGTCGGGATCGACGGGAAACTGGATATTCAGCCCGGCGAGCAGAACCTACTCGTCGGTCACTGGCAGCGTTACCAAAGAGGACTACTCGGCCCTCCTTATGGGCGAGGTTTCAGGGAACTGGACCAATACCGGCGCGAGGCCTTTTGCCAGTAGGCAGTTGGCAGTAGCAGAAGGCAGTAGAAGCGGCGTGGCGGGCAGGGATGCCCGCGTTCCGACGGGGATTGGTGTTGGTTTGCCATGGATGATTGGTGTAGCAGATAAAGAAATCGTTGTGCCGTTGAATGTTCAGGGAGCGGCTGATAAGGGAATTATCTCTTACGAGTTCGATCTCAGATACGACCCTTTGGTCATTCAACCTCAGGAAAATCCTGTCGATGTGGACGGAACGGTTAGCCGTGGGCTTTTTGTTGTGACCAACGCCGAAGAGCCGGGGCTTTTGCGAGTCGTGATGTATGGAGCATTGCCGATAGACGAAAACGGCGTGCTTCTGAATTTTAGATTCACTGCCGTTGGCGTAACCGGCTTGGTTTCGCCGTTGACGTTTGAGCGGATAATGTTTAACGAAGGCGAGCCGCGAGTGGCCGTAACCGATGGGCGGGTTACATTGTTTTGACACTTAAAAAGCTCTCTTACTTCGTAACGAGATGAGTCTTGTTTCAGCCCCTTTTTTATGTCAGGGAAAGCGCCATTTCGACTGCGCGGCGCGGGTCGATGACGCCCCAGCCTTGGCGATCGACTTCGTGATGCGGCAGGCGTTCGGCGGTTGAGATGAGAATTTTTTTTACTTCGGAAGGCGTTAGGCGCGGGTTGGCTTCGAGCATCTGGGCGGCGACCGACGAAACGATCGGTGCGGCAAAAGAGGTTCCGTCAACATATTTATAGTGTTTGTTGATCACGGCCTCTTGCCCTATCTTTAGGGCGATGATCTGACGGATGTTGTGAACCAGCAGTCCGACGGCGGCGTCGAGCTCGCGGTCGATGCCTGGGTTCTTCTTGATAATGTCGTGGAGTTGATCGTCTGTGCTCTTGTCGAGCTTTTCTAGCAATGCAGCCTCTTTTGAGGTCGGCGTGTGAGGCAGGATCGGCGCCGGAACCCAAATCGATGACGCGATGACTTCCGGCTTTTGCAACCCGTCAACCGTTGGGCCGTAAGACGAGCGATACATTCCGCGTTTCGCCCTGTTGATGGAATTATTATCGTCAAGCCCACCGACGGCGATGCACGATGGCGCGCTCGCGGGCGGAAAAACCGGATGATTTGGCAAATGCCCGGCATTGCCCACGGCGCAGACGACCGTTATCCCGGCGGCCGAGCATTCGTCAACCGCCTTCGATAACGGATCATGCAAATAGCTGTGCTCATAGTCGCCGCCGGCCGAGATATTGACGACGCGAATGTTGTATTGCTCGCGATGCGCCAGCACCCATTCAAGCCCGTTCTGAATGTCGCGTTCCGAAATGCGTCCCGTGCGGGCGAGCTTTATGAGAACTACGTCGGCGCTCGGCGCGATGCCGCGATAAAAGCCGTTCGACAGCGTGCCGTTTCCCGCAGCTACGACCGACGTCATCATCCCGTGCCAACTCGCTACGTCGGGTTTGAATAGCGACGACAGATCACGTTCCGCGTCGGGCAGATTGCGGTAAGCGATTATACGGTTTTCAGGTTTTGTCAGATCGACGTGCGGATAAAATCCCGAATCGAGAAACGCGATAGTCACGCCGTCGCCCGTAAACCGCTCATCGGCATCAAGCCGCAACGGCGTCGAAAGCACGTGCGAGCCATCCTTCTGCATCGCCGCGTCTTTGACGATTTGATCCTTCGCTCGCTCAAAAAGGCGCGCGCACCGCGCGCAAACTTCCTCGCAATCATCTCGCTTTCCCGGTGCGTTCGCGCGAATTAGTTTCTGCAGATCTTCCGCCAGCGAATTGAGCGATATATATTCATTGCGGTTAGACCGCGAACAAACCGGACACACTCGCTCGCCCGCAGCAATGTCCGCGATCGTCGGTGTTCTAGGTAAGGATAGAGTTTCAGCCGGAGTCATGGTCGGGATTCAAGTTTTCCATAACGAGCGAGTAAAATCAATATTCGTCATTTGCAACGCAGATATGAACCGTGCATCATATTTTCTGTTAATCCTGCTCTCGCGCATCGGCGGCGGTGCGCCCACGACCTGCATAAAGTTTTTTTGACGGTGTTTTGGATGGTTCGGGGGTTGGTTTGTTCTTTGGTTTTATAGCAGCTTGAACGTTTTATTACGAAGCGCGGTCTTCCCGGAAATGAACCGATTCTCCGAACAGATTCCGATCACGCCGGCTGCTTGCAAATTACCCGTTAGGGAAAGGTAGAAAAATAATAATATGACAATGAAACTTTATGTAGGGAACCTTTCGTTCCAGACCTCGAGCCATGATCTTGAACAATTGTTTGCGGGCATCGGCACAGTCGAATCAGCAACCGTCGTCGAAGACCGCGAAACCGGACGCTCGCGCGGATTTGGTTTTGTCGAAATGGCTTCGCAGGAGGACGGCGAAAAAGCCATCGCCGAGCTTAACGGCACCGATCAGGGCGGCCGTGAGATCAAGGTGAACGAAGCCAAACCCCGCGAAGACCGCGGCGGCCGAGGCGGCGGCGGTGGTGGATATGGCGGCGGCGGCGGCGGACGCTCGAACCGCTGGTAAGACCTGTCAGAACCGCCTGCGTAAGTGGGCGGCAGTTAGTTAGTCTAAAAATCAACTCTCGTACGAACTGACCTCCCGCTTACGCGGGGGGTTCTGACTTTAGTTCTTAACACGTTTGGTAGTTTTTGGCTTCGGCTTTTCAGCAGGTTGAAAAAATTTGACGGCGGAAGTGTCAGCGGTTGAGCCTTTGATCATAAACTCAATATCTTTGGCTTTCTTGCCGTCGAGAAACAGATCGACGCGATATTTGCCGGGCGTCCACTTGCCTTCGGGCCGGCCCGTGAAATTCACGCGGTTTTGACCGTCCTTTGTCGTGTAGCTGGCAGTGACAACCTTTGTTTCAGGCTTAACGCCAGCAACGTTTACCGCCACAAAGTTCATTTTGACCACCGCTTTCCCGCCCGACTCAAGCAGCACCACACAATAGATCGGAATATCCGTCGTGCGAAACTCCGTCACCTGCTCACCGGCCTTGCCGCTACCGTCGTCTTTTGCGAGATAAACTTCCTCGATGCCGCCGGTGGCCGTAGGCTGTTCAGATTGTGCAAATACCGCATGGCATGACAACACCAAAACTATGATTAGAAAAAATACCTTCGCCATTGTTTGAAGCCGCGTTAAATCGTCTGTGACTTTGAACCGCAAAACCGCCAATTAGTTGCATAAGCGACTTAATTTTCAGGCTTATATCTGAGTAAAAAACAGTGATCAGCGTATAATCAATTATAATTGGTGAGATCAGAAGCAACAAACACTTATTTTGGCAAGGCAGCGGCAGTGACCGGTGGCGATTTAACGCCGACCGAGGAAGTGTTATGCCCGCTTTGCGGTATTGTGCCGGAGCGGTTTGCAGTTGATTATCAGGGCTTTACGCTCTGCCGATGCGCAAGTTGCCGATTGGAGTTTGTCAGTCCGCGGCTGAGTTTTGACGAGCTTGCGGATAAAGTTTATTCAGATAATTATTTTCCAAAACGTGACGGTGCGAACAAGCCTTCGGCGGAGACCGCACTTTATATCAAGCGCCAGCTTGCAGATTTTGAAAAGCTTGTCGGCGGACGCAAAAAGGTTCTAGACATCGGCTGCGGGAATGGTGCGTTTCTCGATTTTGCCCGCGAAGCCGGTTGGAAGATCGCCGGTGCCGACATAAAGTTGTCGCCGGACGCTCGTACTCTCAATTGCCCGCTTTGGGAAGGGCGACTGCAGGCAATCGATTTCGGCGGCGAGAGATTTGATCTCATTCGGTTGAATCACGTGCTTGAGCATACTCAGGATCCGCTGAAGGAGTTGAGGATCTGCCGTGAATTGTTGGAGCCGAACGGCATTCTATATATAAGCGTTCCGAACATCACGGGCTTAAGCCCGCGTTTGAAAAGCCTGCAGAGCCGCTTTGGGTTAAAATCGCACCGCTGGAGGCATTACGCGGCGATGCATCATCTGTTTTTCTTTTCGCCTGAGACGCTTCAAAAACTGGTAGAACGCGCAGGATTTAGGGTGTTAAGTTGGAACACGCCAGTGCCAAAAAAGGCCGGTCAGAGCGCGTTGGTTGATGGTCTATATCGTCTCGTTATGGAACGAACCAATACGTCGAGCATTTTGGATCTGTATTGTACGCCGTAACACTGAAAGCGTTAGGAAATCACGCAAGAATGTGAGTCGTCAAACATTCTATAAATGGAGCGTGATTTATGAATATCAACATGACCAAATTGATCCTGATTTACGGCCTGCTGATTCTGATAAACGCCTGCGTTACCCGTGGGGCTTCGCATGACGACCTCAACGGCAAATGGAAACTGGCCGGTTATAATTTCACGCCGAATCAGGAATTTGCCATCGAAAAAATGACCGTCTTTGTTTCGATCTCCGACAACAAACAGATTGGCGGCAAATCAGGGTGCAATCTTTTTGGAGGCGACCTGACCATCGGGCCCGGCCGCAAGCTAAAAGTCGGCACTCTGATCTCGACCGAAATGTTCTGCGATGAGACCACCGGTCAGTTCGAGAGCCTCTTTACCGCAACGCTGGAAAACGCGACAGAGTATTCGCTGGAAAACGGCGTCTTGACCTTTTCCAATCCGACAACAAAGGACTTTCTGAGCTTTCAAAAGGCACCCGATGAAAAACCTTTGGACACGCCAAGCACAGAAGAGCGGCTAACATTTTTCGTCCGTAACCGGCTGGTAAATTGTGATGCCGGAAAGATGAAATGCCTCCAGATCAAGAATGACAAAGATTCTGTATGGCACGTCATGCGCGAGCCCGTGACCGGCTTCGATTTCAAGCCCGGCCGCTTTTACAAGATAGAAGTATTGCGCGAACGAGCCAAAAACGAGCCCGGCAAACCTTCTTACTACCGATACCAACTCGGCCGCGTCATAAAGTCCGTAAGAAGCGAAAAAGATCTCTATAAATAGCAGCGGTCAACCTATCAATCCATTCAAATCGGTCCCGAATTCCACCCCCGAAAATTGTTTCACAAAATGTGGCACGTGCCACATGTAAAACGCCACGAGCGAAGTTTTTCGCGGTTATATGGGCTAAAATGACGAATAAGAACCGCTTACTTGGCATCAAACCCCTCTCTACGTAGCGCTTTTACCCTATCTACTTTCCGCTTTTTTCGCGTGCCGCTCGCCGAGATCCCCGTCGTTAATCCACATTGTCGTCATCAACATTTTCCAGTCGTGTTCTTCATTTTCGTCGTTCTCAGCGTTGTTAAAACTTTTTCGCGCAAAACAAGCTCGCTGCAGCCATCTACAAGTTTATCGTGATGCCAACATTACCAGCGCTAGAGCGGCCATCCCGAAATCTTCAACAAGAGTGACCTTTGTGAGCGGGACTTTGAGGAACGTTCCGAGGCATGCGCACTGGAAGCGTTCTTTCTTCGCAATCTTTATCGCTACCCCCAGGCCACTAAAGGCCATTACAAGAAACTCGGCGATAAAAAGGCCGCGAGATTCATATCCCATCAGCATTCCGAGACCGAAGCCAAGCTCAATAAACGGATACACATATCCATAGCCGTACCAACGCATCGCCAAGAGGTCGTACGTCGAATAGCCCTCGGCGAAACCTTTTAAGTCAATGAGCTTGAATCCCGCAAAGACGAGAAAAAAGCCGGTCATAAAATACCGAAGCGCGTTATCGAGCGCAAGAACGCCAAGTTGAAAGTCCCTTGCCGCCACAGCAGCAGCCGAAACCGTGATGAGCAGAATAATAACGATCAACGGCGTGTAGCTGTCGGCGCTCTCGTCTGCCGTAACGGGCGGCGCGGTCGCGGGTGTCAGATAAGATTCCGGCGCCGCGCTGAATTTTTCGAGACATGATTTCGAGCAAAAATAATACTGCTCGCACTTGTATTCGTAACTTCCCGCCGCTTTCGACGGATCGACCGTCATTCCGCAAACGGGGTCAATTTGATTAGTCAATATCTTTCTCCTACAGTGAATGAACATAACGCGCTACTGACGCGATCTGTCCGGTTGTCAGTTTCTTCTTGAACGAAGGCATATCGCCACGACCATTAGTAACCGATCGAATAACCTTCGTAGTACTCTCGCCGCCGGAGATATCGTCTGCTCCAAGTTTTTTGCCCAGAACCGTTTCTCCTTTTCCGTCCGCACCGTGACATCTGGCGCAGTTTTGGACATAAAGCGAACGCGAACTCGCTTTTTTGGTCTGAGCTTCCACAAGATTATTTGCATAACTCGCAAGCGCGAAGACCACTCCAAAAGCGATAAACAACGCAATTGTCGTCATTTTTATTTTGTTTTTCATGGTTACCTCCTATTACTGCTTTCCGTCAAGCCACTTGTTTTGCCACGAAGCCATTTGATCTATCTCGGCTTGCTGGGCCTTTATGATCTCCTTCGCGAGTTTCTTTATTTCGTCTCTCGATGACTTTTGTAGCGCTTCCTCGGCCATCACAACGGCGCCTTCGTGATGCGGACTCATTTGCTCTATAAATTCGAGGTCAAAAGCATTGCCGGATAGAGAATCGAGAGCCTTCATGTCCATGCCTTTCATCGAATCGCTCATGCCTGGCATTTGCATGTTGATCGCGGGAGCTTTGCCCGCAAACCATTGCTCACGCCATGTTTTCATCTGAGCAATTTCCTTTTGCTGACTCGAAATAATGTTTGAGCAAAGAGTCTTGATCTCGGAGTGTTGAGCCTTTGACGCGCACGGCCCGGCCATTTCGACCGCACCTTGATGATGAGCGATCATCGTGTCGAGAAATTGCAGATCGTAAGGCGCACTCGCCGCGTTCGGCGAGCTGTTCATTGTCGAATGATCCATCTTGGAGTGATCCATCTTGGAATGATCCATCTTGGTGTGGTCGGTTTCGGTGTTGGTTTTGGCAACTTCGGTTTTATCGCTGCACGCCGCCACCCAGATCAATGCTGAAAAGATAATTACTGTGAATATTTTGTACATTATGTTTCCCTTCTTATTTGTGTTTCGATGGGCGGAAGCGCATAAAAAACTGCCAGCCGCCGTGAGTTGTTCCGCCGTAAACCGACGATAACGCCGTGGGATTATTGTTGATTGTGACCATTCCGCCGAGTCCAACGTCGATGCCTTTACCCTGGACAATATCTCGAACATAACCAGCGGAAAAGGCCTTAACCCAAAATTGGTCGTGGTCGTCGAATGGTGATTCAAGAGCGAGTTCGTGGCCGTTTTTCTTTACTGTTTCAAAACGTCCAAACACCGCATTTTTGAAGAAGTCATAGTTACTTTCGAAAAGAAATGAGTTGCTCCGCTCGCCGTTGGCGTAGTTCTGTCCCCAAACGAACGTACTTGCCCAGTTGCGATTGTCATCAAACTGTTTGTTGTAGATCGCGGACGCGGTTGTTTTGCGAAGAATCCGTATCTCGGGTTCAAGGGGTTCCGGATTCTTTAGATAGCCGTGTGATATTTGAAGCGACAGATTCTTTGTAGGATTGACTGAAAAACGCCCGCTGAATGAATTGAGGCGCGGCTTGTCAAAATTATACCGGTTCTCGTTCGGCTCGGTTCCGTTGAAAGCGGAGGTCTCGATCTTCGCTTTCCCGAACGAGAAACCAGCAGTCAGAACTCCGTAGGTGATGTGAGTCGCATCTTGCCAGTGATGGCCAATCGGGGCGTCGGGGTTGTTCATTCCTGACGTTCTGTGAAGATACATCGGCGGTCCTAACGCTGGCTCGCCCGGATATCCGGCATAGACGAAGAAAGACTTCTTGTCGTCAAACTTGTGAGAAAACGTTACGGCCAGTTCAGAGATAAAATCGTGCGGATGCTGCCTGTCATGAAGCGGCAGGCCGCGAAATTGTTCGCCGCTTTGATAAAGCAACGGGTAGCCAAACCCTTTTTCAAAGATCGGATCGAGGCTTGCCATTGCGCGAAAACCGAACTGCGACTTTTCTCCGATCGGATGCGAATACATTGCCATCAACATCGTCGGGAAATCTGTCTTTGCCCTGCTGCCTTTTCCGGCGATTGAAACGTCACGCGAAGAACCGATCTGCGTGTAGCGTAGGAAAGCTGTTCCCATAAACATCCACATTCCGCCGCCTTCCGTCATCTTCATCTTGGCGTAAACCGGCGAAGAATCGGGAGCCCAGGCCGTGCCTGAGCTTTCCCGTTCCATCGGATCGCCGATGTTGGTGACGGAGGACATTTTCATGTCCTCCATTTCCATCTTGCTGTGATCCATTCCCGGCTTGTCGTGGCCGTGCGGCGTCGGACTGGCACCGGGTTTCGCGGGCATCAGTTCGGGATGATCCTCGCCCGGCTGATGAACATGCTTTATCTTTTCAGGCATTTTTAGATTCGCGCCGGGCTTGACTCCGACAGCGATATTGCCCCACATTCCGCCTTTCGCGTGAGCGCCGACCGAGCAGAAGTATTTATACATTCCGTCCTCGTTCGCCTTGATGACAAGTTCCTCAGCCTGCATCACGCCGTCCGCGACCGCCAAAAGCTTTTGCGAACCTGCCGTCTCGGTGATCGGCGGGCTGGCTTTGAATTCGCCCGAGACGTGGCCGAAACGCATGTCGTGCTTCATATCAACATCCACGTTGACGAAAAGTATCTTGAGCTTTGCTCCCGAAGGAACGACGAGCGTTGCATTTCGAATGCCCTGAATGCGATACGAAAGCATGTCGTCTTCCGGCCCGGTTATCATGACCAATCGAATCTCTTTTTCAGTGAACGTAAGAGTCGTTTTGTCTTTCTTACCCATTGTCTGGCCTTTTTCGAGTGTCGCCAGATCAGCCTGCTTTACTGTTTTCTTTTCGCTGCTCACAAGCGTGAAAGCCTGATGAGCAAACGCCTGAACACTCAACGCGAGCGCCAGGACTATCAAAAATAAAAGTTGTTTCATCGTTTCTCCTTGTCTATAAACCAATGCGCTGTCGCTCAACCAAAAGGTCGAGTCGAAGAAAAATTGCTGTTTTCTATTGATTTACAGGCGCGGAGGCGCGCGCGCGGGCAAAAGCGAACTGAGAGTAGATGAATAAGAAACGTTTTTGACGAAATCGGACGGCGGTTCGGTATAGCCATTGATGGCTACGAATTCAGTCTCGGCAAGAACTTTGGCGGGCTTAGCTTGTTCGTCAATCGGTTTTAATTCTTTGCTGGGCGCTTTTGAGGCGACATAGACTGATAACTGTCCAACGGCGCAAATGCAGCTTTTGTCGCAAACACTTTCATTACCGTTAGCTTGTGTAGCCTCAGTTGTTTGGTGAGAGTGACAGTCAGCCTCTACGATTATTTTCTCAACGTGATGTGAGCAGGCACAAGCTTCAAGGCTCGACGCGAACATCGTCGAACACGCCAAAATCACTAAGAATGCTTGTTTCAATACTTTGATCACAACAGTCTGATGATAACTTACTTACAAAGGATTACCAAAAATCACTGCAGGTATTGGTTCAAAACAGCTCAAACGCTCATTCGTCACCTTCCAGTTCAGTACAAACGGCGAAAGGCCGACGCAGGCGGCGTTTAGGTATTGAAAGATTTTTTGCCACAGAGAACACAGAGTTCACTGAGAATTTGATATTGATCTTTCTCATTTTCTCTGTGAACTCTGTGGCTATCCCCTTTTTGCCAATCGTAAATTCAAAACCTAGAATCTAAGGACGAAGATGTCCGAAGAGGTTCGCAAATATCACGAGGAAGAAGCGATCGGGAAGACCTATGATTTTCGCATTGCGCGGCGCCTTGTCCGCTATATAAGGCCGTATTGGAAGCTCGCTGCGGCGGCGCTTGGTCTTACTTTACTTACAAACATACTGATCAGCACACAGCCGTATTTTACGAAGATGGCGGTGGACGATTTCATTACGCCGAAGCGCGTGGATGGGATCTGGTTGTTCGCGCTTGCGTTCTTTGGCGTGTTCTTGTTCAGGTTTGTTTTTTCTTATGCGCAAGAAATTCTGGTAAATAATGTCGGGCAGCGGGTGATGTTCGATCTGCGCACCGAGATCTTTACAAAGCTGCAAAAGCAGGAGATCGCGTATTACGACAATTATCCGGTTGGTAGGACTATGACGCGGCTGACTTCGGATGTCGATGCGCTGAATGAGCTTTTTACGTCGGGCGTAATTGACGTTTTGGGCGATCTGGTTGTGATTTTCGCGATCGTCGGGATAATGTTCTGGCTCGATTGGAAGCTGGCTTTGGTGTCGCTGATTGCCGTTCCGCTGTTGTTTGCGGCGACAAACTGGTTTCGCAAGCACGCGCGCAATGGTTTTGACCGCGTTCGGACGCGAAACGCGAAGCTCAATGCATTTTTGCAGGAATATATCTCAGGCGCGCAGACCGTTCAGCTTTTCAACGCCGAGGGACAAGCAAAAAGGCGTTTTGAGGAGATCAACGACGATTATCGTCAGGCAAATATTGAGACGATCTTTTATTACTCGATCTTTTACCCGTTGGTCGATTTTATCGGCGCGGTCGGGATTGCGGTTGTCATATTTGCCTTTGGTTATGAATATATCGGCGGTTTTGCGGCCGCCGGCGCGGGGCTAACTGTTGGCATTTTGGCGGCATTTATTCAGTATTCGCAACAGCTTTATCAGCCGATCCGCGATCTTTCAGATAAATTTAACGTCCTCCAAGCTGCCATTGTCGCGTCGCACCGGATTTTCATACTGCTCGACCGCGATATCGAACTTACAACTCCGGAAAAACCATTGAAATCGGGCCGTGCCGAGGGACGAATCGAGTTTCAAAACGTTTGGTTCGCCTACAAGAACGAAGATTGGGTTTTGAAGGACGTCTCGTTTGCCGTGAATCTGGGCGAAAGCATCGCTCTCGTCGGCCACACAGGCTCAGGCAAAACGACCATAACCAATCTGTTGATGCGGTTTTACGACGTTCAGAAAGGCAAGATACTGCTTGACGGCGTTGATATACGTGACTGGAGTCTGCATGATCTAAGATCGAATTTCGCCGTTGTTTTGCAGGATGTTTTTCTTTTCAGCGGCTCGATAGAGAACAATATACGGCTCGGAAATGCTGAAATAAAAAGAGATAGAGTTATTTGGGCGGCGAAAGAAGTTCACGCCGATGAGTTTATTCAAAAAATCGACGGCGGATATGAGTCTGAGGTCAGAGAAAGAGGTGCCGGACTTTCCGTAGGGCAAAAACAGTTGATCTCATTTGCACGGGCGCTTGCCTTTGATCCGAAGATCCTGATACTCGACGAGGCGACCAGTTCAATCGACACGGAAACCGAGCAGCTAATCCAGCGTGCGGTCGAGCGTGTTATGGAACACAGGACTTCGCTCGTCGTTGCCCACAGGCTCTCGACGATACAAAAATGCGACCGAATAATCGTGCTGCATCACGGCGAGCTTCGCGAAATGGGCACGCACAACGAATTGCTCACGCAGCGCGGGCTTTACTGGCGGCTTTATCAATTGCAATATTCGGACGAGAAACTGCATGTTTCTCTGCCGCCTGTCAGTAGCCCGCACGTAAGTGAGGGCTCAGTATAGAGTGGATAACAACGTTGAGCCCTTACTTACGTTCGGGCTACGGACACGCAGACGGAAACTGAGGTATAATGGGCAGTGAGATGTTGGATAACTCAAAATCAACTAACAATGGCGGCGATTGCCCGTGGTCGGAACGTACGATAACGGTCGAAAGGGTTGCGTCGGCGAAATTGCCTACGAATATTGGCGATTTTATGATTGCGGGCTATCGTTCGACTGTAAGCGACGAGGAATTTGTAGTCCTTTATAAAGGTGAAATGGACGGCGAGGTGCCGACTTTGGTGCGGATTCACTCGCAGTGCCTGACCGGTGATGTTTTTGGCTCGATCAAGTGCGACTGCGGGCCACAGCTAAACAAGGCGATGGAAATGATCGAGGCGGAAGGCCGCGGAGCTATTGTCTATCAACAGCAGGAAGGCCGCGGAATAGGAATTATTAATAAAATTAGGGCTTATGCGTTGCAGGACGAAGGAGCCGATACCGTCGAGGCCAATGCAAAGCTCGGCTTTGCCATCGACGCCCGCGACTATCAGCAATGTGCGGAAATACTCTTCGATCTGGGGCTTTGCAAGGTGCGTGTGATTTCAAATAATCCCGACAAACTGGCCGCTCTGGAGCGCGCCGGCCTTGAGATCGTCGAAAGAATCCCAATCGAGATCGACGCGGAAGAACCTGCCGCTCACTATCTCCGCACAAAAAAGGAAAAAATGGGCCATCTGCTCAATTCATAAAAGGTCAAAAAGGGAAAAGGTGGAAAAGGGAAAAAGTGATGAAGCTCGGAACTTTCCCCTTTTAACCTTTTCTACTTTTCAACTTTTAGGTTTTGTATTCATAAATATGGAAATCTGAAACTTTTTCCATTTCCCAGCTCAAGTCAACATCCTTTAGTTACAACAATTAAACCTAATCATCCCAAAGGCATAGCATTTGCGTTAAAACCTGCGAATGTATGTATTTCTGCCGGCGCTCACGCAGAAATCGATTACATACCCTTTAGACAAGGACAATCTGACTTATGAAAACAAATATTAAATTATTTACGCTGGCTGTATTTGCGTTTGTTTCGTTACTTTTTGTAACCGCAAGTATGGCCCAAACCAGTACTACAGGTGAACTCACCGGAACTGTCAGCGACACAAATGGTGCCGCTGTCGCCGGTGCAGACATTACAATCAATGGTCCGAGCCTGCTTGGCTCGAGAACCACTAAATCAGACTCAGACGGGACATATCGTTTCCAAGCCGTCCCGCCGGGCAAATACACGCTTGAAGTTGCCTCTTCTTCCGGTTTTGGATCCTACAAACAGGAAAATATAACTGTTAATCTTTCATCCACAGCAACGCAAAATATTGAACTGCGGGCTGCCGGTGTTGGCGGAGTGGTTGACGTCGTAGCCACCTCTGACGTGGACACGACTAATAACACAACCGGAACTAATGTTACGTCAGACCAGTTTTCTAACTTCCCGACCGGCCGAACGGTGCAGTCGCTTTATACGATCGCCCCGACGGTTGCCCGTTCGGGTTTGCGTGACGCCTCAGGGCGTGACCGCGATCCTTCGGTTGCCGGATCATCCGGCCCGGAGAACAATTACATCCTCGACGGCGTGACCACCACTGACCCTGCGTTCGGTGGCTCGGGTGCGAATCTTCCGTTCGAATTCGTTCAGGAGATCGAGATCAAAACCGGCGCTTATGGTGCTGAATACGGTAAATCCACCGGCGGCATTTTTAACGTCATCACAAAGAGCGGCGGCAATGAATTTCGTGGCGACCTTTTCGGTTACTTTACAACCGAGGGACTTGTTCGCGAAATTAAAACAACCGCGATCCCCAAGACTGGTGCGGCTCCAAGCGGCTTTTCCGAAGTTGACGCAGGTGTCGATATCGGCGGGCCGATCGTTAAAGACAAATTGTCGTTCTTTGCGGCTTTCAATCCGCAGGTTCGCAAGAATTTCTCGCTCACGCAGACTTTTCTCGCACCAGTTGAGAATAAGATCACGACTCCATTCTATGCCGGCAAGCTGACGTGGAATGTTAACAACAGCAATGTGTTTACATTCTCTACATTCGGCGACTTTACAAAGCAGGAAGGCCATCTCTTCGGCTTCAGCGGCTTTGGTGCCAACATCAACAGCTTCCGCGGCCGCAACGAGACAGGCGGCTCAAACTACGCAGCCCGCCTGAACTCAACCTTTTCAAATAACTTCACCGGCGAATTCTCTTTTGGCCTGCACTTACAGCGTGCCAACACAATTCCCGAGCTTGACGAAACAGCTATTGCTGACCGTTTCTCAGTTCTTCGTAACGGCGCAGTGCTCCCCGTGATCACGCCAACGATCGCGATCTGCGGCGAGGGACAGCCAGTTCGTGATGCGAATGGAACTATTATTGTTCCGGCGACTCCGGCAGGTCCTTGCGTTGCAGGCACCTTCCAGGGGGTTCAACTTTCTTATGTCGAAGGTACCGGCGGCACCGTTCAGCGCAATTTTGTGCGACAGGGCTTTGGCACCGGTGGCCTCAAGTCACGGCAGGATCGTAACCGTTGGGAAACTGCTGCCAGACTACAGAACATCTGGGGTCGTCACACCTTGAAGTATGGTTTCGAGTTCACCCGCAACATGTACAGCATAGATACGCGTCAGACCGGAGGTAACTTTAACTTTACCGCCGAGAATCCTGCGGGACCCTACCGAATTGAAAATCGTTTTGCCGTCTGCTCACGCACCTCGACCACAACGATTACCTGTCCGAGCGGACTGCGTACGCGAAACGTGCAGGCACTTATCGCCGCAGGCCAGGCACCGGTGGGCGTTACTACCGCGGTAACCGGAACTATTTCGGTCAACCCGACGAATCCGTTCCTGCTTCTCGACGTTGTCCGGGCTCGCAGCTTCAGCCTCAACACTCAGGGTGGAGACACAAAGACCGATACGACGAGCTTCTATTTTCAGGATGATTTCAAGGTCACGCCGAACTTCCAGGTTAACATGGGCGCTCGCTGGGATCTCCAGAAGGCTTACTCGGTTAACGGAGTTCGGTATTTGGGCAATAGCAAGCTCACAAATTTGTGGGACACGCTGCAGCCCCGTCTTGGATTTATCTATGATTTCACGGGTAAAGGCAGGGGCAAGATCTTCGCCAACTACGCCCGCTTTGTTGAAACACCGATCCCTCTCGACGTAAACGTTCGGGCATCGGGCGGTGCGATTCAGAATGACTTCAATCTGAATCTCACCCGTTTGAACGGTGCGGCGGGTTCAACGTGCCTTGACAATCAAGCTCAGGCGGGTTGTTTTGGTAACTTCGGCAACCTCGGCAACGTTGCATCGCCTGCTGTCAACGGCCTCAAGCCGCAGACTGTGAACGAATACACGGCCGGAATAGAATTTCAGGCCGGCAGAGATATGACCTTTGGAATGAGAGGCATATATCGTCCGCAGGGGTCGGTTATCGAAGACGGCTCGTTCGACGACGGCCACTTCTACTTCCTGTTCAATCCGGGAGAATCCAGCATCGTGGAAATCGCGGAACTCGTTCGGGCGCAATACATTTCGGAAGGAGTTAACGCTCCCGAGGATCCTCAGGCGATTTACGACCGTATCGTCAACGGCGGCGACGTTTTCGGACGTGCCCGACGTTACTACCGTGCACTTGAATTTACCGCTACAAAGCGTTTCTCGAACAACTATCAGTTCATCGCTTCGTATGTATTTTCAAGCCTGATCGGTAACTACGAAGGCCTGTTCCGTAACGACAACGGCCAGGCGGATCCGAACATCACTTCGCTGTTCGACCTTCCGAGCCTGCTCGATGGTTTGTACGGCCGCCTTCCCAACGACCGTCCGCATCAGTTCAAGTTTAACGGCACGTATCAGACGCCTTTCAAACTTATGATCTCGGGTAACTTCTATGCGCAGTCGGGCATTCCGTTCAACGCATTGGTGCCTCATCCGCTTTACGGCGACAATGAAGGGTTCTGCATTCCTGGACTCAGCTGCGTCCCGCGTGGCACTGCGACCAATCCGCTTACGGGCAGCAGCCGCACGCCGACCACGTTCAATTTGGACATGGGCGCATATTATCCGTGGAAGATAAGCGAAAACAAGGAATTGCGCTTTACGGCTGACTGGTTCAACGTGACCAACACCCAGCGCGCGGTTCGCGAGGATGAGACGTTCCTGATCAACAGCGGAGCAGCTGGAATTCCGCCGGGGCCGAATCCGTTTTACGGTACGGGCACGATCTTCCAGTTCCCGTCGCATCTCCGTTTTGGAGCTAAATTCTCCTTCTAGCCTGAAATTTAGGCCAGGTGCCGGTTTTTAATCGGCACCATATTTGGAGTGCTGCCTGGAACTAGTTTCCAGGCAGCTTTTTTAATGCACATTGCAGAGTGCACAATGCACAATAATAGTTTTCATCTTTTGTGTTTTCCTGTCGCCGAAGGTGACAAATAATATAGCGTAGGGTGCAGCGAGGCTTTGCGAGCGAAACCCTACGATGCGGAGCACCAAGCATAACCGTCGCTGAAGGCGACGAACAATAGCATGCGAAGAACGATGTTGTTGCTCCCTTTCAGGGAGCCGACGATTGGAATGACTCCAACCGAGGGTTCCGCCGAAGCGGCTTCACCCTCGGCTATATTGTCGGTCACCTTCGGCGACATTCCTAAAATTAACGGGTCAAGATTTCAAACATCATAATCGCCGCGCCATTTAGGCGATCCTACGAGACGATAGATCATTTTTGTTGTATTTCAATCGAAATCGGAATAAACTGAAAGTAACATAAAATAAACCGTTGGAGGTATCATCAATGTTTCCGAAATTTTTTGCCGGCAGTTTTGGGCGGCTTTTTTTACCATTGATCGTTCTTGGGTTCATCTCCGTTTTTCCGCTTGAAGCCAAGGCACAAGGTTCGGCGACAAACGACATCGGCAATGGAGGCAGTCATAAGATACAGGGACGGATCTACGGTGCAAGCGGACGACGCAGCGATCTGATGGGCTTGAAAATACGGCTGGTCAACATATCCTCAAACGAGCTTTCTGTAATATCCGACGGCACCGGCAACTTCGCGTTCAAGAACCTCGTGCCCGGTTCTTATACAGTTCAGATCGACAGCAGCGAGACGTTCGAGGAAGTTCGGGAAAATGTAACTATTGACGATCCGGGCAGCAGTAATCTTAGTACTACTATAAGAGTTCTGGGTGGAGCAAAAATAGCGAATGTTCAGGTTTTTCTGAAGCCGAAGCAATCGAGAGAACTGCGTGTGGCGCTTGCGGTCATTAATGCGAAACTGGCCGCTATTCCCAAACCGGCAGTCGAACTATATGAAAGTGCGCAAAGATCAATAAATGAGAAAAATGACGCTCGCGCAATTGATCAATTAAGGAGCGCTCTTTCGATTCATAATGAATTTTCGATGGCATGGAATCTTCTTGGACAACTGCTGTTAAAAACTGATGATGCAAAAGGTGCGATCGAGGCATTTCGCTACGCGGTAAAGCATGACTCGTCATCCGCAGCCTCGAACTTAAACTTAGGCTGCGCCCTGTTCAATGAAAAATCTTTTACTGAAGCGGAAAAATATTTGATGGAATCACTCATTATTAATCCTACCTCCTATCGCGGACATTACTACATGGGTTTGACGCAGTTGAAACTCGCCAGGCCGGATGTTGCGGAACAAGCTTTTCGAAAGGCGATTGAAGTCGGCGATGTCCAGGCTGGAATGGCGCATTACATGTTGGCAGGAATTTATTGGTCAGCCAAACGATACAAAGAAGCCGCGACCGAGCTCGAGGCTTACCTTAAACTCGAGCCGAAGGCAAAGGATGCCGAGAAGGCACGCGCGTCGATCGCAGAGCTCAGAAGCAAGCAAAACTAGATGCCTCCCTTAGAGCGAATCTATAGAGATTCCGTCCATAATATCATCCGGGTTGGTACGGGCACGGACGAAGGACGGTTGATCGTGTCGTTGATAGACACGCCGGAATTTCAGCGGCTGCGGCGGATTCGGCAGTTGGGCCTTGCGTATTTTGCGTATCAGTCGGCGGAGCATTCGCGTTTTACTCACAGCTTGGGCGCATTTCATCTCGCGGCGCGAATGGTTGCAAAGTTGCGCGTGAGTTATGACATAACGGCGGAAGCGCAGACTGCCGTTCGAGTCGCTGCTCTGCTGCACGACATCGGCCACGGGCCTTTTTCCCACGTCATCGAATCTATACTTGATTTTCATCACGAGCAGTTTTCTATCGAAGCCGTTTTGAGCCGCGACACTCAGGTCGGAAGGCTGCTGAGCGATTTTTCGTCGCAATTGCCTCAGGATGTTGCTTCAATTATTCGAGGTGATTTTCAACCGCGTGCTCTTGCGCAGCTCGTTTCTTCACAACTTGATGTGGACCGGATGGATTATCTACTTCGCGACAGCCTGATGACCGGCGCCAAATACGGCATTTTCGATCTTGAGTGGATAATTAAATCGATCGAGATAAACGAGGCGGACGATCATTTGTATGTGTCGGCTCCCGGCATCTATGCTGTCGAAGATTATCTCCAGGCTCGGTATTATATGTACCGGCAGGTCTATTTTCATCGGACGCTGCGATCCGCCGAAGCTGTTCTGCGTGTGCTGCTGCGTCGAGCGATAGAGTTGTTTAAATCCGGCGGAGATGTATGGCGATCGGAAGGCTCGCCGATGGAAAAAGTGCTTGCCGGCGAAAAACTTAACCTCAAAGAACATCTCGAAATGGACGACACCGACATTCTATTCAGCATCAAACGCTGGCAGTATTCGGCCGACTCGATCCTTTCCGATCTGGCCAAAAGATTTCTCAACCGCGATCTGTTTAAAGCCATTGACCTCGATATGCCGGAAGCGGAAGCGAGAGCATTTATAGCCGATTCGAAAATGGTAGTTGCAGATGCTGGTTTTGATCCTGATTATTATTTTGTCGAGGATAATGCAGGGAACATACCGTATTCGTTTTATTCAAAAGATACGGATCCCAAAAATCTTATATTTGTCGAGGACGGTTTCTCGCGCCCTGTGATACGCGAAATATCATCGGTCAGCTCGGCCGTTCGCGGACTACAGGAAGGCTACCGCGTGCATCGCATATGCTTTCCGGCCGAGCTGAAAGAAAGAATCACAAATCTCTACCACAAGAATGAAAGAGACTTTAACGCAAAGACGCAAAGACGCAGAGCCGCAAAGAAATCATAAGGGTTCTATGGTTTCTCTGAGCTTGTTTCTTAACTTCGCGACTTTGCGACTTTGCGTCTTTGCGTTAATTTTCTGTGTTCCGGCTGCAGCACAAAAAATTGCGGTTCTTGCGCCCAATCAAACTGACGAAAGCGAAGCCTACGCCGAACGACTCGAAGATCAGCTTGCAAAACAATTTCGCTTACTGGATGGCGCAATGAGCAAAGCTGCATTCTCTTCGGCCAAGCCAGAGAATCCATTTAACTTAACGGCGACAGCGTCAAAGGCAATCGGCTCTGCTATCGGCTGCGATTATTTTATTCTGGTCAATTCGGCAACTCTTAGACGAAGCTCGTCGCAGCGGCCTGAGTATTACGAGGCGCATGCCGCGATATATGGCGCGAGTGCCCGTTCGGGAAGACTAGTATTTTGGCGGCTCGTGCGGTTTGAGGCAGCAAAACCACAAGCGGCTCAAAATCTGCTCGCCGAGACGAGCGGAGATTTGGCGTTGCAGATTGCAGAAAAATTAAAGGCAGTAATGAAAGCCGAATTTAGCGAGCCGCCGCTCTCGGAAATGGAAGAGCTGCCCGATGACGGGTTGCCTTCGGCAAAGAATTTCAAAGCGCCTATTCCTTACCGCCGTATCAAACCGGAATATACAAGCGAGGCTTTTCTTTATGACATCAGAGCAACGGTCGATATAGTCGTCGATCTCGACAAAACGGGCGTGATCCTCAACGCAAGAATCGTCCGCTGGGCTGGATACGGTTTGGACGAATCAGTCGAAAAGGCTGTTCGGTCCATGAACTGGCGCCCAGCCGAGCGAAACGGCAAACCTTTGCCGATGCGGTTTTTGCTGCGATACAATTTCAAAAAGATTGAACCGCAATGAGAAGCATACGCGCAGCGATCAGATTCATATTGTTTGTGACCTCGACTCTGGGTTTGTATTCGATCTGGTTTGTCGCACGCATTTTTGTTCGTGATAAGCTGCGGTGGAGACAGTTGATCTTCGGAGCGTGGACAAACAGCTTTGTTCGCATCTCAAATATGAAAATTGAGGTTGCGGGCAAACCGCCAACACCGCCGTTCTTCCTGGTTACAAATCATTTGAGCTACACGGACATTGCCGCGATCAGAGCCATTGTGAAAGGCATTTTCGTTGCAAAGAATGAGGTCAAGGATTGGTTTCTTGCCGGCCGCATCTGCCGCGACATGGGCACGATCTTTATCGACCGCAGCAACCGCCGCGACATTCCACGCGCGGGCGAGCAGATTATCGAACGACTCGATAAAGGCGAAGGCGTCATTGTCTTTCCCGAAGGCACCAGCACGAAAGGTGAAGAGGTGCTGCCGTTTAACTCATCATTTCTCGAATTCGCGGCACGCAGCGGCATCCCGGTTTCTTATGCTTCTATAAGCTATCAAACACCGCCCGGTGAAACGCCTGCAAGTCAAGCGGCGTGCTGGTGGGAAGACATGAGCTTTTTTGCTCATCTATGGCGGCTGTTTAAGGTTCCAGAATATACAGCGATTCTTGTTTTTGGCGACGAATCGGTCGTCAATCCCGACCGCAAAGCACTCGCAAGTGAATTGCGGGATCGGGTCGCGGAGAAGTTTGTCGCCGTCGCATAGATCCGCTCCAGTTTCCAGCATGGAAATCGGAACAGATCGAACAATCTGGGACATTTGAGAAGACTGTCTGGCAAACGTAATCAGATAGGACCAAATGAGTACGAGAGAGTTCTAGCGATCGTGAGATTATCTGTCTCAGAGAGTTTCGAGACGACGAATACTAATCGTTCATTGTTTCTAAAACTGGCGATTTGGAATCCGTTTTCGATTCCGCTAACGATAGGGCTCGTGAGTGTTTCCTCAACAGAAGAAACGATGTCGCTTTTGTCGACGAATACTGAAACAACTTCTGTGCCAGTTCTAAGTATAATGTGCCTGAAGTCCTTTCCCTCAAAGGCGCAATCGTGAACGCTGACCAACTGAACGCCTTCCGAGTAATTGGCCTTTAGAGCGGCAAGTACGGTTTCGGTATACTTCGCCTTGTCCGGGTAGTCCGTGTGCGAAAGCGTTTCCCACATACCAAGCCTTTCGAGTGTGCAATAGACGTGGTTGCCGGCTACGATAGTGCCAATCTCAGAGAGGCCTTTTGAAAGATAGGTGTTTGCTACCTCAACTGTATTTGTTTTACTCAGGAGTAAGACGCCGAGGCCAAATGCGAGAGTCAAAATCACTATCGCGGGTACGAATATTCGGACCCAAGATGCTTTAGAGCGATGCTTTTCAACATTTGAGGCAAAGAATTCAGCCTTTAGGCGGCTTTCGAGTCCAATATTAAAAGCCGGATCGATTTGAAACTCAGCCGCTCCTAGAGATGCTAAGCGGATGCGTCTGCGTATCGCACTGATCGAATCGAATTCCGTGCGGCAAGCAGAGCAATTCGCGAGGTGGTCGTTAAGTTCGCAGTTGTCCTCGATCTTACGACTCGGGTCGTATTCACGGTTATATTCAAATTCTTTGCAATTCATAGCATCGTCCTCTCTAGCCGTGCGCGGCTCGATTTACTTCCACAAAACCGTGTTTCCGGGCGTACTCTGCAAGGTCCAATCTAAGAATCTTGCGTGCCCGAAATAAACGCGACGTCACGGTTCCGATGGGCAGGTCCAAAATTTCGGAGATCTCTTTGTATGAGAGTTCCTCGACGTCGGCAAAGACGAGGACAGTGCGGTAATATTCGGCGAGACGCCAAATGGCGGCCAGCACTTCCTCATCAGTTATTTTCTCTGACACCGCCGGCTCAAACGGCACGTTCGAAAGAATCACTTCATCGATATCTTCGACGAGCCGGAGTTTGAGGATGTTCCGGATCCTTTTCATGTTGTGGTTGTAAAGTATTCTCATCAGCCACGCCTTGCAATTGGTTCCAGTTTCGTACAAATGGTATGACCTCATTGCCTGAAACATCGTTTCCTGAACCAGGTCTTCGGCATCGGTTTGATTTCGTGTTAGCCACATCGCGGTGCGGAAAAGGTCGCCGCGATATTGCAACGCCTCGCCCTCAAAGGCCTGCCACCGGTCTTGTTTACTTTCCAGCCACTTTAGTCCGAACATCGTTTACAGAATAATCATAGATCACACGTCCCGCTACTAATATTCGCGGTCTTGTACTCTTTATTCCAAAAATGGAAAGTTTTTAAACGATCAAAGGCCGCTTTGAAATCGCGGCCTGATCGCTCGCCGACCTTCGGCATAAGGATTCCGACATACCTTCTGCCTCAAGCCACCAGATTTAAGCCGATCTGCTACGGAAGAACGGTTGACGGTATCGTCACCATCAGATTTCCTTCAGAAACGTTCGTACCGCCACCAGTCGTTAACGCGCCGGGCTCGCGAAAGCCGCCGATAAACGATGCGAGATTGTTTTCGTTGAAGATATTATAAACCGAACCTGTGCTGATGGCGATAGCATAGCCAAAGCGCGTGATCACGTTGTTATAGATATTATCGCCACGCGGGCCGTCAGTTCCTTGGCCGGTGGCAGGGTTGTAACAAATGCCGAGAAGGTTATTTCCGGGGGTCGAACCACCGACGATCACGTTCTCAAAGATTCGATTGCCGGTCGACGCGGCACCGCGAACGAATATTCCGAGGTTTACCGACGAGATAACATTCTTGTTTACAGCAACTGCGCGTCCATTGACGATCAGAATGCCCATCTCGGTCGGGCCGCCGACAGGCGCGAGGCCCTCGCCGGTGATTTGTAGGTTCTCAACGACAACATTTGACGAATCTGAGACCATAACATTTGCATTAAAGCTGCCGATCTTGCCATTTCGTACTGAAACTCCGCTCGCTCCGCTAACGACTACGCCGCGCCCAGTTCCTTCCGCGCGAGTCGAGACCGAATGACCGTTAAGATTGAGCGTCACATTCGACGCCGTTATCACGATGCCGTCGCCATTTTGAACGCGGACATCGTCTTCCAAACGATAAACTCCCGAACGCGTAATATTGACGGTCCGGTTTAATGAATGCCATCTTATTGCGGTCTCCGGCGCAACCTTTTCTTCCTGTGAAAAGACCGCCGCGCTAAACGACATTGCGATAATTGCCAAAACGAATACCTGAAACAGTTTGTTTTTCATCTTACTTACTCCTGTAATGCTGCAAATTTTAAACAAGACACAGCTCTACCGCATAGCTCTTAGTTTCAGCTATCAAAATTACACCGCGTTAAGCAAGCGTGTCTTCGTTGCAAGAATGTCCGTTATGTCATGCGATATTCCCGCGCTTCCGAAATTATTTTGAGCGCCAATCAATTGGAATAGGCAGCCGGCACACCAAGTGTCGGAAGATCTCAACAATTACTGGTTAAAATGCTTGTAGTCACCTTATTCGCCCGAATGTCCGGTGACGGTTAGCTGATTTTTGAGTGATTGGAGTGCAAAACAAAAAAAAAGGCCGGAAATTTTGCTTCCGGCCTTCTTCTACATGAATACAAAATTATAACTGGTCATCCTCGACATCGATCTTCATTGCTTCGTCGATGTCAAAAACCTCATCGGTTTCTTCGGCGTCGAAATCCTCTTCAATTTCACCGTCGCCATCCGCGGGGATCGGTGCCATGGGCAAGCCGCCGCGAATGTAGTCGGTCATTTCGTCAAACTCGTCTTCCTGTTTGCGGTTCTCGGTCGCGTCGGGGGCGACTTTGACGTTGCGGTAATACTTCATACCGGTGCCGGCAGGAATGAGTCGTCCCATGATGACGTTTTCTTTGAGGCCTCGAAGATAATCGATGCGGCCCGAAATTGCGGCCTCGGTGAGAACGCGTGTCGTTTCCTGGAAGCTCGCGGCTGAAATAAATGAGTCAGTCGAGAGCGATGCTTTTGTAATACCGAGCAGCAGCGGCTCGCCGACTGACGTCTTGCCTTTTTCGTCGGCGACGCGGCGGTTTTCGTCCTCGTAGCGGAAGCGGTCAACCTGTTCCTCGAGCAGGAACTCGGTATCGCCGACCTCCTTGATCTTCACCCAGCGAAGCATCTGGCGGACGATCACCTCGATGTGCTTGTCGTTGATGTTCACACCCTGGTTGCGGTAGACCTTCTGGACTTCCGCGACGAGGTAGAGCTGCACCGCTTCCGGACCCATGATCCGCAGAATGTCCTGCGGGTCCAGCGGGCCGTCCGTCAGCTGCTGGCCGGCGCGGATGTACTCACCAGCCTCGACACGCACGCGGGCAGTGCCGAGGACCGGGTACTCGCGCTCTTCCCGCTCCTCGTAGAGGATCGAGACGCGGTTGCTGCGGTCGACCGTTACGCGGCCGGGCAGCCGGGCAACAACCTGGCTCACCGGCAGCTCCTTGCCGTCCTTGCCGGTTGTCGTCTCAGCGGAGCGCGCAAGAACCGCACCGGAGTCCACCTGCTGGCCTTCGCTGACGATCAGCTCGACGCCCTCAGGCAGGTCATAGCGGTCCGAGTACAGCTCCGAA
>JBJXHF010000097.1:0-133431 GCA_046160805.1 Pyrinomonadaceae bacterium
AGCGTGCGGAGCATGCGGCATATGCCGCGTGTTTCACACGCTCGAATATTTTGTTCGCCGATACCCCACGTTTCGCTATCGCTTCACGTGGGGCTACAAATATGGCATCGGCTCCGCCGATTTCAAAATGAGGGCCTGGATTTCCGCGTCGCACGTCGGACGCGACCCGCAGAAGGCTAAGGACGCGTCCCAAACGCCCGACAAATTGATCACGACCCCAAATAAAAAAAAGGACAGCCCCACGCCGTCCTTTTTTTTCCTTAATTCAAATCGCCCCATCACGAAAGAACAACAGGATACTCCGGCGAAAAGTTGCCGAACTGCTCGTTCTTTTTGATGAAGACGGCGCGGATGCGGCCGGCTTCGGGTTGGCCGGGGGTTGCCGGAACGATTGCAAATTCGCCGGGCAGCCTTGTGAGGAACGCAGCGATGTTATAGGTCGAGCTTGCGTTGCGAATGTACTCTACGCGCAGTGCGTCGAATCCCTGCATCGAACCCCCAACATTCACCAAAAAGCCCGACAAAGTCTTGACCCTGAGCTGGGGCATGATCTCCTCCGGGACAAGTGCGTCCGGCCTCACGGCAACGATCATCAGGTCTTCGCCGATCGCCCGCGTATAGCCGGGAGCGGATTTAATAATATCGGCGTAATCGCGAAACGCCGTGATTATTCCGACCGTACTGCCCGCGATCGCCGTATATGTCGGATAG
This sequence comes from Pyrinomonadaceae bacterium, assembly GCA_046160805.1. Lineage (GTDB taxonomy): Bacteria > Acidobacteriota > Blastocatellia > Pyrinomonadales > Pyrinomonadaceae > OLB17. The sequence goes on from JBJXHF010000097.1 coordinate 712, forward strand.
GCTGGCGGAGCAGGTGCCGCGCCGCCTACGGGTGTGCCGCGAAGGATAATGTCGCGCCATTCGACCAAACCCTCCGTCGTTGAGCGTGCCTGCAGAACGTAGTTGTAAACGTTCAAAAACTCGTTGCAGATCAAAACTATCGCCGTAGTTTGAGCGAGCGTCAAAGGCAAAGTGCCGGAATAACCGCCGACCTTCGCCTTCACATTTGTAAACATCTCAGCCACATCCGCCAACCGTGACGGAAGCCAATCATTTTTTTGTTGAACTACTGCCATAACAAATTCTCCTTTTAATTTTTTGGAATAGAATCGCGGAAACGATTCCAGGAAAGGTCAGGCAATACAACTTCGGATGACGATTGATGGGGTCGTGTTGCGATTCGCGAAAATTATGTTCCGAATCTCAAAAAATCTCAAGCCGGAATTTCATTTTCTTGATGGACAGAACAATTTTGTGGAATAAAAAAAGGAAATATTGTTCGCAAAAAAAGCCGTAGTCCAAGCACAAAACCATTCGCTGAAACCGAAAAACTCAATATCGACAAAAAAGGTACGAATTTTTGACGGACAAAAGCAAATCCCGCACGGACAAAACCAAATTCTGGAAACAAAAAAGCGCTCCGCGCACGGATAAATCCATTCACGGAACGCAGAAAATCAAAAAATGAACGGAAAAAATCGCTCCGTCCACGCCATAAAATTCCCGCAAATCGCATTTTAGCCAGTATTTATCGTGGTTTTGCTGGAAAATACGGCTTGCTTCCTTAACGGGCTTTTCTCGCATGATCCGGCTCTAAGCACTCTGGATCAATGATCCCAATGGAAGTGCGTTTTGAAACCCATCTGCGTTTCTAATTCGTTCTCTAGCAATTTCGCAGTATTCGTGGCTTACGTCAATTCCCAGAAAGTCACGCCCCATCTGTTTTGCCGCGATGCACGTCGTGCCACTTCCGCACATCGGGTCGAGCACCAAATCTCCCTCGTTGGTCCATGAAATTACATGATCGCGCGCCAAGGCCACAGGAAAAGGAGCCGAATGAGCCTTCGCATCTTGGTCCTCTTGCCTCTTGCCTACGACATATTCCCAAATGTTTCCTTTGACCTTCGTCTTACCTACAGGCTTCGCTAGTTTGGAACGTTTTTGGTCATTTTTCGAGTAGTTTTTATAAGTCGTTCCATTCAACTCTAAACCGGCGTGTAAGCAGTCAACTTGTAAGAGGTTGTGGGTTTGAACTTGACCTTTACTGAATACGAACATGAATTCAAATTCGTTGTTATATCTCCGTCTGTAGATTTGAGGAATCGGATTACGCTTGCGAAAGATCATCGTGTCGTGAAGGTTAAAGCCAATATCCTTGAAATGCAGCGCCTGTCGGAAACTTGTGCCAGTCTCGCTTCCCTCGATAGTTGCATCATTCACCACCCAAACAAGAACTCCGCCCTCTTTCGTTATTCGGAAGAGCTGCTCAGCAATGCTCTTAAAGTCGAACGCAAACCCCTTATAGTTGCGTAAGTTGTCGTATGGCGGGGACGTAACTGTTAAATCAACCGAGCCAGCGCCAAGGGCCGCCATTACTTCAACGCAGTCTCCCTGTACAACTGTATTTCGGAAATCGTCTGTGTTCATAGTTTCTATGCGATACCAAGAATATTGTTTGAACTGACAGCGCTAATTATCTTGATTCTGCTTTCGATCCGGTGCACTCTCAGCAACTCTTCTATGGCTTCTTCATGCGTCATTCGCATCATTTTTTTACGCACGTCTGCGAGATAGGTGAGAGCTTCTTCCTTTGCCAACACGATGGATTCCACAGCGGCCTGTTTCTCCGCTTCCCAAAGTGCTGGAATGCTTTCCGAAAAGCCGAGCATTGTTCGGTTAACGGCGAGCCAATAGGCGTAGTTTTCTTTCGACGGATTCAAACCCGCAATGGCAAGGAATATTTCTTGAAGGAGTTCTTCCGCTCTTTCGGGACCCTCGACTCCAGCAAACAAGACGAGCATGCAGAGATGTGAGTACGTGAAAATACATACATTCCGTGTGGTCGCCTGTTGATAGATTTGACTTGATTTAGTAGGTAGCTGATAGATCGGGCAAACAACCATTGCATAGGGCTTCCCATACTTCCAACCATCCATAGCCTGAATTTTGAAGTCTTTTTGGTTCTTAGCGGTTCGACTTAGACGAAAGGCCTTCGCGTCGGCCACGAAACTATAGTCTGTCGCAAACGCCTCAACATCCGCGGCATCAGCGCGTTCCGTAAGGACAATGCTTTTTAAGCCGATTGCTTTATAAGCTTCGCTAAGCAAAGAGTCGGTATATTTTGAATAGAGTTTTTCTTCGGTTGAGTCATGGCTATAAGACTCAGGAATATCACCACACAATCGCAGATGTTCGATTAAGGCTATACCGGGTTCTTTTTTTATTTCCTCCGCAAGTTCCTTCTCGACCTTGCTTGAATCATCGCCGAAGTTCCCGCTAATTTTGCGCAACTCTTCGACCCAATACGCTCTCCGGGCAATCGCTGAATCTGAAATAATTTCTCTAGCCATTTATGAAAAATCGAATACCGAAATACACTTGAGATCGACCAACTTGTTCGTCAGCAATTTTACCCGCTTCCGCGCGAATTTGCACCGTTGCTAGAGCAGATCTAAAAGAAAAGGCTCTGCCCGTTGCCGGATAGAGCCTTGTTAGTTAAATAACCAAGCGTGACTAAGCTCAGAAATTTACATCCCCATGCCCATGCCGCCCATGCCGCCGCCCATTCCGCCCATTCCGCCGTCGCCCTTTTCGTCCGGGGCGTCTGCGATCATGGCTTCGGTGGTGAGCATAAGGCCGGCGATCGAAGCTGCGTTTTGCAGAGCGTAACGCGTGACTTTGGCCGGGTCGATGACGCCTGCCGCGACGAGGTCTTCGAACTTCTCGCTGGCGGCGTTAAAGCCATAGTTGGCTTCCTTGCTGCCGAGCACCTTTTCGACAATGACCGCGCCTTCTTTACCGGCGTTCTGTGCGATCTGGCGAAGCGGCTCTTCGAGGGCACGCTTGACGATCGTGACGCCGATCTGTTCGTCGACATCTTCAGCGTTGGTCTTGAATGAGTCAAGAACCTTTCCGGCACGGACCAGGGCGACTCCGCCGCCGGCCACGATTCCTTCTTCGACAGCCGCGCGTGTCGCATGCATTGCATCTTCGACGCGGGCCTTCTTTTCCTTCATTTCAGTTTCCGTCGCCGCTCCAACTTTGATCACGGCGACGCCGCCGACCAATTTGGCAAGACGCTCCTGCAATTTTTCGCGATCGTAGTCACTGGTCGTGTCTTCGATCTGATTGCGGATCGTTTTTATGCGCCCGTCGATCGCTTCGCCCGAGCCTGCGCCTTCGACGACGGTCGTGTTCTCTTTGTCGATCGTGACCTTCTTGGCTTTGCCGAGGTCTTCAAGCGTGATCGTCTCGAGCTTGATGCCGAGATCCTCAGAGATGACCTTGCCGCCCGTGAGCGTCGCGATGTCTTCGAGCATTGCCTTGCGGCGGTCGCCGAAGCCAGGCGCTTTAACGGCTGCTACGTTGAGCGTGCCTCGGAGTTTATTAACAACTAAGGTCGCGAGAGCTTCACCCTCGACGTCCTCAGCGATGATGAGCATCGGACGGCCCATCTTGGCAACCTGCTCCAGGATCGGCAACAGATCGCGCATGTTCGAGATCTTTTTCTCGTTGATCAGGATGTAAGGCTCGTCGAGGACGGCTTCCATTCTGTCTGCATCGGTAACGAAATACGGCGAGAGATAGCCGCGGTCAAACTGCATTCCCTCGACGACTTCGAGCAGCGTTTCCATCGTCTTGGACTCTTCGACGGTGATAACGCCGTCTTTGCCGACTTTGTCCATCGCCTCAGCGATGATCGTGCCGATCGTCTTGTCGCCATTGGCCGAAACCGTGCCGACCTGTGCAATCATATCGCCCGTGACCGGCTTGGAAAGCTTGTGGACTTCCTCAACGACGGCGACTACTGCTTTTTCGATGCCGCGTTTGAGCGCCATCGGGTTTGCACCCGCCGCAACCGTGCGGACGCCTTCCTTAAAGATCGCCTGCGCGAGAACCGTAGCGGTCGTCGTGCCGTCACCGGCTACATCGCTAGTCTTGCTCGCGACTTCGCGAACCATCTGCGCGCCCATGTTCTCGAGCGAATCCTTTAATTCAATTTCCTTCGCAACGGTCACACCGTCTTTGGTGATCGTCGGTGAACCGAATTTCTTGTCGATAACGACGTTGCGGCCCTTTGGTCCCAGTGTAACTTTCACCGCGTCCGCGAGCTGATTAACGCCGCGTAAAATTGCGGCGCGTGAGTCTTCTCCGTGTACTACTTGTTTTGCCATGATTTATTTTCTCCTAGTCTAGAAAGTCTTGAAAGTCTTGAAAGTCTAGCCAGTCTCGGAAGTCTCAATCAGCGAAGCCTTCCTAGACTTCCCAGACTTCCTCGATGACGACTTATTTAGCGGCTTCGCCGGCTCTGCTTATGATTCCGAGGATCTCGTCTTCGCGCATGATGATGAACTCGTCACCGTCTAGCTTGATCTCGCTGCCCGAATATTTGCCAAAAAGAACGCGGTCGCCCTTTTTGACATCAAGCGCCTGACGCGTGCCGTCTTCTTTATATTTCCCCGCACCAGCGGCGATGACTTCGCCCTCTTGCGGCTTTTCCTTAGCCGTGTCGGGAATGAAAAGCCCGCCGGCCGTCTGATTTACATTGTCCTCGATCCGCTTGAGAATTACGCGGTCGTGAAGTGGTGTTATGTTAGTTGCCATAGTTTTTGCTCCTTGTAAATAAAGTAATTTTAGTGATAATTACAAATTGGACTTGCAGTCGAAAATCCATGAATTTAGCAGTCGTAGTCCAAGAGTGCTAGTATAAAGAAGTCTGCCGACGATGTCAAGCGTGTAGAAAATAGCTTAGAAAACTTGATAATGAGGGACTCAACTTGGAAACTATTCAGAAATAGGGCTGGAAAATACGGGCTCGGGGCGAATATTGCGGCTGCGGCGATACTGTTCTATGCGAGGACGGAATATAGCCCTTGGCGACCTGAGGCGACTGGACATCTCTTCTTCATGGTGGCAATAGTGTTATTTGTAGGATTAACACTGAGTGTGATCGGTTTACCCAAATTTGAAGCTTTTCTTGGACTGTGTGTTTTTACCCTGACGGCGATCTTTTTTACAGCTATTCGAATTTAGTCGCACGAACGAATGATTCATATTTCTGAGATAAATATTTATCCGATCAAATCCCTCCGTGGAATTAGCACCGATTCGGCTTCGGTCGAGGAACGCGGGCTGCAATATGACAGGCGTTGGATGCTGACAGACAAGCAAAACGGCTTTCTGACGCAGCGTGAATTTCCTCAAATGGCGACGATAACTGTTGAGGTGACAAGTGATGGGTTACGGGTGGCTGGTAGTGAGACTGCTGCGATGGAAGTGCCATTCGAGCCGGACAAAGGCGAACGACAGCAGGTTGCGATTTGGCAAAGCGTTTGCGACGGCCTCGTTTACAGCGGCGAAGTTAGTGAATGGTTTTCGGATGCGATCGGCATTGAGTGCCAGCTTGTGTATATGCCGGACGACACGCGACGAATTGTGAATCCGTTGTTCAACAGGAATGACGATGTTGTTAGCTTTGCGGATGGTTATCCTTTGTTGTTAATAAGCGAAGCTTCGCTCGGGGATTTGAATTCGCGGTTGGAAACACCGCTGCCGATGAATCGATTCAGGCCAAATCTGGTCGTTTCGGGTGCGGAGGCATTTGTGGAAGATGATTGGAAGAAAATGCGCATCGGCGAGGCCGTTTTTCGCTCGACAAAGCCTTGCGAACGATGCGTGATTACAACCGTTGACCAAACGAAGGGCGAATTTGCTGGAAAAGAGCCTTTGAAGACGCTTGCCTCTTATCGAATGGCTAAAAATGTTATTCCCGAACGGTTTGAATCGCTCGGGATGTCGGGAAATGCTGTGCTTTTTGGGCAAAATCTGATTGCGGAAAACGCTGGAGCTACGATTCGGGTGGGTGACGAAGTTGAATTAATAAGTATTTAACTGGCCACCCGCTTACGCAGGCGGTTCTGACAAGTCTTTGTCCGTGAGCAATTTGAGTGCTTTGATATATCGTCTGCTCGTCGCTTGGGCGACTTCTGGCGGCAAAGGCGGCGCTGGCGGCTGTTTGTTCCAATCCAGGGTTTCGAGATATTCGCGGACGAACTGTTTATCAAACGACGGTTGGGCATGGCCAGGCTCATAATTGTGATCTGACCAAAATCGTGACGAATCGGGCGTTAGCAGTTCATCTATCAAAAGTATATTGCCGTCGGCATCGCGGCCGAATTCGAATTTTGTATCGGCGATGATAATGCCTTTCGACAGAGCGTATTCAGCGGCTGTTTCGTATAGTACTAGTGAAGTGGCTTTGAGAATCGCAGCATTTTCAGCACCGATGATGTTGCGAAATTTCATGCCGGTGATATTCTCGTCGTGGCCTGTGGCAGCTTTGGTCGCGGGTGTGAATATCGGTTCGAGCAACCGATCGCATTGTTTAAGGCCGGGCGGAAGATCGTGGCCGCAGATCTTCCCTGTCGCCTGGTAATCCTTCCAGCCTGAGCCTTCCAGATAGCCGCGAACAACGCACTCGACGGGAAATACTTCAGTCCTACGAACCAGCATCGAGCGGCCTCGTAAATATTCATGCTGATGCAAATTTTCGGGCATTGCATCGAGATCGGCCGAAATCAGGTGATTATCGGCAATTTCGCTCAATTTTTCGAACCAAAATGCCGAAAGCTGCGTCAGCACTTCGCCTTTGTGCGGTATTAAAGTCGGCAAAACGCAGTCAAAGGCCGAAATACGGTCGGTCGCGACCAGTAAAAGCCGCTCGTCGTCTATCTCATACACATCGCGGACCTTACCTCGGCGCAGCCGTTTAAGGCCGGGGATTTCGGATTCGGAAATGGTTGAAACGGCAGTCATATCAATTCTGTTGTTCACAGTTAACTCTATTATGACTTAAGGATGTTCGCAAAAGTGATTATTTGGGAAAATATTTCTGGAAGCCTGAAGCGGTTAAACCTCTACTAACACGGTTGAATTTTCTGATGACAAATCGATCGAAAACATGCATAATAATAGACGGCTTACTGAATTTTCAGAGCCGCCTGCATTTTCCGCGAATTTTGGGTGCCAACCCTCTTCGAACATCGTCTTACCCACGCATGAATTGCACCAATAAACTAATTAGCCTTACCATGGGCTCGCTGCTACTTTTGAGCGCTTTCGCGGCTGATGCCCTAGCACAGTCGTCGCTTCCGAAAAGGGCACAAATGCCCGATTCATTCAGCGAGACTACGATTTATCTTGCGGCTGCGATAGTTCTGATCGCGCTCGGCGGAGCATATTATTTCTGGAAAAAGAGCAAAAGGGGCAACGAAACTCAGTACAACAAAGCAGACTCGGATTATTACGGCGAATCTTTCGAGATGGGAGATTTTGACGGGGACAAAGAGCTTGAGTGGTTGAGAAAAGCAAAAAAGTCAGGCTCCAATTCGCATTCTGTCAGACATGCGTTGAAGCGTCCGGGACAATCGAATGAGGAATCAGCCGAATTTAACGAAGCGGCCTTTGCAGACGGGCACAACATAGAAACCAAAGCCTTTCAGCAAAAGATGAAGATGCTGCAATATGCGCAGCTTCCTATCAATTCATTCGGCGATCTCACGCCGGCAAAATATTTCGAGCCGCTGGCGGAGTCGAATGCGAAATCGCTCCTCGACGCGATCGAGTCGGCGAACGAGGAAAATGAAGAGTACGAGTCGGTTCGCGAAGTCGCGATAAAAGTCCTAGCCGCGTTTAGAACAGCAAATTCTGTCGAGGCTTTGTCGCAGATGGCGCTCTACGATCTTTCGTCAGGCATTCGCGCGAAAGCCGTAACGGTGCTTACCGATTTCGATCATGAATCCGTTTTCGAAGCGATTTTGCTCGCCTGTGCCGATCCGACCCGCGAGGTTCGGGCGGCTGCGGCACGCGGACTTTTCCGGCTGAGCTTTGACCGTTCGGGGGCCTGGAAGCGAATCATTGAAACACATGATGAATTCAGGATGAGCCAGGCGGTCCGAGCGGCTGTCGAGGCCAGCATCGTATCAAAATCTTTCGACCGGCTCATACATGAAGACATAAAGATCGCGTATGAAGCGTTCACGCTGGTTGCCCTGATTATAAAATCCGGCGAGAACAAAGAGATATTTGAGGCGTTGCGCAGTCACAAAGATGAGCGAGTAAAATTTGCTCTCCTGCATGTGATGAAAGCAGTAAAAGATTCGCGTTCGCTGGCGGGTTTGAACGAGCTGCGGCAAAGCGGCAAGTGTTCGGGAGACGTGCTCAGCAAGCTTCAGGATGCGATCAAAAGCCTTGAGCAAATTGGCGCGCGAGTCCCTGCCTAAAAACTACTAACGCAACTGAATGGATGTCCGCCAAACTTGCAAACGATCAAGATGGAAGTTCTGACTTAGTTACTATCGGTGCGTCCGCGCCGGATTTTGTCCTTTGCGATGAGAAAAATAACGACTGGCGGCTTTCGGATCATTGCGGAAGAGTCGTCGTACTTTTGTTCTATCCGCAAAACGAAACACTTGTCTGTACACGGCAGCTGTGTTCGGTTCGCGACAAGTGGAAGGATTATCTGGAAACCGGCGCGGAGATAGTCGGGATCTCGCCGGCGCTGCCGGATGAGCATAGCTCATTCGCGCAAAAGCTTGGCTTGCCTTTATCGCTGCTCGCCGATCATGACAGGGTTGTAACGCGGCTTTACGCCAAACATTCTATATATCCGGTCAGTTTCACGCGAGCCGTGATAGTGATTGACGCAAAAGGCATCATCCGCAGCCGCGATGTAATGCTCCGAGCATTTCGCCCATCCGACGCACAGCTAATCACCGACATCTATTCCGCCCGCGGCGATGCGTTCAACGAAGAACGAGATGGGCTTCGGACGAAACTTTCAGGCTTGATGCATAAGCCCGCACGTAAGTAGAGGCGGTGCATTCAATTCAACGTGCGTGTACCGCCCTTACTAACGTGCGGGGCTTGTGCATTTCTACGCGTTTCGTGTATGATTGAAGAGTGCAATTTCGTCTCATATCTGAAAACCAGCCGAAAGGCGATCAGCCGGAAGCGATACGACAACTCGTTGACGGGCTGAACGACAGCACGCAGCATCAGGTTTTACTTGGCATCACTGGCAGCGGCAAAACGTTTACGATTGCCAATGTAATTGAGCAGACGCAGAGGCCGACGCTGGTGCTCGCTCATAATAAGACGCTGGCGGCACAGCTGTATCAAGAATTTAAAACATTCTTTCCTGAAAACGCAGTTGAGTATTTTGTTTCGTATTACGATTACTACCAGCCAGAGGCCTACGTTCCCGCCGCCGATCTTTACATAGAAAAAGAAGCAACCGTAAACGAAGAGATCGACCGTTTGCGACTGTCGGCGACACGCGCACTTTTTGAGCGGCGCGATGTCATTGTAGTTGCGTCGGTTTCGTGCATCTATGGCCTCGGTGATCCCGATGCTTATTACGGGATGCTGGTTTTTATCGAGCCGGGGCAAAAGATCAAGCGTGAGGAGTTTCTGCAAAAGCTGGTCGAGCTACAGTACGAGCGCGTTAACATCGATTTTGAACGCGGCGCTTTTCGAGTTCGCGGCGATGTTGTCGAACTGTATCCGAGCTATCAGGATCAGGCTTATCGAATTGAGTTTTGGGGTGACGAGATCGACTCGATCTATACAATCGATCCGCTGCTCGGCGAGGTGATAAAGAAACACGATTCACGTCTTCCGATCTACCCGAAGACGCACTATGTAATGTCGAGGCCCGTGATCAAACGAGCCATTCAGACGATACGTGCGGAACTCGACAGCCACGAAGAATTTCTTGTAAAAGAAGGCAAGATCGTCGAAGCGCAGCGGCTGCATCAGCGGACGATGTATGACCTCGAGATGATAAAGGAGATGGGCTTTTGTCGCGGCATTGAAAATTATTCGCGTCACCTTACCGGAAAACTGCCTGGCGAGCCGCCGCCGACGCTGCTCAATTACTTGCCCGCAAACGCTCTGATTGTCCTTGACGAATCACACCAGACAGTTCCGCAGCTCGGCGCGATGTTTAAAGGCGACCAGTCGCGCAAAGGCACGTTGGTCGAATACGGTTTTCGCCTGCCAAGCGCAAAGGACAACAGGCCGTTGAACTTCGATGAATTCGAAAAGCTCGTCGGCCAAAGGATTTATGTTTCCGCAACACCCGGCCCGTATGAACTAACTAAAACATCCGGCGAAGTGATCGAGCAGATCATCAGGCCGACGGGCTTGCTCGATCCGGTCGTCGAGGTGCGGCCGGTTAAAGGGCAAATCGACGACCTTTTGGAAGAATGCCGCTTGCGTGCCGAGCGAAACGAGCGCGTTTTGGTGACGACGCTGACGAAACGCATGGCCGAAAACCTGAGTGAGTATTTTGCCGAGGTCGGCGTCAAGGTCAGGTATCTTCATAGCGATATCGTAACGCTCGAACGTATTAAGATTTTGCGCGATCTGCGCCGAGGTGAATTTGATGTTCTAGTCGGCATAAATCTTCTGCGCGAAGGCCTTGATCTGCCTGAAGTTTCACTCGTTGCGATACTCGATGCAGACAAAGAAGGTTTTCTGCGTTCGCAAAGTTCTTTGATACAAACTATGGGCCGCGCCGCTCGCAACTCCGATGGAAAAGCGATCCTCTACGCCGACAAAATTACTAAGTCAATGAATTATGCGATTGACGAGACGACACGCCGCCGTCACATTCAGGAAGAGTACAACACGGAGCACGGCATCACGCCAACAACGATCATCAAGTCGATTGACGCGACTTTGGTAACCGCATACGAGGCCGATTACTTTAAGATACCGCTCAATCTCGATGCATTCGAGGAGTATTCGCCAAAACAACTAAAGGAAACAATCCACCAACTCGAAGCCGACATGCGCCACGCCGCAAAAGAAATGAAATTCGAGCAGGCCGCCGAGTTGCGCGACCGACTCAAGTATTTGCGCGAGCGTGAATTAGCTGTACGGTGAGGCGATTTGAACGCGGATTTGTCGGATTGTGCGGATAGGCGCGGATAAGATAAGATTTATAACAAGTTGTTATAACAAAATCGGAGAATTGGTAAACGCTTTTCAAAATATCCGTTCAATCTGCCTGATTCGCGCAAATCCGCGTTCAAGACTTTGATGCAAGTTAAAACTCAACCCGACGATCTGCAAAACTATCTCACCGACGCCAGCAATATGCAGGGCGGCCACGCCGAGAAGCTGTTTATTCCCGAATCGGCTGAAGAGATTGCTCAGATCCTACGTGACGCTAACGAGAGCAAAACGCCGGTTACTATATCGGGAGCAAGAACGGGAACGGTCGGCGGAGCGATTCCTTTCGGGGGATACGTCATCTCGCTCGAAAAGCTGAATAAAATAAAAATCGACAAGGAGCAACGAATCGCGACAGTCGGCAGTGGCGTTATTCTCACCGATCTGCAAAAAGCGGTCGACGCGGAAGGCTTATTCTATCCGCCCGATCCGACTGAATGGAGCTGCCAGATCGGCGGCACGGTCGCGACGAATGCTTCCGGGGCGAGAAGTTTTAAATATGGAGCGACACGCGCGTATGTCCGACGGCTACGTGTTGTTCTTGCTGATGGTGAAATAATCGAATTGCGCCGAGGCGAAAATTTTGCTAATGGTGACTGTTCGATCAAATTGATTTTGGTAAAAGACGGCGAGATTAGTGCGAAGGTTCCCACCTATCAACGTCCGAATGTGCGTAAAAACGTTAGCGGCTATTTTAATGAACAGCCGCTCGACGCTATCGATCTTTTTATCGGAAGCGAAGGCACGCTCGGCGTTATTACCGAAATTGAACTGTCGCTGCTTCAAAAACCCGAGAGCTTTTTCAACGGCATTGTGTTTTTTGCCCAGGAAGCCGATCTATTGAACTTTGTGGAATTGGCGAGAACCGAATCGATCTCAAATGTCAGATCTGAAATTTCAAATAATATTAATGCGACGTTGATCGAGTATTTTGATGGCCGTGCGCTTGAATTCATATCGGAAAAATTCCCAGAAACGCCTGGCGGCATGGCAGGAGCGATATTTTTTGAACAGGAAACGATGTCGGACAATGAGGACTATTTGCTCGAAAAGTGGAACGATCTTTTTGAAAAGTATAATGCCGATATCGAACGGTCGTGGTTCGCGACGAACGAGCAGGACCGCGAAAAGATGCGGGCGTTTCGCCACGCTTTGCCGGTTGCTGTTAATGAGCGCATCGCAAAATATAAACAGCGAAAGGTCGGCACCGACATGGCCGTGTCGGACGAGAACTTCCCTGCTTTTCTAAAGTTTTACAAAAATATTCTCGACGCGAGCGGGCTTGATTACGTGATCTTCGGCCATATCGGCGACGGGCACTTGCACGCGAATATGCTTCCTAAAGATACTGAGGAAGCTGAAAAAGCAAGGCACATTTACGGCCGCTGCATTGCGCAGGCGATCATGCTCGGCGGAACGGTCTCGGCCGAGCACGGCATCGGAAAGCTCAAGCGAAAATATCTCGCCGCGATGATGGGCGAGCGATACCTGACCGAAATGGCCGAGCTAAAACGGGCATTCGATCCAAACGGCATACTCGGCCGCGGGAATATGTTTGACGAGAGCTACCTCGCATAACATGCGATTTTGCGCCTTATCACTTTGCGGGCTAATGTCGCGCACTCTAAACTAACTTCTTATGATCAAAGCGATATTAATGGATTTTAACGGCGTCATTATTGATGATGAACCGATACAGATGCGGGCTTATCAGGAAATACTGAAGAACGAAGGTATCGACCTGACTGAGGATGATTATTTGGCGTCTTTGGGTATGGACGACCGCACGTTTGTTAGCGCTGCGTTCGAACGTGCGGGCAAGTCTGTCGAAGACGTTGAGATGGACGAGATCATCCTAGCAAAATCTGCAAAGTGGAAATCTATGGTCGAAAATAAGCTTCCGCTGTTCGATGGCATCGAAGGTTTTGTCGAAAAGATGTCGCGTGAATTCACACTCGGTATCGTCAGCATGGCGGGATGGCATGAGATTGATTTTGTGCTGAAGCAAAGCGGTCTTGCAAAGCACTTTTCGACCGTTGTCAGCGCTGCCGACGCTTCTAAATGCAAACCCGATCCGGAAAGTTACCGTCTCGGTTTTCAGCGGATCGACAGCGTTCGAACCGCGCAGGGACATCTGCCGTTGACACATACCGAGTGTCTTGTGATCGAAGATTCGCCACCTGGAGTTGTGGCTGCGCGAACCGCCGACTTGCCTGCTCTGGGCGTAACAAATACGGTGTCGGCCTCTGACTTGCGAGCCGCCGGTGCAACGGCCGTCGCGACCGACCTGCGCGATTGGATGCCGGAATCAATTCGTCGAGTTTTTGTTTAAAACTATTTGCCACTGAGAACACAGAGGGCACAGAGAATAGGAAACCTATATTTTTTATCTCAGTGATCTCTGTGTACTCGGTGGCTAAAATCTTATGTCAGACTACTTTATTTCCTTCGCTCAGGCCGAGAATGATTTGCTATCGTGTGCAGCGTTTCTAGCGGAGCGTATCAAGAGCAGCGACGGCCTCGCCGAGGCGATGAAGACAATCATCCCGCGTTATTTGGCGAAGGGCAATGTCGATCTCGCTGCCGAGCTTGCGAACGGAGTAGATGATCCGTTTTCGCGCGACAGGCTGCTGACCGAGGTCGCCGAAAAATGCGCCGATTTGGATGATGATGAATACGCGTTACAGCTTACTGATGCTATCGAAGATCACGGAATGCAGGCGCAGGCTTTTGAGCGTGTAGCCCTCGTGCTGGCCGGCAAGGGCAACACTGAAAAGGCAGCCGAAGTCGCCGACTCGATGACTCATCCGGATTTTGTTTACGCAGGCATCGCAGTGCATCAAGCAACGGGCGGCGACGAGACAGCCGCGAATGCAACTCTTGGCCGAATAGAATTTGCAACAGCACGCGCATCTGCATTGCAGCAAATTGCCGCGGCACAGATTAGTGCGAAGGAAACTGAGAAAGCCCTTGAATCACTTGATCGTGCAGTCGCGACGGCAAGTGAAATCGAACACGACGAAGAGAAAATACGCACTCTATGCGATATTGGCAATTTATACATCGAGGCAAAGCGGAACGATAAAGCCATAGAAACTTTCGAAAAGGCGCGCGCATCTGCCGAGATTCTCGATAATATTCATCGTGATTTCTTTCTTGTGAATTGCGCGCTCGGATTTCTTTATTCCGGCAGCGTCGAACTCGCCGACCGCACCCTCGATCTAGTGAACGATAAGACGCAGATGGCGTCGGCGTTGCTGGGCTTTGCTCGTGACCAATGGACGAAAGAAGAAAAAACCGATGCCGTCGAAACACTGGAAGAAGCGTATGCTATCGTAAATTCACAGCGTGAATCCGAAACCCGCGACAGCCGCGCACGTAACGGCCTGCTTGCGTCAATTGCGGCTCAATTTGCCGGTTTTGGCAAGACCGACAGAGGCGTCGAGATCGCGCTCGAAAATCAGGACCCGGACGAACAAATTGCAGCGCTTTCGCAGATCGCGCAGATGCTCGTTCTTCAAAGGCAGGATGAACTTGCCCGTCAAACTGTAAATCTGATCAAAGAAGATTCAAACCGATTACTGGCTCTCGTCGCGTTGGCAGACGGAAAACAGAAACTAGGCGAGAAGGAAGCCTCGGTGTCACTGTTGGACGAGGCCGCAACACTTGCTGAAACCGTGCCGCAACTTGCCGCACGTTCCGGGGTTTTGAACGAGATTGCCGTTCGTCTGATCGGTCACGGCGAAACAGTCAAGGCCAGAGAAATCGCGCACCAAAATCTTGATCTCATAAGCGAGATACGCGACGAAACCAACCGTGCCTCCGAATTAGCGAAACTCAGCGGTCTATACGAACACGCAAATTTTGAGATTACCGATTCGGAAAGAACGACTCTTCAAAAGTTAACGCGAAGCGCGTAACTCGGGGCTTAGCTGTTGCCGGATCGAGCAGCTATAAATGACTTAACTGCCAAAATCACAAATATTAAACAAACGACAGCCATCAAAAGCTGTGAAATAACAGCCGCTCCAAAGGTCAGCTCATTGATCTTCATCAAGAGCCGCCCAGCTGTCATGATAAAGCCCAAAAGAGCTACGACAACCGCCGCGTGCATTAGGTGTTTTCGCATTCCTTCGCTTGATTTCGCCGCGAAGCCGAGAATTTCAAGCACAATTCCAAAGGCCGCCGGAATGAGTGCAGTGAAGCTTGCGTTACCGTTCATCAGGCCGTAGCCATAACCAAGGAAACCGATAATGACCAATATTGATCCAAAGATTATTGAAGTAGTAGGCATAATTTATCGGCGTGCTACAGAGTCTATTTTCTTTTGCAATTTGCCAGCAGCGTCCGGGTCTAAAGAATCTAGTTTTTCTTTTTGCCGTCGTGCGAGATCGAACTTCATCTGTTTTATATAAACCGCACCAATGCCGTAGATAGCAGCCGTGTCTCTTGAATCAATATTCAGCGTTTCGTTATACGCTGTCAATGCCTGAACGTAAAGTCCGGCGTTTCTGTAGGCGTCGCCAAGATTATTATGTGCCAATTTTGATCCGGGGGAAAGTTCGGCTGCCTTCTTATAGTGCGTTGCGGCGTCAGCATACTTGCCGGCGTTAAAATATGCATTGCCAAGATTCAAACGTGCGTCAACATTCGTCGGATCAATGCGGATCGCTTCGTTGAATGCAGCGGTCGCTTCCGGATATTTGTCGAGATTATTGTATGCGACACCGAGATGAAAACGCGAGCCAAAATGATTCGGCCTGATGATCGCAGATTCGCGTAGTATGGCAATAGCTTCGCTATATCTTTTTTTCGCAACATACAGTTTCCCGAGTTGATAATGAGCATCGCCTGACGTGTAACCGTTTTTGATCGCTTTATCAAACATCGGAATTGCATCGTCTTTGCGATTCAAGTGGAGATACGCGATGCCAAGATCATAGTACGCATCTGCGTGGTCGGGATCGATCTTTAGCGAGCGTTCATACGCGGCTGACGCGGCTTTGTAATTCTTTTGACGCGAGTGCGTGACGCCAAGCTCGAAGAACACGTCGGCATTATTCGGCGACAAAGCTGCGGCTTTTTCGTATGAGGTGATTGCTTCAGTGTATCGGCCGAGGTAGTCGAGTGAATTGCCAAGATAAATGTGAGCTTCGACAAGATCGGGTTTACTTTGAATTGCATTTCTCAGCGCGGGAACGGCTCGCTCGTACTGCTTTAAACGGTAGTAACAAAAACCAATGTTATAATTGGCGGCCGGATCATTAGGAACGATCTCGATCACCTGTCTAAACCCTTCTACAGCGGCGGCATAATGTCCATCTTTCAACAGTTCGTTTGCATGGTCGAAAATGGGGCGGACATTTTGGGCGTTTGCGGCGATGGTTAAGACGGTCGTCGCGAACGCTATCAAAGCAAATTTGGTTACTTTCATACCCGCATAAAAACGCCTAATTAAGCATTTTCTTCAGAATCGAACAGCATGGTATCGCATACGGTTGTGCCTACACACGCATGTCGTCGATCATGCCGGCGATGGTTTGTTTGAGGTGGTTGGTGACAGCTTCGTAATCTGCGTCAGCCGAAGACGGCAACTCGCCACTCAAGACTTCTCTGGCATAGAACGGTTTGCCGATGGTTATCTTCACTCTTGCCGGACGTATACGCCAGGATCCGCGGGGCCAGACTTTGTAGAGGCCGTCGATTGCGATGGGAACGATCGGCAGATCGAGTTCGGTCGCTAGGATCGCGGCGCCTTTTTTAAAAGTGTGAAGTTCGCCGTCGAAGGCTCGTTCGCCTTCGGGATAGATGTTCAGGACTTTGCCGTGTTTTAGGCCGATGGCACCGGCTTTCATTGCACGCATTAGCTCGGTATCGGGGTTGACCGGAACTACGTTGAGCATCTTTGCAATAAATCTTGTTATGGGGTTATCAAAGAACTCACTTGCGCCGACATGAAAACTATCTTTGAACAGAGTGTAAGAATAATTTGAACAGAGCACGAACGGGTCAAGAAAACTTTGATGATTTGGACAGATAAGAAACGCCGGAACGCGGGCAGCTTGCCCGCGTGTGACCGGCAGGTTGGCAGCTTGCGCTCCGACGGATAAATTTTCGATACCGCGGACTTCGAGACGCATGAAAATTTTGCAGAACAAATTGAATACTTTGAAAAATGACCAGGCAAATATTCCGAACAACGGGCGATTGCGCAGCACGCTGCGCACCTCGGGAAAATCACCGTCTGCCTCGCGGACGATGTTGCCCCAGTTAAGGTCGATCGCTACATTTTCGGATGTTTCGCCGCCGTGTTTATTCACAAGGTCAATCACGTTGATTACAGTCAAGGCTGTCGCCGCCTCGTCACCATCGAACTCGGTCGAAAAAGCTTGTTCGAGAGCAGCAAATGTCTCTGCTCGCGCGAGACTGTCGAGCCCGAGATCGATTTCGAGATTCATCGCGGGGTGAATCGTCTCTGCGTCTTTTGCATTCTGTTTGATCACCGCGACCACAGCTTTACCGGCATTTGTTTCGAGCAGGATACTGTCAGCGGGCGAAAATTCCCAAGATTTCGTTTCTTTCGCGTCGGCAGAAATGATGCCGCTTTCGATCTCTTTCTTTAGCTGAAAACGCTTGATCTTATTTGTGGCCGTTCGCGGCAGCGGCTCAGCGCGAATGATGTAATCGCGGACGCGCTGGTATTCGGGAAGCTCGCGGCCGAGGCTGTCGAGATCGTGCCTGATGGCTTCTTTTGAATTTGCGACCTTGGTTTGTTTCAAATAGTCGAAATGCGGAACGACGACGGCTGCCAACTTTTCGGAACCGGCGCGCGATTCGCTTTCATCCTGAACGCCAATGATGGCAAGTTCGGAAACAAGCGGGCATTTCAGGTAATGAACTTCGAGATCTTCAGGATGAACATTTTTGCCCGACGGCAAAACGATCACGTCCTTACCGCGACCGACAATATACAGATGGCCGTCCGAATCAACCCTGCCTAAGTCGCCGCTGCGAAACCAACCGTCGGTAAAGGCCTCGGCGGTCGCTTGCGGGTTGCGGTAATAGCCGCCGAAAACCATCGGCCCTTTGATCAAAACTTCGCCGACGCTTTCTTTGTCGGGATTATCGATTTTGATCTCTATGCCGTGCATCGGTTTTCCGACGGAGCCGATCTTGTTGTCGTCTTCGTATGTTGCGGTCGCCGCTCCGCTTGTTTCAGTCAGGCCGTAGCCTTGCAGGATCGTAAAGCCGAGCTTGTGAAAATCCATCGCCACCTCTTCGTCAAAACGTGAACCGGCCGAGATTGCAATGCGTAAGTTTCCGCCGAAAGACTCATGAACCTGACCGAAAAATTTTCTGCCAAGATTAATATTCAACGTATCGCGAAACATGCCGTTAAGGCCAAGCATTGTTTTGAAAAGGATTTGAACAGATTTCGGCTTGGCCTCGACGGCGTCGAATATTTTTTTGTGAAACAAATACCACAGCCTTGGCACAGTCGTGAGAATCGTAGGTTTGAACGATTTCATTGCCTCGCTCAGCTCGGCGGGTGTCAATTCTTTCAAATAGCCGACCTGGCATCCATAGGTCGTCGCTATCCATAGATTGACGATTTGTAAATATGCGTGAAAAAGCGGCAAAAGGCTGAGAATTCTTTCTTTGTCAGAAAGTTTGAGAACCAGATTGACGCCTTCGAGTTCTGCGAGAATATTGGCGTGCGTTAACGGCACACCTTTTGGCGTTCCCGTTGTGCCGCTTGTGTACATTAACGCCGCGAGATCTTCATCTCTTGCGGGCGGTGTTTCCTTTGTATAACTTTCGGGAAATTCGGTTGCAGTCCAGTCGTCAAAGTCAGAACCGCCTTCGTAAGCGGGCGGCGTGGGCGCCGACCACACGACGGCCGGTATGTCGCGGCCAAGTTTTTCCCTTATCTGCGAAAAGCGCTCAATCTGGTCAGGCGACAGGAACGCAAGCTTTGCTTCGGAATTTTCGAGAAAATTCGTGATCGTTTCGATCTCGCCGTGCGGGTCGAGCGGGACGATGACAGCTCCGTGAAGAAGCGTTCCGAGATAGGCAATCGCCCACGAGGGATGGTTTTCACCTATGAGCGCAACGCGGTCGCCGAATTCGATGCCTTCTGATCGCAGCCGAAAAGCAACCGAGCGCGCACGACGCAGAAACTGCTCAAACGTATAAGTTTGCGAATCGTCGCCGACGATGCGCATTGCCGTTTTCTCTGGCCGTGATTCGAAGGACTCGATCACGCGTTCGCAAAATGACTTTGGCATAATCAAGCGGCCCTGCCTGATACTTTTTTCGGTTCGCCCAAAATTCGGAACCGCACAAGTCCCACAGGAACAGATTGGCCGGATTGCAAGGGAAAAGCTGCGGTTTCGGTCTTTGGCCGATTAACAAAAATAGATTCGCGGCCAGGCAAATCGACACGCACCGAAACCCGCTCAAAAGCGCCGACAAAGCTGACTGCTTCGACGATTCCGTCGGTCAGTTTTTGGTAATTTTGCGTAAGGTTTTCAGGCCGGCGTAGAAAAACGTCCTCCGGGCGAAAGACCATTTTTACCTCTGTATCTTCATCGAACGAGATGTCCTTATCTATCTGGAGGCTGACGCCTTCGGTGACAAAATGCCGGGTGCGTATCGAGCCTTCCAGGATGTTGGCGGCTCCCAAAAATGTCGCGACGTGCTCGGTACGAGGGTTATTGTAAACTTCGTAAGGCGTTCCGATCTGTTCAAGGCGTCCGGCGTTAAGAACGGCGATGCGGTCGCCGAGTTCGAGCGCTTCTTCCTGATCGTGAGTGATAAAAATCGACGGCACTTTGATCTGCTTCAAAAGGCCGCGAATTTCGTGGCGCAGGCTCGTTCTGATCTGAGCGTCGAGAGCTCCGAACGGTTCGTCAAAAAGCAGGACTTCCGGTTCGTATGCAAGCGCGCGGGCAATTGCAACGCGCTGCTGCTGACCGCCCGATAGTTGCGAAGAGTATTTTTTTCGATGCTCTTCTAAATGAACGAGTTCGATCATACGATTTACGGTTTCCTTGTTGTCCTTTTTCTTGCCCCGACGCAAACGCAGACCGTATCCAATATTTTCTTCAACCGTCATCTTTGGAAAAAGCGCATAGGATTGAAAGATGACGCCAGTCCCGCGCATTCTGGCCGGCAGCTTTGTAACATTTTTTCCATGCAGAATGATCAGTCCGGAATCCGGCATTTCCAATCCCGCGATGATCCGCAGAATTGTCGTTTTGCCGCTTCCGGAGGCGCCTAAGAGCACGACGATTTCATCTTCATCAACATTAAAATTAATGTTTTGCAGCACCGTGGTTTCACCAAAAGCCTTGCTGACGTTCGCTACCGTCACCGCGGTCTTGCCGTAATCCATCGGCGTTACATGAATGTCGAGATCCATAACAAAATCAATCGGCCTCTAGCCAATCGCGAGCAAAGAATAGAATACTAAATATCGCGAACGAGAATAATGCAAGAACGATAGCGATGGCGTTTGCCGCCTCAACTTGTCCCTCATTAAATTTGGCAAAAATATAGAGGGGCGCTGTTTGCGTGCGAGACGCGAGATTGCCGGAAACAAGGATGGTCGAGCCAAATTCGCCGACTGCACGCGCAAATGTCAGCAATGCACCGCCAACGATCGCGCCGCGAAGGCTCGGAAGTGTTACATGCCAAAAAGTTTGCCATCGCGTTGCTCCCATCGTTGCCGAGGCTTCTTCTAAAGACTTGCTCATCGTGTCGAATACCGGTTTTATAACACCGAAGGCAAGCGGAAACGTCACGAATATATTTGCCAATATGATCGCCCAGGCCGTAAACATGATCTGACCGTCATTACCGAGTAGGCGTCCAAGAGTTCCATACGGCCCCCAAAGCAGTAGTAACGCAAATCCTGCGACTGCAGTGGGTATCGCAGTAGGAAGAGAAATTGTGACGATGACGGCGTTGCGGCCCCAAAAATTATACTTTGACAAAACATACGCCGCGAAAAGGCCGAAGAAAACGTTAAAGACGGTTGCCCAAAAACTTGTTACGATTGACAGCTTAAGAGCAAATATTGCTTCCGGAGCATTCAGTGCCGCCCAAAAGCTTGCGAGACCGCTGCTTGTTCCAAAAATAAATATCGACGCAAGCGGGAGAAGTATGAGCGGCAGCATTATCGCGACCATCGTCGCAATACTAAGCGGCTTTACGAGATCGAAACCGCGTGTGTGCCTGAAGCCTGTCGTCATTTATTTTGATTGTACCTGATCGCGAAAAACGCTTTCGATTATTTCGGGATAGGCTCGATCCCAGCCGCCAAACATTTCCACTGTAAACGAATCTTGAATCTTTGCAAACTCCTTGTTCTCGTCATTGAACGCTTCTTTAGTAACCGACCGAAAATAATATTTTACAAACGCTTTTTGTGCTTCGTCCGTCCAGAGATAGTTGATAAATGCATCGACGACCGGCCGCTTTGCGGCGACGACATTTCGGTCGATTATCACAACGGGATGTTCGCTAGAAATTGTCGATTTGGGAATGACAATATCGATCTCGGCACCGGCGGCTTTCATAATCAAACCTTCCAGTTCATAGGTTATAAGGGCGTCGCCGTAGCCGGTCTCAAATTGCGTCCTCGCTTCGCGCGCCGAGCCGGGCGTCGAAATAACATTCTTCCAGATCGCCTGTAGCATATTCCTCGCGCGAACCGTGTCCTGACTTCCGGTCTCGGCTTCGGACTTTTTCAATTCCGAGCCGTAAATTGCAAGTATCGACCACTGCGCTCCGCCTGAACTAACAGGATCAGGGTGAATCACCTTAACGCCCGGTTTTGCAAGGTCGCCAAAATCCTTGATACCCGTCGGATTGCCTTTACGGACGAGAATTACAAATGGCGTTTTATTGATAATTCCTTTATTTGGCAACTTATGCCAGTCGGCGGTTGTCATTTTGCCGTCAAACAGCCGCTGTGCATCGCGCTCGATTGAAAGTATCGCAAGGTCGGCCGGCACGCCTTGCAGTATTTGATTTGTGACAATTTCGGAACCAGCAAACGACGCTTCAAATTTCACATCCACGCCGTGCTCGCGTTTCCATTTTGCGGAAAACGCCGGGCAGATTTCCTTTTCCAGCACCTCCTTCATTATCGAGAAGCCGTAAATTGTTATCGTTAGATTGCTTGAGCTGTCGCTTGGCGGACCGGGAAGACAGGCACCGGTCAACAGCGTCAAAAGAACGGTCAATGAGAAAAGAAACTTTGATGTTTTCATGTTGGATCCCCGCTACATCCTGATCTTCCACGCAGTTCCTATAATATTGAGATCGCCGGTTTGTACAGTGCCGTCATTTTGGCGCATGTAAAATAGGTCAAGCGCCACATTATCGGTTAGTGTCTTCGTTATCCCGGCAGAAAACCGGTTTCGAGAAAATCGCCTGGTGATCGAATGGTAAAACACCTCGTTGGACAAAAAGAATTTTGCTTTTGGGATCACTTTTTCCGAAATATCTTTGTCAATCATGAACTGTGCGCGGTAACGCCATGAGTTTACCGGGACGCGGAAACGACGCTCGATAGTGCTTCGGTGAGTCAGGCCGAACCGCCGGACGGGAAAACGGTAAGCACCCGCAATGCTCAACCTGTTTTCAATCGTGAAAAGCCCGGCAGAATTGCGCCCGTTCACAAAAGTGTAAAGCGGCGAGACCGACACTTGTTTTATAGGCTTCCAAACGTAACCAATGGCAATGCGGCCGCTGTTCAGCCTGGTGACATCCTTTCCAATACGCATTGTCAGTTTTGTAAGAAAATCGACCCGCTTGCCCATAGGCACGGTAAGTTGAATTTCATTCCATGACTGAACATCTTCGTCATCCTGACTTTGCTGAAAGTCCTCGTCGTCCTGTGCAACCGCGGTGTGGCAGAACCCACCGACAACCAGGATCGCTAATAAAATTAGAAGGCGCGTAAAATTCATTGGTCGGTGTTCGCAAATACAAAAAGAGGCTGTGGAAGCACACTTTCACAACCTCAATACTTCAGTGTCCTTCTTCGTTAATGCCTGCGAGGTTAGCTGCCGGGCTGGAAGCGAAGAATCTTCTCCTGTGTGCCAGATACGCCCCTGTTTTGCCAAAGACAAAACCTTGGTTCCCCCGCGTCGTTTTTCAATCAAGAACACGACTTCGGCCAGATATTTAATAAAAGTGTAACGGAATTGCGACAAAATGCACAAGCCCGCACGTTAGTAAGGGCGGTATACGCGACGTTATGTGTACCGCCCTTACTAACGTGCGGGCTTAGGCACACGAACACGCAGTGCATTCGGCACGACTTCGTAAGTCGCAGACAATTTACCCGGAAGTTCGCCGTCGGTTTCGAGAAGTATTTCGTCGGACGGATCGAGTGCTGAGACTTTTACCTTGCGTGCAACTGTGCTCTTTACTTCGTCGAGAGAAGCATGAGCACCGCTGTAAAGAGTGTAGGCGTTCAGAAGTATCTTCGCGGTTTTTATATCGCCAATATTCACAACATCAAGCAAGCCGTCATTGATCCTGGCCTCCGGAGCGATCATCATTCCACCGCCGAAGTAACGGGCGTTTGCGACGCAGAAGTTGATAGTCTGAAGGGTTTCTTCATCGCGGCCGTCGATCTTCACACGAACAAAGACCGGATCCATGTCAATAATTTCCCGCAGCGTCGAAGCCGCAAAATTCGCTCGGCCTCGAAGCCCTGAGTCCGGCAGCCAGTCAAAAACACTCGCCGACTTCACGCGTTTAATGATCGACGCAGCCAAACCAAACGATGAAACATTGACGAAATAGCGCTCCGTTGAATTGCCTCGCAAATCGAGGAACGAAACCTTACCCACGTCTATCGTCCGCGTCTCGCCGTCACGAAGGGCAGCGGAAGCTTCGCGGTTTACCAACGGCATCCCCAAAGTCCGCCGAAAATCACCGCCCGTGCCCGACGGCAAAACGCCAAGCTCAACATCTTCGCCAGATCGCAAAATCCCGTTTGCAACCTCATTGATCGTCCCGTCGCCGCCGCAAGCAATGATAAACTGTCGCCCCGACTCCGCTGCGCGCGACGCGAGATCGATGCCGTCGCCCGGCCCTTTGGTAAACGCCACGCTAAACGGCCCAAAATGCGCCCGAAGATCGCTGGCCGTCTGCGACCACTTTTCGCGCGTCGAGCCCGACGCCGATTTCGGATTGACGATCACCAGCGGAAGCGCCGCATCGCCCGATATGTTTTTAGTATTTGTTCCCAAAGCGATATAATTGTCCTCGTTTTCCGTGCTACTTACCAACTTCGAGAATTTTATAATAGTCTCAGGTAGTCGCTTATTTCCAATCGAGGTGAATATATGAAAGGCATAAACCTTTTTAGCCGCTTGATTATCACAATCACCATCACTTTGTTTTTTTGCGCATTTGTGTCCGCTCAAACTACAAGCGACGATTCGAAAGCGAAACAAGAGGCAGAAAGGACTTGGGATGCTCTGGTGAAGATAAAGGGCGGGCGCGAAAAACTTCACTCAATATCTAGTGTGCTTTTTACTCTTTATCTAAAAAATAATAAGAGTTTAGGCCCTGCTTGGCAGGTATTACATGTATTGCCCGACAAAGCATGGCAAACGGGTTACCATGTTGACGGCACTTTGATTACTTCTCGTTGTATCGGATCCACCGAAGAGTGGGCAAATCCCAATGGCACAGGGGATTCTTATAACGAAGGCCACCCTGAGGACGGTTTCGCTTTAAAACGAATAATTTATCTCCTCGAAACAAAATACGATAAGCCTGTACCAATTGCGGTTGTTCGACGTAAAGTTGGAAAAGTAACTTACGATGTGTTGCAGGCATCATTTAGAGATTGGAGGCTTGATTTCTTTTTTGAACCCGAGGCAATGTTAATTACTCAAGTAATTCGTTACACCAAAGGTATGAAACCAGGTGAGACCTATACATTCTACGATTACGCTGAAATCGATGGTATCAAGATGCCCCAACGTGAGAGTCTTACTTTTCTTGGTGAAAAGAGTGATAAGACCTGGCCGATAGGCATTAACTTTAACGTAGACTATGATCCCAATCTTTTCAAAGGCCCTCTAAAATCTGCGCCTCTTGATGGTTGGAAGCGAAAGTCGCAATAGACTGACCTCAAAATGCAACTTGGCAACGGGCTCAATACCGGCAATTCATGCGACTTGGACAAGTCATTTTGATGCGCCTGTCATGAATGCCTCTATGTCGGCGATGGACCGCGGCAGTGCTTTGGTCATCCAATCGACGCCGGTGTCGGTGATGAGCATCACGTCCTCGATACGGACGCCGGTGTTTTTGTATTTATCGAATGCGGGTTTAATTTTTGCCACGAACGCTTTTGACTGCGGCGTGTCGGGCAGATAATTCAACGCGTCTTCGCGAATGTAGATGCCGGGCTCATTGGTGAAGGTCATGCCGGGCTGGAGCGGTTTGGCGTAATCGCCGACGTCGTGAACGTTCATTCCCAGCCAGTGCCCGAGGCCGTGCATATACCAAATTTTATACTGCGGCATATTGACGAGCTGTCCCTTGAAGTTGATCTGGTACGTCGCATCGGGCGATTCGATCAGGCCGAGTTTTGCAAGGCCGTTCTTGATAACCTGATCGGCCGCGCGGCTCAGATCGGACATCGTTGCTCCGGGTTTGGCGGCTCTGGCGGCTGCTTCCTGAGCGTCGTAAACGATCTGGTAAATTTCGGCCTGTTCCTTTGTAAATTTGCCGTTCACCGGAAACGTGCGCGTCACGTCGGCGGTAATGTGATCGTATTCGGCACCGACATCCATTAGAAGCAGATCGCCGGGTTTTACGCTGCCCTGCGACTCGACGTAATGCAGTGTCGTCGCGTTCGGCCCGCAGCCGACGATCGACGGATAACCCCAAAAATCGGCATTGCGGCGGCGAAAAGTGTATTCGACCTCCGCCTGAACTTCATACTCCATTTTTTGCCTTTCCAACGGTAGCCATCGAACGCATCTGCGCCTCGGTCGTGATGTCAATGGCGTGTTGCAGAAGCTTTATTTCGTACGGCGATTTGATATGCCGCAGATCGGCAAAGATCGGCTGCGCGTTGACGACTTTGTAGCCGGACACCTGCTTAGAAAATTCGTTTTCCACACGGAACTCGCGCCGTCCGTTTTCGTCCGCTTCGCCCTCGGGGAGCAGCAAATAAATTGATTCGACCGAACTCGCACTTTTATCTTTCAACGTCTGCAAATAGGCGGCGAGCTGCTTTGCATCGACGACATTTTTTATACCTGAAATATTAGCGGCATCCTCGTTCGAATACATCCTGCCTTCCCATGTTTCGTACTGCGGGTCGCGCTTTGGCAGATACACCGTTTCTGTAACGGACGCGCCGTCCTTCCTGATAACAAGCGCTGCATTTGTCTGCTTAAGGTTTGTGAGATAATAGAGATTGTTCTCCTGCCGGAAAACATAATCCACATCGTTCGTGTAGAGCTTGGGCTCCGCGCTGAAAAGCACCATTACGCTTTTGTCAGCCATTCTTGCCTCGACAGCCGCGCGCCTGCGCGCCAGTTCGGCCTGCCTTTCCGCGTCCGTAAATCTCGGAGCAGGCGGCGCTAAACGTACGTTCTTTGGCTCGTCGGTAAAGTTAAAAGGCGTCGCCGCCGTCGTAAATGCAAACAACAAGACAATCGTGAATATTTTTTTCATCTCAAAACCTCGATAGGAATATCTTTGGAAATAATATTGCCAAAATAATCGGCCGCAAAAACCCTCAATTTATAGATGCCGTTTTCAAAGGCAGCGGCATCAAGGAATTCTTCATGAAATTCATCGCCGTCAACAATATTTGTCGCGATATAGTTAAAAATCGTCTCGCCAGTCGGACCGGACTTGCTGCCATCGGCATAAACGAGCTTTACGGCTTCGCTCGACGGCATACGGTCAAATCGCAGCGTCCATTTCGTGTCCGTGATCGGTGTATTGTCGGGCCGCAATATCTGATAACCAATGCGATAAACACCCAACCGCCGCCGCTCAGAATTTCCGTCCGTCTGATCGTATGCACGAATGACGATCCGCGTTTTCCCTGTCAGCTTAATACGCGAATTCTGCCCGCCGGTTTCGATTTCCTGCCAATTTTCATCAAACAGTGACACTTTTTCGATAGACGGCAACCGCGAATCGGTAAGATTCGGGAAGGCAAGCGCGTCAAGCGCGTTCATCTCAAAGCCAGTGCGTCCGGCAATCAAGTGGACGTGATTCATTGAATTCAGCGTGCCGATAGCCTCACCGGCTTTGAATTTTGTCCCGCGCGGAATGCGGACGCTGGTTAACTTTCCCGACATGTCTTTTTCAAAAATAAACCGTTCATCGCCGAACGGAACCGAAGAAACATTCCGTCCCAAACGTATATGAATATAGCCAATCTCTGGCATTCTAAGCAGCTCACGCAGCGTACCAAAATTTTGCGCCGCGACTGGCTGAAGCACCTTTTCGTCACGAATAAACCTTGCCGTTTCGCCATACGCACCGGCTATATCCAAACCGTTATGAAACCGCGCTTGGGCATTTGTCTCAGGAATCTCGCCGCGAATCTCTCCGAGCGTTCCGGCAATATCTCGTTTGGCGTCAGGGGGATCAAACGGCCAGCGAGGAAGCTGCTCCGTGCGAAATTCTTCCGGCTTCTCGCGAAGAGCTGCTATCTCGTCAGCTTTAATCTTATGCCCTGATCTTCCTGCACTAAAGTTTCGGATGAGTCGATTATCGCTGTCGGCTATGAGGAGATCGCCGTTTCTGTTTATCGCAAGACCTGATGGACGATTGAATCGTGCACGAGCGGCTACGCCGTCAATAACCCCGCGAGTCTCGTTTGAGATTGTTTGAATAACAGGAAACGTGTGTCCACCAATCCGCCGGATTGCGTTGCCGTCGGCAACGTAAATTAGGCCGTCATTATCAACCGCAATCGCTGTAGGTTGAACAAACGACGCAGACTGCAACAGACCGTCTTTCAAATCCAGTTCACCATTGCCGGTAAGCGTCCAGACGCGGCCGTCCGGTTCAACAATACGTACGCGTCGGTTACCTGCATCAGCAACAAGCAGTTTGTCCATCCAAATCGCGATGCCGCACGGCGTATGAAACTTGGCGTCTAAGCCCGCGCCGTCGGCGTAATCTGGCGAGCTGCCCGCGACGGTTGAAACCTTTCCATTCTCGATGAGACGAATACGGTCATTGTAGGCGTCAGCTACGAATATTTTCGCGTCACCGGCAACGGCAATGCCTATCGGTGCATTGAATAACGCCGCCGCAACGTCGCCGTCGGCAAATCCAGCAGTGTCTTCAAAGCCAGCAACTGTGAAAATCTCACCTTTGGTATTGATTGATTTGATCGTGTGCGAGCCGGGATCGGCGACGATCAAATTACCCGCCGGATCGAAAGCAATGCCCGACGGCGTATCGAGGCCTTCGGCAAAGACTGTCGGAGTGCCGCTGGTAACACGCCATATTTTGCCGTTTTGACCGTCAGAGATGTAAATATCGGTCTCTTTTACCGCTATCCCAAACGGCTCGCCGAATTCGCCATTTGTTCCCGCAATGGTCGAGACATGCCGCAGCGTCGGAATAAAATCATTCGATGACCGCCAAGACCAAATCATTATTGTGAGACAGGCAAGCAAAAACAGGCTTGCGGATGCCGCGACAATAAAACGTTGAGGTGCGGATCTTTTTCTCATTTATTCCGAATGGCTTAAGTGGAAGCGAAGTCAATAAAACTATGCATAATTTGCTTTATAACCGATGGTCTATTAAAATCACAGTCACTCGTAAACGCAATTCGCGATTTATACTAACAGGACGGTTGCTCAACAATGAAATTATTGCTTCCTTTCGGGCTTATCGCTGCCATGTGGGGTTTTTGCGGCCTCGGTGACAAAAAAGTTTCTGAACCTGCGGAAAAACCCGCCGCTAATGTCACGCGGCAGCCGGTTCTTGACCGCGATGCCGTGAAAAAGGAGCTTGTAAGTCTCGCCAACCAGATCGGCACTGCGGCGAAAGATGGTGATATTACATTTCTCGCGCAAATTACCACCGACGACTTTAAGCTCACCGATGTAAGCGGCAAAGTTTCCAACAAGAACAAAGCCCTTGCTGACATTAAGGAAGAAAAAAACATAAGAGATTTCGAAATATTCGATGAGAACCTTGTGAGTCTGGACGAATCGTCTGCCGTGCTTAGCTATACGATTAAGGTCATTGGCAAAAACGGCCGCTCGGTAAAAGCCGCGACGACCGACACTTTCGTCCGCGAAAACGGTAAGTGGAAGCTAAAAAGCGAGCAGGCAACTCTGTTGCGGCGATAACTGCTTATCCGGCATCCACGTATGAGCAAACATCGTGAAACGATGAGTTCCCGCCGCAGAGTATCAATACGACCTTGCTTTCCGGCGTGAAATTAGCGCTTATCTTTTGAGCTACTGCCAGCGTGCACGACGCGGCAGGCTCGGTGAGAACCTTAAGGCGTTCGGCAATAAAGATGAGAGTTTCGATTGCCTCGTCGTCGGTCACGAGCGTAACTGATTCCAGATTTTGTTGAGCAAGAGCAAGCGTCGCGTCCGAAACATGAGGCGCGCTGAGCGTTTTTGCGATTGAAGTATTTGTCAATTCGACCGGATGACCGGCGGCAAGCGCCTGTGTCATTGCGTCTGCACCGACAGTTTCGACGCCCCAAACTTTTGTCTCTGATCTAATTGCTTTGACCGCAGTCGAAACACCGCCCGCTAATCCGCCGCCGCCTAAGCTGACAATTACGTCAGTCACATCGGGCAAGTCTTCCATGATCTCAAGCCCGAGAGTTCCCTGCCCGGCCATGATTACAGGATCGTCAAACGGATGCAGAAAAACGCGTCCTTCATCCGTGTATGTTTTGATCTTTTCGAAAGCCTTCGCAATCGTCGGCTGAAGGTCGATCGTCGCTCCGTAACCGCGTGTCGCGTTCACATAGACTTGCGGCGTTGACTGCGGCATCAAAATGACTGCATCTAACCCAAGAAGTTTCGACGCGTAAGCAACCGCCTGCGCATGATTACCGCCGCTAACCGCTACAACACCTTTCGCTCGCTCGGATTCTTTCATGCTCAACAGTTTGTTAAACGCACCGCGCGCTTTGAACGAGCCAGTCTTTTGGAACATCTCGTATTTGACATAGATAGGCGCTCCGACGCGGTGGCTCAGCGAATCGCTGTATTCAAGCGGCGTTCGTTTGACGTAAGGCGCGATGCGCGATTGAGCGGCTTTGATATCTTCTATGTCCATTGCAGTAAATATATCACGGCCATTGAAGAAGAATTTGCCACGAATTCACGAATATTTTCATTAGTGTATTCGTGGCTAATCCTTGTAAAATGGTTACAATGTCCGAACCCGAATTAATGACTGAGGCCGACGTTCACGCCTTCGGCGTCGAGATCGTTTACAAACAGCTCATCGAAGCCGGTTGGGCCGTTGATTCGGCTGATGTTTTCGCAGATCGCGAAGAACATCCGCAAATCGTTGCGAATAGAGACGGCGAGTTTGCGTTCTTCATTGTCCGCACCGCCATCTATCCCGGCCGAGGCCGCATAGAAGGCGAACAGGTTTTCAAACATCTGGTCACGCTTGCCAACGATCACAATGCATCCTGTTATTTCGCCAGCGTCGGCATTGCCAACTCAGAGGGCAAATCCGAGGAAGAAATGACCGTCCCTGTGAAAGGCGTTGCTTATCACGTAGCGTTCGACGGGCTGGTCAAAATGGAATTGCCCGAAGTCAACTAGTTGCCGCAAGCTAGACTGTAGTTCCGCCCTTGCCAAATATCATTCTGACGAGAAGCAGCAAAATCAGCGCTCCAAGTATCGACATAATCCATCCGGCGGCGTAAGTTTCTTCGGCCCACAGAGATCTGGCTATCATTCCGCCGATAAATGCTCCGACGATGCCAATGAGCGCCGTAACCAGCCAGCCTAAGGCCCCGCTTGGAAGCGCTTCCCGACCTGGCAGGATCAGCCTTGCGATTACTCCAACAATCAAACCGCCGATAAGTTGTCCAAGTATGTGAAACATATAAATCTCCTTTTTCTAATAGTTTTGGGTCACTAAACACTTTCGTTTTACTACAATCAAAACGAATCTACAAAAAGTTCAGATTTAAGCCTGTCTTATCCACTTCCAGACCTCCGGAATCGTCGCTCGTTTTCCGTACATCAACATCCCTACGCGATAAACGCGCGCGGCGAGCCATACCAGGCCGGCGATCGTGAGGCAGTTTATCAAAACCGAAAGCGCGATCTGCCAAAACGGCGGCATCTCGGCTAGGATGCGAACCGGCATCGTCATCGGAGCGACAAACGGAGCGATCGACGCCCAGAACGACACGCTTGAATTCGGATCGCGGATAACGGCAAAGCAAAGATAGAAGCCTGTGAGCAGGATCATTATCACCGGGAGCGCGAATTGTCCGCCTTCCTGCACCGTCGTAACAGCCGAGCCGATGAGCGCATAAATTGACGCGTAGATGAAATAGCCTACGAGAAAAAAGACAAAGAAATACACGATCATCAGCGGCGTGATGCGAGGCAGTGCTTTGACGAGTTTAGATGCATCGGCCTGTGTTGAAAGAAAGGCAAACAGCGCCGCCAGAGACAAAACCCAAATGCCCATCTGCGTCAGGCCAGCCAACCCGACACCGACTAGTTTGCCAAACATCAATTCAAACGGTCGGGCAGAAGAAAAAAGTATCTCTGCAATGCGAGTTTCTTTTTCTTCAACAACCGCACCCATAATTACTTGCCCGTAAATTGTTAAAGTAATATATATGAGCATTCCAATTATGAGCGACGCGATAAAAAGAGCGTCACTGTCTTTTTCCTCGCCTGTGTCGCTGATAGATTTGGAATCGAAATTGACATTCTTGCTCAGGTTTTTTAATTGCTCTTCGCTAATACTCGCGTCCGCCAAACGTTGCGATCGCACGGCTTCGTTCAAAGCATCTTTTAGCATGTCGCCGGCGATGAAGTCGCCTGCCTTTCGCGAGCGAAATTCAAACTTTGCATTGGGCGAATCGATCTCAGGGGGAATGATGAGATAGGCGTCGATCTCATCGTTGGCGGCCTTTTCATTTAATTCCCGGCGAATGCGCTCGACGGTTCTTCCGAACGTATCAAATTCGATAAACGTGAAGCCCGACGCCATCTGCGTTGCGGTCTGTTTCAATTGCTCATCCTGCGACGCGCTCAGATTACTCATTTGATCTTTCGCGGCTTCGCGCACTTTTGTCCGGATGCGCTCGTCTGAAAGATTTTCCTTCAAACGCGGCGCTATCTTGCCAGAATAGTCAACAACAACAAGCCGCGTCACCTCGCCCTTCATCGAAAAAATGATCGCCGGTATCACCGCAAACCCAACACCGAGCAGCGGAAACAAAAGCGTGCCAAGCAAAAACGTCCATTTGACGACGATCTTTTTGTATTCGTGTTTTACAACTGCGAGGAATTTTCTCACTTCACTCCTCCTATTTGGTCAATAAAGATGTCATTCAAACTAGGTTCAACCTTCTCAAATTTTGAGATTGTTGCTCCGTTTTCTATAAGATTAGTCAAAAGTTTTTGCGGATCGCCATTTTCGTTGAGTTCAACTTCAACCTGATCCGAATGTTCTGTAACTTTCTTCACCAGCGTCTTATCTGCCAGAACTTTCTCGCCGCCCACTGCTCGCAAGGCAATCAGATTTTTGCCGTAGCTCGCTTTCACTTCACGCAAACTTCCGCCGATAACCTTTCGCGATTTGTTGATCAGCAGAATGTCGTTGCACAAGCGTTCGGCGGTTTCCATCAAGTGCGTCGAGAAAATGATTGTCTTCTCCTGAGTCTTGAACTCAGCCATTACGTCGATCAAAAACTCAACATTTATCGGGTCAAGGCCCGAAAAAGGCTCGTCAAGGATCAGCAGATCAGGGTCATGTAAAACGGTCGAAATAAACTGCACCTTCTGCTGCATCCCCTTTGAAAGATCGGTCGTTTTCTTCTTTTTCCACTCGGCAAGTCCCATGCGTTCGAGCCAAAAATCAATCCGCTTGTCCGCCAAAGCGCGCGGCACGTCCTTCAGCGCAGCAAAATAGCGCAACTGATCGACGATCTTCATCTTCTTATAAAGCCCGCGTTCCTCAGGCAGATAACCGATGCGGTTTTGGAAGGATGAAGGATGAAGGATAAAGGATAAATCCTGATCGGTTTTACCTTTATCCTTTATCTTTTCTCCTTTATCCTTGAAAAGGATTTTCCCTTCATCCGGTGCTGTAATCCCGACGATCATTCGAATCGTCGTTGTTTTCCCGGCGCCGTTCGGACCGAGAAAGCCAAACACGCGGCCTGCGCGCACGTCGAAGCTCAGATCCTCGACCGCTATAAAATCGCCAAAGCGTTTCGTGACGTTTTCGACGCGCAAAGTGACGTTTTTCTCGCTCATAATTGCTATGAAAGATTATCATAAACCGGTTTTCCCGGCAGAAACTGTATTTCGGGATTTGATATACGTTTTTTCCAGCCAGTTTGGTTGTTTTATCTGGCGGATTGCATGTGTTTTCATCCTTAATTGACGTTTTTCTCCACCAGTTTGAACCCAAAAATTGATTCATTTTTTTCACAATTTCGGGAAAAGTGCCGATCTTCCGGACGTCCAAAGCATTTTTAATCATGCTGCCCACGATGACGCCCACGATCCGCAAGACCATTCTTTACGATCACATCGAGTATAGTGATCGGTGGTCGGTGGTCGTTTGTCATTAGTCGGCTTCCGGTTTTCGATTGCCTTCTGACTACTGACTACCGACTACTGACTATTTATTTTAATGTCTCACGCTTGACACGCACAGTGTTTTATGATACAGGCGGGATAATGAGTAAACACTGGGAACAGATAGGACGCGACGAGCAGCCTAACCGCTGGTCGGCATTTCACGTGACGATGAGTCCGGACGGAGTGATCGTGCTCGGCCGCTTTACGCTCGAAATGCTTGGCGACGCCGAGGCCTTTCACCTACTTTTTGACCGCCTAAACCACACCATCGGCCTCAAGCCGACAAAAAAAGACGTCCGCGACGCCTACCCGACCGCAAAGCGCGGCCGCTACGGGGCCCGCCTCATCCGCGCCTTCCGCCTCTGCCAGGAATGCAACATCCGCCTCCCCGCCACCGTCCGCTTCGCCGACCCCCGCATCGACGAAGACGGCATCTTGAATCTAGACCTCCGAAAAGTCCGCCCCGTAAAAAGAGGCGTGCCTAATTGATCCAGTTGATAGTCAGAGTCGAGCGCCAGACATGTGGCCACGACAGATCATTGTTGCAAGCATTGTTGCGACCATTTTTGATTCCTCGGGGGAGTCGGCGAAAACGTCGCATTTGACGACCGTTAAAGTCTTGCCGGGTTTGAGGACGCGGGCGGCGGCTATGAATTGTTTTCCCTGGGCCGGGCGGAGGAGGTTGGTTTTAAATTCGACCGACAAAACGTCCGCCCCCTCGGGCATTAAGGTGAAAGCCGCGTATCCGCAGGCGCTGTCGGCAATTGCCGTAATAATTCCGGCGTGAATGAAACCATGCTGCTGTGTCAGGTCATCGCGGAAAGGCAATACAATTTCGACGGCACCTCTTTCCACACTCCTAAGCTCCGCTCCGATAAGCTGCATAACCCGCTGCCGTGCAAAACTATCCCGGACACGGCTTTCAAAATCCTGGCTTTGATCTTGCAAATTGCTCATCAGTCAAGAGTAATTACACACAGGCGATATCTGCAACACACCCGCAATGGCACATGCCGGATTGAGCTGTGCTTTCCGATCACGCCTTAACAAAATGCTGGCTGCGGCTGCAGCTACCGTAAATCAGACCTACCTGTCGCTGCTCAATTTCCCGATTATGCCAAGAATTCCGAGGATATACGTTGCAATCATCCATCCTGTAGCGATTTTTAAATTATGTTTGGCGGCCATGTCATTACCAGCGTTAACATCTTGCTGTGCTTGGTATGCAAAATATGTTGCAAGGATTCCACCTAAACAACAAAAAAGTATACTTATCGCACTAAAAATCAGTATAAGATTTGCTGATTTTGCTAATGCTCGTATATCCGCAATTGACTGCGGATTATCTTTGTTGTGCTCGAGTCCCAAGAACGACATAATTTATCTATTCTTCGCTGGCTTTGGCGAAACTACCTTTGGAACCGTAATCATTGTTGGACGAATAACAAAACTAGAGGCAATAAATTTGAAAATCGGAAAATTTTCATCGAATTCCTCCGTTGGCGCTCGAAAAGTAAGCGTATAGATATTTCCATCTAATATTGTCAGTATCTGATAGATAGTCATATCGTGCTCTTCCTCAAAACTTCGATAAGTTCCTCGGCTTTTCACATAGTATGCATCCCGATTATTTACATAAGTTTTCCCGCGAGAAAGCACGCGACCGGTCGGTAGGCCTTGTTTAATCATTGCATCGATGAGTTGCGGATCATCAATAAATCCTCTCACATACCGTTCGGGAGTGACGTTTCTTGTAGCCTCAACATATATCGCATTTATGTTGAAATCGGTAAAATAGATTCCATCTTCCTTAGCAATCTTAAATCGCGTGGCGGCATGAGTGGGCTGGAGTTGAGTCCAATCTTTAGGGTAAAAGAGGGTAAACGGGAATTTAGCATCCCGATAAACGGCATAATCCGATTCTGTTTTTTGTGGTGGTGCTACCGCTGTAGTCGGAATGACAATATTGGAAATCGAAAAACTGTTCTTCGTCCGGTCTAAAGCATCCTTCCAAAGGGACGAATCTTCCAGGCGATATGAAATTGTCAACTTATGCGTCCGGTCGTAGTTCTGAAACTGATACATCTCGACGACCACAGAAGGATTGTCGTTTAATTGACGAAGGTACGCAGTTCTTATCGCACTCCTGCCATTTACGGACACGATTGACACGCCATCCCACCTAAGCATCCGAATCCCGTAGCCTTCGAACGATTTGCTCAATTCCTGTTTCAAACTAGAATCCAGAAGATTCAATTCGCGTGTCGTCAGTTGAAGCTTAGATACGAGCTTTTCATATGAACCAGGAGGGCCGTAATCAGTATCGATCATCACTCTCGCGTAAGTTGTCGCTTTGGTGAACTCGTTTAGCCCTTTCTGTTGAAAAACTATTTTGTTCCCGGAGACTTCAAAGCCTCCCTTAGTCATCAGTTCCTTCGAGAAAGCATCAGACAGAACTTTGTAGTCGCCTGCTTGAAGCTCCATTGTGACGGGAATTAAGATTGTTCCGATATCTTTGAGTTTGAATTCTTGAAATGTCGGAACTGCATCCTGAGCCAAAGATGCCGTGGCAAGAAAAAGAACTAAAACAACGAAACGTAGGTGGTTACACATGATCCCTCCTTCAACATCCTCAACGACTCTATCACAAAAACAGTGATGATATTGCGGCGCGTCGCGCACGTTTTTTCGAGAAGGTCAAGCCGCGCCTTGGTGCGCGAGAAAGTGCTCTTAGACGCCGGGAGGGCTTTCTATTGTTTCACCAATGAACTTTTGAATCCGGTCTTTATTGGAATAGAGCGACGAAAACTGCTTTCCAGAAACATCGCTAAATCGAGCCAAAGTGCGTCTGTTAATCTCTTCCTGATCTTCGAAAATCGCGATAGAATTGTATTCGACATTCCAATTTTCATACTGATGCAGATAGATAGTAACGTCTTTGCACTTAGCGTCGTTTCCTATGGCAAAGACAAACAGCGGTCTTTTCATTCCGTTCACTTTACAATCGACGGCATAATTTCCGACAGGATCATGCTCCACGATCTTGTAATCGAATTCAATGCGATTAGGCGGTACGGCCGAAGCCATAAACTCCTTGAAATCTTCGTAAAACGTCGATCTTACAGTTTCACGAGAAAGGTAAGTAACATCGGTAATCTTAGTTAGTCCCTGCAAGAAGTCGTAGAACGTATTTCCGCTGTTCTCCAAGTCAAGGGTCGATGTCAAAACTCCATTCTCATCTCTAATCCCGAATTCCGACAACGTGTTACTGATGATTTTAGCCCTATTTCCTTTTTCTAAGCTCTTAATATCCATGCGATAGCTGAGATGCATGAACGTGTGCCCTTCGTCGGAAAGAACCCAAGTATTACCCGATTTTTTTAGAACCACAGCGAAATGATCTCCATCGTTGAAGCGAAACGGGGTCAGCACCTGATAACGATTTTGTCCTTCGGGCATAAGAACAATTTCCTGGCAGACAGTTTCCTTAAAGTTTTTTTCTACTGTTTCCTTAACGTCCATTTACTATTAGAGGGGCAGATCGGGCTGCTGGTTGGTTGAAACAATGTTGCAATCCGAAATCAAACAATCAATCGCTCCGTTTAAATCACCGTATCTATCGGTAGCCTCGGCGTATGTTTCCTCGTTCATTGCTTCCATCTGATATCGTTCCGTCGCCGTGTGGATGTGAAAGTCGTAAAAAGGTACGTCCTTTTCTAATCGATTGCCATGCCGATGATTCTTTCCATTATAACGCCTGAGGATAAAGACCTCAGTTTTCTCCTTGGGAACGTAGCCAAGAATTACCGAGAATGCTAAAGGATTTTCCATCGCCTGCCGAATAATTACCTTAAATTCCCCGCCCGCTGATCGTCGGATAGTCAGATCGTATTCATTATGCCCTCGCTTTTCTTTGAAGGGCGAACCGATCTGAGAAAGCGGAATTCCCACGCTCTTGCTCTCTTCGAGTAAGTCGGCGATTTCTGAATCTGTGAAAAATAGATCCATGAAAAAAGTTCGGTGATTGCAGTGGTTCGACAAACCGTCGAACGAAACATTAGCACTAATCAGCTATAGTTGGCAACAATTAAATACCAATCACATCATTGAATTCATTAATCCTCTGCTCTCCCTGTGCCTCTGTGGTGAATCCTCTTCTGACACTAGAGCCTCACTTGTTTAACTAAAATCACCGCATCGATCTTTCGCAGTTGATCTAGAACGGCTTCGGACAGAGCGGAGTCGATCTCTACGACGGCGAGGGCTTCGCCGCCTTTTTCCTGGCGGCCGAGGTAGAAGCGGCTGATGTTTACGCCGCCGGCGCCGAGGATCGTTCCCAACTGGCCGATCACGCCGGGCACGTCGCGGTTTTTTGTGACGAGCATAAAGCCGGACGGGACGGCCTCGATCGAGAAATTGCCGATGCTCGTGATGCGGCCTTCGCCGTTGGCGAAGACGAGGCCGGCTAGGGTTTGCTCGCCTTCGTTTGAAGTCACGGCGGTAAGGATGTCGGCGTTGCCTGAGCGGGTCGAAGTCGTGTATGAGGTCGTGACGCTGATGCCGCGTTCTTCGGCTATGAGCAGGGCGTTGACGACATTGACGCGGGCGGAAACATTTTGCAGCAGGCCTGCGATAAAGGCCCGCGTGACAGGCGCGGCGTCGCGCGTCGCAAGCTCGCCCGCGTATTCGAGACGGACGGCGGAGATCGGCGCATCGCCGCCTATCTGCGCTTGAAAGCGCCCGAGACGTTCCGCGAGATCGATGAAGGGCTGAAGCGCTTCGACCTCGGCGGCGGCCATCGAAGGTGCATTGACCGCGCCGCGCAAAGTGCCTTCCAGCAGATAGTCGCGCATCTGCTCGGCGACCGTCAGCGCAACGCCTTCCTGCGCTTCGGTCGTCGAGGCTCCGAGATGCGGCGTTGTGATGATCTTCGGATTGCCGAGCAGCGGCGAATCGGCGGGCAAAGGCTCGGTTGAGAATACATCGAAGGCTGCTGCTGCGACAGTGCCGTTTTCGATTGCTTCAAGCAGCGCGGCTTCATCCACAAGTCCACCACGCGCGCAGTTGACGACGCGCACGCCTTTTTTCATTTTCGCAAAAGCATCCTTCCCGATTATGCCGCGCGTCTCGTCAGTGACCGGCGTATGAATGGTGAGAAAATCGGCTCGTTTAAGCACTTCGTCGAGTGTCACGGTTTCGATACCAAGTTCTTTTGCGTTTTCGACAGATGTGAAAGGATCGAATGCGACGATCTGCATACCAAAACCTCGCGCTATCTGGGCAACGTGCTTGCCGATGCGTCCCAAACCGATCACGCCGAGCGTTTTGCCGTTTAGCTCGACGCCGACGAAACTTTTCTTGTCCCATTTACCTGCTTGTAGTTTTGCATGCGCCTGCGGAACGTTGCGGGCCATCGAGACGAGCAGCGCAACGGTGTGCTCGGCGGTGGTGATCGTGTTGCCGTCAGGCGCGTTCATGACGACGATGCCTCGCTGGGTGGCGGCTTTGACATCGATGTTGTCCACGCCCACGCCCGCACGGCCGATGACGCGCAGGCATTCAGCTTTATCCATAAGTTCCGCTGTGATCTTTGTCGCACTACGGACAATAACGCCGTCGACTCGTTTTATGCGCTTCGCGAGCGCAGCATCGTCGAGTTTTGTTTCTTTTACAACCGTAATGCCTGCATCGCGAAGCGGCGCGAGTTTGTCTTCGTTAACATCGTCCGCGACGAAAACCTGTAGAATTGGTATAGCCATTTGTCAGTTGTCGGTCGTAGTGGTAAAACTTGTGATGAAATCTTAGCATTTTGGTATTGGGCGGACAAAGAATGGAAATTTTTGTTTATAGAGAAGGCGCGGGAAAAGTCGAGGAAGGTTTTACGCGTGAGGATCTTCCTGCTCTACTTGCTGACGAAACGAACGTTGTATGGGTCGATTTTCTTGGGGAAACTGTTCCCGAGATCGAGCTTGCAACCGATGTTTTGATCAATGATTTTAAATTTCACCGGCTGACGGTCGAGGACTGCATCGAAACCCGCAACCAGCCGAAGGTTGAGGCGTTTGAAGAATACTTTTACTTCATCGTTCACGCCATAAAGCCCGGCGAAACAAGCTCGGCAAATTTTACGACTAAAGAGCTTGATGGTTATTTAGGCAGAAATTTTCTTGTCACTTTTCACACCGAACGGTTCAGAAGCGTAAAGCAGATCAAACAGCAAATTCGGTCGAACACATTTATATGCCAGCGCGGCCCAGCTTATCTGCTGCATCAATTGATTGACCAAGTCGTCGATCTTTATATGCCCGTCATCGACGATTTTGAGGACGCGATCAATAAGTTTGAAGACCGCGTTTTTCTGATGAAAAAGGCTGACAATAAAATCCTTGAGGAAATTATGGACCTCAGACGAAGCGTTGTTCGTCTGAAACGAATTTCCTCACGACAAATGGATGTTTTACAGCGAATGTCGCACGGCGAGTTTCCGCAAATACCTGAACCGGTTTTGCCATTTTACCGCGACCTGTATGACCATTTATTACGCATCAGCGACCTGTCGGAAAGCTATCGCGATCTGGTCAACAGCCTCTTCGACATTCACTTCAACGTCACCGCAAACAGGACGAACGACATCGTAAAATTCCTGACGATCTTTTCGGCGATCTGGCTTCCGCTGTCCTTCATCGCCGGCGTGTATGGAATGAACTTTGAGAACATGCCCGAGATCAAGAGCCGTTACGGTTATTTTCTTACGCTTGGGCTTATGGCGCTGGTCGCGGTTGGATTGTTAAGCTTTTTTCGTTACAAAGGCTGGATATT
This sequence comes from Pyrinomonadaceae bacterium, assembly GCA_046160805.1. Taxonomy (GTDB): domain Bacteria; phylum Acidobacteriota; class Blastocatellia; order Pyrinomonadales; family Pyrinomonadaceae; genus OLB17. The sequence goes on from JBJXHF010000097.1 coordinate 41,598, forward strand.
TAAGCGTGAGAGCGAAGTTGAAGTTGCCGAAGATACGGACATTCACGGCACGAGAATCAACGAATAGAGTTATATCGCTAAATAGACCGCATATCCGACAGCGAGGCAAATCCCCGCATACACACCGGACATAATATCATCCGCGCAAATGCCGAGGCCGCCGGGCAAATCTTCGAGTGTTCGCGCCGGAAAGGGTTTTACAATATCGAACAGCCGAAACAGCAAAAATCCTGCAAGTATGAATGGCCAACTTAAACCAAACGGAATAAATGCGAACGTAATAAATTGACCCATAACCTCGTCAACAACCGCTTCTGACGGATCGCCGCTGCCAAGCAAAGGAATCGAGCGTCCCGCAGCCCAAATTCCAACGAGACAAAAGATCGCCAACGCGACGGAATTAACCGCGAAACCAGCCACCGAATTGGCCGGGAATTTTGGCATCAGAATGTAAATCATGACAGCAACCGCCGACCCATACGTCCCGGTCGCACCGGGAAAATATCCGACGCCAAATGTCGTCAACGTAAGCGCAATATAATCGACTATGCCGGAAGGTTTGCGTTTTTCGACAGGTTTTTTCATAGGTGTTTTGAGTCCCTGCTTTAGCAGGCTGGCCGCCTAAAGGCGGAACTCAAAGCTAAAACTCAATTCCCTGTTGGGCAAAAATGCCGGCGTGAAAGGGATGCTTGATCTCTTTCATTTCAGTAACAAGATCGGCCTCGTCGATAATTTTAGCCAGAGCGTCATCGACATTGCGGCCCGTCAGGATTAAATGCAGGTGCGGCTGCTTTTCTCGAACAGAACGAATTTCTGCTAAGACAGAATCAATATCGAGGAAGCCGTAACTTAGAACATACAACAGCTCGTCAAAGACGAGCAGTTCATAATCGCCGCTGTGCATTTTTTCGATGCAGAGCGACCAAGTTTCCTCTGAAGTTTTTATGTCCTGCGTTTTGTCGTTTGTGTCCCAGGTGAAGCCGTCGCCCATTGTGTGGACTTCGATGCCGAGCTTTTCAAAGGCTTCGTGCTCACCGTAACGGTCGGTTTTGGACTTCATGAACTGGATCATCGCACAGTGCATTCCTCGTCCGGCGGCGCGCACCATGACGCCAATCGCGGCAGTCGTTTTGCCCTTGCCGTCGCCGGTGTTGAGCATCAACAGGCCTTTGGTGTTCTCGCGGTAATCTTCGCGTCGCCACTTGTAGCGTTTCTCGGTCATAAATGTGCATTATGACAGTAAATGCGTAAGCCCGCACGTAAGTAAGGGGACGGTACACGCTGGCGTTGAATGTACCGCCCTTACTTACGTGCGGGCTTGCGCATTATCTAATCGCCTCGGAAAGTGCAGCGACGATCTCGCGTTCTTTTTCGTCCCAATCACCTTCGATGCCTAATCCGGCGGCATTTTTATGGCCGCCGCCGCCAAATTTTTCGGCGACTTTTGCTACGTTGATGTCGCCCTTGGAACGTAAACTAGCTCTGAATTGATTCGGGCCGATCTCGCGCATATACACAACCGCCAGAACTTCTTTTGCAGCGAGCGGAATATTTACGAATCCATTGTTGTCGCCGTCCACCGCTCCGGCGTTTTCGTGCATTTCGATTGTCTGCCGCATAGAAGCGACGCGGCCGGTTTTGTCGCGCTTGACGGTTTCCAGCACTCGCCGCATTAATTCAATGCGGGACCACGGATAGTTGTAATAAACCGACTCGCCGATCTCGGACGGTTTGGCACCGGCCTTTATCAACTCGGAGGCAACTTTTAATGTGCGCTCCGATGTGTTGGGAAAATGGAATGAACCGGTGTCGGTCACGAGCGCCATATAGACGCACTCGGCGATGTCTTTTGTGATCTTGCCGCCGATGGCTTTGCAGAGATTGTAGATCATCTCTCCAACCGCCGAAGCCGTCGAATCTATCCAGTTGATCGACGCGAAATGCTCGCTTGTCGCGTGATGATCGATGTTTACTGTAAATGCTTTATCAAGGCCGGCAATGCCCGGACGGTTGATGTCGGAACACTCGATTACAAATACAGCGTCGTATTGACCATCGATAGACTTAACGTCGCGTATCTCGCTCGCGCCGGGCAAACTTCGATACGCCAGCGGCACATCGCCGTGGACGATAACATCCGCGCTCTTGCCAAGCGATCGCAACAACCAGGCAAGGCCAAGCGAAGAACCTACGCCGTCGCCGTCCGGCTTGATGTGCGTGGTTATCGCGAAATTATTCTTCTTTTCAATTAACTCAACTACTTGACTTAGCACTTCTTAGAAAGTGAATAGTGAATAGTGAATAGTGAACAGTTAAGAAAACTGTTCACTGTTCACTGTTCACTATTCACTAATTCCTTCCTTTTTTATTTCACCTTTTACCGCGAGATCGTCGAGGATCTCGCTCACGCGTGAAGCGTTTTCTTCGGCGGTGTCGCGCATAAAATGTATGTGCGGCGCATGCCGAAGAGCCAAATTCATCGCCACCTGTTGCCGCACGAATGCCGAAGCATGGCGAAGCGTTTTCAAAGCTTTAGCGATCTCGTCTTCGCTGCCGCGAATCAGCACGAAAACATTTGTGTCACGCAGATCGCTTGCAACCACAACATCGGTTACAGTAACCATCACAAGACGAGGGTCGTCTAGCTCAAATCCGACAACCTCCGAAATTTCCTCTTTCAACGCTTCTGCAAAACGCTCTGGCCGACGCATAAAACTCAAGTAAAAAGTAAAAAGGTAAAAGGCAAGAAAAAGTTCAATTTTGACTTTTTACTTTTGCCTTTTGACTTGCCTAAAGTTCTGTCGCGGCGATCTTTTCGATCACAAACGCCTCGATCTCGTCATTGACTTTGATGTCGTTAAAGTTGACAAGGCTGATGCCGCACTCGAAGCCGTTTTTGACTTCGTTGGTGTCATCCTTAAAGCGTTTAAGAGTAGCGATGTCGCCGTCCCACACGACGACGGCGTCGCGGATGAGCCGGGCTTTCGCCTGGCGCTTGATCAGGCCGTCGGTGACGCGGCAGCCGGCGATGGTGCCGATCTTCGAGACCTTGAATATTTCCTGAACGAGTGCCTTGCCGAGGATCGTTTCCTTCTCAATAGCGTCGAGCATTCCGATCATCGCGGCTTTGATCTCTTCTTCGACTTTGTAAATGATCGAGTGCAGGCGAATATCGACATCTTCCTGACGGGCGATGTCGGTGACGCGGGCTTCGGGCCGAACGTTGAAACCGATAATGACGACCGCCGTCGAAAGGTCATCGGCCTGCGTCGCAGAAGCGAGCAGCACGTCGGACTCCGCAATTGCGCCGACGCCCGCACGAATGACGCGGACCTTGACCTTTGCAGTCGAAAGTTTTTCGAGCGTTCCCTTCAACACCTCGACCGAGCCTTGCACGTCGGCTTTTAGAATGACAAGAAGCTCCTTGATCTCGACCTGTCCGAGCGATTCGATGCCGCGTTTTGTCGTCTTGAGCATCGCGGATTGCCGCACGTGCATCTGCCGCTGTCCGGCGATGGTCTGAGCGCGCTCAACATTGGAAACAACCTGAAAAGAGTCGCCTGCCTGAGGCACGCCCTGCAGGCCGAGTATCTCGACCGGCGTCGCGGGTGCGGCCTCGGTTACTATTTCGCCGCGATCGGAAAACATCGCGCGAACCTTGCCCGAAAACTGCCCGACGATAAATGGATCGCCGACCTTGAGCGTTCCCTGCTGGACGAGAGCGGTCGCGACGGCGCCGCGGCCTTTGTCGAGTTTAGCTTCGAGAACAACGCCGGACGCGCGTCGCGTCGGGCTCGCCTTCAATTCCAAAATATCGGCCTGAAGCAAAACCGTGTCGAGGAGCGTTTTGAGATTTTCATGTTTCTTTGCAGAAACCGGAACCATTTCGATGTCGCCGCCCCAATCTACCGGCTGAAGACCAAGCCCCGCAAGTCCCTGCTTGACCTTGTCGGGATTTGCGTCCGGTTTGTCGATCTTATTGATCGCAACAATTATAGGAACGCCTGCGGCTTTTGAATGTTCAACAGCCTCAATGGTCTGCGGCATCACGCCGTCATCGGCAGCGACAACCAAAATTACAATGTCGGTCGCTTTTGCTCCGCGTGCGCGCATCATTGTAAAAGCTTCGTGGCCGGGCGTGTCCAGGAACACGACGCGGCGTTCCTCGCCGGGCGCGTCCGGATTGGGCACTTGTACGCTGTAAGCACCGATATGCTGCGTGATTCCGCCAGCTTCGCCTTCGGCAACATTGTCTGAGCGAATAGCATCGAGCAGCGAAGTTTTGCCGTGATCGACGTGCCCCATAACGGTGACGACGGGTGCGCGAGCGATCTCAATATCGTCGGCATCGGCGGCGATCAATTCCTCGAATTCTTCCTCGATCACCATTTCTTCGTACGGCACAAAACTCACGGCGTAGCCAAAATCGACACCCATTTCCGCCGCCATTTTTTCGCCGATAGGTTGGTTGAGCGTCGCAAAAACGCCGCGTTTGATGAGGAGCTGCACAATGTCGCGCGGCGTGATGCCAAGAGCCTCGGCAAACTCGCGAACCGTCGCCCCTTCGGTCAAGCGGGCGGATTTCATATTGTCGATATCGACCGCGCCGACCTGATCCATCACGCGCTCTTCTATAGAGCGCTTTTGCGGCGCATCCAGATCGCGCTCGGCCCATCTGCCCGTCTTTTCATCAATCGTTTTACCTTTTCTGCCGCCCGAACGGCCCGGCCGGCGGCGATTGTCCGCCGGAGGCGTATAGGTCATCTGAGGAGCAGCCGTTTCACCCGGCGTGCCTCGGAATTCCGGCCTGCGGCCACGATCGTCGCCGGGCCGCGGACGCTCATTTACAAGCGTGCCCGTTTTGGTCGGTGCGTCTTTGACAAGTCGGTCGCCGGGCTTAATGCCTTGCTTGAGGGCATCGGGGCTAAGTGTTAGTTTCTTTACGGTTGTGCCGGTAGGCTTGGCGACAGGTGCCGGGATTTCTTCCGGCTGAACAGGCTGTTCAGATGCTTCAATCGGTGTTTCAATTGTTTCCGGTTCAACTTCAGGCGCGATCTCAGGTTCGACTTTTTTGCTTCTGGCGAGGCTCTTGACGGTCGTTGATTTTTCCGGCTCTTCTTCCGGCAGAGGTTCGGCTTTTTTTGAAAGTTTCTTAACCTTTGGCGTTTCGACTTGCGTCTCTATTTCTTCGACGGGTTCCGCCGTTTTCTTTTTAACCGCGACGCGCTTCGGAGCTTCTTCGACAACAGGTTCGACCTCGTGGATTTTCGGAATTTCCGGCTCGATGATTTCCGGTTCCTCAGGCCTGGCCGCCTTTTTGATGACCTTAATTCCGCGTTTTGGCGCAACTTCTTTTTTTGGTAAATACTTATTGCGAACCTTCTCGGCAATCTCGTGGCTTACAGTGTTCGAAGCAACACTGACATCGGCGCCCTCACGGCGCACGTCGTCCATGACACGCTTTGTGTCCTGCTTTACTTCTTTCGCAAGATCGTAAATTCTAATGCTTCTACCAATCGCCATACTTAATCAAATATAACTATCAATGGATTGCAACCAAGGCCAACTTAGGCTTCTTCTTTTGGTTCCGTTTCCGGCTTTTCTTCCGAAACTTCTGTGCCGTTTTCAGCGGAGTTGTCATCTGCGGCGTTTTCGCCCTGACTTTCTTCAGCTTGCAAATTTTCATTCGCAGCCTCATCGGCTGACTCTTCGGGCGCAACTTCCGGTTGAGTTTCAACCTGTGAATCATCTAGAGCTTCGGTTTGAACTTCCTCACTCGGCTGATCACCGGCTTGCTCGGTTTCGTCGCCTCCGACCTCGGTGTTTTTAGCCTCGACGATAGCGGCTGCCGATGTGAGGATCGCTTCGGCCTCATCGAGGCTTAAGTTGAGAAACTCAACGAGATTGTCAACCGACGTTGCGGCCAATGCTTCCACATCCGTAATTCCCTTTTCAGCCAAAGTCTCGGCCTGTGACGTTGTCACGCCTTCGAGAGCGGCAATCGGGACAGCTTCGCCGGAGGCCATCATTTTGCCCATCTGACGGGTGATTTCCTTCTTGAGCAACTCTTCGCTGACGATCTTGATCTCCCAGCCGACAAGTCTTGTAGCAAGTCTTACATTCTGTCCTTTCTTGCCGATGGCGAGGCTCAGTTGATCTTCGCCGACGATAACTTCCATCAGGCGGTTGTTGATGTCGGTGATGCGTACCTGCGAAACTTTTGCAGGCGAAAGCGCGTTCGCCGCAAACACCGATGGCTCGTCCGACCACTCGATAATGTCGATCTTTTCGCCGCGCATTTCCTTAATGATCGCCTGCACGCGAGAGCCTTTCATGCCGACGCACGCGCCAACGGGATCGACATCTTTTTCGTTCGACGTCACGGCGATCTTTGCACGGTCACCGGGCTCACGCACCGCCGATTTGATCACTACGGTGTCGTCGTAAATTTCGGGCACTTCCATTTCAAAGAGCCGTTTGAGCAACTCTGACGAAGCCCGCGAGCATTTGATCTGCTGGCCTTTCTGCTCTTTGGAAACGTCAACGATCACGACACGGATTCGCTCGCCCTGATTCCACATCTCGCCGCGCGATTGCTCGTATTTCGGCACAATGGCTTCAAGGTTGTTGCCGAGATCGACGATCATGTCGCCGCGCTCGAAACGTTTGACCATTCCGTTGATCAACTCGCCTTTGCGTTCGACATATTCTAAGTAAACTTTTTCGCGAATCGCCTCGCGCACCTTCTGGACGAGTATCTGCTTTGCCGTCTGCGCGGCGATGCGGCCCATGTCTTCGCGGTTGAGCGGGATCAAAAGCATGTCGCCGATCTCGACCTCGTCACCGGCCATTTCCTGTGCCTCGACGAGCGAAAGCTCGGTCAAAGGATCTTCGACAGTTTCGACGACGGTCTTTTCGGCCGAGACCTCAATTTCCTGATCTTCGACATTCCACTCGACCTGAACGCTGTCGCCGGTCTTGGCCTTGAACTGCTTGCGCGCGGCCGCTTTTACAGCTTCCTTCATCGCCTCGATCACCAGATCGCGGTCGAGGCCCTGCTCCGTGCACAACATTTCTATACTCTGCCCAATGGCTGATAACCCTGTCATAACTTCCCTTTACTCAATCGTTTACACATAATATTCTAAATAACAGCTTTAAGTCGTTTTCTGCTTGAATTCCTTCAACAGATCGATCTTCAAATTTGCCTTTTCGACTTCGGAATAGTCAAACGTCATATTTCCCCGCATCCGATCTTCAAAGCTAATTTTGCTGCCGTCAACTTCGCTGATCGTTCCGGAAAAAGTCTTTTGCCCATCAATGGCGGTCTTCAATTTCACCTTTGCCAACTGGCCGGTAAATTTAACAAAATCGCCCAGCGAATAAAGCTGCCGCTCAATTCCCGGCGACGAAACCTCAAGCACATATCGCGACGGAATAAAATCCTCAACATCGAGCACTTCCTCAATGCCCCGCGAAACCACCGAACAATCATCAATCGACACGCCGACGTCTTTATCAATATAAACGCGAACAACCGCATCCCGCTTCGTCCCCGCAACCTCGATATGAACAAGCTCAACGCCTCTCGCCCCTGCCACCTGCGAGGCGATCTTCTCGATCCGTTCAGTTATCAAAAGCTTGTCCATCTCGTCCCTCACGCAAAAGAAAAAGTGGGTGCGAAACCCACTTCCTCGTGTTCCTGCGCTAGTCAGCAAATGATATATTACCAGAAATAGAGATTATTGCGCAAGCCCGCGCGTAAGTAAGCGCGGAACACGCTGCGCTGAGTGTACGCTATTTCCAATTACCGATCAGGATAAATGGCGACCAATAGTATGGATGAGCGTACGGTGCTCTTTTGCTTGCTCGGAAGGGCTTCAGCTTTGCCGGTTCGACTTTGACGCTGTCGGAGATCGATTGTGTAAGCTGGCGGTCCACGACGGTCGGAGTTTCGTTATACACGCCTTTTAACAAGGCGAGTTGGGCGCGGCGCAAAGATTCGGCCTTGTTCATCGGCCTCGATCCGCGATAGTTTTTATAAAATCTTGCCATCATCTCTGAGGTCGAATTGTCCGCGACTTCCCACAGCGAAGCCATAACCGCGCCCGCACCAAGCCTTTGTGCCAGCTCCGCAAACCCGTCAACCTCGCGGCCATTCGCGTCAGGGCGCTGTGCAGCAGTCTCGCAAGCCGAAAGCGTCAGCAGATCGACGCCTGCGAACAGGTCGGTTTCTTTTTTCATTTCGTCAAGCGTCCATGGAGTGCCGTCGCCCATGAGCAAAAACGAGCGAGCTTCATCGCCCGGCTCAAAACGAAAATGTGAAGCGATGTGAACCAGCGGCCGGTGAATCTTTAGTTCTGCCAGCGCCGCTTTCTTGGTAAAACGCGAATCGAGCAAAACGCCGCCCGCTAATGTTCCTTTGTCGTCGCTGCCCTGAAAAATCCTCTCTAGCTCATCCTTGACAGCAGGCAATGCCGAGGCATTAAATTTATCACCCAGCAGATCGACCGTATGAGCCTCCGAACTCCCCATGCCCGTTCCGGCCAACGCGATGCTCACGCTGCGCGTCATACGTTCCTTATCCGCCCGCGTAAAGATCACATTCTGAAACCGCTCGGCCAAATACCGCTTCCCATCATGCAAAGCCGCCACCGGAATATATCTCAAATTCCCGTCCAACGACCACAAAATAGTCTTCGTCCCCTTAGGCAATTTCGCCTCAATCGGCTTAAAAACAATCTTATAAAGCTCATTCGCCGCCGTCTGCGGATCATACTTCGGCGTCCGCAGCAAACTCCAAAACTCCGCCGCCTTCTTATTTAAATCAGCTTCCTTGATCGGCGTCGAAACCGAAAAAACATCATCCGCCGTCACAATTAAAGCCCTATAATTCTCCTCACCCACAAGCGAATAAACCGCCACGCTGCCCTGACCCGTCGCCGCCGAAGTCTCACGCAGTGAATCCTGCATCGCTTTCAAATCAGAGATTTCGGGCACCTTGTCTTTCTCATCCGGCGGCGCGGCGAACTCTTTTTCGGCGGATTTGATAAAAGCGAGATATTCATCATTAGCAGCCGTTTGTTTATCTGTAAAAGATTTCAACTGTCCGGTTTCGGCTGGGGTCGGCTGACGCATACCGATTCCGCGTCTAAAATCATCGAGCGCCCGAATTGCAGAAACGACATTTTTAAGTTTCTGATCGAGAGCTGCTCCGAATTCAGCTTCGCGCACTGTGACTGATAACGGAGCCAAAGGTTTCTTCTGGCTAAAATCAAAAAATTGCTGATCTTTGAAAAAATTTAGTACCTCCTGAGCCTCGGATAGCCGCTTGTCGGCGATCAGATTGTTGGCAAGAAGGCGGTACCTTCTCTCAACCGTTTCAAGAAAGGTTCTCTGAACATTCTTATCCAAGCCAGTGATATTTGCCCGCAACCGCTGGAAATTGTTGACTGCAAGCTTTCCATATGCAATGGCAAGTCGGGAATTGTTAAAATTATTCCAGAAAATAGATAACCTATACAGCGTATTGGCGTCGCCGCGTCTGTTGCCGGAAGCACGACCCAATGGCAAGGATTGCAAATAGGATTGGAGTGCCTTTTGCTTGTCGCCCGATTCGAAGTAGGCCACGCCCATGTTAGTGAGAGTGGTAGCTTCGTTGAGTCTGTCTCCAAACACACGGTGCAATGGCAAAGCTTGCGAATAATATTCGAGCGCCTTTTGGTTGTCGCCTAAATCGTTATAGATCACGCCAAGGTTAGCAAGCGAAGAGGATTCTTCCCCCTTTTCTCCCACGGCGCGATGCAATGCCAAAGACTGCAAGAAAAATTCGACGGCTTTTCGTTTCTCGCCTAAATTTCGATAAACAAATCCAATTTGATTAAGCGTTAAAGCTTCGCCTACCTTGTCATCTATGACGCGACGCAGTGCCATGGATTGCGAGTAATATTCGAGTGACTTTTGATTCTCGCCTAATAGAGCATAAATCGCGCCCATGCCCGTCAGGGTTTTGGCTTCACCAATTTTGTCTCCTATAGAACGGCGTATTGATAAGGCCTGCGAATAATACTCCAGCGCTTTTTGATACTCGCTGAAGTTACCATTTATATCCGCCATGTCGTTTAGCAATGCTGCTTCCTTGCTTTTGTTTCCAAGTGTGCGGTAGAGCCGCAAGAGCTCGTTTACGAACTTTAATGCTTGTTGAGTCTCGCCTAACTGAAAATGAGCTGTGCTAATAGAATTGATGGTTTCGGCCTCTCCGTTTTTGTCACCCAATGCTTGAAAGATTGCCAGTGCATTTTCATATTTCTTAATGGAACCGCGTACTGAATCTGCCTTTCCCTGCATCCGTAAGACTTCGCCTTCAGCGAACACTTTTTGAGCAACGATTATTTTCTTATCCTTCTCGGTTGCTAACCGTAACTCAACTAATTTTGCTTCGTAACGGCCAGCCGGAGCAGTCTTTTCCAAAGATCTAACGTCAACCCGATAGTTTCCGGTCGTCTCGATAATTATGAACAAAGATTCTGGTCCTTGTGAGCCGTTCGGACCGTCAATTTCACTTAGGTTCTTGTTATTGGAATCAAATAGAATGACGGCGACATCGATGCCTTTTTGCTCGACTACTACATTTAAGAACTGTCCAGCCTGCATTGTTAAGCTGTAAGAATGCACTTCGCCGCCTTTCAGTTCACGTTCGATGGGTTGGCCGAGGGCGAGTGGACGGATGTCGGATTGGGCGGGTGGTGACGGTGACGTGACTCTCTGCGGCGGTGATGCGACAGGCTGGGGCGGTGAGACGGCGGGCGGCTGCGCGAGGGCGCAGTGGAACGCGATCGTAACTGTCAAACCCGCGAGAATTGACCTTATGACTCCAATACACAACATAAACTTACACTCCTTTTGTTAAGTTCGCCTGTCGTTCTAATTCAGATGTATTTGGAATTGTAGTTAAGAAAATGAGGGATGTAAAGTCAGAACCGCCTGCGTTAGTGGGCGGCAATGATGCCGTCGCAAGTTCAACGTTAATAATGGCCGGCAGCGTTGTAATAAGTTCGCGGTTTTTGCCCCACTCAAGAGGCTGTGTCAAAAGTCCGCTTTGCGGACAAAAGAGTTTAGCTACATGTGTGAGCATGTAGTCAATTTGAATAAACGCAGCTAGCCCGCTTGCGGGCGATAGTAAGACGTCGGAGTTTTATTCGCAGCATAATCTGTCGCCCGCAAACGGGCTGTGATCATTATTTTCCGTTTACTCCACGCTAACGCATGGAGCTTTATTCTATTGCCCGCAAACGGGCACGACCTCTTTTGTTGTGTTTGCCAAAAAGTAATTTTATACTATGCGAAACCAAAAACGGGGATTGGGCGAAAACAAAAGAGGTTAATTCTAATCGGGGTGAATTGTTGATTGAGGGGAAAAATGAAGAAGAATTTTAAGAGAATTTTGTGGGTGGTTTTGATTGCGGTTTGTGGCGGGGATTTTGTGCTGGATGCGACGGGGCAGGATTTGGTGAACTCGAGCGTTTTTGTATTTTCGCGGCCGAAATCCACAACTAAGGAAGGTTCGGGTTCGGCGGTTAAGGGGGATGCGGGAAAGTACAAGAAGTCAAACCAATTGGCGCAGCGCAAGCGGAAGGCGGCGGCACCAAAGCGGTTGAAATCCACTATTGCGGAGACGAAAGTGAACGTTGAGGCCAATGACAAATTGGGCGTGACGTTGTGGAGGCTGCGGCCGGAGAAGAAGAGCGATGAAGGCGCGCGGATTTTGACTATGGGCGATGGAAAAGATGCGTCGTCGAAAATGGTCGCTGAGCGCGTTGCTCTTGACACGGAATTCAAGATGGGCGAAAAAGTTCGGTTCAGCGTTGAGTCACCGCAGACGGGATACCTTTATATAATCGACCGCGAGCGTCATACGGACGGCACGCTCGGCGAGGCTAAGCTCATCTTCCCGACATCACGAACTAACAATGGCAACAACAAGGTGTTTGCCGGAAAGGTTATCGAAATTCCCTCGCAGTCTGACTCGCAGTCCTATTTTGACATTACTCCGAACGCAGCGAATTACGCAGGCGAATTGATAACAGTGATTTTCACCGAAAAGGAAATTAAGGGTTTGCAGATCGGCCCCGAACCGCTCGATCTGACGGCCAGTTGGATCAACGATTGGGAAAACAAGTGGGAGCGAAAGGCCACGACCTTCGAACTAACCGGAACTAGAAGTCTCTACACTGACGACGAAAAAGCCGCCGGCGAAGGAACTCGTCAACTAACTCAATCGTCAGCCGCTCCGCAAACTTTCATATCGATAGAAAAACAGGCAAAAGACACGGCGTTTTTGGTTAGCTTTCCGATCAAGGTGGCAAAGCAGTGAGCAAACACTCGAGCCGAATTGGTCGCGGTTGACAGAACGAAAGATGACGGCAAAATGAACTCGACGCTACAATCTCTCAGCCATTAGCGCCAATGGCCTCTAGTCCGTTCCGCTGACGCGTGCGCGAGCGGCCGTTCGTTTCTGTTTGCAACTGCTCGCGAAAAGGTGCATCTTAGTATTGATAGTCCTACTCTCGCGTCGCTTGCGGCGCGCTCGTCAAGAACGGTTTTTGGATAGGTTTGAGAGCGGGTTTTTTTAATAACAGAAGTCGCTCCGTAATTTTGAGCATCCGAAACCGACCCTTCGTCGCATCCGTTTTTCTACGAAGCCATTCGATTCGACACTTCTACAGACGCCCCCGTGGGCAAAGGTAAATAATTTTATGTCAACGAAACTTTACGTAGGAAATCTTTCATTCAACACAACGGCCCAGGATCTGGAAACGATGTTCGGCGCATTGGGCACAGTAGTGTCGGCCAGCCTTATCGAAGATCGCGAAACAGGCCGCTCGCGCGGATTCGCATTTGTCGAAATGTCGAGCGCCGAAGAGGCGACGGCAGCCATCAAGGCGCTTGACGGCAAAGAGGTCGAAGGCCGCAATCTCAAAGTCAACGAGGCCAAAGCCCGCGAGGCCGGCGGCGGCGGCGGCGGCGGTTCGCGTTACTAGTAATCAGAATGCTCTCACAAGAGCGTAAGCGTTGCCTCCGGTTAAAGATTTAGCCGGAGGCAATAATATTTGTATAGCCGCAGTAAGGAAATCAGGATTATGAAGGAAGAATTGATCGAAATGGGTGGCGTCGTCGTGGATAAACAGCCAAACGCATTTTTCAAAGTACAGATAAACGACACCGACCACATGGTCCTCGCCACCATCTCGGGCCGAATGCGCCGCAACCGCATCCGCATACTGATGGGCGACAAAGTGGACATCGAACTCTCGCCCTACGACCTCTCAAAAGGCCGAATCACGTACCGCCACAAATAAGGCTGCGTTCGTCAAATGTCCGCAGGATTTACTGTAGTGATCATTGGAAAGCGGTTAAAGTCTTTTTCGTTAAAGGTAACCAAGACTGGAATATTGTAGGCGATCATGGAAGCAGCTATCTTGGCGTCATGAACCTGTACGCCTTTCACCTGCAACTCCGAAACGAGGGTTCTCCATTGAACAAAGGTCGTAAGATTGTCGGGAAAAAGTTGAAAATACTTCTCAATCAGTTTAACCTTTCGCTCCGTTTGCGAAACCGTAAGTCCGAGACCGCCTCGAGCAGAAGACGGGCGCGTGCAAACGTTCCAAAATTCTGCCAACACCTGAGGCGTGTAGCAGATCGTCTCGCCGGCCGCTCGTAACTTTCTTAACGCATCGAGCACAACCGTTCTGTGCAAATTCTTTGGTTCGGCAAGGCGAAGAAAACAATTGGAGTCAATCAGGTAAGACATTTAATCGTGATCGGAATAAATGTCTTCGCGTGAATAAGATCCTTCGTAAACAGACGGGATTTGGCTTTCTTCGGACTCAGCAAAAGCGGCCATGTCTCGCTCAAAGTTTCCATCAGATCCGTTCGACGCAACCGGGAGTCCATTGTCTAAATAGCGCTCCGCAATTTGCTCGACCTGTCTCAAAACCTCTTCCTGAGCATTAGGCGGCAGATGAAAAACCTTTTCCCAAATCGTCTCGACCACGTTCATATTCTCATAATATTACTATGATTTATGCTCCAAAAACAATGATTTTCTCATCGGCTGTTCCCGTCGATTTGCGGAATGGCTGTGCCTTTCCGGTCAGTCCTTTATAAATTGATTGCGGCTGCGCCGCTACAATTCGAATCGCAGGCCTAACCCCGACTTTTTTGCAGAATCGCAGGCCTGACCCTCGTTCCGTGCAGACGTGTCCGCTCGTTGATAATTCACTGCGATATAGTATATTATCAGCGTCGCTAGCTTTAATACAACAATCCCCAATTAGGCAGAAGGCTCTGCACTAGGAAAGCCTTTGACGATAAGCCAAGTCGCTGTGGCGGCATGTATCGGTGCGAGCGGGATTGCCAGGTAACCGAGTGCCGGGTAACCGAGGAACATCATTGCCGTAACGCCGGTGAATTGGCTGGCGACGCAAATGGTGCCGAGGGCTGACAAAGGGCGCGGGATGAGTCGGAATCGCCAAAGCGAAACATAAAATGTTGCCATCCATGCGCCGACGGTAAAGAGCTGAACTATATGGGCCGATCTTCGCATCGACGCGGCCGCCGCACCCCACGCCTGATAAACGGCAGAGTCTGCTCCACCCGATGCGGCAAACTTCTCGCCGGCCGCGAGCATAGAGATCACCGACGCGTTATGCACTGCATCCAGTGCTGCGCTGATCGCGCAGACGGCCAGGAACCAGAGTGCGGCACTTTTACTGTGAGGCCTTAGGACAGGATACAGCCATACGCCCAAAGCGAGCGTGAGTGCCATCCCAAGGAATGCAAGAGTCACGCCCGCACGTATCTGAACTCCGCTTGCCGCTGCCGTCTCGAGAAAAGCGGGATAACCTCTGTTCAATGCGTCTATCAAAACAAACGGGAAGACTAATGCCGATGCCATCTGCAGCAAAAGCAAAATACCCACGACGCGCCCGACACTTATTTCTGACCTCATCACCAATACCTCCAGTTTTTAGATCTGGTTATGTGGTCTTACGCCGGCGATCTGGGGAAGTTCCGGTGGCTACAGACTTAGGAAAGCCGAGCGGGCGGCGCCTAGGATGCCTGCGTCGTCTTCGAGCTTGCCGCGAACTATTTGGACTCGGGCGGCGGGTTCTTTGAAGGCGCGGTGGTGGAGTTCGGCTGTTAGAGAGTCGATGAAGGCGTCCCAGGAGGAGGCGGCTCCTCCGCCGATGACGATCATTTCGGGGTTGAGGGCGTTTGCGAGGCCAGCGAGCGTGATGCCGAGATAGCGGCCCATTTTTTGGAAGACTTCGCGGGCGACCGCGTCGCCGGATTGTGCCAATTTGTAAACTTCGAAGGAGGTTGTCACGTCGAGGCCGGCTTCGCTGGCCATTCGTTCGATGGCGGTGGCTGAGGCGTATTGTTCGATGCAGCCGCGGCTGCCGCATTTGCACGGGTGGCCGTCGGGCTCGACGCAGATGTGGCCGAGTTTGCCGGCTGTGCCGTCGATACCCCGCAGCGGCTCGTTATTTATAATGATGCCTCCGCCGACGCCGGTGCCGAGCGTGATCATTACGGAATCGCGCACGTCCTTTGACGCGCCGAGCCAGTTTTCGCCGATAGCGGCGGCGGTCGCATCGTTTTCGAGGACAGCGGGCACACCGAATTTGGCTTCAAGCTCCGAGCCGAGGTTCATGCCTTCGATCTCGCGAAAATTTGGCAGGCCGCTGATCGGGCCGTTCACAATATTTGCCGGAATCCCGGCACCGAAACCTACGACCTTCTGATCGGCATTGAGAGCCACGCGGCATTCGTCGGCAAGCTTGCCGATTGCATCTAGCAATCCTGCGGGGCCGTTATTTTTTGGCGTCTTTGTTCGCGCGTTGGCGAAAATAGTTCCGTCGGCGCCGACCGCCGCCATTCGCAGGTTTGTTCCGCCGAGGTCAATTGCTAGTACGATATCGTTTGGCATAATAATTAGCCACAGAGATCACAGAGTGCACTGAGAAATATTTCTCAAAACCTCTGTGTTCTCTGTGGCAAAAACTTTACTTCGGGCGTTCGGCTTCGGGGACGTTTTCGTATACGTCTTCGAATTTTGCGTAGCCGTCCTTTATTACTGTATCCATGAGATTCGATTTATCTACTGACATTACTTCTAATAATATAGCCTGAATTTCCTTTTTGATTGCATCGTTCATAAAAGGTTTGGTTTCGAGCTTTTCTTTTTTTGCGAGTTTAACGGCGGCTTCAACGGCGGCGTTGGCTAGCGGGACGATGGGTTTGTATATGGTCATCGTCTGGCGTCCGGTTGCGATGTTTTGCAGCGCTTCGAGGCCGGCATCTTGTCCTGTTACAAGTATCTTCCCGGCGAGGCCGCGTTTTTCTAATGCTGATATCACACCGCCGGCCAAGCCGTCGTTGGAGACGACAAAGGCCTGAATATTATCCTTGTTTTGAGTCAAAGCATTTTCGGCGAAGTTCAACGCAAGTTCGGGTTTCCAGTCGGGCGTGAAATCCTGGGCGACGATCGTAATGTCTTTATTGTCGAGCGCGGGCTTTAGGACTTCGAGTTGTTCCTTCTTTAATATTACGGCGTTGTTGTCGGTAAAGGCGCCGTAAACCATCACATAATTTCCTTTAGGTACTTTTTGAAGAGCGTATTCGCCGATCTTGCGTCCGACGACGGTTATCTGGTGCGAAATGTAAACGTCGATCTTGTCCGAATTTATCAATCTATCGTAGCTGATGACCGGAACGTTTTGCGCCTTTGCCTTATCGACCATCGAAGCCGCCTGCGTCGCGTCGTGCGGAGCGATTACGAGAACGTCGATGCCTTTAGTGAGAAGATTATCGACATCGTTGGCTTGTTTATCTGCTTTATTGTCAGCGACTGTGATTTGGCAATCGACGTTCAGCTTTTTGCAGTGAGCTTCAAAAGCGTCTTTGTCGCGTTGCCAGCGCTCTTCCCTTACGGTGTCCATCGCGAAGCCGATCCTGATCTTTTTCTCTTTTTGGCCGTTGGAACACGCCGCGAGCGACGCCAAAAGGCAGAAAATTGTCAGCAGCTTGATTTTCATTGATCTCCTCTCGCCGAAAAGGTCTGTAACTGAGCAAATTAAACCAGAAAAAGCTCTTTTCGGCAACGCTCAAGGCCGAAAATCATACAAATAGTCTAGCCGACGGCAATTTTTTGATATTCGCCGTTTGAAACGGCTCAAAATTGTGATATAAATATTTATCAAACTTGAGTATTTATCAAACTTGAGCTTAGAAGTTTTGAGAGCCGAGGTTGGTTATTTTCTCAATTTTACGCTTTTTGCGGATGCGGGTTTATTGACATCGCGTCTGATTCGTGTAAAAATTTGTTGGATTGATTTTTTGAAATTATAGATTTGAAGCGTTACGAGAAGGAGAACTATGAATAGCAAATTGTGGATTCAGAAGGTATTTACGATGTGCATGACGGTCGTGCTGGTTGCGACCTCCTCGATGGTAGCTTTGGCAAATGAAGGTAGAACGGCCGGTGAAATTGTGGTCAAGAGTGCAAACTCCGAAACGGCATATGTTACCGTCAACGGCGAAGCGGTCAAAAGCGGCCGCACGGTATTTTCTTCGAGCACTATTTCAACGTCCGAAGGCGCGGGCGCGATCATAAATCTTGGTAAAGCCGGACGTATCGAGCTTGCTCAGAATACGACTTTCGCCATTTCTTTCGACGACACCGCAATAAGCGGCAGCCTGACATCGGGCAGCATTACGGTTCTCAATGCGGCACGAAGCGTGTCCGTTAGAACGGCGTCCGGCGAGACGCAGCTTAGCGCGGGCGAGACCGTCTCGGCCGATTCCGGCACAGCCGCCCCGCAGCCTGCGGCAATGGCTTCCGGCGGTGGAAATTGGCTGGTCTTCGCTCTTGTCATGGGTGGAGCGGTTGCGGGCATCGTTTTCGCTACGCGTGACGGAAGCGAGAATAAATTTGGCGGCAACATTGGGATCGGCGGCACCGTCAGCCCGACGCGTTAATTGCTTTATTTCTTAGTAAGGATTTATACAGAAGGAGATTAGTCAAATGGTGGGCAAAAATATATTTCGTAAATTCGTCAGTTCAACAACGGCCGCTGCGGTCTTGTGCGTATATTCGATGGTCGCTTTTGCGTTGCCCGTCGTTCAGTCGGGCGAGATAACGGTCACAGGCCAGGTCACGATAAACGGCCAGCCGGCCGTCTCGGGTTCGTCCGTGATGTCCGGAGCCGTGATTGTCGCCGGTGCAAACTCGAGCGCGGTTGTTAGTCTTGGTAAACTCGGCCGCGTTGAAGTGCTTGCTGATTCGAATGCGACGCTCAACTTTACGGCAAACAGCATCATCGTAAACCTGGCATCAGGACAGACCCGCGTGTCTAATTCAGCCGGAACGGCAGCGACGGTCACGACAAAAGATGCGATGGCAATCGCCGACATTTCGCAGGCGAACAACTTCCTTGTTCATGTAGAATGCTTGCACACTCACGTTGACACGACATCGGGTCTCGTCACGCTGCGGAGCGGTTCGACGGACAAGCAGGTCGCAGCCGGAACTTCGGCTGAAACTGCCAGCCTTAATCAAGCAGGCTGCCCGCCGTGCCTGCGTCCTAACTCGGCTCCGGCCGCTGCGACGATCGGAATGCCGTGGCTGCTTCTTCTGGCCGCCGGTGCTGCCGGCGTAGGCATCATTCTCGCCACCCAGGAAGACGATTCGACGTTCGGCGGCGGCACTAACGTTATCAGTACCAATCGCTAATCGTAATACTGTTTGGAACAAACAAGCGGGTCACGTTCTTAGATGTGACCCGCTTAATTTTGTTTGGAATTGATAATTTAGTGAAATAACGTTATAAATCTATCTTTTTAATCTTCTTATGAATATAGCTGTTGTTGGCACGGGATATGTTGGTTTGGTTACGGGCGCTTGTTTTGCAGAGTTTGGCGTTCACGTTACTTGTGTGGATGTCGATACGACAAAGGTCGATAAGCTGAATCAGGGCATAATCCCGATCTATGAGCCGGGGCTCGACAAGATCGTAGATAAAAATGTCGAAGCCGGCCGTCTTCATTTTACAACCGATCTTGCAAGCGCTGTTCGCGATTCGCTCGTCGTATTTCTCGCCGTCGGCACGCCGCCAAAAGATGACGGCTCGCCCGACATGAGTTACTACCAGCAGGCCGCATTGGACGTTGCAAAGGCAATGAACGGCTACAAGGTCCTCGTCACAAAATCGACCGTTCCCGTCGGCACTGGCAAATGGCTGCGCGAATTTGTCGCGGCGAATTTAAACGAGCCGACTGAATTCGGCGTCGCTTCAAATCCTGAATTCCTTCGCGAAGGCGCCGCGATCACGGATTTCATGAGGCCCGACCGCGTCGTCATCGGCAGCAACGAGCCGCGTGCGATCGAAGTGATGAAGGACCTTTACCGTCCGCTCTTTTTGATCGAAACACCGATAGTCATCACGTCGCTCGAAGCCGCCGAGCTTATTAAGTACGCCGCCAATGCCTTTCTCGCGACCAAGATCACTTTCATCAACGAGATCGCAAATCTCTGCGACGCCATCGGCTGTGACGTTCACGACGTGGCCCGAGGCATGGGAATGGACAACCGCATCGGACGCAAATTTCTGCATCCGGGACCGGGTTACGGCGGCTCGTGTTTTCCAAAAGACACGCGTGCTTTGACGACCGTCGCCGATCAGTTCGGCGTCGAAACGCGAATAGTTGACGCCGTCATCGAAGCAAACGACCGCCAGCGCGACGCGATGATACCAAAGGTTGAAAAGATGATCGGCGATCTAAAAGGAAAACATATTGCCGTTCTCGGCCTTTCGTTCAAACCCGAGACCGACGACATGCGCGAATCGCCGGCGACCGATATTATAAAAGAATTGGTAAACCGCGGAGCGACTGTTAAAGCATACGACCCGGTGGCGATGGACGAGGCAAAACACGTGCTGCCCGACATTGCCTACGCCGAAGATGAATACGACGCGATCACCGGAGCCGACATGCTCGTCATCATAACCGAATGGAACCAATTCCGGGCGCTCGATATGGAAAAGGTCAAGCAGCTTCTTAAATCGCCAAAGATCGCCGACCTTCGCAACATCTACGAGCCCGAAGATATGCGCGAACTCGGTTTTGAATACGTCGGCGTCGGACGATAATAAAATCAAAAAGCTGACAGCTAATAGCTGACAGCTATCAGCTAATTTTTTTTCAATTGCTTTAACAGCTAAAGAATGTCGATCACCACGAAAGTATTAGTCACTGGCGGAGCGGGGTTCATTGGATCGAATCTCGCTGAAGAACTCATCCGTCAAGGCGCCCGTGTAGCGATTATCGACGATCTTACCACTGGCTTTCGTGAAAATCTGGAAGAAATTCAAGGTGATTTTGATTTTATCGAAGGAGACATTAATGACGACGTTGCTTTGTCAAAAGCTATTGAAGGAGCAGAAATCGTTTTTCACGAAGCAGCTCTGCCGAGCGTGCCGCGTTCTGTCGAAGATCCTGAAGAAACGCACCGCGTTTGCGTTGACGGGACATTTAACCTTCTTGTAAAAGCAAAAAACTCGGGCGTGAAACGAGTGATTTACGCGGCTTCGAGCTCGGCCTATGGCGATCAACCGATCCTGCCTAAGGTCGAGACGATGCGGCCCGATCCGCTTTCGCCTTATGCGGTGGCAAAGCTGACGGGTGAATTATATTGCCGCACATTTAATTATGTTTACAGCCTCGAAACTATTTCGCTCAGATACTTCAATGTCTTCGGCCCGAGGCAAAATCCGGCGTCGATGTATTCCGGTGTGATCTCGCGTTTCATCGACGCGCTCATGACCAAGCAGGCTCCGGTCATTTACGGCGACGGCGAGCAGTCGCGCGATTTTACGTATATTGCCAATGTCGTTGACGCAAATATCAAAGCCGCTCAAACTTCAGTCGGTTTAGGCGAAACGATAAACGTTGCCAACGGCGAACGCATCACGCTTAACGAGCTTTTAGAAGTCCTCAAAAAAATAACAAACACGCCTGAATCCACCGCCGAATACCAACCACCACGCAGCGGCGACGTCAAACACTCCCAAGCCGACAACCGCCGAGCTATCGAGTGCATTGATTATTCAGAGATAGTGGGTCTTGAAGAAGGTTTACAAAAAACAATTGACTGGTGGAAATCCAGTCGGTTCGCTCAATAAGTTGCAGAGTTACGAAGTACCAGAGTACCAGAGTTAAGAAAAGAGAAATCATGGCTCGATTTGAGAGATTTGAAGAGATATTGGCTTGGCAGAAAGCGTATGACATAACTCTCCAAATTTACCGTCTGACAGCTGATTCTAAATTTGCAAAAGATTTCGGTTTGAAAGATCAAATACGAAGAGCAGCCGTTTCGATTAATGGCCAATATCGCTGAAGGGCATGGCAGGAGATCGAACATCGAATTCGCAAATTTCTTAAATATTGCGCGAGGCTCCGCTAGCGAAGTGCAATCCCATCTTTACGTAGCTCTAGGTTTGAAATATATAGAACAAACAGATTTCGACCGCATTTACGGTTTGTTAGGCGAGGTTTCTAAGATGACCCTCGCCCTCGCCCAGTACTTACGAAAATCGCAGAGATAAAACCTATTTCTTCACTCTGGTACTCTGGTACTTTGAAAACTCTGTAACTACTTCCTATTTCGGTAAGGCAAAAACATCATCGGCGATCGTTGAATTTACCAAAATATCTTTTGTCTTAAAATTCGCGTAAGCCGTCATCTGGCCGAGGTCGAAGCGTTGGGAATATCGTTTTGGGATTATAACGCCTTCGACAGTTTGAAATTCGTCGATTTCGACCGAGGTAGTAACAAGCCGGCCGTTGACGTCGTAGCTCGATTCGTATCCTTTAATCTGATTGGACTTTTCGTCTATAAAAAAATCAGTATAAAAGCCGTCGGGCGTCGTTATGCGATAACCTTTCTTTTTTTTCTTTGCTTCGGGAAGCGCAGTGATGATGTAACCTGTCTCGCCGATCTTTGGCAGCAGCGGAAAGCCAAGGCTTGTCATCGGCGGTAATTCAAATCCTGTTGAGAAGGTGTTCTTGCCGTCGAACGTTTGTTTTAGCGGCTGAATAGGATTATTCAGCTCGAAAACGTAGCGGTCGCCGGCGATGACCATCATAAACGTCGCCGGTATTACCTGGCTGAACGCACCGGTGATATCGACCGCGCCGCGAACGACGAGCGACTTCATTTTTTTCAGCTTGTCGCCGCCGTGTGCCGCGAGAGTTGCTTTTGCAATCTCGATGGACGCATTGTCAACAGCCGCGACAGGCGGTTTGTTTGCAGTTGCAGGTTTCTTCCCTGCCGCACCGTTGTCCTGTGAAAAAGAGGCCGCCGCCAACAAGCTGACTAGAGCCATCGAACCGAGAGTTTTTTTCATAAGAAATCCTTGTTAAAGGTTCCCACTACGGAGTGATAAGATCGCTCAGCTTTTGTGCCTTGTCCGGGTCGAGCGTTTGCAGTTTGGTGACTTGCTCCTTTGCCTTCATCTCGTAGCCGTTTGCGGCTACCGTCTTTCTCGTCAAGCGAGCCTGTTCACGCATATCGACATATAGCAGCCCGAGTTCGTATATGATATCGACATTCTTCGGCGAAAGGCGAACCGCCTCATTGATCGCCGTTAGAGATCCGTCGAGCCGCTTTAACATGCGAAGATTAAACGCAAGATCCTTGTGATATTTTGCATAGTCCGGCCTTCGCTTGATTGCTTCGCGCGCGTATCGTTCAGCCTCGACATAGTTTTTTGCACGGCTGTATAACACTCCCAACTCGGCATACGCGTCGGCATCGTCCGGCTTGAGCTTGACTGCTTCCTTGTAAGCGACGATCGCCTCGGGCACGCGTGCTTCGTAATCGAGCGAATTGCCAAGATAAACCCACGACAAATAATCGGTTGGTTTTACTCTTATAGCTTCCCGAAATGCCGGAATAGCATTCTTATAATCCTTCAGCCCATAATAGGATTGGCCGATATAATACCGCACACTCGAATTATCTGGCAGCAGCCTGGCAGCTTCTTTATATGCCGGTATCGCGTCGGAATATTGATCGGTGCTGTACAAGGCATCACCGAGGAGCGCATGCGACCATCCATAACCCGGGTCGAGCCTGACCGCTTCTCGAGCCTCTCTCAATGCTTCGCCGGTGCGTTTAAGAGCGTAAAGCGATTTACCCAGCCAATAATGTGCATCGGAGTTGCTGCCATTTAACTGAACGGCGCGCCTGAAAGCTTTCTCCGCCTCCGTATCGTTATCATGAAAATAATACGATAGCCCGAGGTAGTAAAACGCATTATAGTAGTCGGTCTTTAACCTCGTCGCCTCCTTAAAAGGAGCGATGGCGTCAGCGTAGCGTTTAAGGTAATAGTAACTCAATCCGAGGTTATAAAATCCGCCCGGATCAGTAGCAACCATCTGAGTATAACGCACAAATCCATCGGCAGATGCCTGATAGCGTTTGCCGTTGTAATCCGCAAGTGCCTGGTCGAATATCTGCGTCGAGGTTTGCGCAAAAGCCGTGATGGTGAGAGCCAAAGAAAACGACATCAAAAACAGCAATTTCTTTATCATAGGTTTTAACTGGAATTTGTATTTAAAGAAAAAGAGATGATTTGATCCATCTCTCTTTCTAAACATTATATATAGCCTGTTTTGCAATTACCAGCTAAATCGCATTTGCAATTCAATGCGGCGGTTTGGACCGCTTGTGCCGCCGCCAAATCCGCCAAAGCCTCCAAAACCGCTCGAAGTCGAGATCGACTGGCCGAAACGGTCGGATGCCAGATTGCCGATCGGAGCGCTGAAATTGACCCTGTTTAACAGATTATTGAAGTTCAATCCGATATTCAGGTTGTAAGGCTTCCTGCCGTCGCCACCGCCAAATCCACCGCCTCCAGTGCGAGCACCGCCGCCTTGGCCGCCACCAGGCCCGCCGCCCGGAGTGCCGATCATAACCGGTGCAGCTCCGCCGGTATTGCCGCCTCGATTGCCTCGACGGCCTCCTCGGCCTTGTCCTTGCCCGTCATTATCAGCCGTTTGTCCCAACGTGCGTCCAAAGCCGAAGGTTCTGCCGACCCGCAGGTTCACGCTTAAAGTCGCAGGCCCGACGCCGTAGTTTCGCGGGATGATCGCATTCAGGTCGTTATTTCCGATAGAGCAGAATGAGTTAGTCAGTTGCAAATCGTTGCACGCTGTTTGTAACTCGCCAAAAGTCGGGCGCTCTGTGAACACGCCGTCGCCGTTCTCATCGAGGCCGCGAGTGATGTTAAATGGACGGCCGGACGTGGCAACGATAAATGGGTTGAGGGAAACATTCCACGGAAGCGTGATGTTACCAAACATCGTAAAGCTGTGGCGAACGTCGAAAATCGCTCTGCCGTACTCACCTGTAAAATCGTAAGCATACGCCGGGCTGCTGCCCGCGCCGTCGGTGTCGCTCTTAACAAAGCCGAGGCGATAGTTGCCGCCCATCGAGAATCTCGGGCTGAGGTTCGTGCGGAAATTTACGATCATCTGTTTTGTGACTAATGTTCCGCTCGAATCATATTCGTTGATATTCCCCAAATTCCGATCGGGACGCGGGGCAGAATCACAGTCAATTTGCAGCGGGCAAATCGGAGCGTTCACGTTTACCGAACGAAGCTGATGCAGCCCCTTCGACATAATGAAATATGTCGTTAGCGTGGTTTTAAAGCGATCCGGCAATTGTCGCTCGACGCCGATTGCTCCCTGCATAGTGTATGGCGCCTGCAAAACAGGCGAGACTCTGCGAACAGTGCTGGAAGCCGGCAGCACTTCAAGAATCTGCGCGGCAGTCGGAACGTTTGTTACTCCGTTGAGAGTGAAAACCGGCTGTGCCAGAAGCAACCGCGCGGCTTCTCGACGATCAGGATCGGGGTCGTCAGCGCTTACAAGAAGGTCAAGCTGCGACACGCCGTCGAAGCGATCTGCTTGGAGTGTGAAATTTTCGCCAAATCTGTCGTAGAAAATTCCCGCGCCGCCGCGAAAAACCGTCTTCGGCGCTCTCGCGCCGCCTGCTCCCGGCGAATACGCAAAACCGAATCTCGGTGCAAAATTAAATTTGCTGCTGATATTTGTTTGATTCTCATAACGCAAGCCAAGGCTCAAAACCAACGCCGGGCTGAGCCGCCAGTCATCGGCGACATACAAGCCGACTTCGGTCTGCGACACGCGAGCCAGCGGATCGCCGGTCGTGATCGAAAACCGCGTCGGATTATACTGATCCCCGACAAGACCGGAAAGCTTGCCTTGGTATTGTTCGATAGACGAAAGTCCGGGAGCGCCTGCAAAAACAAATGTCCCCCCGAAATTATTCTCAGACCTGTCCGTCAGGCTTATGTGCCGCAGCTTCACGCCAAACTTGACCGAATGCTGAGAATTTTTGCCAAAAGAGGTGATCGTAAAGTTATTTAATTCCCATATCCTGCTGCGATTAAAGCTCGAACCAATTTGCGAGCCGCCGCCGATAAAAGCAGATGCTACGTTGATTGTTGGGATAGTGTTGTCGCCTAGTTGATCGCGGTTTGCCTGACTGAACTCAAAACGCGTTTCGTTAATAGTTTTTGGATTGATGATCATCGTCTCAGTCAGACGAATTTCATGTTCGCGGGCTCTGGTTCTAAAAGCCCTCGAAAGCAGAGACGTGTCGCCGATTCCCTGGTTGTCCGAGCTAGTGCCCGTAAAACTGTATCGCGCGACCAGAGTGTTCTTGTCGTTGATCGCAAGATCGAATCGCGGCGCGATCGTAAAGCGCTTAGTCGGCTGACGCACGTCGCGCTGGAAGCTTACGATGTTGAACGACGGGTCGAGAATTCGAGCGTTGATGATCGCGTTATTGTCGTTGGTGCGGTTATTGATGTCGATAAAATAAGACGACTTGCCTTTCTTTATCGGCCCAGAAATATTTCCGCCGTATTGTCTTAACTGCGTCGGAGCGCGGTTCTGCGCGAAAGGATTTCGCGAGTTGAGGCTTTCGTCGTTAAAGTTGCCAAATACCGAGCCGCGAAATTTGTCGGTTCCCGGTTTTGTCAGAATCTCGACGCGGCCAAAGCCAAGTCGGTCGAACTCAGCAGAAAAAGGATTCTGGTTAATACGAATCTCACGGATCGAATCCTTTGGCGGAAGCTGGCCGCCCGTAAAACCATCAATGTAAATCTGCCCGCCGTTCGGCCCGGCCGCCGCGCCTGCGAGAGCCTGCAAAGCTGCCTGAAGTTCGTCCGGATCATCCGGCAACGCGTCTAGGTCTTTGCCCTTGATCACCGTTGCATTCGCGTTGTTGTCGGCGTCGGTCGAGACGGTATTTTCATTCCCGACATCGACACTTTCTTCGACACCCGCGACCGTCAAGACGATAACAAGTTCACTGCGTTGGCCGCCGACAATACTAACTTCGGTATTTTCGTATAACCCGAACTTTGGGGCGATCGCCTTGATCGTATATTTGCCGGAAACAAGGCCATTGATCAAGTAATCGCCGCGCGAATTTGTAGTCGACTGCTTTTCATTGCCGTCCGCCGAAACCGCCGTTACAGTCGTTCCCGGAATCACTGCTCCCAAGCTGTCTGTAACTTGTCCGGCGACACTTCCCGTCGATTGTGAAAACGCGGCAACCGCTGAAATCAGCGAAATAAAAATAAAAAAAAGAAATGATCTTATGAAACTCATGATAGAAATCTGTAAGAAATATTTTTATCTTGACTTTGCGGACTTAGCGGCTTTGCGGGAGATAAACCCAGTTTCCCGCAAAGCCGCAAAGCTCGCAAAGAATGTAATTATCAAAACCCCACTCCGTCGAGTCCCGGAATAGTAAACCCGCCCTGAACACTCTGCCCGCGCTGATTGCCGGTCGGCGAAGCCTGAGCCATTCGCAGGAACGGCTCGACGCCGGCCAAAAGTTTGATCGCTTTTACGCGATCCATGTTGGCGTTTTTTGTGCTTGAGATGGCGATCATGTCGCCGGGCTTCAAATCGGCCGCAGTTATGTCGGGAAAACGTTCGAGCATTTCGTCAATACCGCCGCCGCGAGGCCCAAAACCGCCGCGTCCGGTTCCGGGTGTTTGCCCTTGTCCGGCTGATGGCGGCCTTGCACCCTGGCCAGCCGGCCTCACGCCTCCGCCCATTTGAAATCCGGCCATTCGCTCGGCCGCTTCAGCCGGGAATTTCTTCAAAACGGAAGTCTCACTGACCATAATGGTCACGTCCTTGCCCGTTTGCAGATTTTTGATTACAACTTCTTTTTTATCCGCATCGACTGATTTGACCGCGCCCGCTATGGTCTGAAACGCTCCGGTTACAATCTCTTCGGCGGCAAATCCTGTCCCGTCCGCGTTGCGGTCGCCAAGAGCGCGGAGCATATCGCCCACTTTGATTTCGCCCGGCGAACTCGCTTTTGCCTCGTCGTAACGGATCGAATTTTCGGCATATCGCAGGAACTTTGCATTGCTGTTCGGCGTCAAAGTGAGTTTCGTGCTGCCCATCATAGAACGCATTTCCAGGTCGATCTGACCTGTCTGCGGATTTACGGAAACAACGCGGCCTGTAATTCCGCGGGTTTTCCATTGCTCGCTCTGCTTGGTATTTTTCTGCGAGATGTCGGCCTTTGTCATCAAGTAAACCGATCTTGCAGGAATCGACTTGCCGTCTGTAGCGAGAATGCCAGTAACGGTAAGTTTGTCGCCAAGGCTTATGTCCGATAAAGCGGCACCCGCCGCCGTCTGGAGACTTGGATTTTCTGCCGAGACAAGCTTAAAATTCGTTTTTCCGGAAAGCTGCACATCAACCGATCCGTTTTTTGTCGTGAGCACGATCTTGCTGTCAGTGATGGATGCCACATCACCCGAAATAACCGACGGCTTGATCGCCGGATCGGGCGTTTGGCCGAACACAAAACTTATGCCCAAAATTAAAATTACAGCCGCTGTTTTAATGATAGATACGTTCATTTTTCTATTATTGAATCTTAAAAAATTACACACCTCGAAATTCGAGGCTCGCGCTTCTGTTATTAAGACGCAAAATCGCCCTTCAAAGTTCGATAATACTGTAAAGAAATGTAAAGGCAATTACGGGCTTTTCCATTTTGGGACCGCACGGCCGGTTAGAATAAGTCCAATTCCGACAGTAAATACGGCGAAAAGTGAAAGCAGCCAAATGTAAGGTAGCGAAAGAAGAACCGTCCAAACCATGACGCCGATTAGGATCGCGAGCGTTTCGGAGCGGTTGTCGCCGGAGAGAAGGTGTTTTTGGACGAGTTTGCCGATGCTTACCTGCAGAGAGACGCGGCCAAAAACATATCCGAGCAGAAGTATCAACATCGCCATCAGGCCGAGCGTCGCGCTCAGATAATTTGGCAGAACAATGGCACCGGTGATTATCACGCCCGTGATAAGCAAAAATGCGCCGGCGCCGATCGCGCAAATTTTTAACGCCGAAAGTTGAATACGCGCAACCGCTCGGCCAACTGCTCCCGGAGCGATAGTTACCATCAAGACCGAAATAATAAACCAAAAAAGCGCCAGAACGAGACGCTGCGCCAAAAAACTAACGGAGAGATTTGGCGAAAAGATCTGCGTCGGATTTTGTCCGAAATTACGCAGTTCTTCTTCAAAAACGCCGAAACTTACAGTTTCCCTTCCCGGCTCGCGAAGCGGATTTTCGCTTTCCGGTTTGTAAGCTCCGCCAAAAACGATAATGTCGCCGCCGATGTAAGCGTCTTTTTCCTGGATCACATTTCCGCCGATCGTCGCAACATCGCCTTCGATGCGCCCTTTAACAATAATGTCGCCGCCGATGGCCAGCACGCCTTTCGCCTGTTTATTGACGATCACCGATTTGCCGATTACATAGACTTCCTGTTCGGGCGCGTCATTAACGGTAACGGTCA
This sequence comes from Pyrinomonadaceae bacterium, assembly GCA_046160805.1. Taxonomy (GTDB): domain Bacteria; phylum Acidobacteriota; class Blastocatellia; order Pyrinomonadales; family Pyrinomonadaceae; genus OLB17. The sequence continues at coordinate 70,588 of JBJXHF010000097.1, forward strand.
TTTGATCTTCCGATGTCGAGATCTCGGGATGGGCGATCAGCGCGATGCAGAATAAATGCAATAGACAGAAAAAGAGCAGTGCTTCCGCTAGACCGTTCGGAAAAAGCTGACGGCTAGAAATTGTTGCAGAAGAGAGTTTCACTTTTACAAACCAGGGCCGGAAATTTTTTTAGGCGCGCCGCAGACGTAAAAATCTTCGCGAGATGAACATCAAGGGAGCCGCGCAAACCGCTGTCAATACAACCGCGATCGCCAGATCAAATCGCACCTGATTTGCTAGCGAACGCACAATAATAGACACGCCGATAAACACGGAATAGATAAGATGCCCGAAGAAACTGCCGACGGCCAATACCTGATCAAAAAGAATAGAAACGCCGCCGAGAAAGCGTGCTGCATCTGTTCCCAATGCAAAAAGAACGAACAACGCAAGACCGGCACAAATAAATAGCGCGTTAAACTGCTCGCGCGGCCTGCGCAGGCCGCTGACTGTGCTTTCGGCATTGGCGACTATTGTCTTTGCAAAGTCGGCAGGCAGATCGAGGTCGCTTCCTTGTTTAAGGCTCGAATCCAACTCGCACAAAAACTGTTTTTGCTGATTCAACTCGTCGGCACAGACCGCGCATTCCGAAAAATGAATTTCAAGCCCAAGTTCGCGCTTCTGGTCAAGCTCGCCGTCAATATATGACGCGATCTCGTCCGACGGACAAATAAAATTGTTAGACTGCACTTCCATCAGACTCCGGTAAAACCCCTCGCGACAAATATTTCACGCATCATCTCGCGCGCACGGAAAAGGCGATTTTTAACTGTTCCCAACGGCAGGCCCGTAACATCAGCGATCTCATCGTAACTCAGATCGCGCGAATGACGCAGCAGAATCAAATCGCGGTAAGTCGGCGGCAGGCATTTAACGACCTCATCGATCTCGTGTCGCCATTCCTTTCGCTCGTGGTCCTGTTCCGGCGATGGGCGTCGGCTTTCAATCTGAATCTGATAAGTACCGTCGGCATTTTCGGCTTCGAGGCTTTGAGGGGTGACCGGATTTCGACGCATGTGATCGATTGCGGCATTGTGCGCGATGCGGTAAAGCCACGTCGAGAATTTATATTCCGGACTGTATTTACTCAGCGAATTATAGACCTTGATAAAAACTTCCTGAGTGACGTCGAGCGAAGATTCATAATCTCCGAGCATTCGAAAAACATAACCGGTGATCGGCCGCTGATAGCGCCGGACAAGCTCTTCAAACCCGTCAACGCGGCCACTCACCGCATCGACAACCAACTCGCCATCGGTGAGTTTTTTGATATTTTCGAATGCTATCGCCTGGACGGACATCGTTGCTTGATACTACGGTATTCTCGACGAAATTGTTTCAAAGTGCAAGGGAAGTTACGAAGTTGCGAAGTTGCAGAGTTGCGAAGTTAAAAACTCTGCAGCTTCGCAACTCTGTAACTCTGTAACTTCGCAACTCAAATGCTATTTAAATCCGAGTGTAGCCAGTCCGGCGGGGGCGGCGAGGTCGTCGAAGGTGAATGAGCTTCCGGGCAGATCTAAACCAACCTCTTCGGGTGATAGAACGTTCAAAGTCCGGCCGAGAGCTTCGGAGGCGATGGTTTGGATTTTTGACGGGACAAAATCTTTTCCGATAACCAAAAGCCGCTGCAAAAGCGAATTTCCATGCTCGGCTCCAAATCGGTCGTTGTAGAACATCAGCAAACGGTAAATCTCGTCCTCAATTTCGTCAGGCGCGCAGGTCACGGAACGAATGACTGCCGGTTCGTCGCCGCGCAGCAGCAATCCGGTAAAACCGTCGGGATTGGCGCTCACCAGGAGCGAATCGCTGTTCTCGGTCTTGTCGATCAGCCAGTTGGCTTCGCCGACGGCACGCGGCAGGAGGAGGCCGGCCTTCCAGCCGAGGCCTTCGAATTGGGTTTCGTATTCGTCTATTACCGGAAGCGAGACGGCGGTGGCAAAGTATCGCGAGCGCCCTTTTTCATCGGGCGATATTTTTTGTTTCGCAAGCCGAAGCGCCGCTGCCGGCGCTCCAAAATTCTGCTCGGCCTTCCAGTCCAAAATCTCATCGGCTTCCTGCTTCGATGCAGACTCGCTATCGAGAACGAGTATAGCGGTTCGGGCTGTGCTGCTAGGCAAAGCAACAGACCAGCGTTTCTGTTTCAGCAGGCCTGCGCTCTCGACCGCTTCGCGCAGGCAGTATGAAAACTCGGCGCTGTTCGTGATGTTTGTTTCGAGAAAACTCGGCCTGAGCAGGCCGACAGGCAGATCAACAGTCGCGGCTTGTTTGATCGAAAAATTTCCGCGCTTTTGTCCCTGGAGCGTCACGGCCGTGATCCGTTCTTCATCGATACCCAAAGCCGCATTTGGATAACTTGGTTGTGATAGTGCTGAAAACATTATTAATATTCGGAATACGGTTTGCCTTCGGAGTCAACGCCCTCGGCAAGGCTTTTAACGTTTATAAGCCCGCTTTCCGCGTCCTGCGAATTCGGGTCTTCGCCCTGAACTTCTTCCCATTCGGTCTCATCGCGGATAGGATCAATGGGCTTTTCGTTCAGGTATTTTGCTCCGACGAGATCATCGATAGACTTAGGCAATTTACCTTTGTCGGCAGTGAATTGATCTATAGATCTTCGCATCTGCCAAAGATTTTCCTTGAGCACAATCTCGCGCGCATGACGAACGCTTCGCTGATAAGTCGGCACAGCAACAGAGAGCAGGATGATCATGATAAACATCGCGATCATCAATTCCAGCAGCGAAAAGCCTTTCTGAATGCGGAATGCGGAATGCGGAATGCGGATTTCTCTCCCTTCTTCCTCTACTCCTCTACTCCTCTCCTCGTTTCTACCAGTCACTATACTTCTCCCCGTTCATCGCTTCGCCCTTAGAAGTTGTACGCACGTCGAACACGTTTACATCGTCCCAACTGTCTGAGTCTTTATCCTGATAGGACGAGCGAAGCTTCCATTCTTTTTCGCCGGTCATGGGATCAACCGGAATCTCGCGCAGATAAGATTTCTTGACCTCTTTGTTCTGATTGATCTCGGTTGCCTGCGGCGAACGGTCGTCCAACCCGCTGCCGCCCGTGAGGTTCGGGGAACGCGGCTTGACGCGGACACCTTTGACAAGAAGCTCAAGCGATGGCGGATAACGGTCGATGTTATCAATATTAAAAATCTTGCAGTCGTCGATTATGACACGGCTTCGCGGATCGGTTGGGCCGCCGGCGTTCGGGTTTGTCGGATTTACCGTTGTCGAAGCGCCTTGCGCGCAGGCGCCATATGTGTCACGCTTGAACTCGTCGATCGCGCTTCGCATCTCACGCAAAACCTCGCGAAGCCTCGTCTCTTTTTGCCGCTTGACGGCGTTTTCGGCCATCGGGATCGTGCCCATTACCAAAACCGCCAGCACGCCGAGCGTGCATACAAGTTCGATAAGGCTGTAGCCGCGATCCGAAGCTCGATTTTTCGCGTTAAACCATTTCACGGCAGTTTATTTTGCAAAGCTGACCCGAAAATTCTTGCCGTCGGCGGTCAGGAAATTGAGCACCTCGCGGTCGAATGCGATCTCGTGCCGGCCGGCGGCAAGAGCTTCGATCTCGATATAGGCAAGCGTGCCGTTAGCCGTTGCACCCGTTTCATCTTTTGCCGAAAGGGACACGAACATTTTGCCATTTTGATTAAGAAACGGCGTCGCCAAAGTAGTTGCCAGCGAGGCTCCGAATACGTCGCCAAAGGTGACGGAGCGGACAGCGAGACGTTTCTCGTCGAACCTGAAGCCGATAACACCCGACCTGAATGACGAGCTTCCCTGTATCGTGACAGGGATCTTTATCTTGTCGCCGACCTTCATTTCGGGCGGGCCGGAGCCGATGTTGATCTGGACGATCGGCACTGTTGACACCTCAGTTTTAGCCGCAACAGACTCGGTCGGCATTTCCGTTTTGACCACCGGAGCATCGCTCGGTGTTTCCGTTTTCACGGTTGTCGGCTCGTTCAAAATCGGTTGAACAAACGTCACTTCAGTCGCTTTCGGCGTGTCGGCCGTCTGATTCAACTGGAGCGTTTTTACACTGCTGTCGATCGGCTTCAAAATCGGATTTAATGTGACCGGCTGAGTATTAACGGCAGTCGTCTGATTGGCCGTCGCGGATGTTGTTCCAGTGCTTGCACCGGTGTCGGATTTCACATAGACAGGAGCATCGACGCTCGCGTCCGGAAGCTGGACTGTCGTCGTATTCGTAAGCCTCCTGGCCGCTGCGAGCATTTCTTCCTGCTCTTCCTGAATCACCATCGCCTCAAGCGAATTGTTTGTCGGAACGGCAAGGCTGCCGGTCGGACGCTCGATCTCATCCTCGGGCAAAATAGCCGGAGCTCTTATGACCCGCGGCGTGACGGCGATGACGATGTCAATCTGCCGGTTGTCGCGTGTCGGAGCCGTGAAAAGCCTGCCGAGGAGCGGTATCAAGCCGAGAAGCGGCAATCCTGCTTTTCCCCTGCTCTCGACATCCTGAGCGACGCTTGCGAGCAAAAGCGTTTTGTTGTTCTGAATTCGAGCTGTACCTTTGATCGTGCGCTCGGTAAATGTCGGGGTTAAGGTTTGAGCTCCGGCGACATCCTTAGATTCGATCTCCATCGCAACCTGCACGTCCTGATTCGGAAAAACCAGCGGCTTAAACTTCAGCGTAAGACCGATCTGTTCGTAATTGATCACGTTAGAAACTACGCCGCCGTTGTTAACTTGGTTTTGAACACCGGTGACAAACTGGGCGCTCTGAACAGGAACACGCTGGCCAATACGGGCGGACGAATCTTCGTTGTTAAAAGCGTGAATCTGTGTCGAAGCCACAAGCTTTGTATTGTTTTTGCTCTGAAAGGCTGCAATATTTGAGGCCGGCAAAATAATGCCGGTAGGAATGGCACCCGACAAAATGGTCGTTGCCGCTCCAGCAACGGTAGTCAGAGGATTATTGCCAAACAGCAGAGATCCCGACTGCGAACCGCCAAAATTAGTAAGCTGGTTTTGCGTGCCGATCTGGTTGCCGAACTGCATCAAGTCGCTCTTGTTTACTTCATATATCGCCACTTCCATCACGACCTCGGCACGATCCTTGTCGAGCGACGAGATCAATTTGCCTATTAGCCGAATGTTCTCTTCCGTATCGCGGATCGTGATGCTGTTTGTTGCATCGTCAGTGAGAACGATCGTTTGACTTCGGCCTGGCTGTGCAGGAATTGCAGTCTGGACGATCTTGGCAACGTCTTTCGGAGCGGCGTTGGAAAGATAAAATGTTCGCAAAACGAGCTGTTGAAACTTCTGCCGCTTGTCCTGCGTCGCAATGATGACCGTTCGCGGGCCGACTTTTTGGAAGAACAAGCCTTCCTGCAAAAAGATATAGTCGAGTGCGCGCGCGGCGGTAACATTCTTGAGATCGATATAGGTTTTGCGTCCGGTTTGACGGAACGATTCGTTGTCAAACAGGACATTCAGATCGAGGTCTTTGGCAAGCTCCTTGATAATAAACTGCAGATCGACGCCCGAAGGAAACGGCAGGTCTCGCAGCTTTTCAAGCTTTTGCGGAATCTGCGGCACGGTTGCAGTTTTCCTGTCCGTATTGAATGAAGTCGGAATCATTTTCAGCTTGCCGGTTTGATCTTTATTGTCGGTCGGTGTGCCCTCGTTCAATTCCCTCTGAAGCCTGACCATTCGTTCCATTTCCGATCTTGCCAACTCGTTGGTCGGATCGAATGCATAGGCGCGTCGAAACGCCATGTACGCTTCTTCATAATTCTTTTCCTTCGCCGCTATACTGCCCTTTTTGACATACATTTGCGATGCGTTGAAAAGCGAGCGCGTCAAATGCAGACGGTATTCGGGATTTTTCGGGTTGGAGGAAACCGCAAGAGCGAATTCCTCGACCGCCTTGTCCCATTCCTCGGCGATTTCATGCTTCATTCCACGCTGGAAATGCTTTTTGCCGTCGCCAAAAGCCAAAACCGCCGTCGGCGAAAGCAACGTCAAAAGAAGAAAAAGACTAACGAAAAACCGTAAATGCATTGATTTTTTCATAACTGTGTGACCTTGGGATCGAACCGCAAAAAAACTTCCGGGTAGCTGAAACACTTACACGCCGCCCGCGCGGCAAAGTTTCAAATTGTCGAAAGTAAGAACTTTCAAGAGCGCTACCACCTAATTCTCGTTTTTTTAGCCTAAAATAGCAAGAATAAAAACGTTCTGAGTGCAAGCTTTAGCTTGTCTCCGCCGCGCAGCGAAGACAAGCTAAAGCTTGCGCTCAGAACAACTGCCTCCGGAGATAGTCGAGTGCTGCCTGGCTCGAACGCCAGCGTATGACATAGCGGTCGCCTGGCAGGGAGATCTTTACGGATTTAACGCCTTTTGCTCCGGCATAGCCGATGTATACTGTTCCGACGGGCTTTTCTTCGGTTCCGCCTTCTGGGCCGGCGATGCCGGTTACGGAAATCGCATGATCGGTGCCCGCAAGCTCTAACATTCCTTTCGCCATTGCCTCTGCACATTCGGCGCTGACGGCGCCGTGTTTTTCAATAATCGCGGCCGGAACACCAAGCGTTTTTGACTTCGACTCATAAGAATACGTGATCGAGCCTTCCATAAAATAAGCAGACGAACCGGCAACCTCCGTCAAACGCCGAGCTATAAGGCCGCCTGTGCAGCTTTCGGCGACGGAAACGGTTTCTCCACGTTTCTTTAATAAATTGCCGACGACCTCTTCCATCGTCTCGCCGTTTGTCGAAAAAACTGCCTTGCCCAATGCTGCCGCAAGTTCATTCGCCAGTTTTTCGACGGTTTTTTCAGCTTTTGCAAAATTATCGGCACGAGCAGCGAGATGTATCTCGACCTCGCTTTTACTAAAAAGTATCGAAGTTTGAACATCAGAGTATTTTGTATAAATCGGAGCCGCGATCTCGTCAACCGCCGATTCGCCCATGCCGGAAACCCGCAAAATCCGGCGTTTTACAAATACCTCGCCCGCTATCGACTTTAATTTCGGCAGCACGTATTCCGTGAACATCGGTTGATTCTCGCGCGGCGGACCGGGCAAGATCGCAAGCCTCTTGTCGTCACGTTCGATATACATCCCAGCCGCCGAACCGTTCGGATTCGGCAATACGTCGGCTCCGTCAATGATAAACGCCTGCCGTTTATTGATCTCCGGCATCTCGCGTCCCCATTTGCGAAACCGCTCACGCAGATGCTGCTCGATCTCGTCGTGATAAACCAACTCACGGCCTATCGCTTTCGCCGTCCATTGCCGCGTAATATCATCCTCAGTCGGACCCAAACCGCCTGTCGTTATGACGATATCCGAACGCCGCATCGCATCGCGGACTGTCTCTTCAAGGCGCTCGCCATCGTCGCCGACTATGGTTTTGAGCTTGACCTCAATACCGATGTCATTCAACTTTTCAGTCAACCAAAGGCTGTTGGTATCTGTCTTAGTTGGCGTAAGAAGTTCGGAACCTATAGCGATGATCTCAGCAGCGAGCATATGATTTTTTTTGCCCGCGAATAACACGAATAAAACGAATAAGATATATTTTCTTTTATTCGTTTTATTCGTGTTATTCGCGGGCAAAATTCTTAGTCCTTATATATTTCAACAATCGGCTTGCCGCTACCGTCGATGTAGGCGCGATACATTCCCTCGGTGTTGAACGAGATCGCCATGTTGCCGAATTTGTCCATTGCGATCACGCCGCCGTCGCCGCCAAGTTTTGGCAGCTTTTGCTGGATGACTGCATCTGCCGCAGCCTGCACAGTCATCGCTCGGTACTCCATCAAAGACGAAATATCGCGAGCGACTCCGAGACGAATAAAATACTCGCCCCAACCCGTCGCTGAAACGCCGCAAGTATTATTATTTGCGTAAGTTCCGGCACCGATGATCGGCGAATCGCCCACGCGGCCATATTTCTTATTCGACATGCCGCCCGTCGAAGTGCCAGCCGCCAGATTGCCGTATGTGTCGAGAGCGACCGCGCCGACAGTACCACGATATGAGTCTTGAGGCTGGAGTCCTGAGTCTTGAGTCGAGCCCGATTGTTGACCTTTGACCTTTGACTTTTGATTTTTGACTTTTGGCTTCAGAGTTTTCTCAAACTCCATTCGCGTTTCCGGCGTCCAGAAATACTTTTCGTCAACCAGCTCGATCCTTTGCTCCTTTGCAAATTTTTCCGCTCCATCGCCGAACATCAAAACATGCGGCGATCTTTCCATAACGGCTCGCGCCAGAGTGATCGGGTTTTTGACGTGATGCAATCCAGCAACTCCGCCCGCAGCAAGCGTCTTGCCGTCCATTATCGAAGCGTCTAATTCATTCTTACCGTCGGCGGTAAAAACCGCGCCTTTGCCGGCATTGAACAGCGGCGAGTCTTCCATTAACCTTATCGCGATCTCGATCGCGTCAAGGCTCGTCTTGCCGTCCTGCAAAGCCTTGTAACCCGCAAGCACAACCTCCGCCAACTTGTCGCGATACTCCTTTTCCTTTTCCGCCGTCATCGAGCCTTTTTTCATCGCGCCCGCGCCGCCGTGAATAATAAACCCAAGCCGCGGCCTCTGCGGCGACTGAAGCTGCTTAATCTCGGCAAAACTTCCCTTCTGCGCGAATGTCGGAAATCCCGTACTCGCAAAAACTATCAAGCACAACAATCCAGACAGCATTTTACTTTTCACTTATCACCTCACACTTCTCACGTATTCCGAAGGTAATCCCGCACCATCTTCATGTCCTCCCAAACCTCGCGCTTCTTGTGCGGATCACGAAGCAGATAAGCCGGATGAAACGTCGGCATAACCTTAACTCCCAAATAATCATGAAACTGCCCGCGCAATTTGCCTATCGGAACTTTTGTCTCAAGCAAATTCTGCGCTGCCGTCGCACCGAGAACCACGATCACTTTTGGCCTCACGACGGCGACTTCACGTTTTAAAAAAGGCTTGCAGGCTGTGGTTTCATCCGGCTCAGGAGCACGATTCCCCGGCGGACGGCAACGGTTTATATTCCCGATAAAAACATCCTCGCGCCTCAAACCAATACCCTCAATAATCTTGGTCAGCAACTGCCCCGCCCGCCCAACAAACGGCTCGCCCTGCGCATCCTCATCCGCACCCGGAGCCTCACCGACAAACATCAAATCAGCATCAAAATTCCCAACGCTATTCACGACTTGGCTGCGCCCCAATGTGCTCAATTTACACCGAGTGCAATCCGGCCCGATCTCGGCGCGAATCGCAGGAATAGTCTCCGTTGGCTCCGGCAAAGTCGGAGCGGCCTCAAAAAGTGTTTCTTCCGGTTTTTCCATTTTTGCTGTTCCGTCTGTTCCACCTGTTCCAGTGTTCCGGAACGGAACAGACGAATCGCGTTTCGACAACGAAGGCAGCGAAGCTAGCCGCGATTGCCCGGTTCGACGCGGCTCTGCAGGCTTTGTAATTTCAGATGTGAATTCCTTATTTGAAATTTCAGATTTGAAATTTGAAATTTGAAATTGTTTTGAATCAGAAGAAGAATTGCTTTCCGCAACACGCCCTCGCCCTACTTTCTCCGGTAATTTCACATCAAGCGAATTTACGCCCATCTCCTGAAAATATAATATTCGCTCGCGAACATCGGCGATTAGCTCGGTCAAATCAGAACTTTGTGACATAAGAGCAACAGCGGCAAAGCCGCAAATACTAACACGTTCTCAACCGGAAAAGCCCAGCTTTTCCTCAAATAGAGCGGCAAAGCCGCGCTGGATTTCGCTTATCGGGCTTTGCCCGTCTATTTGCGGTGAAGCTCAGCTTCACCGTCGACGACTCCTAATTGCTTTGGCGGCTTCGCCGCCGCTTTCTTTTTTCGCAATTTGATAACCTGATCCAAGATCTTATCCGCCATTTCCCTTTTCGACATCAGCGGCAGATCCAGCTTACCGCCGAGGTGCGTGAGGATCGTTGCGATATTGGTGTCGGTATTAAATCCAGCGCCGTTTTGTGTGACGTCGTTGGCGACGACCAAGTCGAGCTTCTTTTTCTTCATCTTCGCGCGGGCGTAGCCAACAACGTCATCTGTCTCCGCCGCAAAACCGACCACTATCATGCCTTCAGGCCGATTCTTCGAAACCTCGGACAAAATATCCGGCGTTTTCTTGAGTTCCAATATCATATAATCGCGCCCGTCTTTTTTGATCTTGCCCTCAGCCGCATGCGCCGGAGCATAATCCGCAACCGCCGCCGCTCCGACAAAGATGGTTGAATTCGGCAGTTCCTTTTTGACCGCCTCATACATCTCGTCAGCCGAAACCGCCCGAATCACATTCACACCCGCAGGCGGATCAGCCGTCGTCACACCCGCAATAACCGTAACACCCGCCCCTCTCGCCGCCGCCGCCTCAGCAACCGCAAAACCCATTTTTCCGGATGAGTGATTGGAAATAAATCGAACGGGATCGATCGCTTCCCTAGTTCCGCCGACGGTGATAAGAAACCGCTCGCGGTTCAAGTCGGAACCACCTGCGGTAGCGGGTGGTTGACCGCTCGAAGAGTTCAACATGACATTATTTTGTTCTGCTCTTTCTTTCGCGTTTGTTGTTGACAATCTTAAACCACCCACTACCGCAGGTGGTTCTGACAGCAACGCGAAGGCTTGAGCAACAATATTCTCCACATCCTCAAGCTTCCCCGTTCCCACCGTCTTACAAGCCAGTTCACCCGCAATCGGCTCGACAAAATGCACGCCGTCTTTTTTCAATCGTGCAACATTTCGCTTAGTAGCCGGCTGTTCCCACATCGTCGTATTCATCGCCGGAGCGACCAAAACCGTAGCCGTCGTCGCCAGATAAGTTGAGGACAAAAAATCATCCGCGATGCCGTTGGCAAATTTGGCAATAATATTAGCCGTCGCCGGAACAATCAGCAGCAAGTCGATATTCTGCGAAAAATTGATATGAGCAATCGGATCGGGATTTTCAGGATCGTAATCGTCAACGATCACATGCTTTTCGTTCAGCGCCCGAAACGTCAACGGCCGCACAAACTCCGTCGCATGCCGCGTCATCGCCACCGAAACCTCACAGCCCGCCTTCTGCAGCAAACGCATCACCTCAACAGCCTTATAAGCCGCAATGCCGCCAGTTACGCCCACACCAACGCGATGTTTCGTCATAGCAACATTCTACACCGTTTTGCGTGTATAGCTATGGTAGACTTTCAACTGTTTATGAAACGTTGTTTTGTTGGGATCGTGGTTTTCTTGCTCGCGTTTGCAGTGGGACGACTTGTCGTCGAACTGAACTATCTTGGTCTCTGCGACACCCAACCCGAAACTAATGACACTCTCCAAACCACCGAACCTATCCTCACAACTCCCCAAGAAGATGATTTCCCCTCGCTAGTTCGCGACCTTCCAAATTTCGGCGAGTTTGAGTCCGACGAACACACAACCAAGCTGGTAGATTTAAGGGAATATTCTGAAAATGAATATCGCGAGAGCGAGATCATTGCAAAGAACGGCGAAAAATGGCTCGGGCTATTTGCGGGAAAGGACGGATCCCTATTCAAAGAAGTTACAGTTGGCGTCCATTTGCATCATCGATCAACCGATGCCGACTACGAAGATTGGTACTTTTTTAAATCTGGCTGGAAAAAACCGCCGATCTTTATCGTCAAAGATTTAACAGCACTTCGCCCGCGTTCAGTCGCAACACTTTTTCATAAAAACTATGCCGAATCAGTGGACGGAACTGAGGCTAATCCAAACGGACTTCGAATTGGATTTAACCGAGAATTTTCGCTTTTCGATAAGGAATACGTTTTGCGAGTTGTGCCGGGCAAAACTCTTGACGGAACAGCGGTCAATGTTCTCGTGCTGGAATCCTCAGGTTTGAGCCAGGTAATTACATACAATCTCTACTACCATGATTCCACAACACTCTACGACTCTGTCGGTGAATTGCTTTTCGTTGGCGACTTAGACGGCGACCTAAAACTCGATTTCTACCTTAGGGATTTTGATTATGAAAAAGGTGGTTTCAGCAGCCAACTATTCCTTTCCTCAGAAGCCGAGCCAGGTAAATTGGTAAAGCTCATTGCGGCTTTTGGCACATCCGGCTGCTGAAATTTTGAACAGATACGTCGCCCTGCTAAGGATCAAGTGATTATTTCCTGAATTTTCCTGATCGTCTTACCAAAAAGGAAATCGCCGACGCCCGCTTTTTCGTGCGAGAGATCGTAACCGACCAGTTCCGCATACGCACGTCCGTCAACGGCGGCTTTATTTTTGAAGCCGGCAACATCACAAACGCCTTCCCAATATACGATCATCGTCGAGCCGCGCGTGTCGAGCTCCTGATCGTCGATCAAGGGCGTCAGGCTGACTTCGATATCCAGACTAGGCACGCGAATCTGCCATCCGGCGGGATATTCGGCGCCGGAATTTGGGCTGATCCAGGTTGAAAGAACTTCGATCTCAAAATCGCTGCGTTTCAGGTATGTGCAAGTGCCATCACGGGCGACATAAGTGCCGGTCGATTCTCCGTCCATCTCGCCGGTCTTGGTTCGGAATTGATAAAGCATCAGCTCGGTCCCGTCGTTAAACTGAATGCTGAACCAGTCCCAAACGCCGTGTTCCCAACTGCCGAATTCGCGGTCCATCCACGCCGAGCCGGTAAACGTCTCTATCTTGTTCGACTCACTGATCTGCCCCGTCACATTCATCCGCGTAAACGAAAAATGGTTTGACGCACCGTCGCCTTTGCGCGCGATTCCGTTGCCGCCGTCGCCATTCAGCACCAGCGGTTTAGAGGATTCGAGTACCGCGTCAAACACAACGCCGTCCTCAAGCGTCGCATGTAAAATGTGCTTGCCCGCTATCTCCCGCAGCGACCAGTCGCCAAGTTTGACATCGCACGTCGTCTCGCTAAACCGCACCGGCACATCGAGCGGTTTATCAAAACTTCGAACATGATCATAACGAAACCGCTGCCCGGTGATGTCGGAAAAAGCGAAGTGCGCGAAATACATCGGGTTTGCCAAAATCGTCATCGGAAAAATGCCGAGGCGGTCGCGATCGGTTCGTCTCTTAAAGAACACCAGCTCAAAACCGAATTCGCGACCCCGCTGCGTTTTGCAGTGCCCCGTGTAATACCACCATTCAGTCTGAACGTCGCGCTTTGCAAAAAGATCGTCGGGCAGCTTCACCTGTCCGTCAGTCGGCGGCTCTCGCAAAGTTTCGCCCTTATTCCCTAAAAGATCGGCAATACCCTCCAAAACCGACCCGGCGACATTCTCTAAAGGTTGAAAAAAATGTTTATACATACAATTGGCATTCGTCGCAAATTACCCTTTAGATGTGATATTCCTTAATCTATCTAAAACTACCTGACATGAAACCAGAAACATTTTTAAGCAAGAATATCTATAACGGCCGTGTTTTTGACGTGCGTCTCGACAGTATAAGCGAGGGCGATGTCGAATACACACGCGAGATCGTCGTGCATCGCGGCAGCGCGGTCATTGTGCCGGTTTTTGGGGATGACACGGTTGCGCTTGTTCGACAGTATCGTCATGCGGCGGGGAAATATATGCTTGAGATACCGGCAGGTTCGCTCGAAAATGATGAAGACCCGTTGACAGGCGCGATTCGCGAGCTTGAAGAGGAGATCGGGGTTACGGCCGAGAATGTCGAGCTCATTTCGGAATTTTATGTCTCGCCCGGTTTTTTGACGGAAAAGATGTATGTCTTCCTCGCAACAGGCCTTACCGAAACCGCCCAAAACCTCGAGATCGACGAGCTGATCGAGATCGAACGCCTAACCTTTCCCGAAGCCCTCGCCCAGATCCGCAACGGCCAAATCGAAGACGCCAAAACCATCATCGGCCTCACCATCGCCGCCGCCAAGTGTCAGAACCGCGAGCGGTAGCGACTGGGTTTCTTAAATTCTGAATTCTGAATTCTGAATTCTGAATTCTGAATTTGATGATGCAACTGCTTTAAACCACTGCTTTAAAAACCTGCTTTAAACAAGCAAACGCTTTAAATGTTTGCATGCTTTAAACACGTGCTTTAAAAGTGAACAACGAACAACGAACAACGAACAGTGAACAGTGAACAGTGAACAGTGAACAATGAAAAGCCCTCATCCACTATCCACTATCCACTATCCACTATCCACTATCCACTATCCACTATTCACTGTTGACTTTTCACTGTTCACTGTTGACTTTTCACTGTTCACTGTTCACTGTTCACTTTCCCCACCCCGACGGTTTCGCGTAAGTCTAGAATCAACTGACCTTCGTTGGTCAATTCCGGCCGCAGAAAGCGTTCCGTTGCAGGAATGCGGATGCCGTAATGCCTGCAAAATGTCGAGGCGTGCACCGCCCAGCCCATTTGCTTTTTGACCACAAGGAAATTTTCGCTAAAACGCGGATAGGCAGGCTCCAGCGCGATGGAGTCGTCCTCGCGGCTGTAATAGATCGCGACCGCCTTCGGACTCCCCAATGCCTTATAAGCCCACCCGTTCAAATAGATCAGCCCTCGCCTGTTAATAGTCACCCGCGGCTCCAAAGCCTTCCCCAACCTCGCCGCCGGCCCGCCGCGAAACTTTTCCCACTTGCTCTCTAATGACATGATGTTGCAATGATAATACAATTATTACACTAATGTCAAGCCCAAAACCTGGGATTAAAATTCTCCGTGTTCTCTGTGTTCTCTGTGGCTTGCATTGTGCATTGTGCATTGTGCATTCTGCATTGTGCATTGTCATAATTAGCCTATGCATATACGAATCAACGACACACGCCACGGCGTTACCTATGAGGTCCTTTGCGATGTCTGCGCTACGTCCATCGATCTCGACGAAGACTGCGATTACCTTACGCAGAAAAATGGCGTTCGCGGTGAAGCGAATCTTGCACACCGCTCATGCGCCCGCATCCCGGGCCGCTTCACAAACCACTGGGCCCAGGTCCTCAAACCTCGCCACATCATCCAGCACATAGCCGACCAAAACCGCAACCCCATCATCACCGACTTCCTCCTCCAACTGAAACAAGACCAAAAAGAGCGCCTCAACCGCTCATGACCGGGCTTTCCGCTTCGCGGCACATAGCCACGCTCCTTTAGGGCGTGGTCAATGATCAGCTAAAAATATTTCCCCACACCTCTCTCGCATCCTGAGGCCAACTAGTCTTACTCAGGATGCGAGAGAGGTGTGGGGAAAAGGAGTCCGCACCGGCCGTTGCTTAGCGATCTGCCAACTGTCTGACATAAAACTTTTCTGCGGCTATACCGCCGGATTGCCTGAAGATCAATGAACTTAGGCGAGGGTGTCTTGCCAAACCGGCAGAAGTATCGACTGCGTTGTAAACAGCAACGTCGCTCGATATGCGGAATGGCTCTCCCATTTCAGGATTTTCATGCGCGGATTGATCACAAGGTAGCTAAAAGCTTGATCCACTCAGCTTCAGTTTTTTGCAGTTCGCCAGTGCGTCTGATATAGCTACGTTGTATTTCCGTCTTTTGGCCAGGAAGATCAGTCGTCGGGCCTTTCGCCATCAAAGTGGATTTTTTAATAAAACCACAAATCTCAGCACTCATATCAACAAAGGCCGGGATTTTAGATTTAACGTTCTTGAGCGATTTATGATCACGCAGGAACCTAATTAGGTGATCAAAGAACAAATCGACTCTTGAGAAGATATATATGTCAGAGGTTCGATGAACGTCAACGACTTCCTTCTCGGGAACAATCAGCCAAACATTCTTGAGTTTCGAAGTTTTAATAGCTACCCGTTTTCTTATTGGATTGAAAACACGACCGCCCTTTCTCGGAGGAGCAATCTCAACGATATCCTGCCCAACGATGGCTTTACGCATTGTGAAATCTAATGAGATTTCGACGTCAAAACGAGCTTTAAGGAACTTTTGCAGGGCCACCTCTCCTAGTTTTCCAATTGTAAAATCAGTAACGAACTTCCCGGCATCCCGCTGTGTAGAGGTGCCAAAGTTAGAGCTTGAGGCATACGAGTAGAAACTCTCGATGGCAAACTCCAGACATCTAATGTAATCATTTCGACCCAATTTGCCCGCGTAGCGGGTGTGAGCATAAAGCCACGGGTGCAAACCCGTGGAAAAGTTGCAATTAGTGAACCCAGCCCGCGTAGCGGGTGACAGCGGTTCATGTCCACAAATACCGACGGTCAAATTCGATCTCATGAACCTCTAACAACTCGACAAACTCATCTTCGAACGACTGTTTGCCGTGATGTATTTTTTGGTTGGCAATGTATCTTTTGATCCGCTCGATCTCAGTTGGACCGACGGAAAAACCTCCATAGCCGTTTTGCCACGAAAAATCTTTCGCATCCGGAAAGACATCGTGCATCCAGCCAGAGGCATTAGATTTCAGGTCCCGCAAAACATCTGAGACTGCTTTGTCTGGCCTCAATTTTGCCAAAATATGAACATGGTCTTCGACGCCGTTGATCATAAGCAAAATACCTCCGAGCCCCCGAATAATTCCGCCGATATATTCATATAATCTTTCCTCCCGGTCGGCGGTTATCATCGGAAGCCTGTCCTTAGTCGAGAAAACGATATGGTAGATGAAGTTTGTGTACGATCTCGGCATACGCTGTCGCCCTCTACGCGGGCTTTGATTTATTTTGTTACCGTTCCACGGGTTTACACCCGTGGCTTTATGCTTATCGCCCGCTACGCGGGCTCAAATAACCCCAAATATCGGGTATAAGATTCAAAAAATATAAAACTTCGGAGTCAAATCCTTGCATATTTCTACTTTGTGTTCGTACTTCGGTTTCCATTGTTTGTCCGAATTCATCGTTTCGAGATTTGCGATGAAGTATTCCTCGTGATATCCACATCGACGGCAAAAAATTTCCGACTCATTAGTTTTAATGTTTAGAAATTCGAGAGCCATCTTATTTGAACAATTAGGGCACGGAGAGTAGTCCTGAAAACCTGACATAATTTACCGCCTCAGACTTTTCGAGTGATATGTTAATTGTTTCCTGCAATTTCTTTTTTCGCAAAAGTAACGTGCTCTTAAAGGAAAATTACGAACAATTAATTTCGTTATTGCATAATTGTTTAATCATCGATCTCGTTGCCGAGATTCCAGAGTTAAAACCGCGTGGCTAACCTCCGCTCGAACCTTCGAACGGCCTTCGAGGGTCCGCTTGCATAGGTCAGCAATCAATATCCTGTTCCGCTCCGCCGTATCTTGATCAAATTCTGCCGAAGTAATGAGTTCGATTTTCTTAAGAGCCAAATAAAATCGATTTCGTTCTTTAAGTTCGTAAATGATTTGCCCTACCTCTGTTTTTGTTTCCATAAAAGTATTGCACCTACCAAGTAAGGTTCTCGGAATGATAAGCAATTTGGGGTTGGTTCGTGATTATTTTCTCCAAAAGTAAGTTTTGAGTGGGTGCGAAGATCGTTGTCATTTTCGGAACAGTTTCCAAGTTACTTACAATTACCAAACCATATTCAGTTTTGTAATCCTTCGCACATGTAAACTCTCTATCCGTCATACGAATCTTTCCACGAGCCCCACGAACGCCCTTTACCTCTGCCAAGAGAAATTTGGAACCAATCTGCAATTGAAAGTCGTAACCGTCACCGAACGCACGAGCGTCTTCTAAAACACCATCTCGGTAAACTTCAATTTCATTGAAGTTTTCCATGAAGTAGAGCTCAGCTTCTCGACCAGTTAACTGCAGTTGTTTGAATTTACTTTTTATTATTGGGCTGATCTCAGAAATAGAGTCGCCGTCTTTCTTGAAATGATTCTCGAAATAAACTTGAATTAACTTCGAGAATTCTTCGGCGTCGTAGGTGCCGAATAATAGGTCGATTTGTTTTTTGCGATGGATATAAGCATCGCCCTTTTGCCACCAGCCTTTTCTGCCGTTATCGAAGAAAGGATCGAATAAATCTTGTCGGTTCTTAATAGTTCCGACCGTATCTCCAACACCTCGGGAAACTAAATCCTCAAAAAACGCAGTCTTAGTCCTAAATCCGAATTTTGCTACAAAGTCTTGACCGAATTTCGCAAGTCCATAACCGATAAGATTCAGGACTTCATAATTTTCATGCTTGCCATCAGTCATAGAAAGAATGGGGTCGAGCAATTTCAATTACATGTCAGCCAGAAACCATTTGGGCTGGAAGTATTTCAGTACATTGATTCCGTAAGAGTAAAGCGGGCCAAAAACACCGTCAGTTCCTTTCTGCTCACCAACTACGCTGAAATCATTACAAGGAAACCCAAACGCGAGAGCGTCAATGTCTGAAATTGTCATCAAAGAACTCATCGCGAGTTCGCGAACGTCTTTGTGAACAACCGATTTTCGATCTGTCGGACAAAGATTGTTTCGATAGGTCTCGCACGTGTCAGCATCGTAGTCACTTGCCCACGCATGTTTTATCGAGAAACCTTCAGTCTCATTTTGAGCGGTTGCCCACTTCGCCCCGAGCGCTATTCCGCCGGGACCTGAGAAGAGTTCACCTAAGCGAAATACGGTTTCATTCATGAGCGTAATTTTGCCACAGCATTAAGAAAAATGGAAAGAACCATAACATGTGACCATCGGCACATCGTTGCTGACGCGACGCGGATAATTCTACACTAGCTTACCTTGGGTTAAAACCCACGGCTAAATTCAATCCGCCGCGAAACTTTTCCCATTTGCTCTCTAATGACATTGCGTATCATAGATAGAACATTTTCGCACAAATGTCAAGTCCCAAGTTTTGATGGAAATGCTGGCGGGATGATGGAGATGGCCGATTATGGCGTGAGATGGGAATTTGTTTGAAAACGGGGGCGAAAAAGGTGCGACTTTGGGGTGAAAAAGTGGTAACTAGGACGCTAAAAGTGGCATTTTGAGCACTCGGAAGTGTCACTCAGATGGCTTTTTGTGCGTAAGTGTCTGCGTTTTAAGCAGATACAAAGTGTAGTTTGGCAAAAACGGCCAGAAACCCGCCCAAGCCTCCCGAACCGCCAGACCGACCAGATAGTGAATAATGAATAACGAACAGTGAACAACCAAAACCGCAGACCGACTAGTTGTTAACTATTCACTGTTCGCTGTTCGCTGTTCACTATTCGTTGTTCACTATTCACTGTTCGCGGCTTGACGTTGACGGGGTATTTTCGATATTCTGTGAGTTCGCATTTTTGCGGGTTTTGTTATCAGTGTGTGATTATGAGTACTTATTTTCCAAGCGGGAAAGGCTTGGCAGAAAATCGCAAATGGCTTGTTGTTGACGCCAAGGGCAAAACGGTTGGGCGTCTGGCGACCGAGGTTGCGCGGATTTTGTCGGGCAAGAATAATCCGGCATGGACGCCGTTCCTCGATATGGGTGACGGTTGCGTTGTTATAAACGCCCGTCATGCAGTGTTTACGGGTGCAAAGGACGATCAAAAGATATATTACCGCCACACGCTTTATCCCGGCGGTTTGCGAGAGACTACCGCCAAAGAGATGTTCGAGAAAAAGCCTGAAAAGGTGGTCGAACTCGCGGTTCGCGGCATGCTGCCGAAAACAAAGCTCGGCAAGGCAATGGCAAAGAAATTAAAGGTTTACGCCGACGCGGCACACCGCCACACGGCGCAAAAGCCGGAGGCGATTGAGATTTAGTCTTTAGTCCGAAGTCTTAAGTCTTAAGAAAAGACTCCAGACTCCAGACTCCTGACTCCAGACTAGTTATGGCAGACATACAATATTACGGCACGGGCCGCAGGAAAACTTCGACAGCACGCGTTTATTTGCGTCCGGGCAACGGGCAGATCACGGTCAATAAGCGTGAATTTAACGCCTATTTCCCTAACGAAGCGCTGCAGATGATCATTCGCCAACCACTCCGTTTGACGGAGACGATTGATAAATTCGACATTCTCGTTAATGTCGACGGCGGCGGCACAGCCGGACAGGCCGGAGCGGTCCGCCACGGCATCACGCGTGCACTGATGGAGTTTAATTCGGACCTGCGTCCGGCATTGAAAAAAGCGGGATTGATTACGCGCGACCCGCGTCAGAAAGAGCGCAAGAAATACGGGCAAAAAGGCGCCCGAGCGAGATTCCAGTTCTCGAAGAGATAAGATCGTAAATCGTCAATCGAAAATCGTCAATAGTTCTTTCTATTTACGCTCGACGATTCACGATTTACTAAACCATCGGCAACGCACTTGGTTCGAGAGACGCCTTGCCGAGTACATAAACCAAGGAGATATAAAGTTTTGGCAACAGTTACGATGAAAGAACTCCTCGAAGCAGGGGTTCATTTTGGCCACCAGGTTCGCCGTTGGAATCCGAAGATGAAGGAGTACATCTTTGGAGAGCGCAACGGCATTTATATTATTGACCTGCAAAAAACACAGAAGCTTTTTCGCGACGCACTTAATTACGTCACCGAATCGCTCACAGAGCGTCCGAATCAAAAGGTTCTCTTCGTCGGCACCAAACGCCAGGCTCAGGAAGCCATTAAGGAAGAAGCTGAACGCTGCGGCCAGTTTTATATCAACAACCGCTGGCTCGGCGGCCTTTTGACGAATTACGAAACCGTAAAAAAATCGATCCAAAAACTCAAGGACATCGAAACCATGCGCGAGGACGGGCGGTTTGAGATGCTGACCAAAAAGGAGCGCCTCAAACTCGACCGCGAGCACGAAAGCCTGATGAAAAACCTCGCCGGCATCAAGAACATGAACGGAATGCCGGATATGATGTTCGTCATTGACGTCCGTAAGGAAGACATTGCTATCAAAGAAGCCAATCGGTTGAATATTCCTATAGTCGCGGTGGTTGACACAAACTGCTCGCCTGAAGGGATCAATCTTGTCATTCCCGGCAACGACGATGCTCTCAGAGCGATTCGGCTTTTTGCGTCACGCATTGCGGATGCCATTATCGAGGGCAAGCAGGTCGGAACCGAAGGCAGAGTTGCCGAAGCCGATGCCGAGGGTGAAGAAATGCCTGAGGTAGCGGTCGAGATCGGCTCGCTGACGGCCATTCCTAAAGAATTTCGTGGCGACGATGAGGATGAAGATGTCGATATCGTGGATGAAACGGACGAAGAGGACGACATCGTTGCCGAAGCCGTAGAAAATCAAACGGAGCCTGCTCAGCCAGAAAATACCGCTGATATACCGGTCGCCGAAACGGCTCTTGAACAAGCCACCGTGATCGAGCCTGATTCTTCGGAAGAGCCGAGCGAGACTTCAGCAAAAACGGAAGAAAGCAGCGAAGCGCAGGCAAGCTGAGTGAATCGTCAATAGTAAATCGTCAATCGTAAATAGATAAGACCTGATTTTCTATTTACTATTTACGATTCACGATTGACGATTTACTATTTATGATCGACTAGGAGAAGTTTATGGCAGAAATTACAGCAGGTGCAGTGAAATCGCTGCGTGAAAAATCAGGTGCGGGAATGATCGATTGCAAGAACGCACTCGTCGAAGCAAACGGCGACGAGAATGCGGCAATGGACATCCTTCGCAAAAAAGGAATGGCACAGGCGGGCAAGAAGGCCGGACGTGTGACGGCCGAAGGTGCCGTCGGCTCGTATAT
The DNA here is from genome assembly GCA_046160805.1 of Pyrinomonadaceae bacterium. Classification (GTDB taxonomy): domain Bacteria; phylum Acidobacteriota; class Blastocatellia; order Pyrinomonadales; family Pyrinomonadaceae; genus OLB17. Next base: position 92,224 of record JBJXHF010000097.1, read on the forward strand.
TCACATGGGCGGCAAGGTCGGCGTTCTGGTTGAGATCAATTGCGAGAGCGATTTCGTCGCCCGCGGCGAAGAGTTTCAGCAGCTTGTCAAAGATGTTGCGATGCATATTGCGGCGACCGACCCGCGTTGGACAAATCGTAACGAGGTTGCGGCAAGTGACCTCGACAAGGAACGCGAGATACTACTTGAACAGCTAAAGAACGACCCGAAAAATGCGAGCAAGCCGGACGATGTCCTGAATAAGATCATCGAAGGGCGCTTGAACAAGTTCTACGAGGATAATGTTTTGATTGATCAACCTTTCGTCAAAGACCCGTCGAAAACAATAGGCGAACTCGTTGCAGAAAAGATCGGTTCGATCAAAGAGAATATTTCGATCCGACGTTTTGCCCGATTCAAAATGGGCGAAGGGATTGAGAAACGTGCTGACGATTTCGCCGCTGAAGTTGCGTCCATGATCGCTTAGTGATTCCAAATTCCGAATTCCAGATTAAATCTGGAATTTGGAATTTGAAATTTGAAATTTTGTGAAACCGAGTTTCAAACGCATACTATTAAAACTTTCGGGCGAGGCTCTCGTGGGCTCGCAGAGCTACGGTATTGACACTAAAGTGGCTATTGCAGTAGCGCAGGAGATCAAAACCGTTCACGATCTCGGCGTTGAGATCGCTATTGTGATCGGGGGCGGTAATATTTTTCGCGGCGTTTCTGAGTCGGCCGGAAATATGGATCGCGCAGCGGCTGACTATATCGGAATGCTCGCGACCGTTATGAACGCGGTTGTGCTGCAAGATGCCTTGGAACAGGTTAACGTTTACACGCGTGTGATGTCGGCGATTGATATTCCGCAGTTGGCCGAGCCGTTCATTCGCCGGCGTGCGGTCAGGCATCTTGAGAAAAAACGCGTCGTCATATTCGCCGCCGGCACTGGTAATCCGTATTTTACGACCGATTCCGCCGCAGCTTTGCGTGCATTGGAAATTGAAGCTGAAGTCATCCTAAAAGGAACCAATGTTGACGGCATTTATTCAGCCGACCCGGTCAAAGTGCCAGACGCGACCAAATTCGACAAGATCACTTATCAGGAAGTTCTCGAAAAACAGTTAAAGGTAATGGACGCTTCGGCGATTTCCCTTTGCATGGAAAACGATCTGCCGATCATGGTCTTTAATATGCGAAAATCGGAAAATATCGTAAAGGCCGTATGCGGCGATCTCTCGATTGGAACGCTGGTCACAAAATAGTTATGAGCGCACAAGACGTGATAAAGGAAACTGGCCCAAAGATGGATTTGGTCGTTGAGGATTTCAAGCGAAAACTTTCAAATGTCCGCACAGGCCGCGCAACGGTTGGATTGCTTGATGCAGTTCATGTTGACTATTACGGTACTTCGACTCCACTCAATCAGATGGCTTCGGTTGCGGTGCCGGAACCGCAGCTTTTGACAATTCAGCCGTGGGACATTTCGCAGCTCGGCGCAGTCGAAAAGGCGATAATCGCGGCTAACCTCGGTCTCAATCCGTCGAACGACGGCAAAGTGATTCGCCTTCCTGTTCCTGCGCTTAATGAGGAACGCCGCAAGCAATTAGCGAAACAGGTTCACGAGATCGCTGAAGAGCATCGCATAGCCGTTCGAAATGTTCGTCATCATTCAAATGACGTTTTGAAGAAAATGTTAAAAGATAAATCAATCTCCGAGGACGACGAACGCGGCGGCCTCGACGACGTGCAAAAGCTCACGAACAACTACATCGCAAAGATCGACGAACTTTCAAAGAACAAAGAAGCCGAGATAATGAGCGTCTAAATTTTCACCACAAAGGCACGAAGGGCACAAAGAAGAATTGGTTTTCTTTGTGCCCTTTGTGTCTCTGTGGTGAAATTTCTTTTGCTACTCTTTTTGCAAGTTGGCAAATTTCTCGATCAGTTTTTTCTGCCCGTAACCTGGAAAACTGACGGTCAGTTTCGCATTGTCGCCGCTTCCCTCGCGGCGAAGCACAAGCCCGCGGCCGTATTTCTCGTGACGAACATAAGATCCCGGAACTACAGATTTTGGATCTGAAATTTCAGATTTGAGATTTTTGTTTTGCGAAGATGCAGCTTTAAGTTTTTCATAACCAGACATTTTTGGGATTTCATCTGCTGACTTCTGAGTACTGACTGCTGACCGCTGACTTTCTTTTTTCTTAAAAAATTCATTTATCGCTTCGCTGCTGTTGTAGGTTTTGCCGGTGTAAACATTTCTCGGTTTTGGCGGCGGGGTTTCGCCGCGCAGAGCGCTGATGGTGGCTTTTGCAGACATTGCCTGTGGGCCGCGAGCGTATGACAACCAAGATGCTCCGGGCGACAGGTCTTCGATCAGTTCGAGCGGCATCTCGTTGAGAAACTGCGACGGTTCGGCGGCAATCTCTTCGCCGTAGAAACGACGGCGCATTGAGTGAGTTACATAAAGATTTTTTTCGGCGCGCGTGATCGCGACATAAGCCAGGCGTCGTTCTTCTTCAAGTTCCTTCGGATCATCTATCGAACGGGAATGCGGAAAAATACCGTCCTCGAGTCCGACGAGGAAAACAGTTGGAAACTCCAATCCTTTTGCCATGTGCACAGTCATCAAAGTTACGCCGGCCTTCTCGTCATATTTGTCGGTATCGGAAGTTAACGCGGCGTGGTCGATAAAATCGCGAAGGCCGTTTTCTTCCTGTTTGTCATAATCGACGGCGGCGTTTACAAGTTCTTCGAGATTTTCAAGTCGCGCCTGTGACTCGTCAGAATTTTCGATCCGAAGAACGTTCGCGTAACCAGTATCCTCAATAGCAGCAATAATTACATCGGAAACAGCTCTGTCGGATTCTGTCGCTTCGGAAGACTTTTTTATCAAACTTTCGATAGTCTTCTGAAAGGTGCGGAACGCTGTCCGCGCTCGCGGGGTGATGCTCACATCAGCCGGAAAATCCGCGTCAGTGATCGAAGCAACGGCCATCCATAGCGACGAGCCATTCGCTTTTGCAACACGATGCAGTTCGTCAAGACTCGATTTCCCCAGCCCACGCGTTGGCGTGTTTATGACACGCATGAGAGCAATATCATCAAACGGATTCATTGCAAGTTTTAGATACGCAATGATGTCCTTGACCTCGGCGCGTTCGTAAAACGAAAAACCGCCGACGATATTGTAATCGATCCGCATTCGACGAAGAGACTCTTCAAACAAACGAGACTGCGCGTTGGTTCGGTAAAGGACGGCGATGCGTTCGTTTGCATTTCGCCGCTGATGCTCCTCAATCTTTGACGCAATAAAGCGCGCCTCACCATCGCCGTCATAAGCCTGGTAATAAAAAATCCGCTCGCCGCCCTGATTTGACGTCCAGAGTTTTTTCTTTTTTTGGTGAATGTTGTTTGAGATTATGGCATCGGCAACATCGAGGATCGTCTGGGTTGAGCGGTAATTCTGCTCAAGCAAAATGACCTTTGCAGTCGGAAAATGTTGCTCGAAATCGAGAATATTCCGAATGTCGGCTTGACGAAAACCGTAAATGCTCTGTGCGTCGTCGCCGACGACGCAGATGTTCTGCTGCTTCTCGGTCAGAAAACTTATCAATGCGAATTGCAGCGGATTTGTGTCCTGGTATTCGTCAACGAGAATGTATTTGTATCGGTCGTTGTATTTCTCTCGCGTTTCCCGGGACATGCGAAGCAGTTTTACTGTCTTTATCAGCAAATCATCGAAATCCAGCGCGTTCGCTGTGTGCAGCCGCTCGTCATACATCTTGAAAACCTTCGCAACCGACATTCTTTTTTCGTCGCCTTGGTCGATCTTTGACGCAAACATCTCGTAATCCTCGCCGCGATTCTTTGACGCGCTGATCGCGTTGCGGACATAACGCGGAGCGAGTTGCTTTTCGTCGATGCCGAGATCCTTGATGCAGGCCTTTACGACCTTCTGCGTGTCGTCGGTGTCGTAGATCGTGAAGGATTTTTTGTAACCTTCATCAAGTTTGTCGATGTCCTGACGCAGAATACGAACACAAAGGCTGTGAAAAGTCGAAATAAGCGGTGCGGATTGCAGCCTTTGTCCCTTCAACAGTTCTTCAACTCGGGAACGCATCTCGCCGGCGGCCTTGTTTGTAAAGGTAACCGCGAGAATATTGTGAGGAGCAATTCCTTTTTCGGCAATAAGATGCGCAATGCGAACTGTGATAACGCGCGTCTTGCCGGAACCTGCGCCGGCGAGAATTAGCAGCGGGCCTTCAGTGGCCTTGACTGCTTCGACCTGTTGTGGATTTAGAGAAGAAAGGATGTCCATTGAACGTTGGAGTAAGTTCAATGGTAAGGCTTCGCGGGTTCTGCGTCAAAGAGCAAAAAAAGAGTGAAGACAACACCGATGAGTTTTATCTCAGACCTTGACCTCGCCTTCATCGTGCGGCTAGTTCGGGTTCGTCTTCCAAATAGTGAACTGGAAGGCGTTGTCCACAAGGGTTCCCGCCAGATTCCACATGTTTACGCGAAAGGCCGTACCGACATCGGCAACGGCGGTTATACGCGGCGAGTTACTCGCTGCCGTGATAGTCACAGCAAAGCCGGCATTGCTGTATGTCTCTCCGTTTATCGTGATGTCGTATTCGCCGGTTACCGCGTGTGCTGCCACTGTGAAATTGCCCGTGCCGCCGAGAATCGTGCCCGTCCCTGAGATGCTGCCATATGCGATAGGAATCGCGGCGCTGAGCGTTGAGGCGGTATACTCGCGGTACACGAAACCGGGAGTGTTAATCGCGCCAGTGGCGGTAAATATACCGGTGAGACCGAGATTGCCGGAGCCGTCGAGCGTCATCCGTGTAGTGTTGCCGCCCGCGCGGAACTGGATGCCGTTGTTGGTGGCGGCGTTATTGAAAATAATGCCGCCGGCAATGCTGTCGGTCACATCGCCAAACAGTATGCCGCTCTCAATATCGTTGGGCGTCAGGAAATGCTGGAATGCGGACGCATCATCCTCGACAACCAGATCGGACGTTGAAAGCGAAGTGGCTCCCGAAGAACCGTTTGCAACGTGCAGCCGGCGTGCGGGCGTGGTCGTCCCAATTCCAACATTTCCACCCACGATCCCGTTACCTGAGATATTGAAATTGCTCGATGTCTGCGGCGAGGTTGTGTTCTGGATGTAATTTGAGCTGCCTGTCGGGAGTGTCGCATTCAATGTCCCGTTTACGGTCATGCTGCCTGGAACTTGCACCGTGTCGGCGGCCCTGCCAAGCACGACCGTATTGCTGGAGCCGACCATCGAGCCCGCGCCGATCGCGGTCGCAAAAGTGAGATTGTTTAGGCCGAAGTTGGCGCTTGCACCGATGATGGTGTTGTCGCTCCCAGTAACATTCCCTGTTCCGGCGCTATCGCCGAAGAATGAGTTGCGCATGCCTCCCACATTACCAACACCAGCGATATATCCAAAGAAAGAGTTGTTGGAGGCCGTCGTATTCCCCCCGGCGCTGTCGCCGAAGAATGAGTTGAAACTGCCTACCTCATTGCCAACACCAGCGGCGGCTCCAAAGAAGGAATTTCGGAAGCCCGACGTATTCCGCGCTCCGGCGCTGTCGCCGAAGAATGAGTTGCGCTGGCCTTGCAAGTTGGCCTCTCCGGCTAGCACACCGAAGAACGAGTTGCTGGCGCCCGTAGTATTATCGTTACCCGCATTGAAGCCAACGAACGAGTTGCGTGTCCCGGCAGTTGCTGAACCAGCCCCCACACCTAAAAAAGTATTATCGCCACTGGTTTTCAGAACCCGATTAACGCCGATGTTGTACTGCGTCGCGGCGCTAAAGATATCCGCGGTGCCGTTGCCGCTGATGTTGAAATTGCTTGAGGCTTGCGGCGCTGCGTTTTGGTTTTGGATGTAGTCCGAACTTCCGGCTGTCGGTGGACGGGCGTCCGTCATTCGCGGGTCGGTTGTGACCACGTATTGATTGGCCGCGACGCCGCCAAGCTGCGTGGCATTCGCCGCTGTTGCTGCACTGGTTGCATTATCCGCATCCAGACTCTTAACCGAATACGGTGTGCTTTTTATTTGTTGCCGCGGAATAAGCGGTGTAAACGCACCGCCGCCGGTCTGCCGAACACTGATCTCAAGAAAACGGGTTGCACCGGGAAACTGGCTGCCAAAGTTTAGCTGAACCGAGAACACGCCATCGGTGACGGCAACATTCGTCAAGGTAATAGTCGAGCCGAGTTGACTGCCGCCGCTAAGAGAATCGAAGAGTAAGAACTCAAAATCGTGGTTCCCGTTTGCCGGCGCGGAGGAATTTTTCAATTGGCCCTGATAAGTAAAATCCAATGTTTGCGCATGAATGTTCATTCCGGCGAACATCAAAATCATCGAAATTAACAATGTCAATCTTTTCATTTTAATAACTTCTCCTTAAAGGCTCGTCATCGAGCCCTGGTTCACGTGACTTTAAAAAATCACCCGATGTGTGGTGCGGTTTTCAACCCCTTTATAGTCTTTGCTGAGCGCAAAGTAAAGGAAGTCGCTCGGGAAAAATGGGGATTGGACAAGGGGTTTATTTGATAAGGCTCTGAATTTCCTTAAACTTCTCATGTTTAGCGTCGAGCATCAGTTCAAAAAGTGCCATCTCGATCGACGATTCGATGACGCCGCTGCGTCGCATTTTCGCTAAACCGGCGAGCCGGTTGTATTCGAACCGCGAAGTCACGCAATCGCACAAAACATGAACCTGAAAGCCGCGTTCAAGCAGATCATGCGCGGTCTGATTGACGCAGACGTGAGTTTCGAGACCGCAGAGAACGATTTGCTTACTACCAAATTCTTCGAGCCTTGAAACAAAATGCTTTGCTCCGCATGAACTGAAGACTGTCTTTTCAAATGCTTCAAAATCTTCGGGCAAGATCTGTTTGATCTCGTCAGCAGTCCGGCCTAAACCTTTTGGATATTGTTCGGTGACGATCACCGGAACGCCAAGAATCTGAAAGCCGCGAACGGCAACCGAAGCCCGCTTTGCGATCGTCGCAAAATCCGGGATGACTTGCCGAAACGCTTCCTGAATGTCAACTACTACAAGAGCTGCTGTATCGATGTTCAAAAGATTCGGATGCGGCATTTGCGATATTAAATTTCAAATTTCAAATTGAGATTTCAAATTTCAGATTTCAGATTTTGGTTTTGGGATTCTTTTCTGTTCTTCAATTCGCGATTGTTTTTCCCGCATTTCTTTCTTGTAAGTTTTGAAGAAAAAATAGACGGACACAGCACAAATGACGACGATCAGAATCATCATCGCCGCAATGAAATAAACCTCTGCTCTTCCGGCTCCGGGCATACATCCAGTCTAGAGTCGTGAGTCTTGAGTCGCAAGTCGGAAGTTCGTTGAAGTGAGATTATTGCACAAACAAAAGTACCCAAGACTTAAGACTTATAACCAAAGACTCAAGACTCTTCAACTCGGTGCTTGGTCGGTGGGAAAGGCCTGTTCGTGTTTATCGAGAAGGCGGTTTCGGTAGATTTCGGGCAGTTGGCGAACTTTTTTGTCCTTATCGGTCACAACGTGGACTGTCTCGCCTTCGGCTATCAGCATATTATCGGCGGCGCGGTGGACTTCATAGATAAACGTAAGGCTGCGGCTGCGCATTTCGCCGATTTTTGTGCGGACGGTCAGAATGTCTTCGTAATATGCCGGCGATTTGTACCGGCAATAAGACTCGGCAACGACCATGAAAGCGTTTTCCTCTTGCTCCAAATCTCTGTAGGAAAAACCCTTCGCCCGGCAAAACTCGCTGCGTCCGACCTCAAACCACACAAGGTAATTTGCATTATGAACGATGCCCATCTGATCGGTCTCTGCGTAACGCACGCGAAGTTGTGTTTCATGCCAATCGTCCATAACAATTGATAATGGAAAATTGATAATGGAAAATTAAGAAAGGGATCGGCATTTTCCATTGTCAATTATCAATTTCCCATTGAAGACTGGCTGGGAGACAGGGATTCGAACCCCGATAGGCAGATCCAGAGACTGCAGTCCTACCGTTAGACGATCTCCCAGCGTATTTATAATTTACGTGTCTGCGGTCTAGTCTGTCAAACGCTTTGCCAATCGACAGGCCGGAATGCAAAATAGTAGTTTATGTCCACGGACAAAGATATACTTAATAACCGCCAGGCTTTTCACGAATATCATATTCTCGACAAATATGAAGCCGGAGCCGCGCTTGTGGGTACTGAGGTCAAGAGCATTATGGCGGGGCGAATACAGTTGAAGGAGTCGTATGTTTCTATCAGCGAAGGCGAAGTCTGGCTGTTGGGATCTCATATTTCTCACTATTCACACGGAAATATCAATAATCACGACCCTTTGCGGCCTCGAAAGCTGCTTCTGCATCGCCGCGAGATCGAAAAGCTTGAGAAAGAAACCACGCAAAAAGGCTTAACGCTGGTCGTAACGCGGATTTATTGGAAAAACGGCCGGATAAAATTCGAGATCGGCGTAGCCAAAGGCAAGAAATTATTCGACAAACGCGAGACCGAAATGCGTAAGACCATCGAGAAAGAAACCCAGCAGGAGTTGAAACAAAACCTTAGATAAGTTATAGATATTAAAGCGTTTTATTTCAAAACATAAATAATTATTGAGGTGTTGATGAAATTTCAGGGAATCACGGGTGACTTTGCCGAGGCGAATGCCGAAGCCTTGGCTATAGTCGTTTTTAAGGGCGAAAAACCGTCGAGCGGAGTGTTAAAAGATTTCGACCGGTTGACCGGCGGCCTGATCGCGTCGGTTATTAAGGCCGAAGAGTTTAAGGGCGATGTAGGTCAAACTGCCTTGCTGCGTTTTGCCTCTAACGGCAATATCCGAGCGAGCCGTTTGCTGCTTGTCGGCGTCGGCGACAAGGCTGAATACACGGGCGCGTCGGTTGCCCGCGCCGCGGGAACAGCGACACGTTTTTTGCGCACCCGAAATATCAAGAGCGTCGCTTTTATGCCTCGTTTGGATGGCGACGCCGTCGATGCGGCTCAGAATGCCGTTCAGGGATTCATCACCAGCCAGTTCGAGCTTGATAAGTACAAAACCAAGGATAAAAACGAAAAGATCGTTGCTGGTTTGATCGTTTGTGTTGACGGAGCCAAGCCGGGCGACCTTAAAGATGGCATCGCGCGTGGCCAGGCGATTGGCGATTCGATGAATTTCACACGCGATCTTGCCAATGAGCCGCCAAACATCCTTCACCCGACCGAGATGGCAAAACGCGCCGTCGCGATGGCAAAACAGGTCGGGCTGAAATGCGAAGTCCTCGACGAAGCGCGGATGTTGAAACTGAACATGGGCTCGCTGATGAGCGTTTCGATAGGCTCGTCGCAGCCGGCCAAACTGATTTATCTAAAATATACACCTGCCAAAAACACGGGCAAAAAAGGTGACGTTTTGGCGTTAGTCGGCAAAGGAATCACATTCGACACCGGCGGCATTTCGCTTAAGCCCGGCGAAGGCATGGACGCGATGAAGTACGATATGTCGGGCGGTGCTACGGTTCTAGGAGCGATGCGTGCGATTGCGCTTCTCAAGCCGACTGTGCCCGTCATCGGCATCGTTGCGGCTGTCGAAAACATGCCCGACGGAGGCGCTTCGAGACCGAGCGATGTGGTTCACGCAATGAACGGCAAATCAATCGAAATCCTCAACACCGACGCCGAGGGCCGCCTGATTCTGGCCGACGCCGTTGCGTATGCTGAGAAGCAAGGCGCCACGCGCATTGTCGATATGGCAACTCTGACCGGAGCCGTTATCGTGGCACTCGGCGACCTGAACACGGGCATCATGGGCAACGATCAAAAGTTTGTTGACGAAATCATAGGCTGCGGCAAGGATGCCGGCGAAGGATTTTGGCAACTGCCGCTCAGCGCCGAATACAGCAAGCAGATAAAGTCCGACATCGCCGACATCAAGAACATCGGCCCGCGTGGCAAAGCCGGAACCATTATGGGCGCGGTATTCATCCAGGAATTCATCGACAAAGCCAAATGGGCGCATCTCGACATCGCCGGAACCGCCTGGTGCGACACAGCCAAGCCTCACCAGTCAAAAGGCCCAACCGGTGTGGCTATCCGAACTCTGTTGAAACTTGTCGAAAAGTCGCAATAGTCAAAAGCTTATACGGGCGGAAACGCGAGTGTTAACGAGCGTGTTTGTACGCCAAGGGCACACTCGTTAACACTCGCGTTTCTGCCCGTATTACTAACCTTATGAAAATCCACGAATATCAGGGCAAAGCGATCCTAAAAGAATACGGCGTGCCGGTTCCGAGAGGCATCGTCGCGAGAACGCCTGACGAGGCGGAAGCGGCGGCGCGAGAATTAGGAACTGACGTTGTAGTCGTAAAAGCGCAAATTCACGCCGGCGGTCGCGGCAAAGGCGGCGGTGTAAAACTGGCAAAGTCGCCAGAAGAAGCGCATCAGGTCGCCGGACAAATCCTCGGCATGATGCTCGTCACGCATCAAACCGGCCCCGAAGGCCGCGAGGTCAAAACGCTTCTCATCGAAGAAGGGTTGCCGATTGATAAGGAATTTTACCTCGGTATCACTCTCGACAGATTAAGCGGACGAAACGTCTTCATGGCGTCGTCCGCAGGTGGAATGGATATTGAAAAGGTCGCCGCCGAAACACCGGAATTGATACTAAAAGAAACTATCGACCCTTCAGTTGGTCTGCGCAGCTTTCAGGCACGAAAACTCGCATTCGGCCTCGGCATACCGAACGACCTGATAAATCAGGCTGTAAAGTTCATGATGTCGCTCTACGATGCGTATGAAAAAACCGACGCGTCGCTCGTTGAGATCAACCCATTTCTGTTAACAAAGGACAACCGCTTGATTGCCCTCGATGCCAAGGTCAATTTCGACGACAATGCGATGTTTCGACATAAGGATTTTTCCGACCTTCGCGATTTGAACGAAGAAGAGCCGCTCGAGATCGAAGCCTCGAAATTCGACCTCAATTACATCAAGCTCGACGGCAGCATCGGCTGCATGGTCAACGGAGCGGGACTTGCGATGGCGACAATGGACATCATCAAACTCGCGGGCGGCGAACCTGCAAACTTCCTTGATGTCGGCGGAGGAGCGTCGCAGGAAAGAGTTGAGCAGGCATTTAAGATCCTACTAGCAGATCAGAACGTAAAAGCCGTGTTGATCAATATCTTCGGCGGCATCGTTCGCTGCGACATGGTCGCAAACGGCGTCGTCGCCGCAGCAAAAAACCTCGGCGTCTCGATCCCAATCGTCGCCCGCCTCGAAGGCACAAACGTAGAGGAAGGCCGCCGCGTCCTCGCCGAATCAGGGATTGGAATAATCACCGCTGAAGGAATGAACGACGCCGCAGAAAAGGTCGTGGCAGCAGCAGCGTAATCTATATAAAAATGTCCCTTGGCTAGTTTTTCAAAATTTCAAATTTCAAATTTCAGATTTCCAATCTCAAATAGAAACTATGAAATACTCAATTTTCGAGGAACTGCCCGTATGGAACGCTGCAATCGAGTTTGCTCTTAAAGTATTCGCTTTCACCAGCAAAGCAGATTTCCGAGAACTCGGCGACACAAAAAATCAATTAGAACGCTCCGCACTTTCGATCTCCAACAATATTGCCGAAGGCTTCGAGCGCGGCACTACAACCGAACTGATACATTTCTTGTACATAGCCCGAGGCTCTGCCGGCGAAAGTCGTTCGATGCTTCGTCTCTGTGAAAGTATTGCGAAATTCTCAAATTTCAAATCTGAAATTTCAAATTTAATCGGAAGTGCGATCAATATTTCAAAGCAGCTTCACGGCTGGATCGATTCATTAAAAAACACCGACATCAAAGGTGTAAAATTCTTCACTAATAAAGAAAAGAAACGTGTTGAAACGGATAAAGAATTTGAAGAATTCGACCGGACGATGGAGCGGTATCGTCAGGAACTGCTCGAAAAAATAACGCCGAAAATCCAGGTAGCTGATCGCTCGTAATATTTGCTCCCCATCAAGATCGCTGTGAGAATTGGAGTTCCTGTCCAGAGGCCATGCGGACTTTCACCCATTGGTTGAATCTGGAACAATGCATCACCTTGATCCTTACGAAGTATTAAACAAACATATAGGCCCGTCAAGATGACGACCGATCACGCCGACGCCTTTGCGTTCGCATCGGGATAATTGCCCGGTAGTGTCATACATATACCAGACGATCGGCTTGCCGTTTTCGTCTTCTTTTTCGACAAATATCTCGCGGTCGTTTTTGTCGAACGAGCGTTTTAAATGTCCTAAGAGAGCCGGACGCTCCGCGCAAGAGTGTGAAGAATGCGTAAGAAACGCGTCCGGCACAACATCTTCTTCCGAATCGATATCGAGACCAACTTCCGCTTCGTACTGACGCATGTCGGCATCATTTTCCTCAACTTCGGTATCGCGTTTCGAGACAGATGGCACAGCTTCAACGACTTCAGGTTCCGCCTTAGGCGGGTCGAGGTCGGGCCGCCATTTTTTGTTTAGGTCGAAGACACGGGATTTGGATATGCCGAGTTCATCGGCGATGCAGCGGTATGTTGCACCGGCGTCGCGCCGCCACTTTACGTTGCAGATCAACTGCCGCAGTTCCTCGTCCATCTCGGGAACGAACCTCTTGTCGAATTTGAAGACCAGGCATCCGTCTTCCGCCCGGTCGAGCGAACACAGCGGAGCATTATCGGCGTTCCAGCAAATCGGAGCGCGTGACCGGGTTTGCATCAGATAATAGCTTCCTGCAAGTCTCGGGTGTCGCCCGAGCGAAAACACGCTGTCCGCCGGTTCGCAAAAGACCCGCGAACGCTGCATGTCGGCCTCGCTTACGACACGGTCGCGAACCGGATCGCGAGAGCCCGCGAGCACAAGCACCGATATCCCGAATTCATCTTTCATCAGCTTCAGCTCGCGCATCAGCTTCAGCGCTTCGCGTGTGCCGTCGTATGTATGCCTGATCGCGTTGATGTCGTCGATGATCACCACTTTGCAGCCGCCCGCGCGCAACCGCTCGCGCAGCCATGAGCAAAAATCTTCATTCGGCGCCGGACGCTCTCGATACAGGTTCCGCGAAAACTCGTGATGCTTTGAAGGAGACTTTTGCGTCGCCTGATGCGAGTAACGCATCTGAACCTGCGTGTCGGAAAGAACCAGATCGACATACAAAACCTTTTGCCGCTTCGCATCCATTGTGAAGCCTTCGATGGCTCTACCCCGTGCAAGAGCATCCGCGATCTGCATTGCCAAAACACTTTTCCCGCTTCCAGGAGCTCCAAAAAGCAGCGCCAGTTCGCCATCACGCCAAAACTCGCCGAATAACATCTTCGGCGGCACAAAGTCACGAAAATTTGTAAAACAATCGTTAACTCGCCGAGGGCTTGGGCCTAGCGGCGATTTTTGCAGGTCTTTTTTTGAAATAGAATCGTGCATACATACGGAGTCAGCCACGAATGCACGAATGCAGAATCTTATTCGTGCATTCGTGGCAAAAAATTCTTACTAATAAACGAAAATACCAGTTGACATTTGCAACAATCATTTTGTATTATAAACCAATCGGGCTATGATACGTTGTATTATATATGAAATTTTTGCGATGTCAAGTTTTTTTCAAAAAACGCCGGACAAGGCCATTTTATGTCCGCAACTCTTGCATTGTCAGCAGTTACCTTGTCCGGAGGCCATTCCGTACAAAGCCCGGACATCCGGACAAAAATATAGCGGGACACAAGCCCGCCTGGATATTTGAAAATTTAAAATTAAGTTTGGTTTTCGCCTTAATTGGCTAGTCTTTATCGTATTCGGAGCCGACCATCTGCTGTAGCGACCATTTGTTGCCATCCGGGTCGGTGATGTAAACAAAGCGGCCCCACGGTTGTTGATCGACTTCGCTCGCCTCGATTCCCTTTGCCAAGAGTTCTTCGCGTGCTTTGTCGGCATCGTCGATCACGCACAGGATCATATCGACCGTTCCGGGTTTCGTAGAGGTAATGCCCTTGCCAATACAGATCGAGCAGGCCGAACCGGGCGGCGTGAGTTGAACAAAGCGAAGGTCTTCGCTGACGGTTTGGTCGTGGTCGGCATTAAAGCCGACTTTCTCATACCAGGCTTTCGCGCGGTCGACATCGGTTACTGGGATGGCAACTAATTCGAGCTTCATGTTCATGGGTTACCAGTTGTTCCGTTCTCTGAGGTTCGTGATGTGTGCAGTATGGTGCTCGGAATGCCAGGCATATAACGCCAAAGCCCCGTCAAGTGTCCACTTTCCGGTTTCGGGGTGAATGAACTCTTTCTGGAAATCGCTGTAAGACATCGAATTGAGCAGTTCGATCCAGCGTTCGTGAATGGCTTCGATCATTTTTAACGAGACTTCGACAGGCATCTTGGCATCGCCGAGTTTTGCCCAACGATCTTCCATATAAGGTTTAATGGTCGGCGGCTCATCCTCGGTAAGTGCAAGCTTGAATCGTATCAACGCATTCGCGTGGCTGTCTGGAACATGATGCACAACTTGCCGAATCGTCCAACCGTCGGGCCGGTATTCAGTATCGAGCTGCGAATCGCTAAGACCGCTCACAGCATCGCGCAAACGCGAAGGCAGATCGGCCAAAATTGCGATACGGGCATTACGCAGTTCGGGGGACACGCCAAAATCCTTATCGAACTCACCAATCGGAAATCGCGGATCAGGCGCGTTTACGTCTACTGTTGCAATGTTAGAATTCACAATATGATCTGACACAATTTTGTCTTCAGTTAAAACTATTATTGGATAAGCATACTCCGATGCATAATCCATATCATGTTGTAATACTTCAAGCATAATAACCTCTTCGAATGAGGTATTACAAACGTCTATTCGCAGCTTTTTTCTATTTTTTTTCTTGTTAAGCTGCTTAATTAAATTTGAGATTTCAAATTTGAAATTTCAAATTTCCTAACCGCCAAAATAGTTCTCAAACCGCGTAAATTCTTTAAGGAATGCAAGCTTGACCGTCCCGGTCGGGCCGTTTCTTTGTTTGGCGAGGATCAACTCAGCAAGGCCTTTGTTTTCGTCGGTTTCCTTATAATAGTCTTCGCGGTAAATGAATGCGACCACGTCGGCGTCCTGCTCGATGCTGCCCGATTCTCGAAGGTCGGACATCAAAGGCTTTGGCGGATTTCTCGCCTCCGGCGCACGCGAAAGCTGTGACAGAGCCAGCACAGGAGTGTCCATCTCCTTAGCCAGAGCCTTTAGCTCGCGCGATATCTGCGAAACCTCCTGCTGGCGGTTGTCATTCCGGCGGCCGCTGCCGCTGCCCATAAGTTGCAGATAATCGACGACGATAAGGTCGAGCTGTTTCTGCTCGGCGGCGAGGCGACGTGATTTCGCGCGTATCTCAAGCGCTGAGATGCCGGGCGTATCGTCAATGAATATTCTCGTATCGGAAAGCGTGCCGATTGCGCCGGCGAGACGTTCCCATTCGTTCGACATGAGGTGGCCGGTGCGAAAGCGGTGAGCGTTTATGTGAGCTTCGCTCGAAAGCATTCGAGTTACAAGCTGCTCCTTCGACATTTCGAGCGAGAACAACGCGACGACTGCTTTTGACTGCAAAGCTGCATTTTGAGCAACCGTCAAACAGAATGCCGTTTTACCCATCGAGGGCCGTCCGGCGACGATGACCAGGTCGGTTCGCTGCAAGCCCGACGTAAGTTCATCCAAGTCGCGGAAACCTGTTGAAAGGCCGGTAATTCCAGTGCCTTCGCCGGCGGCATATTCTTTTACGCGGGCTACGACGCGATCGGCGATTGGGTTGATACGTGAGAAGGATTGTTTCGTCCGAGCCTCAGCAATCTCGAAGATCTTTTGCTCGGCACGGTCGATTATCACCTCGGCGTCATCTTCTTCGGCCAGAGCTTCGCCGGTGATCGCGTTGCATGTGCGGATCAGGTTGCGGATTACCGATTTATCACGCACAACGCGGACGTATTCCGCGACGTTGGCAAAATGCGGCAGGCCGAACGTCAGGTTTGTGATCGCAGTGATGCCGCCCATCGAATCGAGCGAGCCTTCTTTTTTTAGCTCTTCGCCGATCAGGATAGGGTCGATCTGCTTTTGCTTTTCGAACAGAGCGATCATCGAGGCAAAAACGCGGCGGTTCATCGGCGAGTAAAAATCCTCGGGCTTGAGATGCTCGACCGCCTCGGCGATCACCGAGTTATCAAGCAATATCGCGCCCAAAATTATGCGCTCGCTCTCTTCGCTGCTCGGCAGCGGCTTTTCGAGATACTGCTCTCGTCGATTGTCGGGAAAAACGCTTGCCATTGGATGAAAAACTTGCAGGAACGAAGCTAATTCTAGCCACAAAAAACGGCCTTGTCTAAAGGCCGTTGTCGAAAGTTTCTAACCTCAAATAATATGGATATTTACGGCTAAACGCAGAGATTTGAACCGCGAAAAAATACTAAATACTCGAAAAATTATTTAGTGTATTTCGCGTATTTCGCGGTTAAATTATTCAGCCGATGTCTCTTCAGCTTTAAGCTCGTCTGCTTCGGCGTGAGTTTCTTCTGCCGTCGGAGCCGTTTCCTCGACGGGAGCCTCAGCCTTAACCTCGTCAGTGGCAGCCTTCGCTTTTTTCCTTGTTTTCTTCTCGGATGCCGGTTCAACTTCGCCGCCTTCGGCGGTTACGTTGACCGGTAGCGACAATATCACGTCGCGATAGAGCTTGACGTTAACGGTGTATTCGCCGGTTTCCTTGATCGCGTCTTTGATAACGATCTTGCGACGGTCAATCTCGTAACCTTTTGCCTGTAGCGCTTCGGCAATGTCCATCGAAGTCACAGAGCCAAAGAGCGTGCCGTGCTCGCCGGCCTTGCGCTCGAATTCGAGAGTGATGCTCGACATCTGCTCACGCTGGGCCTCGGCTGTCTCGCGGTCGGCGGCAGCCCTTTTAAGAAGAGCCGCGCGTTCCTGTTCGATCTGTTTGACGTTGCCTTTGGTTGCGAGGGTCGCAAAGCCCTTAGGCAATAAAAAGTTGCGTGCGTAGCCGGCCTTGACCTTTACGACATCGCCGCGTCCACCGAGATTGTCGATCTCTTCGCGTAATAAAATAGTTGTGTTTGACATAAATCTCCTTCGTCTGTTGTCGGTTGTCGGTTGTCAGCTTTTTTCTGACAACCGACAACCGACTACTGACAACTGTCTAGTCTGCTACAAACGGCAGCATTGCCATAGAGCGTGCGCGCTTGATCGCCTTTGCGACGCGGCGCTGGTCTTTTGCCGTGATGCCCGAGATGCGGCGGGGCATGATCTTGCCGCGCTCCGGCACTAACTGCCTTAACAGATCGACGTCCTTCCAATCAAGATAATCGGGCACCAACTGACGCGGCTTGCGCCGCTGGTAGCGTCGCGGACGATCGCCGATAACGTCTTCGCCAACGCCGAATCCGTCCCTGTCATCCATCATTTGCATTTCATTTTCTGCCATAAACTTCTCCAGTGAATCGTTAATCGTAAATCGTGAATAGAATAAGATTCTTATCTATTTAAGATTCACTATTTACTATTTACGCTTCTGCCGTTGCCTCCGTCGTTTCCTCCGACTGGCGAAACCTTGCGCGTTTTGCCGAGCGGGCATCGCGTTTCGCCTTAATTTTCTCTGCCTTTTTGCGGTCTTCATCAACGCGAACCGTGATGTAGCGCATGATCATATCGTTAACGCGCATGCGGCGTTCGAGCTCGGCGATCTCTTGCCCCGAACCGTTGATCTCAAAAAGGACGTAATGCCCTTCGCGTTTTTTCTGGATCGGATATGCAAGATTCCGCATGCCGATATCCTCCATTTTGACAATCTCGCCGCCTTCTTTTGCAATAAGCTTCCCGACCGCGTCATTCAGCTTCGTTATCTTTTCGCCGTCCGTGTCAGGATTGACGATATACATTACTTCGTAAGTTCTATTTGCCATAATCACTCCGTTCTCATTTTCGATTTGCGATTGCCGATTTGCGATTGTCTATCATTGTAAAAAATCGCAAATCGCAAATCTAAAATCGCAAATTAATTAAATCTCGCCATCGCTGCATCAATACCGTCTGTAATGATGGTTCGGACAGCATCGGCGGATTCACTCAATGCCTTTTCAACTGCTTCGGCATCACTTCTGCCGAAATTATCCAGCACAAACCTTTTAGCATCCATAACGGGATGCTCAGGCTGAATGCCGATCCGCAGCCGCTTGAATTCCTGAGTGTTCAAACATTCGATGATCGACCTCAAGCCGTTTTGCCCGCCGTGAGTTCCCTTTGGCCGAATTCGGATCGTGCCAAACGGCAGTGCCAAATCATCCGAAATTACGATCAGCTTTTCAACAGACCGCTCTTCCTTTGCCAGCAGACAGCTTACTGCCTCGCCGCTTAGGTTCATAAACGTCTGCGGCTTGGCCAGCTCGATCACTTGGTTTTCAATAACGCTTCGCCCGATCAGCGAACGGCATTCTTCACGCTTGACCTGCGTCTGCAATTGCGACGCGAGCAGATCGACGAGCATAAACCCGAGATTGTGCCGCGTCTTTGCATATTCCGGGCCCGGATTGCCGAGCCCGACTATCAGCCAATTACTCACCGCCGCCGTCGCCCTCAGGTTCAGGCTTCTTCTCGCCTTCCTCGCCGGCAACCTCAGGCTCAGCACCTGCCTCAACCTGCGGTTCGAGCACGACTTCCTTCACGATGACAATCGAGGCAACGACCGTTTCCGGCGATTCCAGAATCTCGATGCCCTCGCCGACGCTCAGGTCGGAAACGTGAATCGCGTGCTCTGTCGTCATGCTCGAAATATCCACGTCTATCGATTCCGGCGTTTTTGCGGGCTCGCAAAGAACCTTAACCTCACGCATTGCCTGCGTAAGAACCGCGCCTTCTTCCTTGAGGCTGTCCGATTGGCCCGTAAGGTGAATCGGCACGGTCATTTCGATCTTTTCGCCCTTCGCAAACCGGCGAAGATCGGCGTGAATAAGACGGCCTTTGACAGCGTCGATCTGACGATCCTGGAAAATAACGTCATTGACGCCTTCACCCGCGATGTCGAGCGAAAAAACCGTGTTGACGCCGGTGTCCGTGCGCAGGATCGCCGCGAGATCTCGCAGCGACGCCGTCGCCGCCAGGCTCTCCGAGCCGCCGCCGTAAACGACGACAGGTATCTTGCCATCTACACGCAGCCGACGTGCATGATTCTTACCGCGAGTTTCTCGCTTTTCAGCTTTTACTGTAAATTTTTCTGCCATAACTTTACTCTCAAACTCTAAATAAACAGCGAAGAGACGCTCGTCTCGTCGTGTATCGACCTGATCGCAGAAGCCAACAGCTTCGCGACGCTTAAAACTTCTATCTTGCCGCCTTCGACGAGCGGCATTCCGTTGTCGCGGATCGGTATCGTGTTTGTCACGATCACCTTTTTCAAATGCGAATTGCTGATGTTCTCAACCGCCTTTCCTGAAAAAACACCGTGAGTAAAACATGCAATAATCTCATTCGCCCCGGCTTTGTGCAAAGCCTCGGCGACTTTGCAGATCGTGCCGCCGGTGTCGCACATGTCGTCGATTATCAAACAATTCTTGCCGCGAACGTCACCGACGATGTTCATTACATCGGCTTCGTTCGGCCGCTCTCGGCGTTTGTCGCAAAGCGCGAGGCCCGAATTCAAACGCTTTGCATAAGCACGTGCCCGCTCGGCACCGCCGGTATCCGGAGCGACCACGATCATGTTTTCGATCGGGTTGGTCTTAAAATACTCAACCACAATCGGGGCCGCGTAAAGGTGATCGACCGGAATGTCAAAAAATCCCTGAATCTGCGAAGCGTGCATATCTATTGTCAAAATCCGCTCCGCTCCCGCGGTCGTCAATAGATTCGCGACTAACTTCGCCGCGATCGGAACTCGCGGGCGATCTTTCTTATCCGAGCGTGCATAACCAAAATACGGTATCACTGCCGTAACCCGCTCGGCCGACGCTCGGACAAAGGCGTCGATCATTATCAACAGCTCCATCAGGTGTCGGTCGCTCGGCGGGCAAGTCGGCTGGACGATAAACACGTCGTGCCCGCGAACATTTTCGCCGATCTGGAAATTGAATTCCCCGTCGGAAAACCGCTCGGTGCTGGCCTTTCCGAACTCGCAATCCAAATGGCCGCAGATCTCCTCAGCAAGCTCACGATGAGCATTCCCCGAAAAAACCTTAATTTTGCCCGTAACGCTCATCAAATTCCAGATTCAAGATTCAAGATTTCAGATTCATGATTCCACTAATTTTGAATCTTGAATCAAAATAAAAAACGGCCAACCTTAAAATTAGGCTGCCCGCTTTTCTCGATTCATAATTGGCTGGGGCGGGAGGATTCGAACCTACGAGTGCCGGATCCAAAGACCGGTGCCTTACCACTTGGCTACGCCCCAAACGAATTAAAGAGTCAACGCGGAAACAACCCAATACGCTATATTCCAAGCGCTTCGCGATACTCGGAACGCGAGATGGTTGCTACGGCAAACTTTCGCCAGGTCGACTCGTGGTCGAGGGCTTTTAATGCTGCTTGCCGTGTCTCTTCTTTGTCAAATACTGCGAAAACCGATGCCCCGCTGCCGCTCATCGCGGCATTCAATGCACCAAGATCAAGTAAAGTCTCTTTTACCCGGTTGACCTCAGGATAAGCGGAAAACACGCTCGCTTCAAAATCGTTTATCAATGCCGAACGATGCAAATCCAACGATTCTACTTCGGTTCGGCAAACTTGAAGAATATTGTTTAAGGCCTCCTTTGTCAAGGTGGGGGCGGTTATTCTCTTGAACGCCTCGCGCGTAGAGACGCGCACTTTCGGCCTAACGATGAGCAAAAATTTCTCGTCGCAGTCACTGATCCGTTCAATTATCTCGCCGCGTCCCGTTCCAAGCGCAGTTCCGCCGTGCAGAAAGAACGGAACATCCGAACCAATGTCCGCCGCAATTGCGTAAAGATCGTCATCGCTCGCATCAATATCCCAAAGCCGTCTCAAGCCAATCAGCGCCACCGCTGCATTCGACGAGCCGCCGCCAAGCCCGCCAGGCGACGGAATTCTCTTTTCGAGGTACATCTTTGCACCCTTGCTAATGCAGAAACGTTGCTGCAAGGCTTTCGCCGCTTTGATAATCAAGTTCCGATCATCCGTCGGCAAATATTTATGGTTGGAACTGAGGATTAACCGTTCGTCCGACTCAAATGACAACGAATCAAACAGCGAAAC
This sequence comes from Pyrinomonadaceae bacterium, assembly GCA_046160805.1. Lineage (GTDB taxonomy): Bacteria > Acidobacteriota > Blastocatellia > Pyrinomonadales > Pyrinomonadaceae > OLB17. Next base: position 113,506 of record JBJXHF010000097.1, read on the forward strand.
CGTCTGAAACACAGTGCAAAGCTCGTGAAAACCATCGTCGCGCTTGCCCAAAATGAGCAATCCCAAATTTATCTTGGCAAATGACGGTAACTTAAAAACGGCTTGCATCGCTTAAGGATAGAAAAACCAGTTTTCAACAGCAACTATTAGGAACAGAATCGACCGCGCCACATTTGTAAGCGTTACTTGCCGCTTGTATATATTCAGTGGCTTAATTGACTGATTACGTAGCCGTTTTCTCGACTTATTTTCGGATGACTTTGCTGAGGACTCGCTTCAATCCGCAACGTCCTCGTCGCTGAGATTATGGCTTTCACTAGCGCCGATCTCATCAGTTGAATCCACTGTTTTCTTTGATTCGGTTACTTCAGTCTCATCGAGCAGCACCGGAAAAACTTGCCCGCGAATAATTCGAACACCACAAATCAAATTCGCGACATTCGCGGGTTAACTTCTTGTATGTGGTCGGGATTATTTTTTGAGGAAAACCTGCGTGAGATAGTATGATCCGTCAGCAGTGACTGCGATCCCAATAGCCGTTTCCTTCCAGCTATTGTCGAGAAGATTATGCCGGTGAGACGGCGAGTCGAGCCAAAGCTCGACTGCCTTTGCGATGGGGTCTTGATAGCCGCGGTTGTAGGCGATGTTCTCGCCTATCGCGCGCCAGCGTCCCAAACCCGCATCGTCAGCACGGTCGCTAACCATTTTGTCATCACGCCCGCGATGGCTGAAGAATTTGAGATCGGCCATATTCTGCGAATGCAATCGAGCGATAGCCGCGACTTTCTCGTTCCATACGAGCGGTTGGAGGCCGTTATGAATACGCTTTTGATTTAGCAATTCAAATGCCGTCTGTTCAAGCGAAACCGTATTGAGAACAACCGATGCTTTAACGCTCGATGCCTTGTTTGGAACTATGCGCGGGCGTGTAAGCTCAGTAACGAGGTTTGCACCACCGTTATTGAACTCTATTATGTTTGGAAAGCTGGGCTGGGCGAACGAGGTGGCCGTAAAGGAGGCAAAAGTGCCCAATAGTAGGAAAATTTTCGTTCTCATAGACCTCACTTCGGCAGCCGGACGTTTCTCAGTGTTGAGCTTCCCGGCTTTGCGCTCCCGATGAATCGGAATTGCCTTTTCGGTTAAGGTTGGCAAAACAACAATGTTGTGCCTAGTTAATCATACTCTGAATCGGGTTCTTTTTCCACTAAAACTTGGTGTGCGATAAAATGACTCTATGCAGCAGCCAATAACAATCGGCCGAAAAGCAGCAGACGAAAAACCGGTCGAAATTCACATCGATCCGGTTTGCAAAATGCTCGTAACACCAGAAACCGCCGCCGCGACTCACGAACACAAAGGCACGACTTACTATTTCTGCATGACGGGCTGTAGAGATAAGTTTGCTGCGGATCCCGAAGGGTTCTTATCGGAACAGCAAGAACAAAATAGATCTGAAATTTCAAATTTGAAATCTGAAATTGAGTTCACATGTCCGATGCACCCGGAAATTGTCCAGATCGGCCCCGGAAGCTGTCCGATCTGTGGTATGGCGCTCGAACCGAAGGAAATAACTCTCGACGAAGTTCCCGACCCGGAATACGCCGATATGCAGCGTCGGTTTTGGGTTTCAGCCATACTTACACTGCCGGTTTTTGTTCTGGCAATGGGCGAAATGTTTACGGCCTTCCATTCTATTGTCGCGCCGCAAATTTCGATCTGGATTCAATTCATTTTGGCAACGCCGGTTGTGGTGTGGGGAGGTTTTCCGTTTTTCCAACGTGCTGTCGCATCGATCAAGAACGCCAGCCCGAATATGTTTACCTTAATCGCAATCGGCACGGGAGCAGCATATTTGTTAAGCCTTGCAGCTTTGTTTCTGCCGACTCTGTTTCCTGCGTCGATGCGAGACTTACACAGCGGATTAGTACCCGGCTATTTTGAATCTGCTGCGGTGATAATAACGCTCGTCTTGCTCGGACAGGTTTTAGAAATACGCGCTCGTTCGCAAACATCCTCCGCGATCAAGGAACTCCTGCGTCTCGCGCCTGAGACTGCGACCGTTGTCAGAGATAATGGCTCGGACGAAGTTATTGATCTTAAAAAAGTTCACACCGGGCAAACGTTGCGTGTCAAAGCAAACGAAAAAGTGCCGACCGACGGTGAGATAGTTGAAGGCGAAACTTCAATCGACGAATCAATGGTCACGGGCGAATCAATACCGGTCGAGAAATCAGCCGGAAGTAAAGTGATCGGCGGCACGATCAACGGCAATCGCTCATTCCTGATGCGAGCAGAAAAAATCGGAAGCGAAACTCTGCTTGCCCAGATCGTAAAGATGGTCGGCGAGGCTCAACGCAGCCGCGCTCCTATTCAGCGGCTTGCCGATGTTGTTTCGTCGTATTTTGTTCCGGCAGTAATTATTGTTGCGGTAATTGCCTTTTTAGTTTGGCTGATGCTTGGCAGTTTCGCCTATGCTGTCGTCGCCGCATTGTCTGTTCTAATTATCGCTTGCCCCTGTGCGCTGGGCCTCGCAACGCCGATGTCGATCATGGTCGGCACCGGCCACGGCGCGCGAAATGGCGTCCTTATCAAAAAAGCTGAAGCACTCGAAACACTTGAAAAAGTCAATGCAATCGTCGTCGATAAAACCGGAACGATCACCGAAGGCAGGCCTTCGATAACGCAGATAAAAATCAGTGCTCCCACGCTACAGTTGGGCACGAAAGCCGAATCTGAAGACGAGATCATCCAACTTGCGGCATCGGTTGAGCGTCACAGCGAACATCCACTTGCAGCGGCAGTTATAGCTGAGGCCTACCGTCGGAATCTCGAATTGTTGAGTGTTGAAAACTTTATCTCGGAAACCGGCGTCGGAGTCACCGGCATGGTCAACGGAAAGAAAGTGTTTGTCGGCAGGCCGGTGTTTGCCGATAAGGTCACCCTTCCGGCAGGCCGTTCTAATCTTGAAGTAACAATTGACGGGCGTTCGGCTGCGATGTTTAAGATCGCCGACACGCTCAAGCCGGCGGCGGCGAGCGCGATAGAAAATTTAAAACAACAAGGCATCCAACTTGTAATGATGACCGGAGATGACCGCTCGACGGCGGAAGCAATAGGCCGAGAAGTCGGAATCGATCAGGTATTCGCCGAGGTGATGCCCGAAGATAAAGCAGCCAAGATCAGAGAGCTTCAATCGCACGGAAAGATCGTCGCAATGGCCGGCGACGGCGTTAATGACGCTCCCGCGCTGGCACAGGCGAATGTAGGCATCGCATTCGCGAGCGGAACTGACGTCGCAATCGAGTCCGCCGATATAACGCTGCTCAAACCCGATCTCGACGGCATACTCAAAGCAAGAATCTTAAGCCGAGCGACTATGAAGAACATTCGTCAAAATTTGTTCTTTGCCTTTATTTACAATATAGTCGGCGTACCTATTGCGGCAGGCGTATTGTTCCCGCTCGTCGGCATTTTGCTCTCGCCGATGATCGCCAGCGCCGCGATGACATTCAGCTCGGTGTCGGTGATCCTCAACGCACTAAGACTAAGAAATTCAAAGCTATGAATTCACCACAGAGGCACAGAGGGCACAGAGATTTCTAAAATTCTTCTCCGTGCCCTCTGTGCCTCTGTGGTAAATTCTTCTTATGACAAACATCGCGTTAGCAATTCACGGCGGAGCCGGAACAATTATCAAATCGCAGATGACGCCCGCGCTCGAAGCCGAATACCGCAGCGGTCTTGAATCGGCTTTAACAATTGGTTGGAACATTCTGGAGAAAAGCGGCAGTTCGCTCAACGCGGTCGAGGCGGCGGTTTGCTCGCTTGAAGATTTTCCGCTGTTCAACGCCGGACGCGGTTCGGTTTTCACGCACGAAGGCGAGCAGGAAATGGACGCTTCGATAATGGATGGCCGCACTCTTAAAGCCGGTGCGGTTGCGTTCGTAAAAAATATAAAAAATCCCGTCAGCCTTGCCCGTCTTGTAATGGAACGCACCGAGCATATTCTGCTTGCCGGTGAAGGCGCAAATCAATTTGCCGAACAAATCGGCGTTCATCTGGAACCTGACGAATACTTCTTCACCGAGCACCGGTGGCTACAGCTTCAGGAAGCCATGGCCGCCGGACGCGTGCGATTGGATCACGCCAAATCTCAAATTTCAGATTCCAAATTTCAAATTGAGAAAGAATCTGGAATCTGGAACCTGGAATCGAAATCAATCGGTACCGTCGGTGCCGTCGCCTGCGATTCTCACGGCCATCTCGCGGCCGCGACTTCAACCGGCGGAATGACAAACAAAAAATATGGCCGCGTGGGCGATACGCCTTTGATCGGCGCGGGAACTTTTGCCGATGATGTTTGTGCCGTTTCGTGCACCGGACATGGCGAATACTTTATGCTTGGCGTTACCGCTTACGACGTTTCTGCTCGAATGAGATATAAGGGCTTGACTCTTAATGATGCAGCGCAGGAAACGATCGAACGTCTCACCGAGATCAAGGGCGACGGCGGCCTTATCGCCGTCGATTCAAAAGGCAACGTTACGCTGCCGTTCAATTCCGAAGGCATGTACCGGGCATCGCGCAGTTCGCAATCGCAGGCGATCATTGAAATATACCGTTAGCGACAAGATGGAAGTTCAGCTTATCTCGCATGCGTCGGTGCTGATAAGATCCGATGTCACGATTTGGACCGATCCCTGGCTGTTCGGCAAAGCGTTCAACAATTCGTGGTCGCTGTTTCCGGAAGCCGTCTTTGACGCTTCGCTATACGACGGCATCGACTATATCTTCATCTCTCACGAGCATCCCGATCATTTTCATATTCCTACACTGCGTTCGATGCCCGATGATTTTAAGCGGCGGGTTACGATACTCTTTCAGCATAATAATTCCGACAAGATGCCCGACGCACTCAATCGGTTCGGCTTTCCGAACGTTAAACTGCTGCCGCACCGCGAGACTTTTAGTCTGACCGAAAAGACGCGAGTTTATTGCTATCAAGCCGGCACGATGGACTCCCTTCTCGGCGTGATGTTCGACGGCAAGACGCTCTTGAACGTCAACGACTGCGAGATAAATTCAAAAGATTGCCGCCGCATCTCAAGCGACATCGGAAAGGTCGATACGCTGCTCAACCAGTTTTCGATCGCCGGCTACAGCGGCTACGCCGACAGACAGAAACACTTGCCGCCGCAGGCGCACAAGATACTTGAAAAAATGCTTGCGAATCACATCGACTTAGAAGCGGACGAGACAATTCCTTTCGCGAGCTTTATCTATTTTTCGAGTGAGGACAATCGTTACATAAACCAATTCGCAAACAAACCCCGCGATGCTTACGATTATTTCACGCAGCAAAGCAAAAAAATGACAGTGTTGTATCCCGGTGAAATTTACAAACTCGGCGGCGAACATGACACGGCCACATCTCTCGCGGGTTACGACGAAGTTTACAGAAGGACGGACCAACTAGAATATGATGACGAGCAGCGCGCGACCAAAGAGCAAATAAATGAGGCCTTTATAAAACTCTCGACACACATTCGTGAGCGTTACCCAAAAACGCTGTTGCGAAAGCTGCTAAAGCCCGTTGTAGTTGAAGTACCCGATCTCGGCAAGACGTTGAAATTCTCGATCGCGACCGGTGAGATCGGCGATGCGGATGTGGACGAAACGCCCGATCTCATTATCCGATCACAACCGTTACACTTTGCTTTCGCTTTTCCCTACGGAGTGCAAACCCTCGGCGTTTCGGCACGTTACACGCTGATAAAAAACTTCCCCAACTGGCGAAATCACCGCATACTTTTCTCTCTGAACAACGCCGAACTTTATCTAAGCCCGAAACACTTCTTTACCTCAAAGAATCTGACGTTCTTCGCAAAAAGGCTTCCAGGAGCGTGGAACCAATTAACTTACCGTTTAAAGTTGATGCGCTAATAAGGCGTCTGCTTACGCAGGCGGTTCTGCCTTCATGTCCCTATACTCTTGTACGTATCGAATATCATCGGGCACTCTGTCGGCTAGCGTTACCACGAGTTCCTTCTTGCGGGCGTATTTGATCGCGTGGTGGATGGCGTCGCGACTTTCGGGGATGATGCGAACCGTCGGTTCTCGGCCGCTGCGGGCGATTCCTTCCTGCAGCAGTTTATACATGTTTTGTTCATCACGCCCGCGAAGATAGTGGCCGCGACGAATCACGATGCGGTCAAAGGTCTCGCCCGCGATCTGGCCTAATTCGCGTATGTCCTCGTCACGCCTGTCGCCCGTGCCGTTGATGACGCACGTGTGGTATTTGTTTGGAAGTTTTGAGATAAATGCAGCAAGCCCACGCAAGCCGGCAGGGTTGTGTGCATAATCCATCAGCACTGTAACGTCGCCGACCTCGACAAAATTGAGCCGTCCGGGCGTCTGAGCTGTGCCCGCGTTGAACGTCGTCAGACCGACGCGAAGATCCTCAAGCGAAACACCGTGAACAAAACACGCCAGCGTGGCGGCCAGCACATTCTGGATCATAAACTCGGCTCGTCCGCCGTAGGTGATCGGAACATTCGTCACTTTTTCGACACGCACTTTCCATTTGCCTTTGAGGATCGTGATGTAGCCGTTTTCATAGACACACGAGACCCGACCGCGTTCGGCGCGCCATTTGATATTTGGGTGATTTTCGTTCATCGAAAAACAGACCACCTGACCCTGACTCAATTCCTTCATCTCATAAACGAGCTTGTCCTCGGCGTTGAGCACAGCGTAACCTTTTGGCGAAACGGCACGCGCAACGACAGATTTGACGCGGGCCAGATCTTCGAGCGTGTTCACGTCCTTCAATCCCAGATGATCGGCGGCGATATTCAGCACAATTCCGACATCGCAATAATCAAATCCAAGCCCCGAGCGAATGATGCCGCCGCGCGCCGTCTCTAAAACTGCAACGTCAACGGTCGGGTCTTTCAGCACAAGCTGCGCCGAAACCGGTCCTGTGTTATCGCCTTGAACGATCTGCTGATTACCGATATAAGTTCCGTCTGTCGTCGTAAAACCGACCGTGCGGCCACTGTTTTTCAGAATATGCGCGACGAGACGCGTTGTCGTCGTCTTTCCGTTTGTTCCGGTTATCGCAAAGATCGGAATCCGCGCCGGCGTGCCCTGCGGGAAAAGCATATCTATCACATGCTCGGCGACGTTACGGCCTATTCCTTCGCTCGGCGCCAGATGCATCCTAAAACCAGGGGCGGCATTGACCTCGATAATGCCGCCGCCGTTCTCGCTGAGCGGCTCGCTGACATTCGGAGCAATGACATCAACTCCGGCAACGTCAAGCCCGATGATTTTCGCGATCCGCTCAAACAGAAAAACGTTTTCTGGGTGTACCTCGTCCGTGCAATCTATCGCCGTACCGCCGGTCGAGATGTTTGCCGTTGTTTTCAAATACAGCATCTCGCCTTTTTTCAGAACGGTTTCGAGCGTGTAACCGAACTTTGCAATACAACGCATCGTCTGGCCGTTAACGTCAATCTGCGTCAACACCTTCTCGTGGCCGTAGCCTCGGCGCGGGTCTGCGTTCGTCTTGTCAATAAGCTGCTGGATCGTCAGTTTCCCATCACCTTTAATGTGTGCGGGAACGCGTTCGGCAACGGCGATCAGACGATTATTTACAACCAACGCCCGAAAATCGGAGCCTATAAGCTGTTTTTCGACAATGACGTAACGCGAATATTCTTTAGCCTTTTCCCATGCGATTTTTGCCTCTTCGAGATTCTTGATGCCAACGGTTGCGCCTTTGCCGTGGTTGCCGTCGAGCGGTTTTATCACTGCGGGAAAACCAACGCGTTCGAGCTTGTCTTCAAGTTCTTCAATTTCGCGCATGCGATAGCCCATTGGAACAGGCACTCCCATATCGCCAAGCAGCTTTTTCGTTGCCGCTTTGTCACCCGCAATATCAACCGAGATCATGTTTGTGTTAACTGTCGTCGTCGCCTGAATCCGTTTTTGATTGACGCCATAACCAAGCTGCACTAGTGATTGATCATTCAGGCGTATATACGGAATATCGCGATTATCTGCTTCCTCGACAAGCGAGCCGGTCGAAGGGCCGAACCGCACTTCCTCGCGTATCTCGCGCATTTTCTGAATGTTTACTGCGAGGTCGGCTTTTATTTCATTAAGGTCACGACCCTCTGCAAGATCAAGCCACATGCGAACCGCCGCTCGTCCCGCAAACCGGCCGACCTCTTCTTCAACATAGCTGAATACGACATAATAAATTCCCTTTTCGTTCGTCTCGCGCGTGCGGCCATAACCGGTATCCATTCCCGCGAGCGTTTGCATCTCAAGCGCAAAATGCTCAATTGCATGCCCCGCCCAAGTGCCTTCTTCAACGCGCCGTAGAAAACCGCCCGGTTCCTGATAACTGCACCCGTGATTCACGAGCGACGGCATCAACTCGTTCATCCGCGCATAAAGACCCGTGATCTTCTGAGTCGGTTTCGCCTCATACGCTCCGATATCAACGCGCATGATGATCAGCTTTTTCCAATAGCCGCTCCAATAATTCGGCCCGCGAAGTGTTCGAACTTCTAAAATTTCCATAAGATTTCCAACAACGGATTAACACAGATTTACACGGAAATTCAGAAGGCTTGCTCTAACTCTGTGTTAATCTGCGTAAATCCGTTGTTTCATTCTATCCTAAATCGGGCAGCAAAAACTCATTCGCCGGCTGCATTGGGTTACGGTCGAGATAGTTATAAACCAAGCCATCACGTAGAATATGAAGCTGCACCCCACAAACGCTAAAGCTATCATTTTCGGCAACTTCAGCGATCTCATTAAAAGTAATTTGTGAACCGTCAACGATAGTCGTCGAGCCTTGCCCGAATACCTCAAGTATTCCGTTACCGTCAAGAATTATCGCTGTATTCTCGTCAACTCCAATTCCTAAATTATATGGGTTATAAGAAACAGCCGTAATTAGACGACTGATCCGTCCGCGCTCGGTGAAATGCTGGTCAATTATTATGTTTTTGAGAAAACCAAGCCCGGGCGAAAGCTTGACGGCATTCCTGTGCGGATGCGAGGTTGGCTCGCCGCGAACGATCATCGACGTACTCATCGCCGCCGCACCGGCACTGGTGCCGGCCAAAACCAGATTTGTGTCCCGAATCATTTTTCGTATTTTATCAGCCAGCTTCGTTCCGCCAAGCAATGACACAAGCCGCATCTGATCGCCGCCGGTAATTATAACGCCCGTAACGCCCTCGATCAGTTTATCAACGTCCGCATTGACGATGTCCTGCCGCGATGTCGCCCGCAAAACGCGCGGATTGGCAACGCCAAGATTACGAAAGGCCTGCGTATAAACATCTGCCGCAAATTCGGGAAAATCCGACGCCACCGGCACGATTAGAACTTCCGCCTTCTCACCGCCGGCCAGCTCAAGAAACTTCTTCAAGATCCGCCGCTCGTTATATTTATCCTCTGCCCCGCCGATCACAAGCAAATGCCCGCCTATGATCTCGCGTTCATGCGATTCAGTCATTTGTTAATTTGTAAGTGCTAAATTTCAGAAAACTTTACTTAAAGTTATTGTAAAGCGCGGGATTGGTCAAGATTTGAAAACAGATGAATTCACCAAACAGAGCACACAGAGAGAATGTTTCGACCTAACTAGATAAGGTCGACTTACTTTCTTATGCTTTTATTTCTGCATCCAGTCTCTCTCTTAAAAACATTTTTATAAGCGACTGATAGGGAACATCGCGCTTATTAGCTGCTTGCTTTATGCGGTCGAGCATAGCAGCAGGCAATCGTAATGAGATTGTCCTTGTGGTCATTTTCAGATTTGGAAAAACGACTCTTTCCGCTTTGTCCCAATCAACGTATTCAGTAGAGTCGTGTGTCCACCAAAACTCACGTTCCTCATCTTCATTCTTAAACTCAGGAATTTCTTTCAATTTCTTTTTCATAACGGTTCCATTCTCGCCTGTTCATTTCGCGAGCAGAAATAATTCTAATTAGTGATTGGCGAATCTTAAAAGCAACGAAAAGTCGTCGATCGGATGTCGTACGACCAAGAGCCTCATACCTCTTTTCGTCAGAAGAATGTTTGGTGTTGATCGCAACGATCAATGGGGTATTTATGAACATTTCTTCACATTCTAGATCAGTGACTCGGTGACCAAACCAATTTTTGTTGGAATTTCCTTCATCCCAATCAAATCCTTCGCAATGATCGAGTATCAACGACATCTGTGTATATTGTAGTAATATACTTCAAATCAATCAAACTTTTATTATGCCTTTGATTCAGCTCTCAGCGACCCTGCCGAATGAATTTCCTGCAAGCTCCGCACCGTTATTTGTTTCTCAGATATTTTTGTTCCGATGGCTTCAACAAGGGCTTCGGCGCCGGTGATTGTGGTTACACACGGCACGTTGAATTGCAGGGCGGCCTTGCGGATGGCTTGTTCGTCGTAGAAGGATACTTTTCCTAGCGGAGTGTTTATGATGAGGGCTATCTCGCCTTGCATGATGAGGTCAGCGATGTTCGGGCGGCCTTCGTTAACTTTGAAAACTGATTGACATTCCAAGCCAACTTCACGAAGTCGCTTTGCGGTGCCGTATGTTGCAACCAGATCGAACCCTAATTTGTTGAGCCGTCGAGCGAGAACGACGGCCTGGCCTTTGTCGGCGTCGTTGACGGAAATGAAGGCTCGGCCGACGAGCGGCAGTTTCAATCCGGCGCCTTCCATTGCTTTTCCGTAAGCTTCGCCGAATGTTGCGCCGACGCCCATCACTTCACCGGTCGAGTGCATTTCAGGCCCGAGTATCGGATCGACGCCGGCAAATTTTTTGAACGGAAACACCGGCGATTTTACAAAGATTTTTGGAACAGGCAGAACGTCCGGCAGATCAAAATCGGCGAGCGTCTTTTCACCGGCCATAACTAATGACGCGATCTTTGCGATCGGCACACCTGTCGCTTTTGCAACAAAGGGCACGGTGCGCGACGCGCGCGGGTTGACCTCAAGCACATAAACGCGGTCGTCCTTGATCGCAAATTGAATGTTCATCAATCCTTTGACCTTTAGTGCCTGTGCCAAAAGCTGCGTGTAATGCTGAATCGTTTCCAAATGCTCGGCGGCGATTTTTTGCGCGGGAAGAACGCTTGATGAGTCGCCTGAGTGAATTCCGGCTTCTTCGATATGCTCCTGAATGCCAGCGATCACTACAGTATTCTCATCGGCCAACGCGTCAACGTCTATCTCGGCGGCGCGTTCGAGAAATTTGTCAATCAAGATCGGCTTTTCAGGCGAAGCGTCCGTCGCCATACGCATGTATTCGTCGAGCGAGTCGTCGTCATAAACTATCGCCATCGCGCGCCCGCCAAGCACAAAACTTGGACGAACCACAATCGGATAACCTATTGTATTTGCAACAGTTTTCGCCTCGCTGGCTGAAGTAACACTGGAGTTCTCTGGACACGGAATTTTTAGTTTCTCAAGCAGCGCACCAAATCGTTTCCTGTCTTCCGCAAGGTCTATCGAATCAGGAGAAGTTCCTATGATCGGTACGCCTGCATCATGAAGTCGGTCGGCCAAATTCAACGGCGTTTGCCCACCAAATTGCACAATCACGCCGTCTGGTTTTTCAACATCGACAATGTTCATCACATCTTCAAACGTCAGCGGCTCAAAATACAAACGATCAGAAGTGTCGTAATCCGTAGAAACCGTTTCGGGATTACAGTTGACCATAATCGTCTCGAAATCGGCTTCACGCAAAGCAAAACTCGCATGACAGCAGCAATAGTCAAACTCAATTCCCTGCCCTATGCGATTCGGCCCCGAACCGAGAATCATGATCTTACGCCTGTTCGTAGGCTCGGCCTCACACTCTTCTTCGTAGGTCGAATAAAGATACGGCGTAAATGATTCAAATTCCGCGCCGCAAGTATCCACACGTTTGTAAGCCGGCGTGACACTCAGCTTCTTGCGGTATTCGCGAATGTCTTTTTCGCTGTCGCCGGTGAGATAAAAGAGCCGACGGTCGGATAAGCCGAATTCTTTTGCTGTTCTAATCTCATCGGCAGTATATTTGGTAAGGGGTTTTGAATTCAGACTTGCCTGAAATTCCATAACCTGCGCAAGCTGATCCAAAAACCACGGATCGATCATCGTCAAACGGTGTATCTCATCAATCGAATATCCGGTTTGCAGTGCGTAAGTGATATAAGAAAAACGCAGTGAGTTTGGTCGCGCAAGTTTGCGCTGCAGTTCTGCATCGGGTACATTTTGCAACCGCAAGGGTTTTACCGCCTCAAGCGAGCGCAACCCTTTGAACAGAGATTCCTTGAACGTCCGGCCAATAGCCATCACCTCACCGACCGATTTCATTTGAGTGCCGAGCACGTCTTCGGCGCCGGGGAATTTTTCGAATGCCCATTTCGGTATTTTGGTGACGACGTAATCTATTGTGGGCTCAAAGGATGCAGGCGTCTTTTTTGTAATGTCGTTTGGTATTTCGTCAAGTGTGTAGCCGACGGCGAGCTTGGCGGCGATCTTGGCAATTGGAAAGCCGGTTGCCTTTGAAGCCAACGCGGACGAGCGCGAGACGCGCGGGTTCATCTCGATTATCCGCACGTCGCCGTTTGCCGGGTTGACTGCAAACTGAATATTCGAGCCGCCTGTTTCGACGCCGACCTTGCGTATGCACGCCTTTGCCATGTCGCGCAGGTTTTGATATTCGCGGTCTGTGAGAGTTTGAGCGGGAGCGACCGTTATCGAATCGCCGGTATGCACGCCCATCGGATCGAAATTCTCAATCGAGCAAATGATAACGACGTTGTCGTTGAGATCGCGCATCACCTCAAGTTCGAACTCCTTCCAGCCGAGTATCGATTCTTCGACCAGAATTTGTGATGTCGGCGATGCAGCGAGGCCGTTTTTTGCAATTTCCTCAAACTCGTCGGGATTGAACGCCGTGCCGCCGCCCGTGCCGCCGAGTGTGTAGCTCGGACGCACAATCGCCGGGTAGCCGATCTCTTCGACAATGCGCTCAGCTTCTTCCCAAGTATGAGCAAATCCGCCTTTCGGGCTCTGGATGCCGATCTCGTCCATCGCCGCTTTGAATAGTTCGCGGTCTTCGCCGACCTTGATCGCGTCAATATTGGCGCCGATAAGTTTGACGCCGTATTTATCTAAAATTCCTTTCTCGAAAAGCTCAACAGACAAATTGAGACCCGTTTGCCCGCCGACCGTTGGCAGCAGTGCGTCGGGTCGTTCTTTCTCAATGATCGCAGTGACAGTTTCGAGCGTGAGCGGCTCGATGTATGTATGATCGGCGATCTCGGGATCGGTCATGATCGTCGCCGGGTTTGAGTTGACCAGCACGACCTCAAAGCCTTCCTGCTTCAACGCGCGGCAAGCCTGCGTGCCCGAATAGTCAAACTCACACGCCTGGCCGATAATGATCGGGCCCGAACCTATTATCAGGATTTTGTGGATATCCGTTCGTCGTGGCATTATTTACTGTCGGTCAGCTCTGGTTTTAGATTGTATTACAGCGACTGATTTTACGACAAAATGGAGAGGCGAAAATGAAACAAATTATCCGAATCACATTCGTGATGATGTCATTTATGGTCGGCATATTTGCTCAAGCCGACAAGGCAATGGACGCTTATAATCAGGGCCTGAAACTCCAGGGCAATGGTGATCAAGCCGGCGCGATGCTCGCCTACGACCGTGCGATCTCTCTCAGCCCGAATTTCGCTCTTCCCTATAACAATCGTGCGAACATCAGGATTGCAAATGGCGATCTTACCGGTGCAATCGCTGATTATTCGAAATTCATCAAACTGTCGCCAGATGATCCGCTTGCCTTTTACAATCGCGGAAATATTTATTTGGATAAGAGTGAATGGGACGCTGCCATCGTAGACTACTCGAAGGCGATCGACATCATGAACGGCCTCACGAATAAGTACGATAAACAGGCCCACGTCCTGTCGTATAACAATCGCGGCAACTGTTACATTGAGAAAGGCGACTTTAAATCGGCATTGGCCGACTACAACAGGGCTTTGGAAATTCAGCCCAACACTTTTGAAGCCTTGACCGGCAGAGGTTCGGCCAGGGAACAAATGAAGGACTACGCCGGTGCAGTCGCGGATTACACTAAAGCAATAAATCTTTCCCCAAAAAGCGCATTGGTCCTCATGAATCGCGCCGGAGCATTTGAGGAGATCGACAAAACAGCCTCGATCGCCGACTATACAAAGGTACTCGAATTGGAGCCCAAAAACGCCGAGGCATACGCGCGTCGCGGCGTTCTGTTATTGGAAAAAGGCAACAAATCGGCAGGCATTGCTGATCTGCAAAAAGCGATCGCTCTCGACGGCTCTCTGAAGGCTGACTACGAACCGCTCTTAAAAAATGCTACAAAAAACTAAGGCTTGAACCCACGAATAATTTAATACGTCCATTCGTGATGTTTGCTTGCGGCTCGCCTTCATTGAACATGAACCTTTCGAATGAAATAGCGGTGTTCGAAACTGCTTTTCCAACACGAGCAAATCGAAGATTCAAAAGCACGCCGTTCTCATCAATCGGCATCGGCCCGTACATCACAACTCGCAAAAGCCCAGGCTCGATTGCATTCGTCACCACCGTAAGCCCGCGGCTCGCCGTTCCTGCAACATCGACCGGCTCGGCAACCGGCATTATCACGTTCGGGTCATACCTAAGCTCGAATTCATAAGAGATTACTCCTCTATTCGCCACGCCCAAAACATTTACCGGTATGATTATCTCGTTCTGAGCCTTCACGATATTCGGCAACGCTACAATTACAGATTTTTCGGCGTCCTCTGTGTTTGCTGGTCGTGCCGCGCCGGGAGTCCAATTGCCCGTAACCTCACCAAGCAAAAGACCGACATAATCCTCACCGTTTAGATTGCCGGTTACTGATGAATATGTCCGGCTCGTCGGAGATGAAGCAACTGGGAATGTCGGGCCCGGCGGCAGGTAGAAATTCCATTGGTTTGTGTTACCTGTAGGTGCCCCGGCTCCGACCGCGAATCTGGCGATGAAGGCAGCGTCCTGCGAAGAAATGGATCCGTTGCCGCTCACGTCCGCCGTTGCTCTTTGACTGTCCGTCGTCAGGAGCGATGTACCTGCGACGTGCTGTGAAATCCTCGCGGCGTCATTTGAAGTAATGCTGTTCTGGCCGGTCGTTTTGGAAAGCGTAACGGTGTAAGAACCCGACCCGAATCCCATGAGCGAATATTGTCCGGCAGTTCCGCCGGGAGCGGCAGTCGTTGCGAAAACGTTTGGCGAGCCGGTTCCCGTGACAGTCACGTTTGAAATGTATTTGGGCGGAGTATCTGCGTTCCCGTAAGTCACCCTGCCGTTGATTGACGGAGTTCCCGAACTCGTCGGTGTCGAAGTCGGCGTATTCGTCGATGTCCTCGTCGGTGTGAAGGTGGGCGTGTTCTGAGCAGTGCTCGTAGGAGTTGGAGTATTCGTCGGTGTCAGCGTCACCGCAAGGCCGTCGCGAAATTGCGACACGGTCAGAGCGGTATTATTCAACGTGCGGTGGTTGTCGCGTTGGTCTGCGATGCCGGTTGGAAAGCCGTTGAACGAAATCGACGGATTTGAAAAGTACGGAACCCGCGAGCAGCCGGACGGGCACTGATTGACGTAGGACATAACCGTGCGAAAGCTGCCGTTGACGTAATGGCCGTAGGCGTAAGGATAAGCAGCACTGCCGGCGTTCTCGGGATTGTGATGAGCCGCCTGATTATGCCCCAACTCATGAGCAAAGGTTAAGTTTCCCACGGCACAGCTTCGCGAAGCTGCCGAGAATGCGCTGCCCGCAAACTGCGGGCCGACAGTGGTCATCAGATAGCCGATGCCGCATGCATCACTCGCGTTCTGTATGATGATCGAAACCATATCAGCTTGTACAATGTTACGCGTCGCTGCCGTCTCAGGGTCGTTTCGACTCCACGGCAACGCCGCTGAAAGTGTTCCGGCCGCCTCGTTATAGCTGACTTCCAGCGTCCCGACGAGCCGCAGCCGCATTGTGATGTCACTATTCAGATAAGCGGTATTAGTCGATGCAATTGCCTGCTGGGCAAAGGACTGTGCCTGCGGTGTTCCGCCAAGCGCCTGTCTGAGAAGCGCCGTGTAAGTGACAAGGACATCGATCTGGCTTCCGTCATCCGCTGACGGAAACCGGTCGGCGTTACCGAGTGAACTGTTGTCATTTTCCTCGGGCAGATCATCGACCGGAATCGCTCCGCCGCACGCAGGGAATCGCGTCTGGTCCAGTTGAACCAACACATGTTTGAAATCTGCCTGCGGCACGATCTCATAAACCGCCGTCGGTGAATAGATCAAACCCGAGAGAGCTTTCCCCTTCACGGAAAAAACAACATCACCGCTGAAATCATTCTCCGCAAATATCTTTCCGCGCCAGGTGAATTCGTCGGAATCAAACCGCTCAAAACCTTCGCGTTCACTACGAACAGCCTCGTACGAAATTCCGTCGAGAAGTGGAAAACTCAATTTTGCAGCCGCATCGAAATTAATATCGTCAAATTTGATATCTATTTCCTGTTCGCGCACGGCGGCAACCGAAGTCGATGACTGCGTTTTTAAAACACCCACAAGTTCGAATAACTCGGCCTTTTCTGTGTTCCGATGCGTTGTCATAAAAGGCGTGATCGGCTCGGCCAATGCGTAATCCGTAATGCTTTCCGATCCTCCAAAGCCGACTGTAGCAATCGTAAAAACCGATCCTAGAAGGAGAGCAGAGGCCGCATTACGGGCAGCGACAGAACCGATTGTGCGTCGAATTTGTGACATAAGTTTGGTAATTCCTCGAGCCTCTAAAACGGTAACTTTGGCACTTTTATTTTCTGCTCGATCTTTTGTTTTGTGGCGTCGATTATCTTGCCCGCGATGACGTTGTCCAATGCCGCCGCAAGTTTCGGGTCGAGTTTCTTCAATTTGTCGTTTATCTTCTTCGCCTCTTTCTTATTGCCGCTGGCGGAATATGATGAGCCAAGATTGAATAAACTAAACGTATTGTTGCCGTCGATATTGACTGCCTGTTTGAATGTTGCGATGGCGTTTACGTAGTCGTTCATTCCCTGGTAACCCACGCCGAGCTGGTTCGTGGCGATCAGCCAATTATTATTCATGCCGAGGACCGTCTTTAGAACACCAACCGCCAACTGAAATTCGCCAAGCTTATTATGCGTCGATCCGAGATTCAGGTAAGCCGACTGAAGCTTGGGATCCTGATCGACCGCTTTTTGCGAGTACGATTTTGCCTGATCGTAATTCGCTTTTGCGGCCGTTTCGTTCTTTGCGCCAGCCTGAGAATTTCCTGCGTTGTAATATGCCCAGCCGACATTAGAATTATCGATCGCCGTCGGACTCATTTCGCTCGCGGTCTTGAGCGTGGCAACCGAGTCGTCCCACTGGTTCGCTCTGCCGAGACAATAACCCCATTCGCTGTAGAGGTCGGCGGTCTTGATGGTATTGGAAGCGAGCTTGTATTCGGGGTTCGCATCCGAGCAGCGGTCGAGCTGCCGGTAAGTGCTGCCCAGATTGGCGTGCGCCTGTGCGTTGGCAGGATCGATGTTTATCGCCGTTTGGTAAGCAACGGCGGCGTTGTTGTAATCGCCCGCGTTGTAATAATCGACTCCGAGATCGAACGCCGCCGGGCCGAATCGCGGATTTATCTCAAGCGTCTGTTTATAAGCAGCGATCGCCTGATCCTGTTGGTTCATCCGATCAAAAACCTGTCCTTTGTAATAAAGCGCAGCGGCCATTCGGCTGTCCAGCGCGAGCACCTGCTCAAACGCAGCCAACGCCGCAGGGTTTTGATTATTCTTAAAAAACACCAGCCCGCGAAGCAGTCTCGTATCGACCGTATCCACGCTCGCCGCGTCCGCTTTTTTCAATGCACCTTCGGCCTTTGCGATCTCGCCCGCGTCGATATACAAAAGCCCAAGCGGCGGATAAAGCGACGAAAATGCCGGATTTATCGCAACGGCTTTTTCGTAATTTGCGGTCGCCTGATCCTTTTGTCCCTTTGCGTCATAGATCGCGCCGATCTTTGCATAGGCGATTTCGTTTTGCTTGTCGAGTTTAACTACCTCGTTAAAGAACGTAAGCGCCGCCAGTTCATTCGTGTCGCCCGCGACCTCGATTCCCTTCGCCATCAAAGCATTGCTCAACCCGTCGGACGCGCGCGAATTCTTCGGATTTTTTACAAGCGCATCGCGGAAGTTCGTTATCGCAAGATCGGTTTGGTTGTTGTCCAAAAATCCTTCGGCCTTTGCAGTCAAAGTATTAGACAGCGCATTCCGCTTAGCCGCAGCTGCCAAGACTTTCTTGCGCGCGGCAATCGCATCCGCGCGTCGTTTCTGCGCCGCAGTCGCGATCTGAGTATTCGAACGCGCACTCCGCGCCCGCGCAGTCGGCCCGCCGCCGACGCCTTCACCAAGCATCAGCCTTCCGGCGCCCGAACGTGCCTGCGATTTCTTACGCGACTCGCGAAACACAAAAACACTCGACCCGCCGCCCACATCCTCACTCGCCACCAACTCCTGAGCATTCACGCCCCGCGAAAAAGGCAGAATGGACAGAAAGATCGAGACCAACACAAATAGCGATAAACCACGTCTGACGCCAAACATATTTCTCCTCCAAACGAGGTCATTATACACCAACATCATCCGGTCAAAAAGTTATCAAATTCCTTCCCCCAAAAAGTGTTTCACAAAATGTGGAACGTTCCACACTTCAAACGCTGTGAAACGAATTTGTGCTGTAAAATGGACGCTCGACAGCAAGAATGCCCGTTTAGGTCACGGGTTTTAAGAATATTAGGTATACGTTTTCGCCTCCTAGGTACACGGTTTTTCTTGAGTTCGCCGTTGAAACTCCCTTCGTTATCTGCCGTGTTCGCCAGTAACATTTTCCAGTCGTGTTCGCCATTGTCGTCAATGTCCGTTGTCCGCACGTAAGTAAAGGCTCAACATAGATATCCATTCTGCCTTGAGCCCTTAATTACTTACCTACTTGCGGGCTACGGACTCAAAAACCAACAAAAACAGGTTCAGGCTGGAGAGTTATGCCGAATTTTTCCTTGACGGCGTTCTGGATTTGGTTTTTGAGCGAGATCATCTCGTCGGCGGAAGCGTTGCCTCGATTGATTAAGGCAAGCGTGTGATTGGTCGAGATCCCGGCGTTTCCACGCTTAAATCCTTTGTCAAAACCGGCATTTTCGATCAGCCAGGCGGCTGGGATTTTTACCTTGTCGCCGAAGTCGAACGACGGGACGCGTTCAAAGCCTCTGCGAATCTCTGCTAGCATTTCTTTTTCGATAACGGGATTTTTGAAAAAGGAACCGGAGCTTTTTGAGTTTGGATCGGCCGGATCGATGACCATTGATTTCGAACGACGGACTGCAAGAACTGCTTCACGAGTTTCGCGTAAGCTTGGCTGGCGACTATTGAAATGTTCGATCAGGTCCTTGTAAACGATCTTTGCTTCGCCGCCGTGCTGCAGTGCAAACGTCACGCTTGAAACGATATAACGGTCACGCATAGTCGAGTTAAAAATGCTTGTTCGATATGTAAACCCGCATTCAGCGTTAACGAGTGTGACAAACTCGCGAGTCTTGCGGTCGAAACATCGGACGGAAACGATCGTCTCGGAAACTTCCTGGCCGTATGCTCCGACGTTCTGAACTGGGGTGCCGCCGACGAAGCCGGGAATGCCGCTCAAGCATTCGACGCCGGCGAGATCGTGATCGACGCAGTGGGCGACGAACTCGTCCCAGTCTTCGCCAGCCGCGACCGTTATCAGTTCCGAGTTCCGGGTTCCGAGTTCCGAGTTGGAG
>JBJXHF010000098.1:0-48331 GCA_046160805.1 Pyrinomonadaceae bacterium
TGAAGCCCAGTCTATGCCCAATAACCAATCTCAATTCAAATCGTTTAGAATCAAAACAAGGCTTAACCCTTTATCTAACTATGTTTTCAAAGAACTATTTGATTGCTTAACGCAACGCTAGTGAAAAGTGGTAAGTGATAATGTCTCTGAACATTTGACTTATCACTTGTCACTTATCACCTATTTCGGAGGTTTTCCTCTGACATTCAAGACTTGACAATAAAGCACTCAGGTTTTATTATTAGAAAAGACTAAGCACGAGGTGTTTTAGCTATGAGATTCGACAGATTTACGATCCGCGGGCAGGAAGCCGTTCAGGAAGCCATCGGCGTCGCGGAAAAAAATCAAAACCAGCAGGTCGAGCCGGAGCATTTGCTTGCGGCGATGCTTGAGCAGAAGGAAGGCGTTGTCAAACCGATTCTCGGCAAGATCGGCGCGAATTCGCAGGCCGTCGCCAACGAAATTCAGGCTGCCTTGGAGAAATTCCCAAAGGTTAGCGGCGGCCAGCAATACTTCAGCTCAAGAACCAACACTATCTTTCAGGATGTCCAGAAGGAAGCCGAAAAGATGCAGGACGAATATCTTTCGACCGAGCATCTTTTATTGTCGATAGCGGCGGAAAAAGATGGCGATGCCGGACGCATTTTACGCTCGAACGGCATCACGCGCGACGACCTCGAAAAGGTCATAACCGACATGCGCGGAGGTTCGCGTATTACGGATCAAAATGCGGAAGAAAATTTCCAGGCGCTTGAAAAGTATGCACAAGACCTGACCGAACGCGCCCGCAAAGGAAAGCTTGATCCGGTAATTGGCCGGGATGACGAAATTCGCCGCGCGATTCAGATTCTTTCACGACGAACAAAGAATAATCCCGTCCTGATAGGTGAGCCAGGCGTAGGCAAAACCGCAATTGTCGAAGGCTTGGCACAGCGTATCGTTTCAGGCGATGTGCCGGAAACACTCAAAAACAAGCGCCTTGTTTCGCTCGATCTCGGAGCGATGCTCGCCGGTGCAAAATATCGCGGCGAATTTGAAGACCGGTTAAAAGCCGTTTTGAATGAGATAGAAAAAGCCGAAGGACAAATAATTCTGTTTATCGACGAGCTACACACGCTCGTCGGCGCAGGCGCGAGCGAAGGCGCGATAGATGCGTCTAATATGCTCAAGCCCGCACTGGCGCGAGGCACCCTTCGAGCTGTCGGCGCGACGACGCTTGCCGAATACCAAAAGTATATCGAGAAGGATAAGGCACTTGAACGCCGATTCCAACAGGTTTACATCGGCGAGCCGACTGTCGAAGATACTATAGCAATACTTCGCGGTTTGAAGGAACGCTACGAAGTTCATCACGGCGTTCGCATTAAGGACGCGGCAATCGTTGCCGCCTCGACGCTTTCCAACCGTTACATCACCGACCGTTTTTTGCCTGACAAGGCAATTGACCTCATTGACGAAGCCGCATCGCGGATACGCATCGAGATCGACTCGCTGCCGCAGGAGATCGACGTTCTTGAGCGCGAGATACTGCAGCTTGAGATCGAAAAGCAGGCTCTTTCGCGCGAGACCGACAAAAAATCGAAAGAGCGGCTTAACGATATAGAAAAACGCATCGCCGATCTCAACGAAAAATCCTCGGCAATGAAAGCCAAGTGGCAATCGGAAAAAGAAGAGATCGATAAGATGCGCGCCGGCAAGGAGCAGCTAGAACAGGCCAAGCTTGAGCTTGAACAGGCTCGACAGGCCGGCGATCTTAATAAAGCTGCCGAATTACAGTATGGACGCATTCCTGAAATTGAAAAACAACTCGAACTCGAACAGTCACGTTTAGGCGAACTTCAAAAAGACGGCGTATTTCTCAAGGAAGAGGTTGACGAAGAAGATGTCGCCGAGATCGTCGCAAAATGGACGGGCGTGCCCGTTTCAAAAATGCTCGAAGGCGAGATGCAAAAGCTGATCGCGATGGAAGACAACCTTCGCAAACGCGTCATCGGCCAGGACGAAGCCCTCGAAGCTGTCGCAAACGCCGTCCGCCGTGCCCGTGCAGGATTGCAGGATCCAAATCGCCCTGTAGGTTCGTTTATCTTCCTCGGCCCAACCGGCGTCGGTAAAACCGAGACTGCGAGAGCGCTTGCCGAATTTCTTTTTGATGGCGAACGTGCAATGGTCAGGCTCGATATGTCCGAATACATGGAAAAGCACGCCGTCGCACGCATGATCGGCGCTCCGCCCGGATATGTCGGTTATGACGAAGGCGGCCAACTGACCGAAGCCGTCAGGCGGCGACCTTACTCAGTGATTCTCTTTGACGAGATCGAAAAAGCTCATCCTGACGTATTCAATGTGCTGCTGCAAATTCTCGACGACGGCCGATTGACCGATTCGAAAGGCCGCGTTGTCGATTTCAAAAACACGGTTCTTATAATGACCTCAAATCTCGGCTCGCGCGAGATACAGGCGGCGGCTGAAAATCCGCTGGCCGACCGTGACATCAAAAACGATGTGTTAAAGGTTCTCCGCGATCATTTCAAGCCTGAGTTTTTGAACCGAGTTGACGACATTGTCGTTTTCGAACAGCTAAGCAAAGAACATATTGCAATAATCATCGACGTCCAGCTTGAAAAACTGCGACGCAATCTTTCAGAGCGAGGCATTACAATTGAGCTTGATACTTCAGCCCGCGACCTTCTCGTCCAGGAAGGCTACGATCCGGTTTACGGCGCTCGTCCGCTAAAACGAGCGATACAAAACTTGATCCAAAATCCTTTGGCGGTGAGTCTGCTGAGTGGCGGTATCGCAGCCGGCCAAACTGTTCGCGTAACAGCAGAAAACGGCGAATTGAAATTTGTTCCAGTGACGAACGAACAAAAAGCAGTGAGCTATTAGTTCAACTACGAATCTTTGAAAAACCTTTGGAGGAATGATTCTATCCCAATTATTCAATTACCAATTCAGCAATTGTGCCAATTGTCGTATTGAATAATTGGACAATTGAACAATCCGTTCGCTTCAGTTTTCGATTGTCAAAACCATTTATTAAATTTTCACCTCTCAAGGGTAAAAGACTATTATTTAGATATACTGATAAAAAATGAACCCGAAGCAAAAAAATATTGAGATCGCTGAATTTGATGAAACAGGTGACGAAAAAATTCCCGTAAACGACAAGCGGCGGTTTAATGAAACAGGCGAGCGTGTCGCCGAAGATGAAAACCCAAAAGAGCCCCAAAAAACGCCCGGCGAGATCGCTCTCGAAGCGAAGCTGAAAACCGAGACCGACCGCCGCGAAGCGGCCGAGGCAAAACTTGTCGGCGTGCAGGCAAAGTTTGAAGAGGCAAAAGGAAGTCTTGAGAGAGAAACAGCGGAGATGCGCTCACGGTTGATGAAAACGCTCGAAGATCGCGCCAAGCAAGGCCAGTTCAACTTTCTGACGACGCTGCTTCCTGTTCTCGACAATTTGAACCTTGCCGTCGCGGCAAGCGAGACCGATCCTTCGATTGAACATTTGCGAAACGGCGTAATCGGTACGGCACGCAGCTTTGAGCGGGCCTTGATCGATGTCGGAGTCGAGCCGATAGCTTCTGTCGGAGCCGATTTTGATCCTGAGCTTCACGAAGCAGTTGACATGGCCACAACCGATGCCGAAAACGACGGCAAGATCATCGCCGAGTACGCACGCGGTTATAAATTCGGCGACAAGCTACTGCGTCCGGCTCGCGTTCAAGTCGGAAAAGCCTTGGCAGATTCGGCGGTGGAATAACGGCGAGATGTTATTATCAAGAATATGGATTCAAATCTCTTAAGAGCGGAAGAGCTGGGCATTAGATTGGAAATTGTCGAGGGGTTACCTGTTTGGGAGGCTTCGCCATTGATCCGGCATCAAATCGCTGTTGACCGCATTCGAGAGTCGCTAAAGAAAACTGGCGAGGGCTGCGATTGCTTTCATGTTTCCGATATTTACATCCAATTTCCTGATGGTTCGCTCAAACGTCCTGATATATCGATCTTTTGCAAGGAACCAGCTGAAACCGACGAAGCCGTCACTCAAATACCCGACGCTGTGATCGAGATCATCAGCAAGGGCTACGAAAAGAAAGATATGCAGGTCGGCATACCATTTTACAGGACACATGGGATCAAAGATGTGGTCGTATTCAATCCATACACAATGGAGGTCGTTCATTTCCGAGATGATGAAGTACGGAAATCGTCTTCTCCTACTCGAATTGATTTAGCTTGCGGCTGCTCTTGCGAAATTTAGCTGATTTCGGAAAGTTTCGGCTATACAGAAAACTTCTTTCCTCGTTTCTGATTGAAATGTTATAGTGGAATTTAGGCAAAGCCTTCCCGCACCGCCGCATCTTAGTTTTTGATTTTTCTAAAGCGAATTTATGGCGGACATCGACGCATACAAGGACAAATTCAGCGAAAGCGGTCAGCGAGTTTTGGAAACCGCTTTGGGAGAGTCCAAAAAGCGCGACCAGAATTACGTCTCCATCGAACATATTCTGCACGCTATCGCGTTTGAGGAAGAAGATCTTTTCACATCGACGATGCGTGATCTCGCCGTAGATCCGCGTTCGGTCAAGCTTTTAATCGAAAAACGCATGGAAGCCGGCCGTCAGCATTCCGGCAAAGGTTACCGCATCGCTCCCGAGACAACCGAGCTTTTCAAAAGGGCGATGGATCGAGCCCGTTCGCAAGGCCGCCGCGTGATCGACGGCAGCGATATTTTTTACGTTCTTTCAAACGACGAACGCAGTGTCTTGAATGACGTTTTGCAAAATCTGGGAGTGCCGTCCGATGAAGTTGCGCAAACCGCCCGAACGCGCATCAAAAAACGTGAGAAAGAAGAGGAACGCGTCCGGCAAAAATACGAGCTGCCCTCTTTCCTTCGCCATTTTGGAGTTTCATTAAATAAGCTTGCGAGGCAGGACAAAATTCCGCCGACGATCGGCCGCGAGCGTGAGATCTTGCAGATGTTGGAGATTCTCTCGCACCGCGAGCGTTCGAATTCGCCGATGCTTGTCGGCGAGCCGGGCGTTGGAAAAACTGCGGTCGTCGAGGGACTTGCAAGGCTTATCGAACTAGAACCGGAAAAAGTTCCAGCTCGTCTTCGCAACTCACACATAGTGCAATTGCAAATGGGCGGCCTTGTCGCAGGCACTATGCTTCGCGGCATGTTCGAGGAACGCATAAAAGGCATCATTGATGAAGTTAAAGAAAAAGACCACATCATTCTTTTCATCGACGAAGCCCATTCGATTATCGGCGCCGGTGCGGCGATGGGCACAACTTCAGATGCGGCAAATATGTTCAAATCTTCGCTTGCTCGCGGCGAACTGAGAATCATCGGCGCAACGACGATCTCCGAATATAAGGAATATATCAGCGACGACGAAGCGCTTGCGCGGCGCTTCCGTCTTGTAAAAGTCGAAGAGCCGACCATAGACGAGACGAAAGAAATTCTACTCGGTTTGCGGCCGCGTCTTGAGAAAAACTATTCGGTCACGATCTCTGATGAAGCCATTAACATGGCTCTCGAAATGTCGCCAAAATATATCCGCAATCTTCATTTGCCCGACAAAGCCATAGGTTGGCTCGACACGGCTTCGGTCAAGGTAGAAATGAATGAATCTACTGAATTGATCGTTCGCCCCGAGCATGTCATCGATGTCATCTCGCAGGAATCACGTATTCCGAAGGACATGATTTATCGTGATACGTCTGACCGGTTTGCCGTAATGGAAACCGACCTTGGCAAACGTGTCATCGGCCAAAAGGAAGCCGTGACAGCAGTCGCCGAGAGACTAAGATTAAATAAGGGCCCGCTAAAAGATAATCATTATGCCCCGGACGGCGTTCTGCTATTTCTCGGCCCGACCGGTGTCGGCAAAACGGAGCTTGCAAAGGCTGTTGCTGAATTCATGTTTGGCGAAGAAGGCAAGATGATCCGCATAGACATGAGCGAATATGGTGACGGCACAATCGGTATTGAAAAACTGATCGGTATGCCGCGCGGCATCGTCGGCTCGGAACGCGGCGGCATTTTGACCGAGCAGCTTCGCGATAATCCTTATACCGTTTTGTTGCTTGATGAGGTTGAAAAGGCGTCGCCGTATTTGATGAACATCTTTCTTCAAGCATTCGACGAAGGCTGGATCACGGACGGCCGCGGCAAGAAGGTTTACCTGTCGGATGCGATCGTCATCATGACTTCTAATCTCGGCTCGGAGAGTTTTAAGAGATACGAAAAACCACTCGGCTTCGGGCAAAAAACGCTCGGCGATGTGCGGGAAATAAAGAACGAAGTGATGAAAGCCGCCGAAACGCGCTTCACTCCCGAGTTCCGCAACCGAATTGACGAGATCGTCATATTTTCGCCGCTGACAATGGACGAAGTTCGCGAGATCGCCAAACTTTACCTGACCAAGCTACAAAGAAATATGGAGCGCCAAGGCAAACTCATCGAAGTCACAGAAGCCGCACTCAACCTGCTCACAGAAAAAGGTTTCAGCCCGGCATACGGTGCCCGTTTCCTAAAACGCCACATCGACCAAAAGGTAAAACTGCCGATCACAAACGATTGGAAAGCAGCGATGAAGTTCACCGTTGACGCCGCTGACGGGGAAGTTACTGTCAAAACCGGCGAGATATTAAACCTCAACTAAACCACAGTCAGATTTTTTGCATCAAAGGCTTCGATGATAATATTTCATCGAAGCCTTTTTATGATGACTTTATTCCATCTCCGCAGGTCTGCCTTTTTGTGCATCGTAGTCCTCACCCTTTCCGGTTTTATTAACGCTCAAGTTGAGGATGCGAAGACGCAATCCAAGGAGAAAGCTGAGGCCGTGATCGCAAAGGCCATCAGCGCCGTAGGAGGCGAGCGATATTTGCAGGTCAAAACCCAAGTCGGCAAAGGCACATATTATGTTTTTCGCGAAGGAAGCCTACTTTCGTTCCAATCATTTGTCGATGTGCTGGTGTTTCCTGATAAAGAGCGCACGCACTTCAAAGGCCGCGGCTCGCGCTTAGTTCAGGTTAATTCGGGAAACACTGGTTGGATCTATGACGGCGATCAGGAATTGATAAAGGTTCAAAATGAGAAGCAGGTTGCCGATTTCAAGCGAAGCATAAGGACTAGCCTCGATTATCTCCTCCACGGCAGTTGGAAGGGCGACGCTGAACTTACTTACATCGGGAAACGGCTTGCAACGCTCGGCAAACGCAACGACGTTGTAAAACTCACCTACAAAGACGGCTTCACCGTCGAGTTCGAATTCGCGTCCGACGATGGCCTGCCGCAAAAGGCGATTTACAAACGCTCGGGTATCGACGGCGAAGAAATAAAAGAAGAAGACCGCTACGCCCAATTCCTCGACATCAGCGGCATTAAAACGCCCTTCATAATCGACCGCTGGACAAACGGCAAACAAACGTCGCGCATCAATTACGAATCGGTAGAATTTAATAAACCGATCCCCGACTCTATCTTCGCCAAACCCTCAAACCCCAAAGACGCAAAAAAGGATCTGAAAATTTAAACTGCGTAGTGAGCCTTCTTGCCTAGACGAACGCAAAGTCGAACTGGGCTTGATGAACGGATTTGTCCGAGGCGATGTCGATGTTGCCGAGGAGCGATTCGATTTCATCCAACACCTCGCGCTCGGAATTTCGCAGGGCACGCGACACGTCGGGATGGATGCGCAGCGTTGTGTGACGCACGTCGTCAACGGTTCTCGACAGACGGCGGGCCTCGGCCAATATCTCGTAGCAGACGGTTATCGGCGATTTGACCCAGCCGGCACCTTCGCAATGGTCGCACGGAGCGCACATCGTGCGTTCGAGCGATTGCTTGACGCGTTTGCGGGTCATTATAATGAGGCCGAAATCGTTGAACGACAGAACCTTGGTCGGCGAGCGGTCGGTCAAGAGAGCTTCCTGCAACGCCTGCGAAACCTTGTGGCGGTTTCGCCGGTCTTCCATGTCGATCAAGTCGAGCACGATGATGCCGCCGAGATCGCGAAGACGAATCTGCCGAGCGATCTCATTGACGGCCTCCATATTCGTTCGCGTGATCGTGTCCTCAAGACGCTGGTTGCCTTTGCCGACAAACTTGCCGGTATTAACGTCGATCGAGACTAGAGCCTCGGTTTGATTGATGACGAGATAGCCGCCGCTCTTTAGCCATACGCGCGGTTTAAGAGCTTTGTCGATTTCTTCTTGGACGTTGTAGTACTCAAGGATCGGCTCGTCGCGGGTGTAAAGTTTTACGCGGTTGACCATCCGCGGCTGGATGAGATTGATGAACTCGACTGTTCGCTGATACTCTTCATCATTGTCAATGCGAATCGCCGTAAAATCACCGGCAAGCTGATCACGCAAAATACGCTGAACCAGATCGAGGTCTTGATGAACTACAGCAGGCGATTTTTTCTTCTCGGAATTTTTCTTTGATTCCGCCCACATGCGAGCGAGATATTTGGCGTCGTTCCTCAGATCTTCCTCGGCAACTCCGATGCCCGCCGTGCGGACGATAAACCCGCCCGACGGTATATCGCGGTCCTGACGAATGCGTTGGATCAACGTCCGAAGGCGTCCGCGTTCGCTCGACGATTCGATCTTTCGCGAAACGCCAAGATGCTCGATCGTCGGCATATAGACGAGATAGCGTCCGGGCAGAGCGATATGCGATGTGATGCGCGCACCTTTTTTGGCAATTGGTTCTTTTGCGATCTGAACAAGAATTTCCTGGCCTTCTTTAAGCAGGTCGGAGATCGTTGGCGGCGACGGGCGATTGCCGCGATCATTCCGGTCAAAGCGTTTGCCGTCGCCGTTTGGACGGTCGCGATCGTTGCGGCCCCCGCGGTTGCGACGCCCGCGATCCCGATTGTCGCGCCCACGCGGACGCTCATCTGTTTGTTCACGCTCCTGAGGAGCTTCAGTTTTACTTTCGTTCGGAGTTTCGTCTCGCACTTCTTCGACGATCTCAGGTTGAGTTTCTTCAGAAGCGGGCTCCGATGTTTCTAAAGTCTCTAATGACTCCTCGGAAAATTCATCAAAATTCTCCTTGGGTTTTCGGCGGCCGCGGCCACCACGTCGGACGGCCATTTCTGCTTTGCCGTCGGATTGTTTGTGGCCGGCTTCGGCATCATCAAGGGCATCTTTCTTTGAAGTTTTTTTGGTCTTTGGCTTTGCAAATTTGCCCTTGCTTGCTGGTTTTTTTGTAGGTTTGGGTTTAGCCGGAGCCTTTTCTTTTGTGTCGGACTTAGCCTTGCGGCGGCCTTTCGTTGGAGCAGAAGTTTCTTCGTCCTCATCGGCTATTCGTTCAAAGCCAGTGTGCTCGTTTACTTCGGACAGCAAAGATCCGACCTCGGCTGCGCCGGAGCTTTCCATATCGAATTCGACGGCACGGACGCGATCGACAATTCTTTCCTGAACATAAGCGTCCTTAAACATTTCACCCGTATCTTCATCGTCGCTGTCACTGATGCGTTCAAAGCCTGAGTTATCAAACTCGATCTCAAACAAAGGTGTAGGTTCGATCTCTTGTGGTGCTTCGTCTTCAAAGGCTTTCTTGCCGCGGCCACGACCGCGCTTACCTCTATCGGGTTTGGTCTCGACGGGCTGTTCTTCTGACGGTTGGGCACTTCTTTCTTCAGGAATTGAAACAGGCTCGGCCATAGGTTCGGCGAGTTCCTGGACAGATTCCATCTGTTTTTCACGATCGATGCGCTGGCGTTCGATCTGCTCGTTGGCTTCGCGTTTTGCCTCTTCGGGCGAAGTCTTTTTGCCCTTTTCGATGAGGATGCGCTCGATCTCTTCTTCTTCATCAAAGAAGTCCGTGACATACAAAAACGCATCGCGCTCGAGCCCGATATCGACAAAAGCCGACTGCATTCCGGGCAAAACGCGCATCACACGGCCCTTATAAACATTGCCTACGACGCCGGAACCTTCCTCGCCGCGCTCGATATAAAATTCGGTGACCTTACCGTTATCGAGAATGGCAATTTTCTTCTCGCGCCCATTGACGCTGACAATCATTTCTTTTGACATGCAAATATCCTTATCTTCAAATTGGGTTCAAAGATGCCCGTTGTTTGAAGCCGGAGAAGCGTAATAATTGGCGTATTTTTTACAGACTAAGACCTACGGCTCGAGAGGAGCGACAGCGCGCGTTGTGGTTTTATAGCTTGGTTTTGGAACTCTATTCCAAATGGACAAGTAATGAAATATTTTCACGCGGGAATCTCTTTATCCTGGAAAGCGTCTTACGCTTTTCACCTAACGGGGAGCACCAAATGCCGATCGCGTCGTCATCGTGCTTCAGACCCTTAGAACTCGATAGTTTAAGACCAAAGTCTCTTGTAAAAAATCGTCCGTTTGCCCTCTCCGACGCGATACAAATCGCCAACGCGGCAAACCACGGTCAGTATAAACAAAATGAAAGGCATAAGTAAACAACAAAATACCGGAAATTTCACCACAGAGGCACAAAAGGACACAAAGCTCAAGCAAAATTGGCATATATCACCGCGTTACAGACGAATGGAGATTGTTTGCTATTCGCTGTAAACTATTCATTATTAACTGTTCGTTGTTCACTGTTTTATGGAGATCTATTTTCAACTTATTAGCGATGCGGAGTCGCTCAGGAAGGCTGTTGACGAGCTGAAGGGTGCGAAGTATCTCGGGTTTGATGTGGAGACTACGGAGCTTGATCCTTACAAGGGTGAGTTGCGGCTGGTGCAGCTTTCGGATGGGAAGAATACGAAGGTGATTGACCTCAGAAACTTCGGTAGTGGAAAGTGGAAAGCGGAAAGTGGAAAATTGCCGAAATCTGTCAAAGCGCTCAGGACAAATCCCGACCTGGCTCCTCTCCGAGATTTACTTTCATCAACTAAACAAGTCAAGGTTGCTCATAATGCGAAGTTTGACTGTAAGTGGGTGCGGCATCATTTGGGGGTTGAGGTTGGGGCGGTTTACGACACTTATTTGGCGAGCGTTTTGATTAAGGCGGGCGAGGGCGAGCGGCGTCATGGCCTTGGGGATGTGGTTCAGTTTTTTCTTGGGCGAACGCTGGATAAGAGCGAGCAGGTCAGCAATTGGGCGGCAGATGAGCTGACGCATTCCCAGATCGAATATGCGGCGCGCGATGCGGCGGTGATGTGCGAGGTGCGTGAGAAGCTGGACGAACGCATCGCGGTGGACGGGCTCGCAGACGTTCTCAAACTTGAAAATGAATGCGTGACCCCAATTGTCGAGATGGAACTGAACGGATTTTATCTCGATCAGGAGCGGTGGCGTGAACGGCTTGGCATAGTGAAAAAAGCGCAGGTGCGCTTTGCTGATGAGTTGCAGGATATGTTGTCAGCAGGTGTCGCGCAGGCTTCGCTGTTTGGGAGCGCTGAGATCAATCTTGATTCGCAGGCACAAGTTGCGGACGCGCTTGTGGGCCTTGGTATTCCGATGCCGAATACGACGCGGGCCTGGGAGCTCCAGCCACTGGCCGAGAAATATCCGCCGGTGGCAAAGCTGCTTGAATATCGCACCGTCGCCAAGGCGAGCCAGAGCTTTGGCGAGAACATACTCGAATTTATCGAGCCTGCGACAGGGCGCATCCACGCGGATTTTCGACAGATCGGCGCTCCGACAGGAAGGTTTTCGTGTTCGAGCCCGAACTTGCAGCAGATACCGCACGAGGCGGAATATCGGCGCTGCTTTCGCGCTCCCGACGGACGCATGTTAGTGATCGCCGATTATTCGCAAATCGAGCTGCGCATTTTGGCGGACATTTCGGATGACAAAAATTTTATCGTGGCGTTTGCAAGCGGTCAGGATTTTCACTCGGCGACAGCGGCGCAGGTTTTTGGCATTGAGGCCGATCAGGTGACGGCCGATCAGCGTTCGTTTGCAAAGCGGCTGAACTTCGGCGTAGTTTACGGCCTCGGCGCATCACGCTTTGCGATGATGACCGGCCTCTCGCAACGCCAGGCCGAGGACACGCTGCGAAAGTATTTTGCGACCTATCCGAAGATGGACGAATGGCTGCGCGTTCAGGCAAAGAATGTTTTGAACGAACGCTCGGCACGAACGCTTTCCGGGCGCCTCGCGCGAATAAGCTTTGACGCAAACGACCGCAACTCCGTCGGCGCGGCACAGCGCTACGCAAAGAATATGCCGATACAGGGCACTTCCGCCGACATTTTAAAACGCGCTCTGCGCCTGCTGCATGACGACATTCGCGAAACTTCGGCGCGGCTGGTGAACATCGTTCACGACGAGATCATTGTCGAGTGTGATCGCGATGACGCCAAGCAAACCGCAACGAAACTGGAATCAGCGATGCTGCGTGCGGGTGAGGATTTTGTGAAGAAAGTTCCGATCAAGGTCGATGTCAGCATCGCCGATGAATGGAGCAAGTAGTTAGCTTGTTTGATTTTCAACCTTGGCGAGTGCGGCGATCTTTTTGCGGTCTGAGACAACGACGCCGCCTGCCTTTTCCATCGTAATGGCAAACATTGCGGGTCCTTGTGCCTTGAGCTTTGCGTTTATCGGAATAACAACTTCCCCGTCGGAATTGACGTCGAATGTGCCACCGTCGATCGGCGTCTTTGCATCCTGCGTTTTATCGAAGATCCAAAGCTGATAAGTCTGTTTAGATTTATCGTTCATCGGCAGGCCGCGCAGACGCATATAACCCGCCTGTTTTTCATCGCTCCAGACAACATCGCCCGCGACTTGCGTTAACTCTTTCATGTTTCCGGCGGACCAATTTGCCTTTACCATTGCGGTGGTCGAGCGCATCATCTCGTCACGCATCTCGGCGGGTGTGAGAACTTTCGGTGCTTCGGGCGTGGGTTTAATGACCGCCTGATTGTTTTGTGGAGCGGTCGTAGTCCAAATATTTATGGCAAGAGCGATGCTGGCCGCAACGGCGGCAGCCCAGCCGAGCCAGCCGAACCATGACAGCGCCGAGCTTTCCGTTTGCTCTTTGCTCGGTTTATTCGGAGGCCACGGAGCGGCTTGTTGCTCTGTAGCTCCGACAAATTCTGTTGAGTCGGCCAGGATCTTTGAATACAGATGCTCCGGCATCGGCTCGTCAGTCTCGTTTCCGGCGATGCTGATCGCGGCGGCAGTCATTTCGAGCGAACGAAGCTCTTCGGCGGCCGTCTTGGTGTCGAGCATGTCGAGCTCGCGCTGTTCGGCTGCATTGAGGCCGTGGATCGCCTTTTTCAAAAGAAGGTCGAGCATTTTTTCTTTTTGTTGTTCGCTCATGCTCTCACCTCCTGCGATAATTGTGTGCCGTTAAGGCCGAGATGTTCCCTGACCTGCAATATGCCGCGACGGGCGTGCGTTTTGACCGTGCCGAGCGGCATTCCCGTCGCTTCCGAAATTTCCTGATGCGACATTCCCTGAACGATCGAGAGCTTTAAAACCTGCTGCTGTTCCGGCTTGAGATTTTGCATTGCTCTGGCAGCTTCTTTGGCCTCGATGTTTGTCTGCATTTGCTTGTCGGTTCGCGTAAACGGTTCCGACAAAAGGTCGTCGAGCGATTCTGGTAAACCTCGACGCGTTGCATACCTGATCTTGTCGATAAGCCGACGCCGGGCGATCATGGCGACGAATGTAGTCTCAGACGCTTTTGATCCATCAAAGCGGGCAGCATTTTTCCAGATGTCTACAAATATTTCCTGCACAGCATCCTCGGCTTCGTCAGAATTTCGGAGCATTTTTCGGGCAATGGACCAGACAAGTCCACCGTAGGTTTTGAGACAGTCCTCGACGGCCTGCCTGTCACCATTCGCGATGCGTTGTAAGATAGCGTTCGTCACTGTTTATCGCCGTAAGGAAATATCGTTTCTCTAAAGCTACCTTAATTTACGCGTAAATGCCAAATGTGTTCTCGCTTGCGTTTGCGAAATGGTCTCCGGTAATGGATTTCGATGATATGGCTGATTTGGATTCAAAGCGATGCACGGCCGGGCATTGGCCGGCCGACAAAAAGCGAGATAATAAAGAGTAGAAACAACGTAAAAGAAGTCGCGGCGGAGATGAGACAGTATTGGCACCACGCGAGGATTAGAGCATACTGCACGTAGATCAGATAGCCGCTGACCGCCGCCATCAAGGACGCCTGAACGCCGAATAGACTCCACAACCGTCCATTTTTGAACCCGGCGAAGAGAGCAAGCGACAGTGCGGTCAAATAACCTAAGACTCCAAAGGCCGCCAACGGCACGCCGCCTATCTCGGCCCACCAGCTGTTGAGGACAACTCCACAATCGAATTCGAGGCCGCACGGAACGGGCTCGGCCGTGTAGTGATGAATTGTTAGATAAACTGCATCGACAAGACCGGCAAATGCGACGATCGCAGCTACGAGCGGCAGTTTACGAAGCTTGGGTTGGTTGGCTGGAGCGTCGAAATCTGTCACTTGTTGGAATTCGCAGCCGCCGGAGCGTTTCCTGGATTTTGGCCTGACGATTTTTGCAGCTCGCCGTCGATCAGCGTCTTTAACGCCGTGACCGTCATGTCGGCAAAGGCAACTGCAACACCGTTTACAAAAAGCGTCGGCGTCGAACTGACAGGAATAGCTTTGCCGCGGGCGATGTCGGCATCAACCCGATTTTTCGCGCCCATGCCGTTCATGTCGCTTTCCCATTTGGGAACATCGAGGCCGATCTTTTGTGCATAACCCTTCCAGACCTGTTTGTAGGTCGGATCGGACATCCACGATTTCTGGTTTGTGAAAAGCATGTTCTGCATGTCCCAGAATTTGTTCTGCATTCCGGCGGCTGTGGCGGCAAGCGAAGCGTCATAACCCTTATCGTGCATCGGCAGCGGAAAATTACGATAAACGAAATGTATGCGCGAGCCGTACATCGACTTGATCTCGTTCATCGTCGAATGGGCGGCGGCGCAGGAGCCGCACTGAAAATCGGCAAATTCTTCGAGCGCGACCGACGCGCTGGGATTACCCGATTGCTCGGGCGGCTGTGCTCCCGGAGGCGCATTTGGCGGAATCTTGTCTTGTGCTTTAGCCTTCGCCGGAGCGTTAGCGGTTGAATTCGTGTTAGCTGTAGGCGCCTTATTTGATGCACCGTCGCAACCGGCAATAAAGGCTGTTAAGAGAATTGATCCGACTAGAAGTATAAGAGTTTTTTTCATTTCTTTTTGTTATTTTCCGATCCGGCCTAGCCTATATTACGACTTTTAGCTTTGTTTTGTTCGCACGCTTCTCACCCATGATGTCGAGCGTTTCGACCACCTTGGAATAAATTCCGTCGGCGTCGAGGCCGTATTTTGCCAGCAGCAGCTTCGGGTCGCCGTGCGTCACGATTCGGTCGGGCACGCCCATTCTGACTACCTTTATTTTATCCGATAAACCGTTTTCTTCAAGCAGCTCCAAGACAGCCGAGCCAAATCCGCCTGCAAGATACGCGTCCTCGACCGTCACGATCAGCCTCATGCTGCGTGCCAGCGCGATTATCAATTCGCTGTCGAGCGGTTTTACAAAACGGGCATTTATTATTGTTGTTTGGATGCCGTCCTTTACAAGATTTTTGCCGGCCTCGATCGCCGGATAAACCATCGAGCCAAAGCCAACAATTGCGATCTCGCCGCCGTCCTTGATGATCTCGGCTTTGCCGACCTCGATCTTTTTTGGCGCCTCGCTAATGTCAACTCCAAAGCCGTTGCCGCGTGGATATCGCAGCGCCGCAGCGCCGGGATGTTCGATTGCGGTCAGCATCATGTCACGCATCTCGGCCTCGTCTTTCGGTGCCATCAGGACGATATTCGGATATCCGCGAAGATATGCGATGTCGAGCAGCCCGTGATGCGTCGGGCCGTCGGCTCCGACAATTCCGGCTCGATCCATAGCAAATGTCACATCGAGATTTTGCAGGCAAACGTCATGGATGATCTGATCAAAAGCACGCTGCAAAAACGTGGAATAGATCGCCGCGACAGGTTTTAATCCTTCGCAGGCGAGACCGGCACAAAACGTAACCGCGTGCTGCTCGGCTATGCCGACATCGAATGAGCGCTCGGGAAATTTTTCGAGTATTTTGTCAACGCCGGTTCCATCCGGCATCGCGGCGGTGAGAGCGATGATTCGCGGGTCGCGTTCCATCAGTTCGCACATTGTGTCGCCAAAAACCTGAGTGTAAGTAGGCGGCGAAATCTTACTCGATTTATACGGCAGGCCGGTCTGCGGGTCGAAGGGGCCGGTTGCGTGATATGCGTAGTAATTCTTTTGGGGATTCGGAAAGCCTTTTCCTTTTGTGGTCAATGCGTGAACAATGACGGGACCGTCGTCGATCTTTTTCGCAGCTTCAAGAGCATGAACCAGGTTGGGCACATTGTGGCCGTCAACATAGCCGATGTACTTAAAGCCAAGCTCGTTAACCAAAGCGCCGGGCAGCACAGCGGCAGCAATAGCGTCCTTGAAAGATTTAGCCGCGCGGCGAAGCGAACCGCCGATGCCCGGGACGCTCTCGAGCGCGTCGCCGATTTCTTCCTTGAGATGCTGATAGCTTTGAGCGTCTTTAATGCGGTTGAGATACCCGTTGATCGAGCCGACCGCCGGAGCGATGGACATTCCGTTGTCGTTTAACAAAACGATCAGCCGCGATTTGAGATGGCCGGCCTGATTGATCGCTTCCATAGCCATGCCTCCGGCGATTGACGAGTCGCCGATCATCGCGCAGACGTGAAAATCCTCGCCCTTGGTATCGCGGGCGACCGCCATTCCCAGCGCTGCCGAAAGTGAAGTCGAAGCGTGCCCTGCACCAAATGTATCGTATTCGGATTCAGCGCGACGCAGAAAACCCGACAGTCCACCGTATTGCTTGATCGTATGCAGCTCATCACGGCGGCCGGTCAAGATCTTGTGAGCATAGGCTTGATGCCCGACATCCCAAACCAGACGGTCTTTCGGCGTGTCAAAAACGTAGTGCATTGCCACGGCCAGCTCGACCGCGCCGAGGCTCGCACCAGTGTGGCCGCCGACACGCGAACATGTGTCGATGATGAACTGCCGCACTTCGTCGGCGACTTCCTGCAGGTCTTCAACGCGCAGCTCGCGCAAGTCGGCAGGTGAATTTATTTCCGATAAAAATCTCATGTAAAACTAACGACAATAATACTCAAATGTCGCATTTTAGCCTTCCGAAAGGCAAGTGTAAACTGCTAACCCACATTTTCGCTGACCGATGTCTCTTTACATTTCTTTACAAAGGCGATGTTAAAACCTTAGACCTTTTGCCGACTTCCGGCGTCAAAGATAGGACGAGCGAAAGCTTGAATAAATTATAAGAGGTAAAAAATGTCATTGATAAACAAATTATTCTCCAGTTTGACGGTCGCGGTCGCGGTATTCGCGTTCTCGACGGTTACGTTTGCGCAGGATGAAAAGGCGACAACGCCGGCGCCTGAAAAGGAAAAGGCTGAAAAACGGTTCAAGGGCGAAGGGCGCGGATTACGTGGGCACAAAGCTTTTGGCCACCGTCACGGCGGCATGATGCGGATGCTTCACGGCCTCAACCTGACCGAAGTGCAAAAAACACAGATCCAATCGATCATGGATGCAAGCAAGCCGGATCAGACGGTTCGTGAGGAAATGCGGGCGATCTTTGAAGCAAAGCGAAGCGGCACAATAACCGCCGAGCAGCAGGCACGCATGGACGCATTCAAAGAACAGGCGAAAGCTAAGAAACAAGCTGTCCGCGAGCAGATCGAGGCTGTTCTGACTCCTGAACAAAAGGCACAGCTTGAGCAGAGAAAGCAGGAAATGAAGCAGCGAATGGAAGAACGTCGCCAGCAACGCGAACTGCGTCAAAAGACTCCTGCAACAACTGAAACAAACTAAAGAAGGCTAGGTATTCTTAAGATCAATAATAAAAGGTGTGAAGAGCGATCTTCACGCCTTTTTTTATTATGGATTTGTTTCGGCTGGTGAGCGAGACGCTTACCTTACAGCCGCCGGGACGGCGGCGTTACACTAATTAGCCAATGAACATCTCGTCCTCGGTATAGACGCGGTCGATCTGTTTTGGGGCGGGTGCGAAGAGTACCTCGAGGCCACGTCTGACGCCGGCCATGATGGCGGCTATCTCGCGGGCAGGGACAACGATCTTTTTCTGGACGAATTCGGTCGTGTCCATAACTTGTTCGTGGGTGCGGTCGATGGAGCGGCTGACCATTTCTACCTTGTCCTTAGCGGTGATGGCCGTCTCGCCGATCAGCTGCTTTAACTCCGCAACCTCTTCCCTGATCAACTCAGTAGATTCGGCAAGGTATTTTGTCGTAAGTGAAAGGTTTGCCGATATCTCGTTAAAATGCACGGAGATCTCACGTCCTTGCGCGCTGATGGCGTCAACTTTTGTGATAAGCGGCTCGACGCGCTCCTGAACATCTTGAACCGTTTTAACGACGCGTTTGACCGTGAACGCGATCCAGATCAAAGCGATGGCCATCGCCACGAACGAGATCGCGATCACGATCGACGAGATCATTTGCCAGAATTGAACGTCCGCTGCGTTCATTACGATTTGCTTCCCTTGTCAACCGGATAGCTAGCGCGCCCCTCGGTTATCGCTTTTGACTCATTCTTGCGTTTTTCCTGCGTGTAGGCATCCTTTCCGGCCTCGATGGCGGTGGTGAACGGGTTGGCCGTACGCGCGGCTGCGGCTTTTGCTTTCTCGGTTAATTCACCGGCCTTGTCGGTGGCTGTATGTAAAAGCTCGCCCGCTTTTTCACGCGAAACCTCATAATAATCGCCGGCTTTTTCCTGCAGTTGAGCCGCTGTTTCCTTACCTTTCTCAAGGCCCTTTCGCGTGGCATCGGCGAGGTCCTCACGCAACTCCACTCCAGATTTGGGTGCAAACAGCAAGGCGATGATCGCCCCAATGCCGCCGCCAATCAACAAATAGGTCAGTTTTGTCGTTACGTTTGATTCGTCTTCGTGTCTCATTGGTTCCCTCCATAAGGCGCAAAATACGCCCAAAAAAATTACAGTCTTCTCTATATAAATTACTATAACAAACCAAATACCAACGGGCAATAATAAACTCGTGAGCAGTTTATGCCACGGCGCTTGGCTTGGCTAATGATCAAATCCTAAATCAGTGTCAGTATTTCCGGTGTCTGCAAGATTACACAAAGTCATTTCCGGAAGCCTCTGTTTTCGCTCAATCGACAGTCCCCGGAAGTTGCTAGTTCTTTCTACCTACCCGAAATCTCAGACCGGCTGTAAATGTGAACGGATAACCTGGAGTCGCATGTATTCGTTCGATCACCGGCGCATCAGGAGCGGACCGCGACTCGAAAAAGTTCTGTGTTTCGAAATATCGCTTATCGAGCAAATTGTCTATGGCGAAGGTTGCGTCGAGCCATCGGCTCAGCCGCTTCGTTACATAGAAATCCACAACGTCGTGACCGGCGGCGCGTATTGCGTCGTTTTCGCCATCGAGCCGGTAAGCCGAAATGTGCCGCCAGTTGAGCGCTGCGTTGAATCCTTTTAGCTCGCTGATCGTGAGACCACCGTTCGCGACCGTTCGCGGGGCGCTGTCGATGAAAATCCGCCGTCGCGGCTGCGACTCGGTAAACTGGCCCGGATAAAACGCTCGCAGCACCTGCGTAACGCCGCCGTTGAGGCTCAGAAATCGATTGAATCGAAGCGAACCGCGCAGTTCCAGGCCATAAGAACGGGACC
The DNA here is from genome assembly GCA_046160805.1 of Pyrinomonadaceae bacterium. Lineage (GTDB taxonomy): Bacteria > Acidobacteriota > Blastocatellia > Pyrinomonadales > Pyrinomonadaceae > OLB17. The sequence goes on from JBJXHF010000098.1 coordinate 19,727, forward strand.
GCGAGGCAAACTCTATGCTCCCATCATCGGGTATGTAAACCTGCTCGTTCGACCGGTCGATAAAGAATGATTGTCCCGCAAGCGAGAAACGACGTGCGCTATATGAAGCGCCGAACTGATAAAAATCAGTCGTCGATATCTTTGGAGCGTCTGGGTTGCGGGCCACTCCGCGGGCATCCTGCGAGGATATGCCGCGGCCATAGTTGAAGTAAACGGTCGCGGGAACCGCTGTTGACGGCGAAAAAGCAATGCCGATCTTCGGCTGTAGGCGATATGCGCCGTCGTCGTTTTCAAGAAATAGAGCGCATTCATTCAGCGGATTGAGCGGATCGGCAAAATCGCTGTTACAGAGCTTTGTCGAGCCAGCCTCGCGCCCGCCAAGCTCGAACCCTCGAACGCGATATCCAAAATAGTCCAGGCGCAGCCCTGTCTCGATTCGCAGGCGGCCATTAAGAAAGTCAATGCCGTTATTCACATACGCAGCATAATTATTTACCCTCGCGCGCGCCGACGTAAAAAGAACGTCCGGGTTGTCGATGTTCTCGGGGCGGAATTTCCGGCTGGGACCGCGGCGTTCCGAGGGATACAGGCCGACGTTTACGCCGTTGAGATGCACATTGCCGCCGATCGTCAGAACTGAAAGTCGTGAACCCAACTTGTAAGGATGCAAGTACTGAACATTTCCGCCGCCCTGCAGACGCGAATCGTGTTGCTGTATCTCGTCGCCGTAAACCGGGTCGAGCAGAAAGAATGTGAAATTCGACCATAAATCGAACAGGCTCCGTCCGATAAACGCGTCGGCCTTCAAGACAGACCCTGAACTCCACTCTCGCGAGTACTGAACCGACGCAGTGCCTGACTTAACCTTGCCTCCGTTGTCGGGATCGAGAAACCCGAAACGGTCGAGACGCCCGTCGTCAACTAAATCAAGCGGGATCTGGCCGGACGAAAAAAAGCTGTTCTCTCCCGCATTGAACTTAAAGCCTATGGTCTGTTGCGATCCCATGCGGCGGGTTAGGCTCCCGGTCACATTATCGCGCCTGTAACGAAGAGGGCTGATAAACGGTCCGTCCGTGTAACTCGGCTCATATGCAAAAAGCGATGACGTTTTTGCATTCGACGGGCTGACTGCGAGAAAGGCTCGCCGCATGCCGAACGACCCGCCTTGCAGACGGGCGGTAAACAGCTCATCCAATGACTCGCGGAGCCGCACGTGAACCACGCCGAGCCCTGAAAAGTCGCCATAAGCGGGCGAAAAAGGGCCGCTGATGACATTTACCTCATCGACGAGCTCCGGTGTGAGCGATTTTAACGAGCCGAGATATCCCTGGCCGTGACCTTGCGTTCCGTGGTTCTGCTGAATATTGTCGACCAGAATCTTAAGGCCACCATTTACGCCGCCGTGGTCAGTATTGAACCCATACCGGCGAATCTCGAGCGATTTGCCGCCGCCTTCATGCTGACCGGCGTTTATGCCCGCGTTTAGCACCGTGACGAGTTGATCGTCGCGGGCAAACAGCGAGTTCTCGAACGAGCTGCGATTGCGCAGTTCTACTTCGGGTGTCAGGGTGCTGCCGTCAATAGTAACGGTTTCGCTGATCGGAGGCACCGCGTAGATGACCGTCAGCCGCACATCGCGTAGCGAATCTCCGGCCAAAAAACTGCGGTTGTTCGTCTCAATATTCTTTCCGACAACCGACACGGTCAGGTCGCCAATCGGGACCTCGACCCTAAAAGATCCTTCCTTATCCGAGACGGCCACGATCTTGTCTGTGCTCGTCCGTATTTCGATGCGTGTATCGGGGACAAGTTCAAACCGCGGCGTCATAAGAACGCCAGATAGGATCCGTTTTTGCTGACCGACAATGTAAATGGGCGAGGCGAGAAGGGCCAAAATTGCAAAGACTGTGTATGGCAAGAGTTTGTTATTCATGGAGTGTTCATCTCCGCTTTAATTGACGCGAGAACGGCTCGCGCTTTTTGCGCCTGTAGCAGGTCGAATGCGGGGTTTGTTTTTAGTGCCAACGTTAGCATCTCGCGGGCTTTATCCTTGTTGCCGATTCCGTTTTCGATCATTCCGGCATGATAAAAAAGCAATGCGTCCTCTGTTCCGAACCTCAAAGCGTCGCTCATTGCCAACCGGGACTCGTCCGTCCGTCCGGCTTTATAGCACGCCCACGCAACGGTATCGGCGCCGTAAATATCGCGGCGAGTTTTATAATCGTTTATTGCGGAATCGCATGCTTCGTTGGTTTTGATGTCGTGATTGGCGTTGAACATCGCAATCTCGCGGCTGTGGAGGCTCTTGTTGTCGTTCTTCGCGAGCGTCAACTGCTCAAATAGCACATATTGGCGTGCAGCATCGTCTTGTCGGCCAACCAACTGATAAAGATCACCCAGCATTGCGGCCGAGGCCGGATCGGGTGCGTCTGCTGAGATTTTCTCGTAACTCCCGATAGCTCCGTTAATATCGCCGAGCGCGGCTCGCAAATGCCCCAGAGCCTCGGTCGCGGCAAAATAGCCGGGAATAATCACGAGCGCCGAATTGAAATGTTTTTCCGCGCTGTTAAAATCTCCTTCTGCCATCGCCATTTCGCCAAGCTGCCATTTGCACCACGCAATGGTTTCAACCGACTTGAGCGGTGCTCTTTCAGCAGACCGCAGAGCATTTGTCATGTGAGAACGAGCCTTCACCCTATCGCCGTAAAGCGTCGCAAGTTTGGCCCAACGCTGTTCGACGGCAACGCGGGTCATCGCGCTGTCGCCGAAATCGTCCATCTGAGCATACGCCGCTTTTGCTTCGTCGTATTGGCCAAGTTCATATAGTGCATCACCGAGCAATTGGTAGCCGCGGCTCTTGCCCGGATCGATCTCTATGAGGCGCCGGGCATGGTCGCGTGCATTTACAAAATCGTGTGAGGAAAACTCGGCATGTGCCAATGCTGAAAGCCCGCCTTTGTTGTTCTCGGCCGGGAGTACTGCCAACGAGATCTTTGCCGCCTCGAGCGCCATGTCGAGATACTCGATATTGCCGGTCTCGCGCATCTGCTGCATATATGCGGACGCAAGTTTATTATGAGCAACGAAATCATCTGGATCTGCTTTGATCCTCGCCTCGAGGAAACGAATTGTCTCGTTTGCCGGCTCGGGGCGCTGTTGCTCGGCAGCAGTCGGCGCGGAGACGGTTTTAGGGCCGGTTTGGATATCGCGAACAGAGCAACTAGTCATGACCACGGACAGATTTATTATGAAAAGGTAAATGATTTTCATAAAGTGTAAATATCACGAGAGACTTGGCGCGTGGAGTCACGACAACTCCACGCGCATCGGTAAGGCATTTAGAATCGGGCTAGACTAGTTCCGCGTGCGGTCGTCAATCGTTCCCGGGGCAAAAGGTTGATTTGGTGGCCCAAAGAACGGGAAAGTACCAGTCAGCGGCACCTCGTTGCTGTTCGTATTGTCACCCATCAGAATAGTCTGATTGGTGATGAAGTAGAGCAGCACGTCGATCGTATCGTCGCCAAGACGGCGTCCGTTTGGAAAACCGGTGTAACCCGGCGTCGTAAATCTTTCGCCGAATCCGAGGCTTGTGTTCGGTGTTGACGTGTTCAATCGCAAATAATCGCCATTGGTTACCGCGACACTAGCCAGTATACCGATGTTCGTTGCATTAGTGCCGAGGGCCGTAAGCGTGCCGACGATAGAATTGGCGAATAGTCCGTTTGCATCGTCCACGGGCGTTGCGGCGTTAAATTCGTTCTTGCGCGGAAACGGTATCAGTGCCACGTTTACACCCGGCGTGGCAGCTCGGTCAACCTGAACAAAATCGCCGCTTCCGACAATGACACCCGAATTCATGCGAACTGTATTCCTCGACCGGAGAGTTAACGTATTGAGGCCTATGATATTTCCGGCTGGTCCAGCAAGTTCCGACACCGGGAACTCGAGAGCAATAGTGTGGGTATTATATCCGGCGAAGGTATCTCTTCCCCGCTCCAACTGCGTCGGATTGGGCATGCCGGCCAGGACGGAAGACACGAAACGGCCAAAGCCAGGAATATCAAAATAGAACGGGTCGTCAGTCATGCCGGCGAAAAACTTTACGCTGCCCCTTGTCGTGACCGTGAACGGATTAGGTGTAGGGGCAGTATTGGCGACCGTTGTCGGCGCCCCAAAGTCAGCGCGAACACCACTTCTGATGCCGTTCAAATAAATGGCTGCCGTTTGTGGGACTGTGCGAGACGTCTGTTGCGAGAACGTGACATCTATAATCCGGTCGGGCACGGAATCCCCTGTGTTCTCGATCTCGAACCGATATACGACCAAATGCGGGAAAAACCCGAGATTTGCCATTTCGCCCGGAACAATAAAACCCGCGGTGGTCAGCGCAATGACCACCCTCGTATTATCGTTCGGATTGAGAAATATAAATGAGTCGCCGAGATCGGCAACAGGGTCTTCCGATGCTCCGGTTGCATCGGCATGATCAGCAGCCCTGACCTGTGCGAGTGGCATAAACACATTAAAAAAAGTGAGCGACATTATCAACGCCAAAGCCGACAATTTGTTTGTTTGTTTGTTTAACATTTTTCCTCCTCCTGGAATTTGATGGGTTAAACCAAAGCAACCCATATAAAAATGGTCATGATAGGTAAGCCAGTCCCTGAAAAGACAGCATTGGAATAAAGAGAGCGTTCTCTTCAATATCTTGTGACTACTAACTTTCAGTATAATACTAATTCTTCTTACCGTGCAAGATGAGTTTCGCAGCAAAAAGCCGTACGGATTCAAAAAAATCACGCTTTATTTGAAAATTTTCTCGTTTGGCTTACTTGCCGGAAGAAAAAATGTCCGCTTTGCTCTTATGCCTCGCCAAAAGATATTATCGTTAAGCAGCTCGTAGATTTATGGACTTGGGACTAATACGCAATTTCTCTATCATTGCCCACATCGATCATGGCAAATCGACGCTCGCCGACCGCATTTTGCAGATCACGGGTGCGGTTGCCGAGCGCGATATGGAGGCCCAACTGCTTGATGACATGGACCTCGAACGCGAGCGCGGCATCACGATCAAGGCGCACACCGTCAGACTCGATTACAAAGCAAAAGACGGAAAGCAGTATGTGTTGAATTTGATCGACACGCCGGGACACGTCGATTTTTCGTATGAAGTTTCGCGTTCGCTTTCGGCTTGCGAAGGCGCGCTGCTTGTCGTCGATGCGTCGCAAGGCGTCGAGGCGCAAACGCTGGCGAATACGTATCTTGCTATCGAGAACAACCTTGAGCTCGTGCCGGTTTTGAATAAAATTGACCTGCCGTCCGCCGAGCCGGAACGCATTCGCGATCAGATCGAACATATCATCGGCCTTGATGCCAGCGAAGCAGTGCTGACATCGGCCAAAACCGGTCTCGGCATTGAGGATGTTCTTGAGGCGATAGTCCACAAAGTGCCGCCGCCAAAAGGCGACAGAAAAGCTCCGTTAAAAGCGCTGATATTCGACAGTTGGTATGACAGCTATCGCGGAGTGATCGTGTTATTCCGCGTGATCGACGGCACTTTAAAAAAGGGCACGAAAATTAAATTCTTTAACACCGGACGCGAATATCTGACTGAAACAATCGGCGTCAACCGTCCGCGTCCGACGCCTATCGACACGCTCGGGCCGGGCGAAGTTGGCTTTCTGACCGCATCGATCAAGACCGTGGCCGACGTGCAGATTGGTGACACTATAACCGACGCCGCAAGGCCTGTCAGCGAGGCTCTGCCGGGTTTTCAGGAAGTAAAGCCGATGGTCTTTGCGGGACTCTATCCGATCGATTCTGCTCAATACGAAGACCTTCGAGATGCTATGGAAAAGCTGCGTCTAAATGACGCGTCATTTTTCTTCGAGCCCGAAAGCTCAACAGCTCTTGGCTTCGGTTTTCGCTGCGGCTTTCTCGGTCTGCTTCACATGGAGATCATCCAGGAGCGCCTTGAGCGTGAATTCGATCTCGAATTGATCACGACCGCGCCGGGTGTTCGTTACCGCGTGACGACGACCGACGGCGAAGTTGCCGAGATCGACAGCCCATCAAAAATGCCCGATGTCGGGCGCATTACAAAGATCGAGGAGCCGTTTATCGAGGCGACCATTCTGACAAACGACACATTTCTGGGCGGCATCCTGCCGCTGCTCGATGAAAAACGCGGCATTCAACAAAAGTTTGAATACGTGACGACGGACCGTGTGATGCTCGTTTACGAACTGCCGCTCAACGAGATCGTTCTGGATTTTTACGACCGGTTGAAGAGCGTTTCAAAAGGCTATGCTTCGCTCGACTATCATCTGTCCGGATACAAAGTGAGTAAGTTGGTAAAGCTCGACATTCTCGTTTCCAACGAGCCGGTCGATGCACTTTCGCTCATCCTGCATTCCGACACCGCCACCGCAAAAGGCCGTTTGCTGACCGCAAAAATGAAAGAGCTGATCCCGCGCCAAATGTTCGAGGTCGCCATCCAGGCCGCCATCGGCAACAAGGTCATCGCCCGCGAAACCGTCAAAGCCATGGGCAAAAACGTCATCGCCAAATGCTACGGCGGCGACATCTCCAGAAAGCGCAAACTCCTAGAAAAACAAAAAGAAGGCAAAAAACGCATGAAAAAAGTAGGCCGCGTCGAGATCCCGCAAGAAGCGTTTCTTGCGGTGTTAAAGGTGAATGAATCGTAAAATAGGTGTTTGCTCCGTACCACAAAGTCAAAGAAATGACCGACTGGCTAATAGGGGTCTGGATCATGACGCGGCCCGATCAATTGATTATCGAAGATCGGCGGCCGACGTGGCCGATGCTTTTGAGCATATTAGGGGCGATATTCTTTTCACTCGTGTGGATCTTTTCTTTATTCGGATACAACTTCTTTATCGATTCGTTGGGAATATGGATGGTTGGCATTCCGGCAGTAGTTTGTATCGGCCTTTCATTTCGTGGAACGATCCGCGAGATCTATGTTTTCGACAAGCCGTCGGACACGTATCATTTTGAACGGCAGTTTCTTTATAAAAAAGAAGTGATCGATGGAACGATCAGCCAGTTTTGCGGCGTCGGCGTGCAAACAGTAACACAAGACGACTGGGAGAAGCATTCAGTGGTGCTTCGGTCGGAAGGAATGTTCCTCGGCCTCACACCATTTCAGGAAATTCGCGCATCCAAACCGGCTCTTAATTTTTGGAGTAGCGAAGATCGTATCGCACACGCAATTTCTAAATTCCTCGACATACCACGTCAAGACAGCGCCTGACTTTTGCAATCTGTCTTTTTCACCGAAGACCATTCACGATCGACTATTAGCTACTCACTGAAGAGATCTGTTTCCCGACCTCACTTTCGACGACCTGTCGAATATCGGAAAGTGCGTCTGCGGAATCTGCTTCGAAACGAAGGACCAAGATCGACTGCGTGTTCGAAGCTCTCACTAAACCCCAACCGTTTTCAAATTTGATTCGGGCGCCGTCGATGCTTATAACTTCGTTAGTTTGCGAGAAATATTCGGTGATTTTTTGGACGGCGGTGAATTTTATTTCGTCGGGGCATGGGATGCGGAGTTCGGGGGTTGAGAATGTTTTGGGGAGGTCGGTGAGCAGGGCGGAGAGTGGTTTGTCGGTTTTTGAGAGGATTTCGAGCAGGCGAGCTCCGGCGTAGGTTGCGTCGTCGAAGCCGTAGAAGCGGTCGGCGAAGAAGATGTGGCCGCTCATTTCACCGGCGAGAGCTGCGCCAGTTTCCTTCATCTTTGCTTTGATGAGCGAGTGGCCGGCCTTCCACATCAGGGGCTTGCCGCCGTGTTTTTCTATGTCGTCAAAGAGGGTTTGCGAGCATTTGACCTCGGCGATGATCGTCGCACCGGGATTTTTTGCGAGGATTTCGCGCGAAAAAAGGACCATCAGTTCGTCGCCCCAAATAATGCGGCCGGTTTCGTCCACAACACCGATGCGGTCGCCGTCGCCGTCGAATGCGATACCGACATCGGCCTTGTGTTCGCGAACGGCCGCGATCAGATCCTGCAGATTTTCGGTAACTGTCGGGTCCGGATGATGATTTGGAAAGGTCGAGTCTGGCTCGGTGAAAAGCTCGATCAAATCGATGCCGACCTCGCGATAGACAGGAACTGCCGTTACGCCGCCCATGCCGTTGCCGGCGTCGATCACTACCTTGAGTTTTCGCGAGCCCAGTTCAATACGGGAAACTAGATCACGGCAGTAGTCTTCTAGGACTTCAAGCGATTCAACTGAACCAGCGCTCTTGCCGCCCGCTAACGCAGGCGGTTCTGACAGGGCAAGCTGTTTTATTTCCTGAATTTGCGAGCCGAAAAGCGTATCACGGCCTAAGCATATCTTGAAGCCGTTGTGATCGGGCGGATTGTGCGAGCCGGTGATCATCACGCCGCCGTCAACCTCTTTTGTAAAGACCGTGTGATAAAGAACAGGCGTCGGCACCATGCCGATCAGAACAGCGTCGCAGCCGGTCTCGTTAAATCCTTTTGTCAAAAGTTCACAAAATCGCGGGCTGCTCTCGCGAGCGTCATAGCCAACGGCTATGCGTTTTGCCCCGTTCACTCGAAAAAATGTGCCAAGGGCGACTGCGAGCGCGGCGACAGTTTCATCGGTCAAATCCTTGCCGACAATACCGCGAATGTCGTATTCCCTGAAAATGTTTGGGTTCATAATTTCAAGCGCAAAAATGTCGACAGAATTGTCAGTGAGTCTGCGAGCTGCTCTCAGTTTCCACCGTTTTTGGTGACGACAGGGTTTTTCGGATTGATTTTTTTTAGTTTTTCGAGCGTAGAGAGAAAATTTTCACGATCATTTTTTTCATCATAGGCGACAGCGAGATTTTGCAGCGTTATTTCATGATCCGGGTCGATGTTTAGCGAAGTCTTGTATTCCTTTATCGCCCTTTCAACATCGCGAGGGCTGCGCAGGAAAAATGTCAGGCCGAGATCCGTTCGGACGATAATATTCTTTGGCTCTTTTTGCAGCGCCTGCACATACCATCCTTCGGCCTGCTCATATTTTTCCGCATCGAAGTGCGCGTTGCCCGCCTTTATCATCGGCTCGGCCGCGGCCGGTTTTAGTTTTACGGCCGTTTCGTAAAATGTCGCCGCCTCTTCAAAACGTTGTATTTGGTAATAAAGATCGGCGGCTGTCATCTGTGCTTCGAAATCTTGCGGTTGTGATTTCGCTTTTTCGATAGCGGCGGCCACCTCTGGACGCGGCCCGCTTTGCTCGCCGGAACTCGTGCCAATCGGCGGATGATCTTTGGGAAGCGCCGGATTACTGCCTGCCGCGCTTGTCGAATCTGTCGCAGCAGGCTGCCGATCATACGCGGATTTATTGATGTTGTTTGCGCCCATAAAGCCGATGACAAGGCCAACAATCAAACCGAGTACGCCGGACATTAGATTACTTTTATTCATTAGTTCTGTGCATAGCTTTCTGGCTTAGCTGCGGCTCTGACATGGCCACTTACGCCCCTGCCTTACTTATTTAACTGTAATGCCGATGCCTTCGAGAAATGTCTGCGGCCTCGCACCACCGATCATGACAAACACAAAATCATTGGGGATAGTATCCAGTTCTTTTTTTGTCACGACATCTTCGAGAACCACCTCACGCTCTCGGATTTCCTTTATGCCCACTCCAAAACGCAGATCGAGAATCCCGTTCTCGGCACAATTATAGAGCTGAAACTTGTTGCCGAATTTCACAGTCGGCGCCAAAGAATCGCGCACCAGGACGGTCACGCGGTTCATGTCTTCGGGTTTTCTCGGCGTGATCGCTGCTCCGTCGCGCACCGAAACGAGATCGACGGCAGCTTCGACAGCAACATTTCCGCCGCCGACAACGACAAGGTTTTTCCCCTTGAACTTCATGGGCTCGCTAAGACGGTATTCAACTTTAGACTGTTCATTGCCATCAACCATGATTTTCATGCTTTCCTGCTGGATTTTCAACTGTTCGTCTGGTGTGGGCTCATTGATATTAGCCACGCGAAACAACTTATTCGGAGCACCCATATTGCCGATTCCAATAATCACGCGCCGCGCTGTATAAGTTCTCGGCGGCTTTTCTTTCGGCTCTGTTTTAATTGTAAAGTAATCGCCATCTTCGCCCTTTTTCACTTCCGTGCAAGTTTCTTTCTCGTTGATCACCACGGCGCGGTCGGCAAGATTGCCAAGCCAAATGTCCAGAATGTTTTCACGCTGATCGCCAGGAATTTTAGTCTGCAGCTGATCGGCAATTTCCGCTTTAAAACCGGCGATAAGGTTCTGCTTGTCTGGAAGAAAATGCATCTGGTAAAGACTCGGCCAGTTACCCGCGCCTTTAGAACGCAGAAAACCGACGATCCGCTTTTTCAGTTCTTTTTCTATCTTTTCAATAAGCAAATTTGAAAGTTCCGACTGCAGAGACTGCGGGATCAACGGCATCAACTGAGCATGCAGTGCTGGAGCCTCCCCATGAACCAGCGCGACGACGTCCTGACCAAGTGCTTCGAGGATCGTATTGTCATCTCCGCCTGTATCGGAGTCGTATTTAGCCTTTGTCAGTCCAAGGCCCGCAACGTAAATGCCCCCTTTCCAGTCATTAGTATCGGGCTTAAAGAAAATATACTTGCCTTTCGGATATCGGACGATCGTAGAAAGAATGCTATCTTGTTCAATCGCCACATAACGCAATTTTAAGTCACTGGCTTTTGCTGCAGCGGACGCTCCACCGGGGCCGATGCCGATGATCGCCACGTCATAAGCTGCTTTTGGCTCGGACGCGGCCTTCGCCAATTCGGCGGCGATATGAGTGATAACCTGAGCGCCCTCTTTGACGGCGTTCTTGATAAGCGGAACACCTGAAACATCGCCGATTATGTAACAGCCGGGAACATTCGTCTCAAAAGTCGCTCCGTCACGCGTCGGAGTCGCGTTCGACCGCACGTCCTTTGCGGTGTTGATGATGATGCACGCCTTTGGATTGACCGGGCACTCGGCCTGGCAAGCGGTGTCTTCCATGCAAAGGTCGGGCGCGACGGCCGAAGCCGTTCCATCAACGATTGCCAGCACGTCATGCGGACAGGCATCGACGCAGGCCTGGCAGCCGATGCAGCGTTCGGGAAATATCACTGGATGCGGATAGCTGGGGCCGCGATATTTATCGAGACCGAGCGCGGATAATTCGGCACTCGAAAGCGTGCGGATATTTGTCGGCGGCGCGGCTTTTTCGTCTCGATCCTTAAAGAAGCCGAACGCCCGCGTCGAATCGTTAAATATGACAAGAAATCCGATCCCAAATCCGACAAACAAAATGCTCGCCCATCCGATCCACGACAAGCCGCCGTAAACAGCGGCGTCCGCGGGCACAAACACACGGTTCAGCCAGATCAGAAAGCCGACGAGCACGACGCAAATGAAGATATGAAAAAATTTCATTGGCCTTTTAATTGAGAAATTTTCCCGGCAACCGATTCCTTCCGTCTATTCAACGCATCTTCGGTCATGAATTCGCTCCAGCGTCCGCTGCTGTAAGGATGCTGGACGTGGCACGATATGCAGTTCGCAGAAGAAGAACTGCCAAACCGTGAATCACGGCCCGCGACATCCGCAGGCGTTGAATGACAAACCGCGCAGGTTTGCTTCGGCGTCGTGCGGTCAACATTATTCGGACCGAAGGTCTCATGGCAGCTTGAACATGTGACGAGGCCGCGTTTATCTCCCGTAATCCCTTCGGGTGCCGTCATGCGGTATAGATGAACCGTGTGAAACTGCCGGCTCAGTTTTGCCCGTTCATCTTTGTCGCCGGTCGCCGAGCGGTTGATCTCCGGTATCGCATCGGCGACTTCGCGGTAAACGCCTTTCCATTTCCACGCGCCGTCAACCATTGGATAACCGTATGAGCCGCCATGTGCCGTGCGGACGCTCTTTCCGTTGTAGGTTTTCTTATTTTGGTCGTTATGGCATTCGGCGCAGGTTTGGATTGCCGTCGCTTTCATGTCAAAATCGGCTCCGCGATGCTCTTGATGACACATCGTGCAGGTGATGCCGGCCTGCTCATGAGCCTTTGTATTCGACGAGTGAAATTCCGTCGCCGAATGACATGTGATGCAAGAATTTTCGAGCGGCTCGTTAAGCGTGTGACATGTCGTGCATGAATTGGCGTTGGCCGAGACGGCAACCGCGCTGTTATCTATCTGCGCTGCGTGAGGATTCGAGAGCGGTTTGGGTGCATAAGATTCCGGATGCCTAAAGTAAGCAAATGCACCCAACGCGCCGATCACCAGAAACGCCCAAACAAACAATCCAAACCGCCACTGCCGCTTAAGGTCGCGTGTCGGTTTCCAGTTGAACATCGCCTTTCCCGGTTTCGGCTTTTCGGTCGGGCGAAGCCGCGTTCCCCAATCTTCCTTTTCGCGAGTTCGCTTGTCCCAGAAGGCCTTCAAAACGTCGCCCATATCGACCGCTTTTTTGGCGACCGGTTTGGGCTCGACGGGTTTTTCCGGTAGCCGTTCCGCGACCTGGCCTTGAACGGTCACTGACATCACTCCGTTTTGCAGCGCGACAAGGATCGTAAACGGACCGATTTGTATCGTGTCTCCGTCAGCCAGAACGTCTGTCTTTTGCGCAGGCAAACGACGTCCGTTGAGCGTCAGAACGTTCTTCTCGGAAAGGTTGATAATCTCGTAATCTTTGCCGCGATAATTTATTCCGGCATGAATTCTCGACACCGTCTTGTGCGCGAGAACGATGTCGCAGTTCTCCGCATAACGCCCGATGAAGATCCTGTCCTCCTCGACAGTCTTCACTGCGTCATTACCCGCAAAACGTATGTTGAATTTTCCGGTTTTATCGGACATTAAAATAGACGACCTGAACAATGTGTATCAGCATCAATACCAGCATTAGCGACGTAAACAAAACGTGCGGAGCAACCCACAGTTTTAGAAGCTGATGCAGATAGCAAAGCGCATCGACGCGACGTAGCGTTGCTGCATTCTCGACCGCTTCCATCAGCCTTGCATCGTCATTGAGCGACATGCCCTTCGCTGCGTCACGGAATTCTTCGCGCGCATCGGCCAGCATGACCTTAAGATCGCTCTTGCCAAAATATTGGCGAAAGAGATAACCGAGGCCGAGAAAACGGCGGCGCACTTTTCTTTGAATCAACCGGTGAAGCTCTTCGTTTGTGGTTGCATCGGTAGCCCGAACCAGTTCCGCTCTGAGTTCTTCGCGCCGTGCTTCGAGGTCCTCGAGTAGCAGCGGCTCGCGCTCGATCCGTGTCATAAAGCGCGGCACGATGATATAGCATGCCGCTCCGAAAAGCCCGGTAACAATCACAAGATCGAACGAGATCATCAGAAACGTAGTCAACAACCCGCCCGAGCTCGTGCCGCCGTGAACAAGCAGCAAAACCCCCGCAAGAACGCCGAGATAAATATGCGAGAGCATCCAGTAACGCAGCGCACCCGCGCGACGCCGATAGATTTGCTTTCTGGCCGGATATGCCATTACCCAAACGATGCTCGCCAAACCTGTAAGTCCGGTAAGCCAACGCATCGTCACCCAACTGCCGGGGCTTAAAGGTATGTCCTGAGTAAACATTCGTGTCGCCCAAACGGCCAAGCCGCCGCCGATCAATACCGCAGCTACGCCGAGCACATGCCAGACCGTCGCCCACAGATCGAATTTGTGTATGTTCTCGCCGATCGCATGAGTTTTGCTCCGTTGGATGAGGCCCATTCTCTCGTTTACTTCATCGAAATATTCACGCGGATTGACGCGGACAAGAGCTCCGGTCGGGCAATTTTCCTCGCAGGAATATGCCTCGGTTTTTGCACCTGGCGGATTCATTCCCGTCTCGTGACAGAGGTTGCATTTTACGGCGAGCAGATTTTCAGTTTGCTCGACAGGCGCAGGAATTTTTGCTTCGCGTAGTGAAAATACCGACAAGAAACTTGAAACTACGCCCTTGCCGTTTGTATTTTTGGGATCGGGCCGGGCGATCATCGATATGGCATTGTATGGGCATTGCGTCGCACAGTCGCCGCAGCCGATGCAGGTCTTCGCATTGATGTCGATCTCGCCGCTTGGAAAACGCGCGATCGCGCCGGTCGGGCAGCCGGTCAGACATTCCGGGTCTTGGCAATGCATGCAAACCGTCGGGACGAGAACACTCTGCATCGCAGGTTTATTTTCCTTGAACGGCCGTTCGATATGAATGCCGTGCCTCACCAGGCGCGAATTGCCGTGAACCTTGTGACAAGCAAGTGAGCAATTGCCGCAGCGAATGCACTTTGCCATGTCCATCACCAGAAGATTCACGCCGTCGACGACGCCGGTTTCGATCTCGCGGCTTGCCGCTGTGATGACACGCGTGTCCGACGGATGCTGCGGAGTATTCGAGTCGTCGGCACCGGATGAAGAGCGCAAAAACGGCATGACCGCGTCTCGCATCTCAGCGTCCTCACGCAGACGCGATATGGCGATCTCAAGCACTTCACTGCGCGAGCGTGTAGTAGCCGTGAACGTCCACGGACGCGATTTCTCTATCGCCTCAAGACCGAGACACGCGCCCGCGCCGAGAAAATCAAGCCCGACCGATTCGTCTGTTTCGAGAAGAAGGTCGGCGGCTTTGGGATTGAATTCGATTCCGCTGACACGCTGTATCCAGCCGTTTCGGACAAAGACGACTCGATTTACTGGATCGCCTTCGCGAAACAAAACGTGATCCTTTTCATAGACCGCAAAGCGCGTCGCGTCATTCAGACGCTGCAGCAGTGCCGGATCGAGATCGCGTTGTGTGAAATCCTTAAAATCGTTCAGCGTCAGCGTCAACCCGTAATTGCGATAATTACGGTCGAGCGCCCTGCCGAATTTTGAAAGCTTGCGAAGAAGGCGTATTGCCGGGCGAGTGAATTCAAGAACGAGAGCCGGTGCCGCGCCTCCGGCTACAGAAACCGTCGCCGTTCGCGGCGTGCCGGAAAGCAAAGCCATTTCGCCAAACGAGTTGCCGGCCGGAATCGTGCCGACTTTCTTAGGTTGGCCGTTCGGCAAAATGATCGAGGCGTCGAGATCGCCTTTTACGAGGATGTAAAAGATGCTGCTTTCCCACGTGTTTATCTGGATTATTACTTCGCCGGGAAGGAATTCGAGCAGGCGTGTGTAAGGGCCGACCTGTTTACCGCGATAGCTGCGGCCAAACAAAATGATGTCCATGTCGAGCTCGTTGCGAAACTCGCCGTTCGGGAGTTTCTCGACAAGCTCGGAAACGATGTCAACATTTTGAAAGGCCTCGACTATCTGCTCGTGGTTTTCTATGACACGTGGCATTGCGGCTTAAATTATCTATCGAAAGAATTAAAAAATCCACTTCAACGGGACAAACGCGACAAAATATCGAAAATAAGCAAAATAGCCGACGCCACAGAGAGCGGGAAAAGAACAACCACCGCTAACGCGCCTAATATATACCAAATTATGTTGCTGCCGGAGCCGGATTTCTCGACTAACTTCTCTGGCTGAGCAATCGTTGCCGCTACGGGCGCTTTTTCGGCCGGCTTTGCCGGAGGAGCGGCCTCTGTTTCGAGAGGCGCGATCATCTCTATGCGCTTTTCAACCGGACTCGGGGGCTTTGAAATATCAAGCCCCATATCCTCGAGCATCTGGTTGTACATCGTCTGGCCAAACTGGACGGTGCTGCCCATTTTTTCAAACTTCGATGCTTCCGGCTTTGTTTCTTCCTCAACGAATGCATGGCCGCAGGCGGGGCAGAAAGCCTTGGCCTCGTCGACCATCTCGCTGCATTTATCACATTGCCTTAAAGCCATCAGTTAGTTCGATTTGTGACAAACGTAACAGTCTCTGCCGATCGCAAATGTCTTATTTTTCGCTTTTATATCAGGACGCAGCCTGTTGGTATCATCGTGACAAACGTTGCAGTTGAGATGATATGCAAGCTGATTGTCCAGGGCTTTACCTTTGGCATCGACAGGCATGGTTTTTCCGTCAGGAACGTTGCCGTCCTGAAAATGACAATCCCTGCACCCGCTGACCTTCTGGCTGGACTTTTGATATACGGCCATCGTCAAAATTTCGTTACGCTCCGAAGTAAACAGCGGCGGCTTTAGCGCCGATTTAGGCTGATCGGTATGATGGCACTCGACGCACCCGACGACCGACTTGCCATCGGGGCTGTAGTTCTTGAAAGCATGGTTGTCATGATCGAACGGAGCCTCGCCATACTCCGTCTGGCTGTCCTTTCCCAGGATAAAAAGTTTCTGGATCGTCTTGCCGCCGGTAGGCTGCGTGCCCGCGCCGGGAGCAGTATTTGCCGGAGCGCCTGAGGGCGTTGTGGTCATCGTAGGCGACGGCTTGCCGAACGGAAAAGTTGACATGTTCGCGTTAACTGTCATATTTCCGTTTACCGCATTCGCTGCCGAATTTGCAGGTCTAACAGCGTTCGCATTTGTCGGCTTTGTATTCGTATTCTTTGGCGGAGTCGGCTTTTTTGTCGGCGTCAGCTCAGCGACCGCACCTGAAAAAGCAACCGCGCCAATTCTGGAAAGGCCATTGCTGCTCAAAAACAAAAACAAAGCACCAAGCACAAAAATAAAGACCACGATCAATTTAGCTGTATTTTTCATGATACGAACTATTAAAAACCCTTTTTTGTGCGAAGTCAATATATTGAGCACCTGCGTCGAGGCTTATCGTCTCCTGTGTAAGAAGATGGTGACTTAACATGGCAATTTTGGATACTGATTTTTTCCAAAGCCAACATATGTGTGCACCTTAGCGAATCTTTGAAATTATTGCCGGTGTATTTTATTTACGCGGAATATGGCAAATTATGCAATCATCAGTAACCCCAAATTTTGGGTTGGTGTTTTTCAACTCCTTACGCGCTTCAAAGGCCTTGTCATGGCAAACGTTGCAATTTTGATGATAAGCATCCTCGTTATTCATCCTTGACTGCGGATTATGACATTCGTGGCAATTCTCAATGTAGTCCTTTTTTTTGTAGTTATCTTTTTTTTTCGAATCTATCCATTGTTTCTCCGAATCCTTCCAGAAAGCGGATGTTAAAGTTGCTGAATTGGTGTGATGACAAGCATCACATTTAATGACCGATTTTCCGTCGATGCTATACTTTTTGGTTGAGTGAGTATCGTGATCGAATTCGACAAGGCCTTCTCCAACTTCCTTATTGTAAAGAAAATATTCTTTCTGATTGTCAAGGATAAAGTTTATTCTCATCTTTTTCTCCCCCGATGATGTCGGAAGAGGCGACGGGATGGTGGAGGCACTCTTTGCCGGCGTACTTGAGGATGCAGGTGTTGGCTTTGTCTGAATCGTTGGTGAACCTGTAGCACTTGTGGCTGACGGTGAAACAGTTGGAAGTGCGGGGGATTTCGAAACCGTTGGCGTCGGACGCGCAGCCGCCTCTGACGACGGTACAACCGAAACATTGAAATGATCACTGCCGCCCCAGAAAATAAACAAGGCAGCCAAGACGAAAACCGAGATCATTATCAATTTAGCCAGATTCTTCATAAAACATCCTCAATCTTCCGCCGGCGCTTCGGCAGCAGTGTCGGAATAAGTGCCTGACGGCAGCGTGACAAGCATCTCAGTATGACATCTGGAGCAGCTTGCAAGATTCGCCGGATTGTTGCCGGTAAAGGCGCGAGTGCCGTTATGACATTGGAGACAATTGAATCCGCGGGGATTCGTCCTGTGTTCAAGGTAGTCGATGCTGCTCACCTGTTGTCCCTGCGGTGCGCCGGGATTAATTCTGTGACATTCATTACAGCTATCGCGGGTGTGGTCTCGGTGGCTAAAAATGATCTTCGGGCTGTATTGCGAAGGCAGCGTCCTAATGTACGGCGCGATCTTGTGGCAAACATTACAGGAATCATTCTTGCCCTCAGGCATATTCGTATTCTCAGGCTTATGACATACATAACAAGTTGCATGTGTCTCAAAACCTGACGGTATGGTCTTGCCGCGCCCCGATGGTTCGTGGCAAGTTGCGCAACCTTCCGATGGACGCCCGGCACCGTTGTCATGATCTGCGTGATCGAATACGGTGTTGAATCCTTCTTTAAACTTCACCGGAAATGCTTTCACCGGCGGGTCTTTTGAATTGAGATCCGTATGGCAAATGGCACAGATAAGCTGTTCTTCGTCTATCCATTCGTTCATATGACAGCCGATGCAGGATTCGTGCCCGCCGAGCTGGCTCTTTATGCCGCGCTCCTCACGCCTGTGACAGGTGTTGCACTCGAACTCTAAATGCTCGGGAATCTTATGCGAAAAGTCCTTGAACGTCGTGCTTGTGACACGTGCCGGAACGGGATCGGGCGTGTCCGTCGAAGTGACTGACGGCTGCAAACGCTCCGCCTGCTTGATGCAGCTCGCGGCAAACAGCGCAAGAGCGCCTAAAACGAGCAATGCTTTCAACAACTGGTTTGAGCGCGTGCCGTTTTTCATCTTTCCTGATATTATTCGCGATGACTCTCGGGTTTCACATACCTGCCGATCACAGGCGTGTGGCAGTAATTACATTGAAAAGCCTTGTCCTTTTCCCGCTTACCAAACTCCTCTTTAATGATGTCGGCGTGACAGGAAGAGCATGTCGAGAAAGGAACTTCCGGTTCTTTTTTATTCTTCAGAATTTGCAAATCGGAGCTAGCGGCGGTTTGCAGGTGGCAAACCATGCAATCCTTTGCGTGAACGCGTTCACCAACCTGCACGGTTTTCCCAACATCCTCGTGACCAAACTTTAATGAGGAGCGCTCAAAGACCACCGACGGTTTATAGCGTTTGTCCGCGAAAATATGACAGCCGTTGCAGTCGGTGGAAATCGGTTTAATGCGTTGGTAGTGACACGTAAAACACGACGCATGATTCATCGGGACGGTCTTGAAATCATCCGCCGTCGGCTTGAAATTATCCGCAACGGTCGGCTTGCCAAACGGATATGTAGAGCCGGTTTCCGATGATTTGTCCACGGTAAAGGGTTCACGAACCTTAAACTTCGGCATAACCGTCGCCGTCTTATGACACACCGCACAGTTGTAGAATTCGTTCTTTTTGTCATCGGGGATCGGTGAAAAGCTTGCCAAAACGAAATGGCCGACTGCAATGTCTTTTTTTCTTTCGTTCGACGCGATTATGTCCTGGTGCGCGTCATGCGGGAAGACGGTGACAAATTGCGTCCCGTTAGCCGGGTTGGGAAATGCCCGCACGTTTCTGGCATTTGCCTTATTTCCAGCGGCCGTATGACATCCTATACAGAAACTGGGTGTGAAAAAATCATTTTGATGGCATCCAACACAGGTTGTGTGGCTGCCCTGGGTTCGCGGTTCGTTAAATGGATAATCTCTGACATCAGGAAACGGGGCTTCTTTGTCTGCTCGCGGTGACGTCCAGTTTCTCGTCGGCAGCGCGTGGCAAACCTTGCAATCCTGGTATTTTCCTTCGCGGTGAGCCGCCGTAGTGTGTGAAAATACTTGTCCTGCTATCTTCGCTGATCCACCTTTTTTCAGCTTCGAAGCGCCTCTTTTTTGCGCCTGCAAATTTGTCAGAAAGCCAACGGCAAAAATGACCGCAGCCAACCCGGCGAAAATAAATCTGAGGCGGTACTTCATTTCTGATCACATTTTCCGGCTTTGCAATCTGGCAGGTCGCGAATGATAGCGTCGCATTTTTTGCCGTCCTTACCGGCTTCGGGCGTCTCCATGATCGGCGTTTTCTTGCCGATATCCGCATCGCAAACCCAGACATAGCTTTTTCCGCCGGTCTCGAAAGGCACAAGATTCGTATAAACAAATTTTTCGTCCGCTACGCCCATCGGAATTTTTGTAAAATAACCAAGCGAAGCCGCGCTGTTATCCGTCATCGCCGTTTGCACTATATCTTTCTCTAAATCTTTTTCCAAGGCTTTGCGCATATCGTAAAACCCGGAGCGAAGGCCCGGCTCAAGATTCGTGACCAACCACTGTAGCGCAAAAATAGGCGCGAACTTCGGCTTATTTACAAAATCCTTCATTCCTTTTTGATAGGCCGCCTGAAATTCCGGAACTTTTTCAGCGTCTTCCTGAGTAATTTCACGGCAATGAACGGACTCGCAATCTTTCAGCCAGTCCACAAATTCAGGACTTGCTTTCAGTCGGCAGTAAAAACAGTCGCGTGATGTTGGGTTTGCTGCTTTGAGCTTATCGATTAAAGGCTTGTTAGCTACGCGGCTGCCGCGAAAAAGATAAAACCGAGTTTTTTTTAACACTACGGTTTTTGACCCAATCCTTGCGCGTCCGCTAACAGTCATGGAACCGCCCGCCGCCTGATTGGTCTGGGCATCGACCGACTGGCAGGCAAACAGCGAAACCAAAACGATAAAGACTTGCCGATAAAGGCGACGCATTGTTTTTCTTAAGGCAAAAATGGCCGAGGCGGAAACTTTACGAACGGAAGCCTGACGCCGCGGACGAAAAAGCGGTCGGACCTCATATCTGCCGGTGCCGGAAAGAGCTGCGCACCACCGGCGGCGATCAGGTCGTCCTGCTCGATACCATCGCCGCTTATGCCGATGGCTCCGATAAGAGTGTTGCCGCGATAGAGCGGTATGCCGCCCGCAAAAATCTGTAGGCCGTTCTTCAATTCCGAAATCGCCGTGCACTGACAAAACGGCG
This sequence comes from Pyrinomonadaceae bacterium, assembly GCA_046160805.1. GTDB lineage: Bacteria > Acidobacteriota > Blastocatellia > Pyrinomonadales > Pyrinomonadaceae > OLB17. Next base: position 40,439 of record JBJXHF010000098.1, read on the forward strand.
GCATCACTGTCCGTTTTTCCATTACAGCGCCTCGGCACATCGGCAGCGGCGCCACAACGGCGGCCGTTATCAAATCAACCTGCAGCCCGTTATTGAAAGGGCTGAAATTCTGAATCGCTACGCTGAAAGGCCCGGCCTGCGTGCCGTTAATTCCATCGGGAAAGAATGGCCGATTCAAAAATCCAAACCCTCGGTCGCTAAAGGCGATCGAGCCGTTCAGCGCAATGCCGTCGGCGGCTGCACGAGCTACATAAGAAGGGAATGCGACGCCAAGCTTGGCAGCGGCATCGGGCCGCGATATAAAATTCACGCTCCGGGCCTTTTGAGCGGAAACGTCAAACCCGAAAACAGGAGCGTCAAACTGTCTTATAAACCCCAAAACCCGGCCGTCCAGATCGACAACCGAGATGTTGACCCGCGCGTTGCTCCCGATCGGCTGCCGGATGCCTGCACGAGTAATGTTGGCCGTCGCCAGCGCCGCGCCCAGTATCTGATCCACTTCGTTGACGGTCAACGAAGTTCCGGCAATGGTCGGAAAACGCGTGCTCGCCTGGCCGGCGACGCCATTGAGAGTGCGCGGAACAAAGTCGCTGGCCGGGGCCGCTCTGGTCGGCTCGACATCGATCGCTCCCAAGCTCCCGAAAGGCAAAAACGGCGCTACCGGTATCTGCGGCGTATTAATATTTGCGAACGGAAAGCGGAGACCCGCAACGAGAATGTTATCCGCCCGGATAAGGGCCGGTGCCTCAAATCCGCGCGTTGCCGCAACGGCAATGACCTCCTCGAATTGTTGATCATTATCCCTGGGATCGCGGTCAGCCGTATAACGGCCATCGCCTTCAACGCCGACGCCGCCGACAGCCACGCCGTTCTTGTATAACGGAATTCCGCCCGCGTCCGCCGACAGCCCCAACGGCAAACCGGAAATCACTACATCCGAGCAGCCGAGCGATGAAAACTGCACGCCGAACAACGGCCCGCCGGGCTGAAAGTCGATGCCGGGCGGAAAATGTTCCTGGACGATAAACGATGCGGTTCGAGTCGTGAACGCATTGCCGCCCGAAGACAGGAGCGCTCCCGTGCCGGCCTTGGAGATAGCGGCCCAGCGCGCAGGAACAACCCCGTTTTCGAGACCGCCAACTCTGCCTTCCAAAAGGCCGACCCTCGTCGTAGCAGCTGTGCCGGTCATGGCAAATGTTCCGAGCCGATTTCCTTCCTTATCGACAACCGCAACGGTCACTCGCTGGTTCATAGCAGCGGCCTGTGACACCGCCTGAGCTATGATCCGCTCGACGTCTGCTTGAGTTAGACTATTTTGCGCGCGGACGCTGAGACCCAAAAACAACAGAATCACAAGCGAGGCAAGAGATGTAAATTTCTTCACCGAATTGTTTCCTCCCAAAGATGTTTTTGACTATTATACAATCCTGTCGGATAGTCAAGTAATTATACGCTTGGCATTTGCCGAAATTTATGTTACAACGTTTTCAGTAATTAAGCAGTATCAAAATTACACTTGGCCGCAAGTTCAGTTGGTAGAATTTACGCTTTATGTCGTTGAGTTTTCCCAAACGTCTTTTAATACTCGCCCTGCTGGCTGTGTCTATTGCTCCGTTTGTCCGCGCACAATCCTCGGGCGGCAGGCTGACCGGAAAGGTCGTTGACGACAAGGGCAACCCGATCGCGGGCGTAACCGTGATTGTTACTGACCAGGTCAGCGGCGACGTATCCACCAAAAAAACGAATTCCGACGGCAGTTACAGGTTTAACCTGCGCGCGGGTTCTTATCGCATAACGGTCGGCCCTCCTTACGAAGCTCGTTTCGGGCAGGGAAAAACGGAAGAGTATGGTGTTTTCTCGAACCTGTTCTGCGACAGGAAAAAAGAAAAATGCCCGATCCTCGAGAACGTGATAATCAAGGGCGGCGATAGAAAGATAGACTTTGGCGTCGCCATGGCTCAAAAAGGCGCTGCTGATGACGACGAAGATAAAAAAGATACGCCGGCGGCAACCGGCTCCGACCGCCGCGAGGTACGCGACCGCTGGCGTTTCGAGTTTCCCGAATACGACCGTTACGGCGACAAGGGCGCGCGCGGCCGCGACATTCCGTTTCGTCGTAATCAATGGTATAACCCATACGACCGTAGCGTCCTGAAAGGCGATTTTCCGATCATCGGCAATAAGTATTTCATGATCCTGTCAGCGGTGAGCGCGACAAACGGTGAGATCCGCCGCACGCCCGCTCCGACAAATAACAGCGCGGCCAATCCCGACAGCGGTAATTTTTTTGGACGCCCTGAGAGCTTGTCGCTCAGTCAATTCGTTCAGGTGTCGTTCGAGTTCTTCAAAGGCGATACGGTTTTCAGGCCGCGCACGTGGGCCTTCAAAATATCGCCGACCTTCAGCGTACCGAATTACCTGAATGCCCGCGAAAACGGGATTGTTAACATCGACCCCCGACGCGGCACCAATCGAACCGACAGCCACGTGTCGCTTGAAGAAGCATTCGGCGAGGTCAAGCTTTTTGACACGAACGAAAATTACGATTTCGTATCCGTTCGGGCCGGTATTCAACCGTTTAACGCAGATTTTCGCGGATTTCTTTACACAGACAACAACCTCGGCGCACGCCTTTTCGGAGCGTTTGCAAATAATAAAGTCCAGTTCAATCTTGCCTATTTCAAGCAGCTCGAAAAGGACACGAACAGCGGGCTTAACACATTCGACACTCGCAATCAAGATGTTTATGTAGCCAATTTATTCCGTCAGGATTTTTTGACTAAGGGATATACGATCCAGGCAATAGCGGCATATAATGACGACCGCGGGCGGATTCATTACGACACTAATGGCTTTCTGGTGCGTCCGTCAGCGCTCGGAAGCGCGACTGAGCATAAGGTCAGAGCCGGCTACGTAGGGTTTAACGGCGACGGCCACATCGGTTTGCTGAATTTGTCGAATTCGTATTATTTCGCCTTCGGCAACGACAACTTGAATCCGATCGCGGGCCGAAGAACGAGTATTCGGGCGCACATGGCAGCCGTCGAGGCCTCGCTCGACCGCGATTATATTCGTTACCGAGCCTCGGTTTTCTTTGCTTCCGGCGACAAAAACCCGACCGACGGCCGTGCGACCGGTTTCGACGCCATCCTCGACGACCCGAATTTCGTCGGCGGCCAGTTTTCGTATTGGAATCGCCAGGGAATCGGTTTGATCTCGACCAACGTCGGACTCACTCATCCGCTGAGTCTTCTACCCAGCCTTCGTTCGAGCAAAATCGAAGGCCAGGCAAATTTCGTCAATCCCGGCATCCAGATATTTAATCTCGGAATGGATGTCGAAATAACGCAAACCGTCAAGGCCGTTTTAAATGCAAATTATCTGCGGTTTGACCGCACAGAGTCGCTCGAATACGTGCTTTTGCAGCCGCGTGTGCGGCACGAGATCGGCGGTGACTTCAGCCTTGGCGTCATCTATCGGCCTTTGCTGATAAACAATATTACTTTTACGTTCGGCGGGAACATGCTTCTGCCCGGCAAGGGATTTAAGGACATCTTTACCGACACGGCGAGAAACTGCCCAATACCGGCTTTCTGCGCGGGCGACGCGATCAATCCGTCGAAACTGCAGTATTCGCTGTTTGCGCAAACAAAGCTTATTTTTTAACGTGATGCGAGGTGAGCAAAATGGCCGCAAGTTTTAACATGCACAATCGGATAAAGCTGATCGTCTTGCTCGTTTTTGCCTGCATGTTTGCGGCCGCGATCTGGAAAAGCGTGGCGCTCGCTGAACTGAACTATGCATCAGCCGCTCCGCCGGTTGCGGCCCACAGCAACGCGCAGCCTGTCATTGCACCTGCACCTGAAGCTGTTGAAGTGTCGGTCGAGGGCTGCGTTACCTGTCACAACAACATCGAACCGATGCACAAATTCGACGCCAGCGGCAATGTTTACGAAACTCTAAAAGACGGTAAAGACGCGCTGGATCTTAGTTGCACCGCTTGTCACGGCGGCAACCCGGTGGCAACGACGGAAGCAGCCGCTCACGTTCAGCCCCGTTTTCCAAAGGAATGGGGCTGCAAAAACGGAGACTGCCCGAGCAGAAATCCTGAAAGATCTAATACTTTACTGGCAAAAGAAAGCCGCGATTTCGTTCGCTTTGTAAATCCCGGCGATTTTCGCGTTATCGAGCAAACGTGCGGCACCTGCCACGCCGAGGAAACAAAACGTTCGCCCCGCAGCATGATGGCGCACGGCGCGATGCTCTGGGGCGCGGCTCTCTATAATAACGGCGGCTATCACATCAAGGACACTCAATTCGGCGAAAGCTATAACGAGGACGGCCAGCAGCAAGCACTAATTCAACAACCGCCGCCGACCCGCGAGCAGCAAGCGAAGGAAGGATTTCTGGATGTGCTCTATCCGCTGCCGCGTTGGGAGATAGCGCAGCCCGGCAACATCCTGCGCGTTTTTGAACGCGGCGGCAAGCGGCGTTTGGAGGTTGGAATTCCCGATAGGGAAGAAGAAAACGGAAAACCGGACAAGGGCTTGAGCCCGCGCGGCCTCGGCACGAACAACCGAACCGACCCTGTTTATCTCGGCCTGCAGAAAACGCGTCTTCTCGACCCGACGCTCAATTTTCTCGGAACCAACGATCACGCCGGCGATTACCGATCGTCCGGATGCACGGCATGTCACGTCGTTTACGCGAACGATACGAGTAAAAAGGCTTCCGGCCCCTATTCGGAAGCAGGCAACCAGGGATTTTCGCAATCGGCCGACACAAAAATTCCGAGGAATGAGCCAGGCCACCCGATCAGGCATCAGTTTACATCCAACATCCCGACATCGCAGTGCATGACCTGTCACATGCACCCCGGAACAAACATGGTCTCGACCTATCTCGGCCAGATGTGGTGGGACAACGAGACGGACGGCAAGATGATGTATCCGCAGGACAAACAGATCAATCCGAGCCAGGACGTAGAGAAGAAAAAGCTCGATAAAAATCCCGAAGGCGCGTCGCTGCGCGGCCTTTGGTCGGACTCGATTTTCCTGCAGCAGACCGGCTCGGCGGATTTTAATGCGAAGCTGAAGAATGTCCAGTTTGCCGATACGCACGGCCACGGATGGGTATTTAAGAACGTTTATAAGAAGGATCGCAAAGGCAATTTGCTCGACAAAGGCGGGCGCGTAGTCGAGTCCGACGACCCTAAAAAGTTTGAAAAAGCCGTTCACTTGCAGGACATACATCTTGAAAAAGGAATGCACTGCGCCGACTGCCATTTTAAGCAGGACAGCCACGGCACGGGCATTCTTTACAACGAGCCGCGTGCAGCGGTCGAGGTCACCTGTATAGATTGTCATGGCACAGTGAACGCAATCGCAAATGGGATCACCAGCAGCTTTGCCGCGATGCCCGTGACGAATAAAGGCGAGATCAATCAGCGCAACAGGGACAAAAAACCCCTGATAGGCCGCGACTTGACGCGATTAAGATTTCGATCGACCGACGGCAAGCAAAGGACCGTGCTTGAGGTCGTTAAGGCTGACACAAAACGTAAAAATGCCGCCGGGCGCGACATCGCGCTCAAGAAAGGCGACATCATTCAAAATTCTATCGTCGAGCCCGACCTTTGGTGGCGGGTATCGCAGACGGCAGACACGGTCAATCCGGAAAGCCGCGACTATAACCCGGCATCCGCTTATGCCAAAACCATTCAAAGAGACAACGTAACGTGGGGCGATGCAGCCGCCGGCGAAGACAAGCTCGCGCACAACGACAGCCAGATGACCTGCTACGCGTGTCATACCTCGTGGGTGACGAGCTGCTTCGGCTGCCACCTTTCGATGGAGGCCAACCGCAAGATGCCGAACCGCCATAACGAAGGCGGCGATTCGCGCAATTTTACGCAGTATAATTTCCAGGTTCTGCGCGACGATATATTTATGCTCGGCAAGGACGGCACCGTCACCGGCCATCGAATCGCGCCCGTTGCCTCGCGCTCGGGCGTTCTTGTCAGCTCGCGAAACCAGAGCCGCGAATGGATCTACAGCCAGCAGCAGACCGTTTCGGCCGAAGGTTTTTCAGGCCAGGCGTTTAACACACACGTGCCTCACACCGTACGCGGCAAGGAAACGCAAAACTGTTCGAGCTGCCACGTTTCTAAAGATAAGGACAACAATGCCTGGCTCGCTCAGGTGATGCTGCAGGGCACGAACTTCGTCAATTTCATGGGCCGCTACGTCTATATCGCCGGGCACCACGCCCTCGACGTCATCCCCGTAACCGAGCGCACCGAGCCGCAGGCTGTTTATGGCAGCACACTTCACAAATTGGCGTATAAGGACAATTACGACGAGTTTGTCGAAGGTGGCCGCGAGCTCCATACGATTTATGAGAACAAGGGACGACCCGAAGTTCTGCAGGTGCAGGTCCGCGGCGAGTATGCTTACACTGCCGCCGGCAAAGGCGGCCTGCGTGTTTATGACGTCGCCCAGATCGACCACAAGGGCTTTTCCGAACGCATCGTGACGGCACCCGTGTCGCCGCTCGGCCAAAAGTTTTACGTTCCGACCAAATATGCGAAAGCCGTCGCCGCGCCTTCAACATTGGCCGTCGATCCGGCCCGCTGGCGCACCGTGCGAAACGAAGACGGCACATTCAAACAAGTGCCGCCCGACGAAGCCCTGCGGCTCAACGACGAAGCCGACAAAGCCGGCAAACCCAGGCCTGCGATCAACGAGGAAGGCCCGATACATCCGCTCTACGCGTATCTGTATGTCGCCGATAAATACGAGGGATTGATTCTTGTAAACGCGGCCACGCTGCTCGACGGCGACCCGCGGAACAATTTCCTGAAACGCGCTCTGACATACAATCCTGACGGTGTGTTGACCGATGCTAACAACATTACGATCGCCGGGAATTTTGCCTACGTAACGACAGAAACCGCTCTCGTCATTGTTGACCTTTCTACGCCGTTACAGCCGAGGATCGCCGCTCAGGTTCCATTAAACAAACCGAAAGCTGTCGCGGTGCAGTTCCTTTATGCATTCGTCGTCGATGCCGACGGCATGAAGGTGCTCGATATAAAGAACCTGCAATCGACCGGCGAAGTCCGCAAGATCGATACTGAGGTTCCGCTCGCCCATGCCCACGATATTTATGTCGCCCGAACATACGCTTACATCGCCAACGGCGAAGACGGCATTGCAATTATCGATGTCGAAAAACCCGAACAGCCGAAGCTCGATCAGAGCTTCAATGCTAACGGCACAATAAACGATGCCCATGGCGTAAAGGTCGCAATGACGAACGCCAGCCTCTACGCATACGTCGCCGATGGCAAGAACGGGCTGAAGATACTTCAATTGACCGACCCCGAAACCATGCCGACCTTCTCGGGCTTCAGCCCGCGGCCTGATCCAAAGCTGATCGCAACCTTTAAAACCAAAGGCGAGGCGCTTGGCGTTTCAAAAGGCCTCGACCGCGACCGAGCCGTTGACGAGAGCGGCAACCAAATCGCCGTCTTCGGACGTCGCGGCGCGCGGCCATTTGGCTATGAGGACGTGATGCGACTTCTAAGAACCAACAACGGCACGGGCGATTTCTTCCAGGTGTCGGATGATCCGCCCGCCAGATAAAAGAGACTATTCGCCACAGAGAGCACAGAGAGCACCGAGGAGATATCATTTACAAATCTCCGTGATCTCTGTGCTCTCTGTGGCGAATTCTTTTACCGCTCGAGTCGGAAACTTACGTCTTATTCGGAAAGATACTGTCTTAACAGTCAAATGCAGATGCCGTGTTTGAGTCGAAAGGGCGGTTGTTTTTTATGACACCGTAGGCAATATGGAGCAACTTTCGCATGGATGCACCGATTATTTGCAT
>JBJXHF010000099.1:0-43494 GCA_046160805.1 Pyrinomonadaceae bacterium
CCGGATTCTAAGATGCCTCGTCCGCGAAGTTCTTCCTCGCCCGGGACAATTAACTTCCTTCGCCGCACGCCGGTTGCGATTATGATCGCACGGCTTGAGTATTTCGTACCATCCGCGAGCGTCACGCTTTTTTGAGTGAGGTCTGCTTCGACAATTTCCGCTCCTGTAAGCCGCTTTATTTTTGCTTTCTCGATCTGTCGCAAAAAAATATCTCGAAGCTCGCGGCCGTTTACAGCCTCTATCCCAAGATAGTTTTTGATCGAGTTATGCGTGTGGAGCAACTGGCCGCCGAATTCGGGTTCTTTTTCGATGAGGATCGCAGTCAATCCAAGTTCGGCGCACCAGAGCAAGGACGAAAGTCCGGCCGGGCCGCCGCCGGCGATTATTACGTCGTAATCAGTGTTTTTTTCGACCATGCTCGGCCTTTCAGCGGCGAACTTTCAGTTGCGATTTTTTGTCAGAAAATCTGCCATATTTTGTCACTTTCGATCCAAATTATCGGAATCAGATAGTTCATCGATTTTTCAATTAATGACTTTCAGCCCTTATTTTAGGGGGTATGTATCAATTTGACAATAGCTATGACCGTTTACTTCACTGGCATTGGTATTGCTACTGAAATTAGGTTGTAGTTGGGCGTTCGTCTCGTCATAACGCTCCCACATTGTCTGCATAAAAACCACTGTAAATTTCTTTCACCAAATATGAGATTAGAAGTTGATTCCACCGTCACCGTAATGCCGCTTGTCAGAGATGAAGCAGCCATGTCCGTTCCTGCCGATTTTCAGACAATGCTCACAAAAGGTATCGCTGCCGCGAAAAATGGTGAGCGCGAAGTTGCTCGAGAATATCTCACCGAGGCCGCCGAGCTGAATTCGTTCAGCGAGGACGCCTGGATGTGGCTTGCCTCGATCAGCGACTATCCGGAAGAACTGGTCGCTTTTCTTACCAATGTCCTGACGATAAATCCTGAAAATGAGCGTGCAAAAAAATGGCTTGCGGAGACCGAAGCTCTGCTCGGTAAAGCGATGGTTGGTCATAAGCCCGACGTTTATGAGATCGAGGACGCCGAGACGCTGGACGATCTCGATTTTGTTAGCTACGATGTCGCGTCAACGGGAGCTGCCTGTCCATTTTGTACCGTCAAAAATGACGCCAATATTTTCGAATGCGGTTCTTGTCGCGCTGCGTTATCGCTCTCGGATGTAGAAGCGGTTCTTTCAAATACACACGCGAATCGTGAGACGATCCAGCGAGCGGTTACCAACATGGAAGCGGAATGGAACCTGCGCGATTTCGACGTTAGTGAATTGACGACACTCGGGCTTGGACATTTTAATCTGCGAAGTTTTGATGAAGGGCTTAAGTATCTCAACGAAGCGCTTCTACTTGCTCCGAACAATGTCATACTCTCCGACCAGATCAATACCATCGCGATCCGACGCGACGAAATGCGGCGCCAGAACGAAGTTCACGGTACTATGGTGAAAGGAAAAAACGTTCTCGTCGTCGATGACAGCGCGACGGTGCGCAAACTTATCTCGAGCAAATTGGAAAAGGCCGGGCACAATGTCGTCTGTGCTGTTGACGGCATTGACGGCCTCGCGAAGATGGCTGAAAATGCGCCTGACATCGTATTTCTCGACATCGCGATGCCGCAAATGGATGGATACGAAGTCTGCAAACGCATCCGCTCCAATCCCGCGGCAAAGCATATTCCGGTCGTGATGATCTCGGGCAAAGACGGCTTTTTCGACAAGGTTCGCGGCCGCATGGCCGGAACAAGCGACTACATCACAAAGCCTTTCGGCCCCGATGCTTTGATGAAGGCTCTCGAAACTCACCTCGTTCCAGAAACCAAATATTCATCGGAACAATAAACCCTTGCACGCGAATAATTCCGTTCTTAAAGCCAGCGCATCGCCCGATGCAGCCGCTGTGCGCTCGTTTTACGCAAAGGCCTGGAGCGATCTGGCCGCCATTCGGAATGCCATATTGATCTTTGTCCGCGATCGACGCTCGCAAACTGATCTCGTAGAGCCGATGAGAATTTTGCTCGCTCTAAAGAGCGATGCGGAGACGATTGGCCTGACAAAAATCGTAAATCTCTTCTCAGATTGTGAGCATTTTCTTTCGGAGATTCGCAATAACCAAACCGCGTCGCTTGAGCCGGGTGCCAACAACGCGCTCGATGTCATCACCGAGATCGAGGCTTCGCTCTTAGAAGCGTCTTTTATTGATGACGAACCTTTTCCGAATATTTCGGATTTTGTCGATGAATCATTTGAAAATTTACTTAGAGTTAATCTGCACGACTCGCGCTATACCGAGACTGAGCCGCAAACGGAATTCGAGATCGATGAGGAAACGCTCGAGATCTTTCGCGATGAGGCCTCCGAGCTGCTCGATACTATTGCGGCAAACATAGAAACGCTGATTTCTCAGCCGGACGATCGCGATGCACTTTGGAACATTCGCCGCTGCGCACATACATTCAAAGGCGCGGCTGGCATCGTCGGATTGAAGGAAGCATCCGAGCTTGCTCACCGAGTTGAAGATCTGCTCGACCAATTAGCGGAAGATAAACGCGAGATAAGCGCTTCGCTCGTTGACTTACTTGCCGATTCAAGCGATTGCCTCAGCGCAATGACTGTCGGAACAGCTAAGGCAAATCAGTCGGAAAAGCTTAGTGACATCTATAAAAAATTTGATCGCGTATTTTCAGAAGACCTAATTGCTCCCTCGGCCTCTCCAATTGCATCGGTAAATTCAACAGGAGCAAACGAAAAACCATCACCGTCAGCAAGCAGCGAGCTTGTGAAACCGCTGCCGGCGCAGATCGTCCGTGTCGCGCTTGGCCGGATGGATGAGCTTTTGAAGATCAGCCGCAACCTGGATAAAAACTGGGCTTCTCTGGCCGGACAATTTGCAGAGATCAGTCGAGCTGTCAATGACAAGGAACAAAACGGGGACAACTTGGAAAAAATCGTTTCACTATTTGAAACACAGGGACGGCTGACGAGTGAGTTGCACGACAGACTATTGCAGATCAGACTAGTTCGATTTGGAATGCTGTCGACTCGTCTTAACCGCGCCGTCCACGTCACTTGCCAGGAAGAAAATAAGAAGGCCGCTGTTGTTATCGAGAACGACGATGTTGAGATCGACACACAAATTCTCGATTCCCTGGTCGAGCCGCTGCTTCACCTGCTGCGAAACGCCGTCGTCCACGGAATAGAATCGCCCGAAACGCGCCGACTCATCGGAAAGCACGAAACAGGACAGATCAAGATCGATGTGAAAAACAGCGGTGACGAGATCGTCGTTACAATTCAGGATGACGGACGCGGAATTTCCGCCGCCAAATTGCGCGAGAAAGCTGTTTCATCCGGAGCAATGAATCGACAAGCGGTAGAGGCCTTATCGGACGAAGAAACGTTTGCACTCATGTTTCTGCGCGGCGTCACAACCGCTGAAACGCTCAGCATGAACGCCGGTCGCGGCGTCGGCATGAGCATCGTCAAAGAAAGCATCGAAAGCGGCGGAGGCAGAATCTCAATCAAATCTGAACTCCAAAAAGGCACTACATTTACGATTAGAATGCCGCATGCACTAGCTATTGTGTCTATGGATCAGACGTGGAATGACAATGATTCAAAGCCGCGAAAAACTGCTCAAAACCTCGACCTGACAGTTTTGATAGTGGACGACAGCAGCGCGATGAGACAGATGATTTCACGAATGATCGAAAAAACAGGTTGTAAAATAATCACCGCTGCCGACGGCCTCGACGCAATCGAGACACTGAGAGCATCGAAAGCGATACCTGACATTATTCTTACCGATCTTGAAATGCCGCGCATGAACGGCTACGAATTTATTGAAATTCTAAAAAATGACGAGCGTCTGCGCGTGATTCCGGTCGTGATGATAACTTCACGAACAGGTGAAGAACATAGACAAAAAGCGTTTGATCTGGGGATTGCCGATTTCATGACAAAACCCTTTAACGAAGATTCATTGATCAAAACGGTGACTGGAATTTTCAGCGAAAAAAGTTGTAGGTAATAGTGCCGCTCACTTTGACTGCCGTGCCGCTGAGCGTGGTCGGCGAGAACTTGGACTGCCTAGCTGCATCTTCGGTTGCAGCAAAAAATATAGGATTGCCGCAAAATCCCTTGGCGCTAATTACTTTGCCATCCTCATCAATTAAGACCCTTATCGAAACTGATCCGGTTATCCCAAGCTGCCGCGCATTACTGGGATAAGCAGGTATGGCTAAAAAAGTTGCTTTCCCGTTGATAACGCCTCCCATTATCGTATTTTTAGCAGGTGGCGCTGGCGGTTCTTCGCCAAAACGCTTAACGCGCTCAGCTTTAAGCCTTTCCCCAAAAGCGTTCTTCCTTTTTATAGACTCACCTACTTGAAAATGCTGAGCGCTGTAACAATCGTACTCGTCCTGAATAGATTCGAGTCCGGCAGTATCGTTTTTTCTTTTCAAGAATGCTGTATATTATGTACCGCCTTAAAAATATGTCATCCGCCTTATCATACTGCTTTGTATAAATATAAAAACTTGTCAGTGTCTTGAGCGCCGGCAAAGTTTCTTTGGTTTCCTTGCCAAAAACCGCCTCTGCATTTGAGGCGGCCTGTAGTAAAAGCGGTTCGGCTTCAGCTTTTTTCCCGTCAAGAGCTAAAACTGTTCCGAGACTGTCAAGAATCTTCCCGATTAATTCTCCATTTCGGACAATATCCTTCTGGTAAATTAAATAAGCCTTTTGAAAATTCTCTGCCGACTCTCGATATTTGCGTTTAACTCGATAAATTTCACCGATGTTTTTATATGATTTTGCAGTTTCGACATGGTCTGCTCCGAAAGTTGAAATAGCAAGATCAAGGGCGATTTTTGCAAACTTCAAAGCGTCATCGTATTCTCCTAATTTATATTTTGTGACTAATTGCGAGTTAGCGCGGTTTAACTTATCTTTGTCTTCTGCGGTATTTTGTGAAATAGCCCAGGAATTCAATACGAATAAAATTAATGCAATTGTGAGAATGATTTTCATAACGTGCGAAACTATATCATTTTTTCGGCGGCTTGCTTGGACGTATTTCTACCTTGCTCGGGAGTGCACGTTCGTCCATTTCCAAAAGCCCAATCACGACCTGGGCAATATCGTCAGGTTGAAGCTGCCAGGCTTTTTCATCTGTCGGCGTGTCGCCGCCGAAATGTGTGTTCACGCTGCCGGGGCAGATATAACTGACTTTAATGTTGTCGTGCCGTACTTCCTGCATCAAGGCTTCGGAAAAACCGTTGAGAGCGAACTTCGAAGCGTTATAAGCCGCCATTCGCGGATGCGCATTTTGACCGGCGAGCGATGAGATATTGATGATGTAACCGCCGCCTCTTTGCTTCATCATCGGAATTGCGAAATGGCAGGCATAAAATACTCCGAAAAGATTTGTTTCCAAGGTCTGCCGGAATTCATCGGGTGAAATCTCCTCAACCGTCTTATCCATATAACCGACGCCGGCATTGTTCATCAGAATATCGACACCGCCAAACCGCCTTTCACAGCTTTCCATAACGGATTTGACCTGTTCCTCGACACGAACATCGCACGGCTTGCCAGCCGCTTCGCCAAGTTTCGACAATTTTTCAACCGCCTGTTCCAGATCAGATCGCGTTCGTGAACATACAAATACCTTTGCACCTTCACGCACAAGCTTTTCGGCGATCGCAAACCCGATGCCTTTTGTTCCCCCGGTTACTACAACAACTTTGTCAGTAAATTTCACAATTTTTCTTTCAGAATATCGTTTACAATTTTTGGATTTGCCTTGCCTTGCGACGCCTTCATCACCTGGCCGACAAAAAAACCGAACAGTTTTTCGTTGCCGGCTCGATAGGCTTCGACATTTGACTGGTTTGCTGCGATAACTTCATCAACGATTTTCTCGATTGATGCGCTGTCGGAAACCTGCTCATAGCCTTTTTCTTTGATCACATCAGCAGCAGTTATACCAGTCGCAAACATCTCAACTAAAACTTCCTTCGCCTGATTATTATTAATTGATCCCGATTCAACAGTTTTGATCAGTTCGGCGAGGTCTTCCGCGGTCAACAGCGAATCGCAAACTGACTTGCCGGAATTATTCAATTCGCGTGTCAGTTCGCCGAGTATCCAGTTGGCGGAGAGTTTTGGATTTGCAGTAATGCGAGCTGTTTTCTCGAAATACTCTGCTAAATCTATGTCGCCGACAAGCTGCGAAGCGTCGCCAAAACTCAAGCCATAGGTTTCAATAAAACGCTCACGCATCGTATCGGGCATTTCCGGCATTCGCGATTTTACCGATTCGATAAATTCGGCAGTGACTACCAGCGGCTGTAGATCGGGCTCGGGAAAGTAGCGGTAATCGTGAGCGTCCTCTTTGCTCCGCATAAATCGGGTCTGATTATTTTTCTCGTCCCATAAACGCGATTCCTGATTGACCGTTTCGCCAGCCTCGTAAGCGATAATCTGGCGTTCGATCTCAAACTCGATCGCCTTCTGCATAAAGCGAACGGAATTGAGATTTTTCAGCTCAACCTTATTGTTGAATGTGGTTTCGCCGATCTTGCGGACCGAGACATTAGCCTCGCAGCGTAAGTTGCCCTTCTCCATATCGGCATCGCTCGCGCCGACCCATTGCAAAGCGCGACGCACATGATTGACGTAATCATACGCCTGCCACGATGTGCGAAAATCGGGCGACGTGACGATCTCGCCAAGCGGCGTTCCCGCGCGGTTTAGATCTATGTAGGAATATTTATCAACGTCCGGCAATCCTTCATGCACATTTTTGCCCGCGTCTTCCTCAAGATGCATCCGCTGAAGGTGAATCGTCATCGGCTTCCATTCGAGTGCGTGCCCATGTTCATCGCGCTCGGCGGTAAGTATCGTCAAATTGCCATTTGCAGAAAACGGTTTGTCGTATTGTGATATCTGATAGCCTTTTGGAAGGTCAGGATAAAAATAATTCTTGCGTGCGAAAATCGAAGTTTCCTGTATCTCAAGCCCAAGAGCCAACGCAGCGCGCGCTCCCAGATCAACGACACGCCTATTCAAAACCGGCAACGCGCCCGGCAAGCCTAAGCACACCGGACACGTATTCGAATTAGGCTCGCCGCCGGTCTCGACCGCACACGAACAAAAGATCTTCGTCGCCGTCGCCAACTGGGCATGGATCTCCATGCCGATAACCGCTTCCCAACCTTCTTTCATCAAGACAGTTTATCAACGCCTGGTTGGTGTAAGCAACGGCTGCGATGGCGTTCTCGGTCCTGACGGCCAAAACATCCCGCCGCCGGCATATCCCGACTGACCAAACGGCCGTCTAAACCCAAACCGATGATGACGACGGCCGCCGCGATATGGATTTCCCAAGTAGATGCCGCTTTCGATCGGGTATCTATCGCGGAACTGCGGAGACTCGATCTGCATGCTACGATTATACGCCTCTGTCAGACGCGCGTTCATCAGCAGCTCGGCCGCCAGGCGTTGGCGTTCGAGATTTTCTGCACGCATCTGCCTCGCCAATTCGTTCATCTCAGCACGGCTCTCATCTTTGCGGCGTTCGATTTCATCCGGCGACGGCATTCCCAAGCGCTCGTAATTCTCAAGATATTCCTGTGTAGCCCGCGCACGGTCATCCTTATATGTCGCAAGACTTGCATTCGTAACCGTTTTCGTCTGTGCCGACAACGAACCCGCCATTGCCAATGCAAAAACTATAAAAAAAGTAATTCTAATTCTCATAACCTATTCCCCTTTTTTCGAATCGCGATAAGTTTTGATGAGAACAGTATAAAGCAGTTTGCCCGCGAATAACACGAATTATACGAATTAAGAACCATATTCTTTGATTCGCGTGATTCGCTTTATTCGAGGGCAAATTCTTAAAACCCAAAACTCAAACCAGCTCTGCCTGTTGCTCCGGCGGTGCGAAAACCGTTTTCGTAATACTCCTGATCAAAAACATTTTCGACCGTTCCATATAGTCTCAGGGTCATTTTCTCCTGCTTAAATCCAAACGTGTAGCCAGCCGTCAGATCGCCTTTTCGATTGCCCTTAAAGCGGTAAACATAGGTCTGAAAGTTGAAATTGTTTGTGTCGAAGATCGGTGCGAGATAGGTGGATGTTGCGAGAAAGTCAAAATTGACCCACGCCCGCTTGAACCGCTGCGTCGCCACAAACGTGAACTGATGATCGGGAACACCGAGCGTTTTCAATATCCCGCTGAACTGAGCCTGCGGTATCCGCTGAACGCTGTCCGTAAATGTATATGACGCAAAGATGTCGGTCGAGTCGCTCGCCCTTGCCTTCATGCTGAATTCACCGCCGCGCGAATTTCCGCCTCTCTGGTTTTCATAGCCGCCGAAAGGCCTCGGGTCGAGGCCAATATCCGGCACGACATCGGCGTAATTAATAATGTCGTTGAGCCGCGTCCAAAAGTATGTGCCGGACAGCCGAACACGATCATTTGCAAGATTCTGCTCGATACCCGCATCAAAAGCAACCGTTTTTTCGGGTTTCAGAAACGGATCGCCGATGATAACAAAACTCGGCGTGCCAAATGACGAAAAGAACGAACCGAAGCGTTCATAGAGCGATGGCACGCGATAGCCGTTACCTACATGAACACGCAATTTTGTTCCCGATTTTCTGATAAAATACGATGCCGCACCGTCAAACGTGTATGCCGTCGGCGGATCGTTTAACGTTAAATCACTATACGGAGCATTCAACAAACTAAACGCAGGACGATCAAGGCTATACTTCTGCACCCGGACACCGCCCGCAAACTGCAAATTGCCGTCGAGCAAACTTACCAGATCCTGCACGTAAAACGTATGGCTTTGCTGTCCCGCGCGCGTGAAAAAATTACCGGCGCCGGACGGCGTCCGCCCGTCGTTGCCAAATTTCTCACGCTCGAATTCATACCCCGCGGTAAATTGATTGATTCGGTTCGGAGTCCAATTCAAATGAGCATTGCCCGTGTGTATCGTGCCGTCAAATACGCTCGTCGAAGCGCTCTGAAAACCGATCCCAAGCGGCCCGTTGTCGTTCGTCCGCTTTGTCCTTAGCCCTTGGTAGTAACCGTTGATCACGAGCTTGCTGTTGATGATCTGATTGACAACAAACTGCCCGCTAAAAACCTTCGAACGTTGAATGTTGTCGGGATCGTTAATATCGGGCACAAAAGTAACATTCGGAATGGCACTGATGATCGTTGTGTTTGACGTTGGCAGCGCGCCTGCTGTGTCGGGACCGGAATTCAATCGAACATCGGCGTCCGAGACGAATATACGGCTTGAAATGCTTGTCTTTGAAAACGGATTGGCGTCGATACGCGTCTGGAAATTTGTGTTGTTCGCATCGTCGTTCCCGTCAACTCCTTTCCTGTATTCCGTTCGCGAAACACCGGCGGTGATGCCGAACTTGTTGTTCTCAGCGCCGTGCGAAATATTTCCGCGAAAGCGTCCAAAACCAAGCCCGCCAAACGCTCCGCCAATCTGCCCATGTGTTCCGCTTCGCGCCGTCGGCGTCTGAAAATCGACCACGCCGCCGATGGCGTTCGTCCCGTAAAGCGACGATCCCGACCCGCGAAGCACTTCAATTTTGTTCACGCTTGTTAATGTAATGTCACTCAAAAACGGCGAAGCGTCGCCCGTGATCGCCGTCGCATCACGAAAACGTATGCCGTCTATCAACACCGCCGTATCCGAATTACGCAGCCCGCGCGTCTTAATATTCGCCGTCCGCCCAAACCCGCCAAGCTGCTGCAGGCGAAAACCCGGGATCGTTCGCAGACTTTCAACCAACGAAAAATCCGCCCGGTCACGCATCTGTTGAGCATCGATCACATCAACCGTTTTAGAAACCTGCTCGACCGCTTGTGCCTCGCCCGTGGCCACATTTACTATTTCAATAATCCCTGGTAGCTCGAACTCCCTAGTTACCCCACTATGTGCAGCAGCAACCGTTGTGGAATACACGATCACATTATGCCTAATGACAACAAACCGATATTCTCCATATTCCGCAACCGTCATATCGTATTCGCCTCGTGAATTAGTAGTGGTCGAATACTTAGTGCCTTTGTCCGAAGTTACGGTTACAGTGACACCATTAACGGGAATTCCGAACGAGGTGATTTTTCCTTTGATGGTTGCTTCTTGACCAACAATGATATGCGGAAGAAAAAGTAAACAGGTTAGTAAGATAGTGATTTTCATTTCTCTCCTCTTCTGCCCACACGCAGAATGGTTCTAAGCCAAGGCAAATAAGCGAGGTTCCAGGCTTATCGATTTTGGATTTTAGATTTGGGATTTTGGATCGAAATCTAAAATCGAAAATCGAAAATCGATTCACTGTTGCGTGGGCAGCGTCGGAATTTCACCGCTTCTTCCCTCGCGTCATTTGCCAACAAGATTAGCCACGAATGGCACGAATTACACAAATGATTTTATTCGGGTCATTCGTGTTATTCGTGGCTAAAGTTATTCAAAAAACGCTCGTCACACGAACGTTACCGCTCGCCGGATTTGTATCCAGCAGCACTTTTACGTTAAAAACATTGTTCACATTTTCTGTAGTCAAAACTTCCTCCGGTTTTCCCGCCGCCGCAATTCGTCCGTCGCGGAGCATGATGATCTCGTCCGCAAACTCTGACGCCAGATTGAGGTCGTGCGTTATGACAATCGCCGAAAAATCGCTTTGACGACAACGCTCGCGAACCAATCTGAACATCATCGCCTGATGCGCGAGATCGAGATTTGCCGTCGGCTCGTCGAGCAGCAAAATTCGTGCATTCGTGGCTATCGCCCTTGCCAAAACAGCCCGCTGTCGCTCGCCGCCCGAAAGGTGGTTCATCAAACGTGTTTCAAAGCCATCAAGATCGCAATCCGCAAGCGCTTTTTCTGCAAGCTCGATATCCGTCTCGCTCTCCCAACCAAACGCATTGCCGTGAACAAACCTCCCCGACAACACAAACTCCAAAACCGTTATCGGAAACCGCGTCTCATTTTCCTGCGCGACGACGGCTATATTTTTGGCGATCTCACGCCGTGACATAAAATGAATCTCCTGACGATCTTCTAGTTTGGGATCGTAAAGGAAAACACCACCGCTATATTCAGGTTCGATCGTACCGTTAAGCGTCTTTAGAAGAGTCGTCTTGCCGGCTCCGTTTGGACCGAGCAAGGCGACAATATTGCCGTCTTTTAGCTCAAACGATACATCTTTGAGCACCATGCGCTCGCCATATCTAACAAAAATTTCCCAAGCCTCAAGCATTAGTTTTTGCCATGAATTACACGAATAATACGAATTATCATTTTTTCTTCATTTGTATCATTCGTGTCATTCGTGGCTAATTCTTCCTCAACAAGTAAATAAACATAGGCGCGCCGATCAACGCCGTCACTGCTCCTACTGGCAGCTCTCTCGGCGCGATTACAGTTCGGGCAATGGTATCCGCAAGGACAACAAATATCGCGCCGGCAACTGCCGAAAACGGTACAACTAATCGGTTGTCACTTCCGACGCTCAAACGAACCAGATGCGGCACGATCAAACCGACATATCCAACTGAGCCGCTGGCCGCAACCGCCGCTCCGACCACAAGACTCGCCGCTCCAAAAACCAACATCCGCACGCGACTGACCTCGACTCCAAAATCAAACGCATCGCGCTCGCCGACCATCATCAAATTCAACGCCCGAGCCTGAGAGGTCAAAATAATTGTGCCGATAACAACAGCAGCGAAACTAAGATAAACTCCGCTGCGTGTAGCCTGCGACAAATCGCCCAGCAGCCAAAACGTAAAGCTCCGCAACTTTGCCGCATCAAGCAGCGTCGTCAGCATCACAATCACTGATGACAAAAATGTCGTCACGATCACGCCCGACAGAACCAGCCGTTCGACATTCATTCCGGCTCGACTCTTTGCCATCCGATAGACGACTATCGTTGCCAACCCCGCACCCGCAAACGCCAGCAGCGGCCGCGTTATCTCAAGACTTTGAAAAAACACAAACGCAATCATCGTCCCAAGCGCCGCGCCGTTCGACACGCCTAACAAATATGGCTCAGCAAGCGGATTTCTCAACAACGATTGCAACCCTGCGCCGGCAACCGCAAGACTGGCGCCGACACACGCACCAAGCAAAATCCGCGGCAACCGGATGTCATAAAGTATCGACCGCTGCTGTTCAGTCAAGTCGAACAATGGCAACCTCTCTGCGCCGAAAAGCGCTGCCAACACAAGCGCCAAAAAAAGTGCACCGACAAGTATCCCGCCTATAGTGATCGTTCTCTTTTTCAAGACTTTCTTCGGAATAACTGATACCTGATAACTAAAAACTGATAATTTCAGAGTTATAAGTTATCAGCTATTAGTTATCAGTTATTCCGGAATTTATCCGGATGCAAAAATACGGCGATCTGCTCCAAAGCATCAACAAGCCTCGGTCCTGGCCGCGACAGCAGATCGGCGTTTACTTTATACACGCGCCCGTTTTTCACAGCAGGCGAATTCTTAAAGACCTCGTTTGGCTCCTGATTGTCTGGGCTGTCAGATAAGATGATTGCCTCCGGCTGTAACGCCAACGCTGTTTCCTTGCTAAGTTTCGGATAAGCAGTTTCGACGTTTCCAGTCGACGAGGAACCACCTGCGTTGCGAATAAGTTCCGTCAAAAAGGATGTTGCGCCAATTGTAAATAGTGGCTCTTTTGAAATCTGAACGAACACACGAACAGGCTGAACGGATGGCTCATGTTCATCGTCCCCCGTGGGGATTGTATCGCAGATGGATCTTACCTCGGACTCTCGATCCATGAGTTTGTCCACCACCTGTCGGGACATCTCATAGGTGTCGAACATAATCCCAAACTGCTTCAGGTTATGGTAAACACCTGTCAATCGGAGAGGATTTGTTACATAAATTGCAATCCCATTTGCCTCCAGCGTTTTCGTGAACGCTTCGATTTGTGATGCCGTTGAGACTAAGACGATGTCGGGCTTTAGTGCGACGATAGATTCCATATTTGGATTCATCGTGTCGCCAATTTTTGCTATTGCATTTGCTTCTTCCGGGTAGTTGCAAAATGTCGTGACGCCGACCAGCCTATCACCGCCGCCTGCGGCAAAGACCATCTCCGTGACACTCGGAGCAAGGCTCACGACGCGATTGATCTTGGTCGGAACCGTGATCGTGCGGTCAAGGTCATCGGTCACGATCCGCATCGGCCTAGACGATGTCGAATTTTCGGAACTAACGCTCTCAACATGATTGACAGGCGACACGTTGCCGCCCCGACAACCTATGAGGATCGCCGACAGCATCAACGCGGTCATCCTTTCTTTACATTTCCAACCTTTCACTTCTCACCAAAAAACAAAAACACCCTGTTTTCGCAGCCGAATCATCGGCCAGAAAAACAGGGCGTTTTTAAACTTCACCTTGTCTGCCTGCGATGTTTTGACGCGAAACATCTTCTATGGCAAATGCATCCGAGGCAGGCGGCCCGACTCAGGAAATTTTCGATTTTAGATTTGCGATTTGCGAATGTATAAACAATCGAAAATCGGCAATCGAAAATCGCAAAATCCATTCACGGTGACGCGATCGTGCGGGAATCTCACCCGCTTACCCTTTTATGCCGAAAAAATTCGGCACCTCAAACGCTTTTGTTATCAAAACAGCAATCTATATTGTCCGCCCAAACTCCGTTGAAGTCAAAGCATATCGCCTCGCCAACCCTTGTATGAAACCGTACATTCCTCGAAAACTTATTATGTAACTCTAAGATCGGAGGTGAAATGTAATGAAACCCGATCAACCATGGTTCGGCACAGACAATCCAAAACCTGATCCTAACGAGCCCGACACGCCACATCCGGAGCCGCCGGACGAGCCTTCGCACGAGCCGCCAAGTCCTTATCCGGTCGAAGACCCGATGCCGGGAGACGATCCTGACGCGGTTCCGATCCGCGAGCCGGAGCCGGTGCCTTCTTTCCCCGAGCCGCTTCCCGGCACACCGCCGGATGTGGTGATCTAGGAGAAAAATTATGCAAAAAACACTTGTCGCAGCCGTCGTTTTGATCCTTGCTTATTTGTTCGTTGGTTCGGTTACGGCGAACGGGCAGGAAACTTTCACCGGCAACTTTGTTAGGTATGGCAGCGGGCGTTACACGGGTGTCCGCACCGGCTTTTTTACGCTTAGGCTAAAAACGATGACGTCGGATGACCAAGCCAAGAGTTTTCTCTCGGAACTGCAAACTGGCGGACAGGACGACTTGCTTGATGCGATAAAGGACGAGGACATCGGCAACTTTTCGCTTGCCAATCAGTTAGGCCGTACCGTCAATGTGGCTCGCGAAGTCAGAGTCGGCGGCCAGCGAAAAATCTACATCGTTTTCGAACGCTGGACTGAGTTTGCTGAGCTTCGCGGTGGCTTTCGTTCGCTCGATTATCCGTTCGGCTACATCGAGCTGACAATCGACTCACGCACAGGCAAAGGGAGCGGCAAGTATTTCGCCGCCGCTAAGATTCGCTGGAAGAAAAACAAAGAAGGCGTCGGATCGCACATCGAGGTCGAAGACTACGCAACCCTTCCAGCGAAGCTGGTTAACATAAAGGCCGAGGGAATGACACCATAACACAAATATAAAAAAGAGGCCCGTCAGGCATATACCTGACGGGCCGCGAGGAAGAAACAACATCTCTCGTTAAATGAACAAGATTACTTGCTCGGTGCGCTTTGCGCCGCTTCGGGTCTTGTAAGACCTGGCGATTGGAAAACGCCAGGCTGTGCGGGATCCGGAACCGGCGTCTGGTTCGAGTTCGAAGGCGGATTGCCCAACGGAACCGGCTGGATGATCGGTGCCGTTCGCGGAGCAGTCGTGCTCGACGAGCCGCTCATCGTTTCGGGACGCAAAATGCGCGGCGTAATAAAAAACAGTATCTCGTTCGTATTACGCTGAACGCCTTTACGCTTGAAAAGATTGCCCAGGATAGGAACGCTTCCGATACCGGGCGTGCGGTCCTGATTCGATCTTTCATCGTCAAACAAAACTCCGCCGATGACCGTTGTGCCACCGTCGGGCACGGTGACTTCGGTGCTCATGCTCTGGGTATTGATCGCCGGCGAGCCTCCACTGACGATTGATGAGGTTGCGCTGTTCTCCGCAACTACGTTCAGAATTACCATTCCCGTGTCGGTGATCTGAGGCGTGACTACGAGCCGAAGCGGAACATCAACATAAGTTGTAGTGGCGAGTACTGTTCCACCTGCACCGCCCTGGAGGGTCGTGATCGGTATTTTGGTAGCGCTCTTTATTTCGGCCGGCCGATTGTTAAGAGCCGTTACGCGGGGTGAGGCAATTATCTTGGCCTGGCCTTTCTGCTCGCCGGCCGAGATGATCGCGTTGATCTGGGCCGTGCCGAAAACACCGGTCGTCAATCCGAAGGCGGTGTTGGCTATCTTCGAATAAAGATCGTTGTTTATCGAGGGATTCGGCAAAGTGCTCGGCAAAGGAACGGCGACGATGTTTTCCGGAAGCGTTCCACCGCCGATGGCGCTGCCTCGTGCTCCCTTCAAGAAAGCTGCAAGCTGAACGCCGATGTCGCGGGTGAAGTTACGCTGTGCGACCACGATACGTGCCTCGATCTCAACCTGCGGCTCAGGCTGATCCAAATAAGCTACGAGCTGCTTGATCGCGTCAAGATTCTCACGAACATCCGTTACGATGATCGTGTTGGTGCGTTTATCAACCTCGATCGAACCGCGACGCGACATGCGTTTTTGGATGATGCCGAGGATACCGCCATCCGTGCTGCTCTTAAAACCACTTGTATCCGCTTGCTTGGTCCCGGCCAATACGGAAAAAGAATCGCCGTAAAGAGTGCCTGTCGGAGTCGTAGTCGTGCCCGCGGTAAGATCGTTCATATTGCCGGCAACGGCACTCAATGTGCCCTCCGCTCGCGCGAAGTTCAGGCGGATAAATTCGGTGTAAAGCGCCGAATTATCCAATTGTCCGTCGCGAACCTTTAACAGGACAGCCTGTTCGGTAGCGAGCGTGGTCGATTCCGCGACGCGTAGGATATTGCCGTTAACCTGGACCGCCAAAGCCTGCGAGCGAAGCACGGAATCAAGAGCGACATTCCAGGGAACTTCGTTGACCTTGACCGTCACGGGAACGGCTTGGACGGATTTGTCGATCACGAAGTTGATGCCGTATTGATCGGTGATATAGCTGAGGATATCGCGGATGTCGGCGTTGACGACATTGAGATTGATCGGTTCGCCGCGAAAACCCGGCTCGCCGTACATCTTGCCCTGCGACTGCGGCTCGACTTTTTGAGCTGCAATGGCGACAGCAAAAATGCTGACTATTCCTAATGCGACTACGACTTTTTTGAGCGCGTCGCTGAGATTGCTAAGAGAATTCATGTTTCCTCCGTATCTAAGTTCGATTGATCGCTTTTGTTAAAAAGGATCGGTTTGTTGGTGGGATAAAAAACTAATTGCCTTTGTTCCGTGCAACCTTGGCAGGTTTCTTGGAAGGTTTCTTCGCCTTTTCGGTTGGCGCGTCTGCAGGCTGTTTGTTCATCTCGTCAAGCGGCGAGAGAAAAGGATTCGAAGCAGGTTTGGCTTTGGTCGGAGTTTTTCCGTCCTTGCTCTCGGATTTTTCGGACGGGTTGTTGCTCGCCGTCTCAACCGGCCTCTCTGCGGCCGGAACAGGCGCCGTGCCTTCGATTTGAGCTTTCTGCGAGTATTCCTTGAGCGGTTTGTTCTCGACCGATGCAACGAATTTACCCGCGCCGACCTTTGTCACCTTGCGGAACACAAGCCGGTTGTCCTCGACCGCAACAAGCTGGCCGTCAAAGAATTTTTCGCCGGGATAGACCGTGTATGAAAGCTTGATCGGCACCGCTTCGACCATGGCGGCGTAACCGCGCGGTGTTTTGAAAATGCCTGTTACGGCCATCTCATTCAGCGTGAGAACGCTGGTCACCTTGGGCAGCGGCGAGCCGTTGAGAGCGGCGGCCTCGCGAAGCCGCTTGAAATACTCGATGCGCGCTTCGATCGCCGGCGGGCCGAAGTTCACGGGCATTCCGCTTGCGCTTGTCCCCGACTTGACCGGAGCGGGCGGTCTCACCTTCATAAATGAAGGCTTGACGAACGGATCACGCTGAGCGCTGATCTCTGAAAAGGTGCCGCTGACGAGCACGACGGCCGCGGCCATCGCTGAGAGGCATGCGAAGCGTTTTAATGTCGATTTGTTAATCATGGCTTTTTTCTCTTTGGAAATGCGAATTTTAATTCGATCTATTTGGCCGGTGGTGCTGGAGCGGTTCCGGGAGCGGCAGGTGCGCCAGGCGCGCCGGGCTGCGCGGGCTTGCTAAGATCGGTCGGGGCGGCGTAGTATGCCGTCAGCAAAAATTGAGCGTGCAGAGTTTTGTTATCAGACTGCTTGTCGCGCTGATTGATCTTGAAATCCGTAATGGACACGATTCGCGGCAATTTTGCCATCCGGTCATAGAAGGCACGAAGATTGTTGAAATTGCTGTCAACCTCAATCTCGACCGCCTTCGCCATGATCGAATCCTGCTGCGTATCTTCGGTACGCGGCGAGAACCTCATGATTTCCATCCGGCTGTTGTTTGCCGTTTCCTGAAGACCCTGAAGAACGTTCGTGATCTCACGCTGTTCCGGCAGAAGAACCTTGAGCTCTTCGTATTCCGCGGCCTTGCTGGCGTACATTTCGCGAAATTCGTTGATACGCTGCGTGGCAATGCGGGCCGCTTCGTTCTTTGCCTGAAGCTGAGAGATCTCCTCATTAAGCGATGCGATCTCGGCTCGCGTCTCGCTTGTCACGAAGTAGTACACGCCGGAATAAACGAGCGCCGCTACGCCGACAAGCAGCAACAGGTGATAGTGCCATTTTAGATTTTTGATTTTCTCAAACATGTTGGTTTTCCTTCTTTTTTCGCTTGTATAAAACGATTAATTCTTTGCAACCTGAACCGGTGGTGCTGCACCAGGTGCCTGCCCCGAGGCTGTGGTGGCGCCCGTGTTGGCACCGGCAGCCTTGGAAGGCGTGTAATTACACTTGATCGTGAAATTGACTATCTCAACCTTCGCGACTTCACCGTTAACTACCTTGGTAGACGCATTTTGATTCACGACTTCGTCACGCTTTGTCTCGATATTAAGGTTCGAGAACAACCCGTTTGAAAACTCGAGACTGCGGCCGAACTGCGTGACCTGCGATTCGTCGGGCGAGTTGCCTTTGATCACGAGGCCTTCGCCGGCCTGTTCGACGCTTTGCAGGTAAAGACCGGGAACCATCGCAATACGCTCACGCATCGCATCGAGCACGGCACTTGGACCTGCCTGAGAAGCACGCAGCTTCTTGATGGCTTCGATGCGAGAGTCGATGCTGGCGATCTTTTGCTCAAGCTCTCTTTGCTCGTTCATCACGACCTCAAGCTCGGCAGCGATCGTCTTTTGGTTATTGAGTTCGGCTTCAGCAGCAGTTTTTGCCATCTGAGTGCTGATAATGTCCCAGCCGATGACCGCCGCAAGCATTACGCTCACGACAACCGACATCAGCAGAAGGCGCGAGCTGCCGCTCGATATTTTGCGATCGACAGCCACGACCGTGCCGGCTTGTCTCTCTGTAACGGAATTTAATAGATTGATCTTAATCATCTTTTTTTATTACACTCCTCTCACTGCCAATCCAACAGCAACCGCCATTTCGGGCACGATCTCGCTGAGGTATTCAGGATCGAATTTCTTTGAGTCAACTTTTATATTGCGGAACGGGTCAAGCACCTCGACGGGCAGCTCAAGCCTTTCCGAAAGTTCCTGCGCGAGACCGGCAAGCTTCGATCCGCCGCCAGAGATAAGGATCTTCTGGACTAGCGTTTCATTGTCCTCGGTCGTCGCACGATAAAAGTCGAATGTCTTTTGAATCTCCATCGCAACGATCTCGGTCACGTTATTCATTAAAGGTTCGATGGATTTTTCCTCGACGCCTTCCATTGCATCGGCGACGCCGCGTTTGACGGCTTCGGCCTGCTGGAAATTAAGTCCGAGGCTGCGTTGCAAAACATCGGTAAACTGGCTTCCGCCAACCGTGATGTCACGCGTGAAAAGCGAGCGGGTGCCTTTGACGATATTTACGTTCATCGTCGAGGCACCGATATTCAAAAGTGTTACAACGTCATTTTCGGACGGATTGTAATTGACTTCGTAGCAGTTCTGCAGTGCAAACGTATCAACGTCGATCACGACCGCCGTCTTGCCCGCAAGCTGAATCGCCTGCTTGATGTTGTCGATGCGCTCGCTCTTGCAAGCGGCGATCAACACATGCGTTGAATCGTTCGTCTCGGCCGTAACCTGATAATCGAGGCTGACGTCGGCGAGGTCATACGGTATATGTTCTTCGGCGTGCCAGTCGATCGATTCTTCCAATTCTTCCCTGCTCATCGACGGCAGCACGATGTTCTTTAAGATCACCGAATGGCCGCTGACGCCGGTGACAACATTGTCGGAGTTCACATCATGATTGACACAGACGCTGCGGATAACATCCGAAACGACGTTCAACTCCATGATCTGACCGTCGATGATCGTGTCGCCCGGCAAATTTTCAAAGCCCAGGCTTACTAGATTTAAGTTGTTCAGCTTGCCTTCAAGCTCGACCATCTTTACGGAACTCGAACCGATGTCTAAACCGGCAACGCTTTTCTTTTTACTGAACATTATTTTTCTTGCTCCTTATTTCAGAAACCTTTTGCGCAGGCGAAAAGTTTTCTTTAGTTCCCATCCGAAATTTGTAGGTTTTAATTCTTGCGAGGGTCTGTGCCACTTATAGATACTGGAAAAGAGTGATGGGCTTAATTGACAGGTCAATTCTGAGATGTACTCAAAACCTACATTCTTCGGATGTTCGATCACCAAGGTGATCGATCGGAACTGTTTGTTTTTAGAAAACTTTGCCGCATCTGGTGGCGATAGGTGCGCGACTTATTCAGCCGCTACTCTTTCAAAGTTACAGGAATGCCAAACTTATGTCAACACTTTTTTACGATGTTTAACGCAGAATGAAAGAAAAGGATTCAGAGTGACAACCGGCAGTCGGTCAGATTGACTAGATTAGAAGTGAAAATGCCAATTAAGACGGGCAAGGCTTTGGCCCACCATTGACAATACCTGGATTAGTTCCGGGCAAGTCTAACAGCAACCACGATTTTTTGTCGCGTCGTCCCACATTAACCGCTCCCCAATAGGAGAGTTTTTTACGTTCCTCGGTTACCAATATACATCCAAAAACAGCTACGACCTCATGCTTGTCAGTATGCTTAATCACGATATAACTTTTTGGATGAAAATCAACAAACTTTCGGGTGAAATTGGGGTTTAAGTCGTTCTCCTTCATTTCTTTGACGAATTCATCTTGTGTCCGACCTTCAACCGGCTCCCTTAGAAATGACGCATAAAGTTCCCGCCACTGCTTTTTTCTATACTGCTTCGAGATCAACGCGATTCGCTTATTTACTGCAGATTTTTCCTTCTTAGTTAATGAGTGATCCGAGACGCCGCCTTGAGTTTGGGCGAGAGAAAAACCGGACGCACACGTGATGAAAAAAAAGAGAAAAATATGTTTTACCATTTTTTATCTATCAAGTATCAGTTCCCAATATCCGACATCGATCCATCGGTCGAACTTACGCCCGACCTCGCGGAAATGGGCCACTTTTTCAAAACCGAATTTTTCGTGCAGCTTTACGCTCGCTTCATTCGGAAGCGAGATGCCGCCGATGACCGCATGAAAGTCGCCCTTCTTTATTTCGTTCAATAAAACTTCGTAAAGCATTGTCCCGATGCTTTTTTCCAGATGGCCGGGTCGAACATACACCGTCACTTCAATCGAATGCATATACGCAGCCCGTGTCCGAAAGCGGCGTCCGTAAGCATAACCGACGATCTCTTCGTTTTCCTCACAAACGAGAAACGGATAACCCGAAACCCACGCATCCTCGATCCGTCGCAGCATTTCAGCCTCATCAACCGGCTCGATCTCGAAAGTCGCGTGCGAGGTGGCGATGTAATAATTGTAAATATATGCGATGTCGATCGCGTCGTCGGATTTTGCGGGACGGACTATCATCTTCAGATTTCGTTCCAGGGAAGTTTTTAATAACGCTAATCTGTCAAACCAAAAAATTCTCGAACAAATTTTCGAATAAGTCCGGCATGTCTGATGGCGTCTTCAGCATCCTGAGATGAGGTTGTGGTTCCGGGATACCGATGTTGAACCGCAAAATCAGTAAGTTCAATACAACTCTCTTTTAAAGCTGACCAAGCAGGCTCGTGAGGCAGAATCTTGTTCAAAAGAACTTCAAGATCATGCGTACGTTCAGGATCATCGCTTTTTTCCTGAATGTAGGCTTTTAAGTATTTCTCGCCGCATTGCTGCGCGTGGAAGGAAATCGCCTTGTAGTTGGTTTTTGCTTCAACAAGACGTTCACGATTAGCGGTTGCCCAATCACCTTCGGCAACCTCTATCCACTCAAGCGTCATTTTCTTCATAAAGGACTTTCCCTTGTTCTACAATTTCCCGCATAAAGAAATCTTCCATTTCCACACGTTCTCGGATTTGTTCAGGCGTACGGACGAGCAAATCCAATGGAAACGATGAATCCAATTCTCGCCTTATCTTAACCGCCTGTTCATGAACTCGTCCGTCGAATGGCATCACAACCAGCAAATCTATATCCGAATTTGCTGTTGGTGTGCCATAAGCATAAGAACCAAACAGAATAACCTTCTGCGGCCGAAAGCGTTCGACGATCTGCGAACATACTCTTTTTATGTGGGCTTGCACATCCATTCGTTAATATTTAACTCTATATTACATTTAGATTCAAGATTTCGGTTTTCGCGTCATATCGAGAAAGTACGTCCTTCAGAACCGCCTGCGTAAGCGGGCGGCCAGTTCGTTCCCCTGTCACGTCCGTGCCTACGGCATCGGCTCCGTGCAACACTTCGGAAAGTTACGTCATATTCAGAAAACTACGTCATATTCGGAAAGTTACGTCATATTGAGAAAGTTACGTCATATCGAGAAAGTTGGTATTTCCTAAAATCGATTTTGATGCTATGTTGAGGCTATGAAACGAAATCGCATTTGCCGCACAACACCAAATCGCCACCCGCAGTTTTTTATCCGCCGCTCGGAGATCGCTTTTGACGAGAAAGTGAGATATGTCGAGAGCGTCTGTCAGGTGCTGATCGAGAGCCGCTTCGGCCCGGGCTGCGTTGATCCGGTGGTGATAGATTTAAGCGACCGCCCGGAACCAGGGGCCGCGGTTTTCTACGATCTGTCGGAGAATGGTGAAATGGTGCCGTGCTATGCTCTCTCCCCTCATAGACGCGCCGGCTTCCAGGTAGTCGAGGCCGCATATCGACGTGCGAAGCAGATGGGGTTAGTGACCACCAGGCCGAGCGGGCACAATCTCAAAGCTGACACTTCACCAAACCAGGGACGCGGCTCTCCGTGAATTTCAGATTCAGCACCGAAGGTGCGTCGTAATTTAGCCTGCGGCAACGTCGCAGGAATGTGATGATTGAAACCAAGCCGCAACGCGGCGGCGTAAGAGATATTTGAAAATTCATTTTGGGACGCACGTCAGAACCGGGAGCCGTCTCTCAGTGTTCTCTGTGTTCTCTGTGGCGAAAAATCTTTGGGACGCGCGGGTTGTAATCCTGCTCGGTTTTGTTCGATACTTCTAGCATGCATTAGTTAAAGCGAGGCGCTATGAAACGAAAAGACCTGCTGGACGAGCAGTTTTACGATACCGATCGAGAACGCGAGCTTATCTCAAAAGTTCCGAACAACCCGATTTCCCGGCGTGAGTATTTTAAGGTATTGGCAACCGGAGCGGCGGCGGCAGCGCTGTCCACTCTCAAACCGGAAAAGGTTTTAGGTCAAACCGATCAGGCGATACTCAAAAACGCTCCGCCGGAGTATTTCATTAGAAACGGCAGCAATCTCGAAATGCGTTGGGACGCAATGTATAATCGCGGCTACATTGTTCCGACCGAATTGTTCTTCGTCCGAAACAATAGTGCAACCGTCCCGCGTATCGATCCGGCAAAGTGGCGGCTTGAGATTTTTGGGTCGGGCGTTTCTGGGACGCGCTTCTTTGGCTATGACGAGTTGCTGTCGATGCCGTCAATTTCTGTGATACGCGCATTAGAGTGTGCCGGGAACGGCAGAAATCTTTTTGAGTTTTCACATGGAAAAAAGATCGAAGGCACGCCGTGGAATCTCGGCGGCATCGGCGTTGCCGAATGGACAGGCGTGCCGCTTCACGAAGTTCTGGGACGCGCCGGGTTGAGGAAAACTGCTCGCGACGTAATGCCGATTGGTTTGGACGAAAAAAAGGTCAGCCGTCCAATGCCTGTCGAAAAAGCCCTTGCCGCCGACACGCTTCTGGTTTATGCGATGAACGGCCAACCGCTCTTACCCGATCACGGCTTCCCTGTTCGAATGCTCCTGCCCGGCTGGGTCGGCATTTCGCATATAAAGTGGGTCGGCCGCATCGAAGTTTCCGTTTCGTCGCTTTACTCCGAATACAACACAAAAAAATACGTGCTGATCGGCAAAGACTACAAACCGTCACCGCCCGCTCTCGGCCCAATGCTCACAACCCAACAGGTCAAATCTGCATTCGAACTTCCCTGGAACGGCGAGATCGCTGCCGGCAAACGGCTAGTGCGCGGACGCTCATGGTCGGGTGAAGGAAGAATAAAGCAGGTCGAAGTCAGCTTTGACGAAGGCCGCAGTTGGCAGCGGGCAAGGCTTCGAGAGCCAAATATCGATTTAGCGTGGGTCCGCTGGGACATTGATTGGGACGCTCGCCCCGGCACATACAAGCTGCAAGCCAGAGCCACCGATAATCACGGACACACTCAGCCTGACCGAATACCATTAAACGAAGAAGGCTACGCACATTGGGCAATCGTCTCTCACCAAATAGCGGTCAAGTGACAAGAATGAAAAAACGGTTCTATCTCTGCGTCCTTTGCGGTCTCTGCGTTTAAATATCTTTTTTTTCGCTGAGCTAATTCGCGGCAGTGCGTTCGCGCCAGCTTTGCGTCGGGCCGCCGGCGTCGACGCGTTTCATTGTGATTGCTCCGGGCGATGGGCAGATAAGATAGCAGAGGTTGCAGCCGACGCATTCTTTTTCGATCACGAGCGGATATTTTTTGCCATCAACTTCCTCAAATGTAAAACTCTGATGCGCGCCGTCTTCGCAGGCGACGTAGCAAAGGTTGCAGCGGATGCAATGCTCTTTATTGACGTAGGCTTTTACGTCGTAATTCAGATCGAGATTGCCCCAATCGGTGACGCGGCTCACGCTCTTGCCGACAATGTCGTTGACCGATTTAAAACCTTTTTCGTCCAAGTAGTTATTCAGCCCGTCGATCATGTCCTCGACGATGCGATAACCGTAATGCATCACGGCCGTGCAAACCTGAACATTTCCCGCGCCGAGCAGCAAAAATTCAACCGCGTCGCGCCAGGTGTTAATTCCACCGATGCCGGAAATAGGAATGTTGAACTCCGCATCGCGAGCCAGCTCCGAAACCATATTGAGCGCGATCGGCTTTACCGCCGTGCCGCAATAACCGCCGTGAGCAGCCATGCCGTTAACATTCGGATAAGGAATCATCGTCTCTACATCGACGCCCATCACCGAGTTGATCGTGTTGATCAGCGAAACGGCATCGGCACCGCCTCGTTGAGCAGCGTGGCCCGGCGGCACGATATGCGTAACATTTGGCGTCAGTTTAACGATCACCGGAATGTCTGAAACCTCTTTGACCCATTCTGTAACCATGCATGTGTATTCAGGAACCTGTCCCATCGCCGCGCCCATTCCGCGCTCGCTCATACCGTGCGGACAGCCGAAGTTCAATTCAAAACCGTCGCAGCCCGTGTCCTGCGTTTTCTTTGTTATCTCCTGCCACGCTTCCTTTTTCGACTCGACCATCAAGGACGCGATCACAGCGTTGTTCGGGTATTTCTTTTTACATTCGGTTATCTCTTTTAGATTGATCTCAAGCGAGCGGTCTGTGATCAGCTCTATATTATTAAGCCCAATCAGACGATTCGTACCGTAATCAAGGCCCGCGAGCCGCGACGACACATTCACGATCGGCTCGCCAAGCGTCTTCCAAACCGCACCGCCCCAACCCGCGTCAAACGCCCGCTCCACCATCGACCCCATATTCGTCGGCGGCGCGCTAGCGAGCCAAAAAGGATTCGGAGATTTTATTCCTGCAAAGTTTATACTCAGATCGGCCATAATGTCTTTACACCGTCTCAAGCTTCTTCTTCAACGCCTTTAAAAACTTCTTATTATTCAGAATATCGTTCTCGACCGGTTCGGCACCGCCGTTCTCCATTACTTTTCGCAGCTCGTTATTGATCTGCGTCTGATACGGTGCGGCATTAGCGCCTTCGGCGCGATGACGAAAATAATTGACGACATCATTATCGAGGTATATGGATACCTTTATCTTGCCTGCCGACTTTAGTTTTTCCGGCCATTTTGAACGCCTAAATTTATATGTACCAGGACGAAGCATATCGTCGTCCGTCCACCCCTTTGCAAGTCCTTTTTTATACTCTTCTTCGGTCTGAATAAATGTGAACTCTTTATCTTTTGGCATTGTTGTATAACTCTCTTTCGATTTTCGCAGCCTTGCGTGCGGAGATCAGCCGAACAGTATTTTCATCCGCATATGTATAAACAACAAATAACAACCTTCTGGGCGATAACGCTATCAGTCGATACCGAATCTCATAGTCTGAGTGAAACTCATCGGCGTACTCAATTCCGAAGGGATCGTCAAAGGCCTGCTCAGCTTCTTCAAAGCTGACTTTATGGTTTTGGAGGTTTTCCCTTGCCTTTCTCGCATCCCATTCAAAGTCCATAAATAATTATACAGGTATATATGGATATATCAATATATTACCCGCGCAACAATTGTCCCTACTCAATGGGGAATTGTATCGACTGGAGCCTTCGCCGGATCACGAAGGATCGCACCTGCAAACTCGACCTTTTCGCCCGACAGTGTTTCGTGAATGCCCATCGCCGCCAGCTTGCCCATTTGCGAAGCGTCAACTGCTTCCCTGCCGCCGTTTGCACAGTCGCCGCCGGCGAATATTTTGGGATTCGATGTCTGCATTTGAGCGTTAACCACAACGCGGCCTTTTTCATCCGTATCGACGCCGATGACGTCGTTAAAAAAGTTGCGCATTTTCTGCTGGCCGACGGCTTTGATCACCATGTCGCATTTGATATCAAAAAGTTCGAGCGAGCCGTCGGTTTTCTCGCAGCGGAGGCCGGTCACTCGCGTGTTGTCTTCATCTGACAGAATGCCGATCGGTGCGGCTTGCCAGATAAATTCGACGCCGTCTTTGCGGGCGAGTTCCATCTCGTAATCGTATGCCGAAGCGTCTTTCTCCGTGCGGCGGTAAACCATCGTTACTTTTTCGGCGCCGAGGCGTTTAGCTTGTGTAACGGCGTCGATCGCCGTATTGCCGGCGCCGATGACAACAACATTCTTACCGAGCGGAACCGATTTCCAATTGCGCGTCTTGATGAACTGGATAAATTCGAGAGCGTCAAACACGCCTTCCAATTCTTCGCCGGGAATATTGAGTTTATTTGTGTCGCCGAGGCCGGTGCTCAAAAAGATCGCGTCGTGCCATTCATTCAGCAGGTCAAAGCCGACTTTATTTAATTCACCGAGCACCTCGGATTTTGGCGTAGCACCGTGGATGATCTCTGTGTGTAGCATGAATTTAACCCCCATGGCGGCGACGTGTTCAACCTCGTCGAGCGAGACTTTTTGCGGCATCTTGTATTCAGCCATGCCATAAGTGTCAAGGCCGCCTGCCTGCGCTTTGCGTTCGTAAACAGTCACGTCGTATCCAAGACGTGCGAGATATGCTGCGCAGGACAAGCCCGCAGGGCCCGAACCAATTATGCCGACAGATTTTCCGTTCGATTCGCCTTTTGTGTAGATCTGACGGCCATTACTCATCGCATGATCTGTCGCGTAACGCTGTAAGCGGCCTATCTCTATCGGCTTATCCAGCAATGTTTTCTCGACACAGGCGCCTTCGCACAAAACTTCAACCGGGCAAACGCGGGCACAAGTAGCTCCAATCGGATTCGCATCAAAAATAACACGCGCCGAGCCGTGCAGATTGCCGCTCGCGATCTTCTTAATAAATGACGGCACGTCGATATGAGTCGGGCAAGCCCGCGTGCAGGGCGCGTCATAACAGTAAAGACACCGATTCGCTTCCGCCAGCGCCTCGGCCTGCGTCATCGCCGGATTGATCTCGGCAAAATTTTGCTCGATCTGAGTAATATCGAGCGGTGAGCAATAGTCATTTGCCATAAAACAATTAGCCACAGAGTTCACAGAGAACACCGAGAAATATTTCTCAAAATCTCTGTGTTCTCTGTGGCAAAAAATCTTAATCCGCCACTATCGGCGCGTATGCATCCGGTCGACGGTCGCGAAAGAACTGCCATGTGTTTCGCACCTCGCGGATCTTGTCCATATCGAGGTCAGCAATTATAAGCTCGTCCTTGTCACGCGAGCCTTCGGCAAGAATCTGGCCGCGCGGGTCGCAAAAATAGCTCTGGCCGTAGAATTCGCCGATGTTCCACGGCGCTTCGATGCCGACGCGGTTGATAGCTCCGACAAAATAACCATTTGCAACGGCGTGTGCGGGCTGTTCGAGTTTCCAAAGATATTCCGAAAGGCCGGCGACCGTCGCCGATGGATTAAAGATAATCTCGGCGCCATTCAAACCTAAACATCTCGCGCCTTCGGGAAAATGCCGGTCGTAGCATATATAAACGCCGATGCGTCCGACCGCTGTGTCAAAACACGGATATCCGAGATTGCCCGGACGGAAGTAAAATTTCTCCCAAAAGCCGGGATTGACATGCGGAATGTGAGTCTTGCGATAAGTGCCGAGGAATTTGCCGTCGGCGTCTATCACGGCTGCCGAATTGTAATATATGCCAGTCTGTTCTTCCTCGTAGATCGGGACGATCAGCACCATGCCGTGCTGTTTGGCGACGTCCTGCATTAATTTCACTGTCGGGCCGTCGGGTATTTTCTCGACTGCGTCATACCAACGCGTCTGCTGCTCGGCGCAGAAATACGGCGTCGTGAATATCTCCTGAAAACACAGCACCTGAACGCCCTGTTTCGCCGCGTCCTCGACAAACTTCATCTGATGATCGATGTTCGCCTTCTTGATCTTCTCGATCGGAGCCTCCGCGACTTCCTGATTATGGGCTTGGATCAGCCCGCCTTTTACTATTCTTGCCATATTTTCTTAAATTATTTCCTGACAATCGAAAATCGCAAATCTAAAATCGAAAATCTCATTAGCTCATCCAGTTCACGCCCGCTTCGGGGTTCCATTTTGTGGTTGTTTTTTTTAGCTTCGTCCAAAATTGAATCGAGCTTGGGCCTGTGATGTCGTTTGCGCCGAAACGCGATTCGTTCCAGCCGCCGAATGAGAAAGGCTCGCGCGGAACGGGCACGCCGATGTTGACGCCGATCATGCCGGCGCTCGCGTGCTCCATCACATACCTCGCCAAGCCGCCGCTTTGCGTAAAGACAGCCGCCGCGTTGCCGTATGGATTATCGTTTTCGATCTTGATGGCTTCATCGAGCGTGTCGGTGCGCATGATCGAGATTACAGGGCCAAATATCTCTTCGGTTGCAACAGACATATCCGGCTTTACGTGATCGATAACGGTCGGGCCAACGTAAGTCCCGTTTTCGCGGCCTTCGACAATGGCGCCGCGTCCGTCAACCAGAATCTTCGCGCCGTTGCGTTCCGCTTCTGAGATGTAATCTTCGATACGTATTTTTGCTGCTTTTGAGATCACTGCGCCGAGATTTTTGCCGGGCACGACTTTCCGGGCTTCGACGCATATCTGGTCTATTATTCGATCGACATTGCCAACCGCGAGCATCGCCGACGCCGCCATGCATCGCTGGCCTGCGCAGCCAGACATCGAGGCCGTGACATTTGTGGCAGTCATCGACGGATTTGCGTCCGGAAGAACGAAAAGATGATTTTTCGCACCGCCCAACGCGATGCAGCGTTTTAGATGATGCGTGCTTTGTTGATAGACAAGTTTAGCGACCTTCGTCGAGCCGACAAAGCTGACGGCCTTGATATCGGGATGAGCGCAGATGCCTTCGACGATCTCTTTTCCGCCGTTGACGATGTTAAGAACGCCGTCGGGGAGGCCTGCTTCTTTTAGTAGCTCAGCCATTCGCCCGCATGAGAGCGGAACAAGCTCGGACGGCTTCATTATCATCGTATTGCCAAGCACGAGCGCATTCGGCATCGTCCAATTCGGGACCATCAGCGGAAAATTGAACGGCACTATCGAGGCGACCACGCCCACCGGAAAATGCTCCGTTCTACATTCGACGCCTCGGCTGACTTCCAGAATTTCGCCCGAAACAAGCTGCGGCATCGAGCAGGCAAACTCTGTCAACTCGATGCTCTTGTCAACCTCGGCACGGGCCTCGTCAATGGTCTTGCCGTTCTCTTCTGAAACCAATGCCGTCAAGTCATCGGAGTTCTTTTCAAGCAAATACCGATACCGAAAGAACACCTGCGCACGTTCTTTTATAGGCAGCTTGCTCCAGCTTTCAAACGCCTTTTTTGCCGATCTCACCGCTCTTTCCAATTCGTCTGTCGTTGACATCGGAACGCGTGACAACAAGTTGCCGTCGATGGGAGAAATGACATCGAGATCGTCGGTCGCGACGCTCTCAATAAACTCACCGTTGTAAAAATTTCTAACTCTGTCGTATTTCATAAATCTAGAATGTAACCCGCGCCGCAAATTGAAAATTGCGCGGGCCGCCGCCGCCGAGGAACGGGTTGCCGATGCCTACGTCAGGCGTAACGATGAGCCTCAAATAGTCTTTGCCGAGTCCCTCGGGAGTAAGTCCGTTGGCACTCGCATCCACCGAAAACCCAGGCAGAAGCGGCGAGGCAAAATTCGGATGATTCAAAATGTTAAAGACCTCCGCTCGAAGTTGTAGATTGACGCGTTCAGTGATCTTTGTGGTTTTGAAGACCGAAAAATCCACATTCTGGTAACCCGGCCCGATCAATGAGTTTCTTCCCAAGCTTCCGAAATGGTAAGTGCCCGGAATGCAGGCTCCCATATTATCCAACGTACAGGGAACTTTAAATGCGGCAAGGTTCAAAAAATTATCAGGCGTGCTTGTTCCGGCATACGGATCGCCGACCAGATCTGGACGTGGAAAAAATTCGCCTGTGCCGTTGAAGTCATCGAAAAGATTGACGTGAAATGGGCTTCCCGTGCGAAGCGTGACGATTGTGTTGAACTGCCAGCCGCTGCCGATGCGCGGATGATCTTTTGCGAAATTTGGCAGCTCGTAACTGAGCGTGGCGACAAATCGTTGGCGGATATCGAAATTGGAATTTCCCCGCTCGCCTTTGGGATTATTGCTGTCATCGGGCTGCGTCGCATTCGCCACGTAGTCTTGTCCGTCCGAAGCGTCGTCTATCGAGTGCGACCAAACGTAATTAACCTGTCCCGAAAAACCTTTAAAATTTCGCAGATTCAAGCTCGTTTGCAGTCCGTTGTAGTTCGATTCTGACGTTGTCTCAAGCTGGTTGACATAAAAAAACGTTCCGCCCGACGGAGCAAACGGCCCGTTGTCAAACGGCCGCGCCGTCGAGACCGCAGGATTGACCGGCTGATTTATG
Source organism: Pyrinomonadaceae bacterium (assembly GCA_046160805.1). Classification (GTDB taxonomy): domain Bacteria; phylum Acidobacteriota; class Blastocatellia; order Pyrinomonadales; family Pyrinomonadaceae; genus OLB17. The sequence goes on from JBJXHF010000099.1 coordinate 30,939, forward strand.
TCTCGATAGCGAAACAGTTTCCTGCCCAGCGAGCCGACATATCCGGCCTGCAAAACAACATTGCGGGTCAATTCCTGCTGGATGTTCAGATTGTAATTTTGGATCATCGGCGTTTCGAGATCGCGGTCAACTGAGAAAACGTCCGAATCAAGATAGTCGCTGAAGATCGGAACGCCGTCCTGGATCTGCGGGACGGTCGAGAACGAGAAAAGGATCGGCGACGGCCCGACGGGATTATATGCCGGTCCGGGATTGAATGTGTTGAACGGTAACTGCCCAACAAAGAAGTCCTGCGAGAACGCGTCGTAGAACAAACCCCAGCCGCCGCGAACGACCGTCTTGCCCTTGCCAGTAACATCCCACGCAAAACCGAGTCGCGGGCTGAAATTGTTCCAGTCCGACTTGTAAAGTTTATCGAGGCCGTTTGTTCCGACCTGGACAAGCCCGCGCTGCAGATCGAAATTGCTCAGCAGATTGTTCTTCTCGCCAAGCACACCGAAATAGTCCCATCGAACACCCATGTTCAAAGTCAAATTTCGAGTCGCCCGCCAGTTATCCTGAAAATAAAACGTGTGCGAATTTTGAAATGTTTGCCGCTGCGATTCGCCTTGGGCAGATCGTCCGCCTGACAAAATGCCTTGAAGAAAATCGTCCAGCGTCGCAAAATCCAAACGCCCGCGATAGCCTGCGTCGAAGAATGCATCGACATCCGTGCGGCGAAATTCGTAGCCCATTTTTGTATCGTGAGAATTTATCTTCCAGGAAAAATTGTCGATGAAGTGAATATTTTTATCCACGCGGGCTCGCGGCACCGACAGATTGGAACCGATAGACGCAAGGCTGCCGACCGCGTCGTTGCGGATGCGTATAAACGGCAAGCCGAAATCGCGCGGATTTGTCACTCCGTTATTTAACCCGATGGTGCGCGGGTCAAAATCCTGATCTTCGGGAAAAAAGCCCTGCTCAAATCGGTTGTAGCCAAATCGCGCCTCGTTCAGCTTTGTGTTTGAAAAAATCTTTAGATAAGAGATGGAAACGAGATCGACGGTCGTCGGCGTAACTGTGTTGTAGCCCGGAAGAATATTTCCGCCGAGCAGCGCGAGCGGAAACGACTGCTCGCTGTCGCCGTAATAATATCGTCCCGTCAGTTGGTTGTTCTCATTGAACGAGTGATCGATCTTGCCTATAAAACTGTCAACATCATTCAAGGCCGGAGTTGTCACGAAAAGATTCGGATCGCCCGAGTCGTCGCAAAGCGGCAAAGGATTGTTCGGCGTGCCCCACGGATTACGCTGCAGAAGACGGCCGATCACCGGATTTAATATAATGCCGCCGCGATAGCCGCGCTCGTCATCTTCGTTGCAGCCCATGCCATTGAGTGCTGCCTGTATCTCGCGCGGATCGGGAATGCGTGCCGTCGAATTCAGGCCGACGCGCTCGCGCTGGCCCTCATAATTTACGAAGAAGAATGTCTTATTGCGAATTATTGGGCCGCCAAGCGAGCCGCCGAATTGATTATTTCGAAGCTGCGTTTTTGCAGTTGGCTTGAAATTGAAAAAGTTACGTGCATCGGTTTTGCTGTTTCTCAGGAACTCAAAAACCGCTCCGTGAAAATCATTGGTTCCTGACTTGGTAACAATGTTGACAACCGAGCCGGAATTGCGGCCATACTGCGCTTCAAAATTCGAGAGAACCGCAACTTCCTGAATGCCTTCGAGCGGCAGGATCGTCGCCGGTGTACCGAACACGCCCGCCTCGTTGATCGCCGGCAGATTGCGGTAACCGTCGTTCATATCGGTTCCGTCAATAAGATAGTTGTTCGACCGGCCGCGATTGCCGTTTACGCTAAACAAGCCAAACGACCCCGGCGAATCGGTCGCACCCGAAGGATCGCCCGAAGCACCCGGAACGAGAACCAAAAACTTAGTAAAATCGCGTCCGTTTACCGGAAGGTCAACAACCGACCTGCTCTGAATCGTGCCGCCAAGCGTTGTGCTGGTTGTTTCGACTTGTTCCTGAGCAGCGACGTCCACAACCACATCCGTTCCCGCCGACAGAGCCGCGTCAACTCGCCGCTCTCCGGCAACTTCGACAATGACATCCTTGATCGTCTGCGGCCGGAAACTGCCTTGAGAAACTCTGACTTCATACGTTCCAATAGGCATTTCAGCAAACGAATAATTTCCATCCGAATCGGTCGTCGTCGTCCGCTCGATACCTGTTCCGACATTCTTTGCCGTAACCGACGCGCCCTGAACAACAGCGCCGTTTTGATCGGTTACAGTCCCAAGAATCTTACCGCGAAAAGACTGCGCGAAAATTGTTGAAGCAATAAACAGAACGAAGATAACAGGTGCCGCAAAGCGGTATATCGTATTCCGGCGCTCAAAGAGCATAGTGTTTAGCATTCGATTCTCCTCCAGTCCAGTTTCAAGAAATTATGATGTCTGCTCTCGGAATAACTGAAAACTGATAACGCCGTTTTCAGTTATCAGTTATCAGTTACCAGTTTTCAGTTATTCCGGAATGTTCCTACCTAATTCGTCGCTTCATTCCGCTGAGGAAAGGCACGCATCAATACAAAATGTGTAAAGAACGAGATGCCGAATCCCACAAACCACGCGTAATCGTAAAGCGGTCGAAACATTGGAATTATCAACCCAATCCATGCAAAAAAGCAACCCAGAAGCGTGGCAATTACGGCTCGCCAATTCCAGCCGCCGTAAATGCCGTTGGTGCGGTATAGGTCTCCGAGATTCAGCTCCTTGCGGCGGACGAGCCAATAATCCGCAATGAGTACTCCCGCGATCGACCCCAGCCCGCCCGAATAACCGACCAGCCAGCCGAAGATGTACCCGCTCGGGTCGGCCAGCAGCTTCCACGGCTGCATCAAAATGCCGATGATGCCGGTAATCAAACCGCCTGTTCGAAATGAGATGAGTTTAGGAAAAGCGTTGGCAAAATCGTTTGCGGGCGAGACGACATTTGCAGCAATATTGACAGACAGCGTTGCAACAACAACCGTGAACATCGAGATAGCGACGACAACCGGCTGCGAAAATTGGCCGACGAGCTTGACCGGATCCCACGCGTCGGCTTTGTTCATTTCGGGAAAGACTATCAATGCCGCAGAGGTGATCAAAATACCCATCGCCGCAAAAATCGTCATCGTCGTCGGCAGCGCGACTGTCTGACCGACGACTTGTTCTCGTTGACTTTTGCCAAACCGCGTAAAGTCCGGCATGTTGAGCGAAAGCGTCGCCCAAAAACCGATCATCGCCGTCAGGCTTGGAATAAATACCGGCCAGAAGTCGCTAAAAGTATTAAATTTGCCGGGATCCTCCAACAAAAACCCAACACCGCCTGCTTGATAAAGAATCCACGCCAGCAACAGACCTGTCATGATAAGAACATAAGGCGCGGCCCAATTCTCGACTATTCGCAGCAAGTCCATGCCGCGATAAATAATAAAAATATTGAGTCCCCAAAACAGCAGGAACGAAAGCCATTCCGTTATGGTATGGCCGCCGACCGCTCCGCCAAGCAGCGTCGCCCAGCCCGGAATTATCGAAGCAAAAAACGTCTGCAGCGCCTGCCCGCCGATCCAAGCCTGTATGCCGAACCAACCGCATGCAACCAACGCTCGCATCAACGCCGGCAAATTCGACCCGACTGTTCCATACGCCGCACGCGCAAACACTGGAAACGGAATGCCGTATTTCGTCCCCGGATGCGAATTGAGCAATATCGGCGCAAGCACGATAGTATTGCCGAGCAAAATCGTAAACAGTGCCTGCCACCAGTTCATCCCCGAAGAGATCAAACCCGACGCGAGCATGTAAGTCGGTATGCAATGCGCCATCGATATCCAAAGCGCCGCAAAGTTATATGTCGTCCAGTTGCGCTTTGCTACAGGAACCGGCGCCAGGTCTTCGTTATACAACGGCGAAGATTCGATGTCTTTTAGCACGTCTTCATTCAGCTCGACGCGGCCATCGTCATGTTGGATCGTTTCGGTCATAAATATTACTCCGGCAGATTCATCCGTTTCAGCAAATCCTTGAATCGTGGATCGTCGCGCAGACTGTCGAGTTGTGAATCTACTTTGAGCCAAGCTAAATAATACGAACGGTCGTCATACGCGCGATTGAGATACGCGAATGCTTCGTCTTTATTTCCAAGTCCGGCATAAACAATGGCGAAATTGTAAGGTGGGACATATGTGCGTTTTGAAAGTTCTTTCAACTCATCTATGGCTTTCTCAGCTTCAGCCTTTTTGCCCGAAAGGGCGTAGGCTCGTCCGAGCAATGCCAACGGTTCCGGCACATTTTCCTCCACCTGCCTGGCCCGCTGATACTCTGCGATTGCCTGGTTGATATCGCCTTTCTGCTCGTACGCTCGCCCTAAGCAGGTGCGTGCGAGCCAGTAATTCGGATCGAGCTCAATAGTCTTTCGCAATTGCTCGACTGCCTGGTCACTTCTCCGAGCGAAGCTTAAAACGATACCCAGGAATGTATTGACTTCCGGCGAGAGAGGGTCAAGCTGTTGTGCTTTTTTTCCTTCCGCGATGGCTTCCTCGGCCCGACCTACTTGTTCAGACAAAAACCAAGCATAATACTGGCGCGTCCTTGGATCATTTGGGTTAAGCTCGATGGCTCGCTGAAATTCCTTTTCCGCCCCTGCCCAATCCCAGTCGTACCAGTGTAAAACCACGGCCAGCGACGTATGAGCGTCCGCCAGCGTCGCATCTATTTCCAATGCGCGTCTCGCTGCGTCCCGTGCTTTCGGCATTGAATCGTTAGGCGATAAAAACCAATCATCGGCAACAATGTAGTTGTAGGCCAATCCGTTATAAGCTAACGCGTAATTTACATCTATGGCAATCGCCTGGTTGTAATATTCGATTCCCTTCGCCAAACCTTCTTTGGTATATTTTGACGTGTAAAAATTACCCTTGAGATAAAGTTGATAGGCCTCCGGGTTGGCGGTGTAAGTCTTGGTAACCTTGGCTTCATCAGCACCCGAAAGTTTTGATTTCAGTTTGCCCGAAACATCACGGGCAATCTCGCTTTGCAATGCAACAAGATCGGTCTGTTTGCGATTGTAGCTTTCACTCCAGATCACGTTCTCTGTCTTCGCGTCGATCAATTCCAATCCCAACGTTAATTGCTCGCCACGCTGAATGACGCGCCCGTTCAGAATCGCCTGAACGTTCAGCTCCCTCCCGATGGTTTGCGGATGCGTTTCTTTGCCTTTGTAACGAAAGACGCTCGAACGCGCCTTGACGCTTAAGTTTGGAATTTGTGAAAGACTATTGATGAGCGTTTCCGTCATTCCGTCTGAGAGATATTCGACATCTGCATTGCCGCTCTCATTAACGAACGGCATCACGGCGATAGATTCGATCTGTTTGGCCGGAGAGAAATAGCGATAGGCAAAAAATCCACCCGCAAGAATCAGAACCACGGCGATCAGCGCCGCCAGCGGCTTCGCCGCCCGATGAGCGGAAAGGCTCTGCCTTTTCGTCGAATTACCTAACTTGACTTGAGGCTCCGCCTCCGTTCGAGGAAAGATCGCAGTTGCGGGTTCACCCAAAATAGCCGTGGGCTGCGTTAAACCACCCGCTACCGCAGGTGGTTCTGACAGAATCGCTGTCGCCGGTTCATCGACAGACGCTGGGCCTTCAAGGAGCGCATTGCCGTCGTCGAGACAGTAAAGCAGAGTGTCGTCGTAATAATCCCGCCTGCATTCAGGGCATCGCTTCATATCGGTTTTCGGTATTGTTGTCGAATTATAGCACGGTTGCGCTTTTGCGCCGGATCAAAAACTCCTGTATAGTGCTGCGAACCATGCATCTGCTAAACTAAGATCATCTGTAATGAACAAGATAATTCTATTTGAATTGAATGAAGTTCCACTTCGGATATTCGACTATTACCGCACCGTCAGGCCGGATTCGTGGATAGCCAAAAATTTCAAAAAGCTGAAAAAGTACGAGACGTTCTCCGAGAATCAGGGACATCTGTCGCCTTGGAACACCTGGCCGACGGTTCATCGCGGCGTCGGGAACCATAAACACTTCATCTCGGATTTTAATCAGGATCTGACGGCGGTTGACGAAGAGTTTCCGCCGATCTGGAATCTGCTGACGCGCGAGGGAATAAAGGTTGGCGTTTTCGGCTCGCTTCACTCGTATCCTTTGCCGGCGGACATCAATAATTACGATTTTTATGTACCGGACGTTTTCGCCGCGGGCAGCGAGTGTTTTCCAAGAAATATCGAACTGTTCCAGGAGATAAATCTTCGCCTGTCGCGCGAATCAGCTCGTAATATCGATAGATCGATCCCGTACACCGGGATCCTGAAACTGCTGCTCAACGCCGGCGACCTCGGTTTCAAAACATCGACTTTGTTCGATGTCGGCAGCCATTTGGTGCAGGAAAAAATGAGTCCATGGAAGGCGACACGCCGCAGAACCTATCAGGCGGTTATATCCTTCGATGTCTTTTACAAACTGCTCAATCGCGAACGGCCGGACTTCGTTACGTTCTTTACGAACCATGTCGCATCGAGCATGCATCGATACTGGGCCGCTTTGTTTCCGGATGATTACAAAGATCAAAAATACGAGCGTGATTGGATCGAAACCTACAACGGCGAGATCCTGTTTGCGATGGACAAAACGGATAAGATGCTGGAGCGTCTCGGCGGATTCATTGCGAAAAACGCCGATTACAAGCTGCTGATCACATCAAGCATGGGTCAACATGCCGTAGAATGCGAGCCCGTCGAAACTCAACTTTACGTCGTCAACCAAGACAAATTCATGGCGATGCTTGGCGTCTTCGGCGACGAATTTAAGGCTTTGCCTTCGATGCTGCCGCAGTTCAATTTTTCGCTCGTTGAAAACACGGCGAAAGCTTTCGAAGAAAAGCTTCGGCACTTAAAAATAAACGGTGAATCGGTGACATACAGAACGCTTGAGGGAAGAGGTTTCTCGATCGACCTAGGACATGCGAATCTTAAAAAAACTGACATAACAATTAACGATCGACTACTTGATTTGAACGAAAGCGGTCTTGAAAATGTCGTGATCGAGGACAAATCTGCATCGACCGCATACCACATCCCCGAAGGCCATTTGTTTGCATATCATCCGTCCTTTACCGACGCGGATATTTCTCACAACCAAATGCCCACGACAGAAATCGTCCCGCTTATCCTGAACAACTTTGGAATTTCTCCACCAAGCTACATGCGAAAAGCCGCGCAGAACGGGATTTAGTGTCCACTATCGGTCTGTCGAGCATGCGGCATCGTTTCATATATTGACTCTATTCGGGAAAGCCTGCAGTCTTCGTCACTTCTTTAAAGCGCGGGTCATCACGCAAGGGATCCATAAATGGATCGACTTTCATCTGGTTCGTATGTTGATCTTTTGTTTCGACCGCTTCGTTCAGCGTGGCGAACGCTTTGTCTTTCTCGCCCAACTCGACAAAGAGAGTCGCAACAAAATATGGATATATTTTAAGTCGCGTGCGCTGCTCAGTAATCTTCTTCAAAAATCCAGGCCAGTCGCCGTTTACAAAACTCTCACGGATCAATTTTGACGCATCAGGTTCGCCTCTCGCGTCCTGCATTTTGGCAAGCTCTTCTACTGCATAAGCATACTCCTTCTTAATTCGGTAAACATAGAATAGCTGTAAATGTGCATACCAAAAATTTGGATCAAGTTCGATGTTCTTTTTACTTAAAACTTCACTTTCTTCGTATCTTCGTTCAAAGAAAAATTCCTGCGCGTATTGAAAGTTAGTTACCGGCGACAACGGGTCGATCTCCAATGCCCGTTTTGTTGCAGCTCGGGCTTCTTCGATCCTGCCCAAGGCGCGAAGCAGCAGACCCAACCTGCGGTGAGCTTCCGGATATTTCGGATTCAGTTCGATGGCAAGTCTTTGCTCGCGTTCCATGCAAGCGAAGTCGTGAGCAAGGAAACAAATTATTCCCAAAATCGAATGCGGCTCAGCCAGAGTGTTATCCAACTCAATCGCCTTCAAGGCAATTTGCTTTGCCTTGGGCGTTTCATTTATCTGTGGATAACTGTAGAGGAAGAAAAAATGAGTTGCCTCGGCAAGGCCCGCAAATGCCAAGGCGAATTTTGGATCAATAACAGTCGCCTGCTCGAAATGCTCGATGGATTTCTGCGCATCCTTCGCCGTACGTTTGCTCAAATAGAACCGCCCTTTCAAATAGAGTTGATAGGCCTCGTTATTTTCTGTGTAATGCTTAGTAATGCCCTTTGCATCGCTGCCTGATAATTTCAATTGCAACTTTTGCGTGATTGCTGCTGCTATTTCGCGCTGGGTGGCCAACAGATCGGCCATTTTGCGATCATATTGTTCGGCCCATATTAATTTCCCGGTGCGCGAATCGATCAATTGCACGCTTATCGAAAGATCATCATTTCGTTGTACCAATCGCCCCGACATGACGGCATCGACCTCAAGTTCCTTGGCAATCTGGGCAACATCGGTTTCCTTGCCTCTGTATCGCATTACCGAACTCGTCGGACTGACTTTCAGATTCGGCAGTTGAGAAAGGCGATAAATCAACGAATCCGCCAGTCCATCAGAAAGATAATCCGTGTCCGCATTTCCGCTCTTGTTTTCAAACGGAAGTACCGCGACGGAATTGATCTGCCCGGATATGTCCTGTTTGAAATACTGATAACCAAAAAAAACCGCGAGCGCAATTACTGCAAGCAAAAATGGAACGGCCAACAGCCGCTTGTCGATGCCGCGAGCCTTTGGAACAATATCGTTCGTTCCACTCGGCAATATGGCCGTTTGGTCGGTCGTATGTATCTGCGGCTTTGTCGGTGATTCGCTTGCATGGAACCCAGTCGCTATCGCTCCCGGTTCTGATAAGATTGCCGTCTTCGGCCCGTCCATCGATGCCGGGCCGTATAGCAGTTCGGCTCCGTCATCAAGACAGAAGCTCATTGTATTGTCGTATTCTCGGCCGCACTGCGGGCATTTTTTCATACTGCTATTTTGCGAACGGTACGATACGCGACTTTAGAATTTTCCGGTCTCGTGTCAACAGCGGGATACGTTCCACGATGCTGGTCGCGGCAATTATCTCGTCTGCCGGATCGGACCTGAAGTCCAGTGATACGCTTTGTCGAGCGATCTCCATAGTTATCGGATAAACCGTCAATTGCCGGAGTAATCTTCTAAAAGCTGTGCCATCCAGATTTATCGAAATGCGCTTATGTTGAACCAGCTTGGAGATTTCCCACAAAACTATGTCAGATATAGCTATGGCCTCGTTTTCGACGAGATCGAGCTCACGATTCGTGAGGCCGCCGATCAAACCTCCGACCAAAATGTGCGTGTCAAGATTCAGCATCCCAAATCTCTCCTGTCGACATAATATCTCCCAGTATCTCGATCTCTCCTTTCATCGAGCCTATCCACTCCGAGTTGATAGACTTGATCGGCGTCACTTTCGCAATCGGCTTACCCCGCTTCTCGACGATGATTCCGTCGGCACCCAAGTGGTCAAATATCTGGAGGCACTTGGCCTTAAACTCAGTCGCGCTTATGGTTTTCGTCTTATTTTTCATAGCAATTCGATCTTACCATATGACCAGTCACATGACCAGTTATATTCTACTCCGGGATCCCGACTCGTTTGACCAATTCCTTAAATCGCGGATCGTCACGCAAGAAGTCCAATTTAGGATTTAATTTAAGTCCGATCATCGTCATTGAACGCTCGTCATATGCTTTGGTCAAATATTCGATCGTCTTGTCTTTGTCTTTTAGATCCGCGTAAGCTTCGGCAAATCTGGCCGCAGGCACATATTCATTCTTGTCATTTGCCTGTTTGTCGCTGAGGGATTTGAGAGAGTTTTCGGCAGACCATTTTACGAAACCATCCCAACCGCCTTTTTCGTAGGCGTCCCTAATCTTTTGAATGTCTTCGGGTTTAACATCTTTATCTGCCTTCACAGCAAGCAAAAATTCTTCCAAAGCTTCGGGATATTTGCCTTGAGCCTCAAAAATAGTTGCGTTGTTATAATGAAATGTTCCTTCATCGAGAAATAGCTCATTGAGCTTCTTATTTTGCAGAAGAGCTTCGTCAAACCGTTTGGCGATTTTCAAAAGCTCCACCATTTGGTCGTTAATGACCCACGAAAACGGATCGAGTTCAAGGGCCTTTGACATTTCCCTTATCCCTTCGTCATACCTGCCGCTTAGACGCAGTAACTCTCCATACCATTGGTGAGCGGTCGCGTATTTTGGATTGAGTTCGATCGCCTTTTTGAACGCTTTCTCCGCACCGGCAAAATCATAATCCCAGTAAAAAATAGCTTCGCCAAGAGAAGCGTGAGCTTCCGCCAGATTCGGGTCAAGTTCGAGAGCCTTGAGTGCCGCTTGTTTGGCTTGCGGCATATAGTCTTTCGGTCTGAAATTGCCGTAGGCGGGAAACAAGGAATATGTATCGGCCAATCCGCTGTAGGCAAGGGCGTAGTTCGGGTCTTTTTCGATGGCCTGTTTGAAAAACTCGACCGCTTTCTCAAATGCCTTTGTCTCCCGCTTGTTCCACTGGTAACGGCCTTGCAGATAAAGCTGATAGGCTTCTGCGTTGGCGGTGTAGTTTTTTTCTACACTTGCGACTTCCGCACTCGATAATTTGGATTTCAGTTTGCTTGAAACATCACGGGCGATGTCACTTTGCAATGTAACAAGGTCGGATTGCTTGCGACTATATTGCTGGCTCCAGATCGCATTTTCAGTTTGCACATCAACGAGTTCCAAACTGAGCGTTAATTGATCGCCTCGTTGGGCAACTCGACCATTCAGGATCGCCTGCACATTCAATTCTTTGCCGACAGTCTTGGTATCCGTCTCTTTCCCTTTGTAGCGAAAGACCGATGAGCGTGCCTTTACATTCAGATTCGGCAACTGTGTCAAATTGCCGATCAGCGTCTCGGTCATGCCGTCCGAGAGATATTCGACATCGGCGTTACCGCTTTCATTAACGAACGGCATCACCGCGATTGATTCGATCTGTTTTGCCGGTGTGACATATCTGTAGCCGAAAAAACCGCCAAGAACGATCACGGCTAGGGCTAACGGAGCGAAAAGCAGGCGCTTGTCAAAGCTTTTCTTAGAGCCCTCGCTAATGCCCGACGGCAAAACCGCCGTTTGGTCGGTCATGTGTATTTGAGCGCGGGTCGCCGCTTCGCTCGGCGGTTCGGTTGCGTGTAGTATCGCAGTCTTCGGCTCATCCGTGGACGCCGGGCCTTCGAGCAAAGCATTGCCGTCGTCGAGACAATACAACAGTGTATCGTCGTAATAATCCCGTCTGCATTCAGGGCATCGTTTCATATGTAGTTTGGCGGTTTTACGCCGGTAACATTAATAGAGATCTGCCGCAGATCGTCGGCTTTTTCCGAACTGTTTGACAGCAGGACAATAGATCTTACTTTCAGATCCTGCAGTATGTCAGCCGCAGGGCGATAGCTGCGTGCATCGGCAGAGAATCCGGCCTTCACATAAGCCTCAGCCTGGCCGAATTCTTTCTTGAAAGGAATGCTCTCCATCAAAGCAAGATGGCCGTTGCCCTTGCCTTCCTGATCGAGCCAGATAATGACGCCTCGGCCTTCGCGTTCGATCACGGCCTGCGCGCCTTCCATCTCCTCGCGACAGGTGCATTCGATGCTGTTGAACACATGCGCACCGATGCAATGCGAGTGTATCCGGCAAAGAACATTCTCACCGTTCCCAACATTGCCCATGACGAGCGCGATCGACTCGGCCTGGCCGTCGTAATATAAAATCTCTGTAAATGTGCCGAACTTTGTTCGCAGATCGCGTTCAGACAATCGAATATTCATTTGAGCAGTAGTTATTCCTTGGAATCTGTGATGATTATAGGACGAAACCGCTGTATTCGGAACTACAAACTGCGGCAATTTAGGTTTAAGTGTTGATTGCGATACACTTAAAGCAATAATACAAATCATTGGAGGACAAATGGCTGGAAAACGACTTGAAGGAAACGTGGCGATAGTCACCGGATTTGATTTACTTGCATATTGAACACTAATTAATATGTGTCAAACAGTTTAAAAGGCTGGAGAGTTACGTCATATTGAGAAAGTTGGTCTTCCAATACGACCCGAAGTGCGCTAGCGTATTTGTGCTTCGTTATATTTCGGGCGATTTTGCTATTTGAAAATTAGACGGCACGTCATGAAAAAAAGTGCCGGGACAGTTGGACAAGTGTCAGATTTTGTCCACGTGATGATCGCTGCATTCAGGCGATGAGTTTTCGCATAAGAGTATTGTTTGCACCAATTATGAAATTTGAGCTACAGTGACTTTTTTTGTTCAAATCTCGCGGGACAGGGCCATTTTGCAGCCATAAACCTCTTGTTTTCAATAGATTATCTTGTCCACAAGGGGGCGTGGACAAACTGTGGACAAGCTGGACAAAAAATCGCAAAAAAACGTTGGGACAGCGGGACAAACAAAATTATTTCCGC